>NZ_JPMI01000288.1 GCF_000733295.1 Archangium violaceum Cb vi76 | reverse complement strand
GAACGTCACCCTGGCCTGCGCCGACACCGGCTCCAGCGGGTGCGAGGCCACGTACTACACGCTCGACGGCAGCACCCGACCACGGGCTCCACGCGATACACCAGCGCCATCGCCCTCTCCGCCGACACCACTCTGAAGTTCTTCTCCGTGGACAAGGCCGGTAACGAGGAGATGGCTCGGACCGAGACGTACGTCATCGATCTCGACACGACGGCGCCCACCACCACCGCCACCCCGGTGGGCAGCATCTACTTCACCGCCGAGGAGACCATCTCCCTGAGCTGCACCGATGGCAGCGGCATCGGGTGCGAGTACACGTACTACACGCTCGACGGCAGCACGCCGACCCGGAGCTCGACGCACTACACCGGCCCCTTCACCCTCTCCGGCTACGTCGTGCTGAAGTTCTTCTCCGTGGACAAGGCCGACAACGCGGAGGCCCCGAATACCGAGGTCTACACCATCTCCACTCCGGCCAATACCTCGGCGCAGATCGCCACCGTCCGCGCCCGGGGGAACGGGACCCTCAACGATCCCATCGACGGGGCGCTCGTCACCTATACGAAGCCGGTCACCGGGAGCACCAGCTCCGATCCCGCGGGCTTCTTCCTCCAGTCGGAGAAGAACGGTCCGGCGATCTTCGTCGCGGTCGATCCCACGACCGTCGGCAGCGGCCTCACGGTCGGCGACCGCCTGAGACTCCGCGCCACCGAGACGAAGACCCTGTCGAGCGGGGTGAGCTACATCTCCAAGTTCGGAAGCTGGATCATCTACAGGACGAGGGAGTCGGTGGAGCCCCTCGTCAACGAGGTGAGCAACGTCGATCTCGTGACCAACCTGGACGATTACGAGAGCGAGCTCATCTCTGTCACTGGCACCGTGGCCGGCCCCTTCGGCTCGGCGGGCTCGGGCAACGTCTCGGCGAACTTCGTGACCCTGGGTAACCCCGCCAACGATGGCAACCTCAAGCTGCGCCTGACCACCGCGGTGGCGGACGCGTACGAGCTGACGCCGGACTGCGTCGTCACCACGCAGGCGCCGCTGTGGCGGTTCAGCGACCAGGCCCAACCCTCCGCCTGGGCCACCAGCGATCTCACCGTGCTGTCGTGCCCCGGCCCCCGGGTGACGAGTGCCACGGCGACCAGCCCCACGAGCGTGACGGTGAACTTCGACCGGACCCTCGATCCGGCCAGCGTGCTCGCCAACGGCAGCCAGTTCACCTTCGACAACGGACTGGTGGCCTCGGCCGCTACCGTGTCGGACCGCCAGGTGCAACTCACCACCGGTACGCAGGTGCCGGGCAGCACCTACACGGTGACGGTGGCCTCGAGCGTGAAGGACACCCGGGACAGCGGCGTCGAGCCGACGGGCAACAGCACCACCTTCAACGGTTTCATCACGCCCGCCGAGCTGATGCTCACCGAGGTCGCCCCCGGCATCAACGGCGGTAAGGACCTGGTGGAACTGCTCGTGGTGAAGGGAGGCTCCGTGGACAAGTTCACCCTGACGCAGGGCGCGAGCCTCGTCCTGGCCTCCTTCCCGAATATCCTGGTGACCACGGGTGACGTCATCGTCGTCCACCTCAGGCCCACCACGGCGCCCGCCGACGCGCCTGCCTCCGAGACCACCAGCAAGAGCGAGTTCCCCGCGAGTTCCTACGGCGCCAACTACGACAACGCCTGGGACTTCATCGGGAACGGCAACGAGATTGGCTACTCACGGCGCGTGCTGCGCGTGCGCGACGCCACGGGTGCCACTCAGGATGGCGCGTCCTTCTACCGGGGTGGCGGAACGCCTCCCGCTGACTTCCTGGACCAGTTGCAGGCACTCCAGGGCGAGGGGCAGTGGTTGCCGAACACCTGTGGCCCCCCTTGCGATGATACCGCCGCCAAGGCTGTGTCCGTCGACTGGACTGGGGCGTCGACCGATAGGACCACCACGGTCCGCCGCGTCAGCGGCACGGACAACAACCTGGCCAGCGACTGGGCCGTGGGTGCCTCCTCGTTCGGGTCGCACACTCCGTAGTCCGTAGCATCCGCGTGGGAGGGGCCGGACAGTCCGGCTCCTCCCGCGTCCCCGGGGAAGACCCTCACCCCGGCCCGCTCCCAGAGGGAGAGGGAGCAGGCCGCTGATAGGGTGCGGGGGCATGACACTCTCGGTCCTCCCCGTCTCCCCTGCGGAGCACACGCTCCTGCGCAACCTGTACCCGCTATACCTGCATGACTTGAGCGAGTTCGGCGGCGGATACTCGCTGGATGCCGAGGGCCTCTGGCAACCCGACTACCTGCCCTACTGGCTGTCTGGGAAGGAGGGCTGTCACCCGATGCTCTTCCGGCTCGATGGCCGGCCCATGGGCTTCGCCATGGTGGGGCAGGCGCCCTTCCCGTTCATGACTCCCGGGCGCGACTTCCATCTGAGCGAATTCTTCGTGCTCCGCGGTGCGCGCCGGCACGGCGTGGGACGTAGGGCCGCATTCGCGCTCTTCGACTGGTTCCCCGGCACGTGGGAGCTGTCGCAGCTCCCCTCCAACCAGGGTGCCACCGCCTTCTGGCGGCGCGTGATTGGCGAGTACATGGGTGGGGCGTTCGAGGACACCACCCTCGATGGAAACCCGGCGCAGGTGTTCGACAGCCGCAAGCGGGCACGGGTTTCACCCTGACCCCCAGGCGTCTTCGGCATCGAAGTGGTCTAGACCCCCGCTCTGTAGGGAGGCGTGTTGCTGATGTCCGAGACTCTCCAGAAGATGGAGACGTATTACGCAGGTGCCTACTGGGGTCCGAGGAAGGACTCTCCTGCGGAGTGCGCCAGACGCATGGAAGTCATGCTCGCCTCCCTGTCGAAGAGCGACCCTTCTTTCACCCGCTGGTTCAAGCCAGCCAGGACCCTCAAGGAGTCGCTCAAGCGACCCCTGGAGCCGAACCGTGCCGCGCTCCAGCAATGGATTCAGGGCGGAGTGGCACGCTCGGATGGAGGCCTGGTCATGGAGGACCTTGGCTACTCCGTCATGGCGTGGAACGGCGAGCGCGACGAGTACGACGATAGCGATTTCCAGGTGGCATGCGGTGGCGACTCCCCATGGGTGAACAACGCCTGTGTGTTCAAGCTGCCGAGCAGCGGTCCAAATGCCGAGCGGATATTGACCACGTCCGTGCTCGCCGCCCTCGTGCGAAACATGGCGATGGCCTGGGAGCCCGACTGGGCCGTGGCCATGTCCCACATGCATCGCGACGTCGTGAAGCCGCACCAGGCGGAGCGGAGTCCCTACGTCGCATGGGTGACCTATCTCTCACGACATCGGGGCACGGTACCGCCCCTGCCCACTCCTGTACGCATCGAGCCCGTCGAGGACAAGGGCACACTCATCGTCCTCACGCCCGAGCGCTTCACGGCGGCGAACCCCGCGCACGTCGAGCTCGCGCAGCGCGTGCGCGCCCTGCTGGACGGAGCCGGCCTCCTGCAACCTGTCATGTCCTGAGACGGTGACTCAGCGCCTCGGCTGGCGCCTCGCGGCGATTCCGTTCGCCAGTGCCACCTGCTGCTTCCAATGCCCGTAGAGACGGCCCTGGGAGGCCAGCCGGTCCAGCTCCTTGCGCGTCTCCTCGTCCACCGAGCCCGGCGGTGCATCCCGGTACGGCGTCCCCGGCAGCGGCATGAACGTGTGCCCGTGCACCTTCGCCCCCAGCTCCGACAACCGCCGCATCAGCTCCAGCGTCGCCCTCACGTCCTCCGGCGCCTCTCCCGGCAACCCGAGGATGAAGTCCACGTTCGGCACGAAGCCCATCTCCACCGCCAGGCTCGCCGCCCTCACCACCGTCTCCACGTCGTGCCCCCGGCGGCTCGCCTGGAGAATCCGCTCGCTCCCCGACTGGCCTCCGATGATGAGGTTGTCGTTGTGCACGTAGCGCTTGAGCAGCGCCAGCGACTCCGGCGTCACGTGCTCCGGCCTCACCTCCGAGGGGAACGTCCCGTAGAACACCCGCCCCCCGGGGCTCATCGCCTCGCGCACCGCCGCCAGCATCCGCTCCACCGCCTCCAGGTTCATCGACTCGTCCGCCGTGCCGTAGGACATGGACGTCGGCGTGATGAAGCGCACGTCCCGCTTCCCCGCCTCCCTCAACACCCGCGTCCACCGCGCGATGTTCTCCACGCTCCGGTGCCGGAAACGCGCCTTGTTCAGGAACGGCGTCTGGCAGAACCGGCACGCGTAGATGCAGCCCCGCGTAATCTCGATGGCCCCGAACATCCCGTGCCTCGCCGCGAACGGCGGGTACGTGTCCAGCACCACGCCCTCCCCTCGCCCCTGCGACACCACCTTCCCGTCCACCAGCCTCGACATTCCCCGCGTCTGCCTCGGGTCCTCACCCCGCACCAGCCGGCCGAGCAGCTCCAGCAGCACGGGCTCGCCCTCGCCCACCCCCACCAGGTCGAAGCCTCCCCGCAGCGTCTGCTCCGTCTCCGCCGTGGCGTGCACCCCCCCCGCGATGCACAGCACCTCGCGGCCCTCCAGCCGCTCCCGCAGCCACGCCAGCTCCTCCACCGCCCCGGGGAAGCTCGCCGAGTAGAACGACCACGCCACCACCACCCGGTAGCCCGCGTCGTGGCACTCGCGCACCGCGGCCAGCAGCGACTCCCTGTCTCTCGGGAAGCGCAGGGCCACGTCCTGCCCCACCGCATCCGCCTCCACCGCCCCCGCCAGCACGGTGAGCGCGTACTTGCCCGGGTACTGGTAGCTCAGCACCAGCGCGACCTTGTTCTTCGACGCCATCTCCCCTGAAAACCAACATGGCCCCCCCTTGTCAAATGGGCCGTCCGCCCGTCCCTGGGACGTCCGGCCAGACCAGCCGCGTCGCTACGTGCCGACGCTCTCCACGGCCAGCCGCAGCTCGCGGAACAGCCGTGCCAGGTCCCCGGGCCGGTAGTGCGCATTCAACCCGCTCGGGTTGGGGAGCACCCAGACACGCGTGCCGCCCAGCGTCCACGGCTGGGCCCCCAGCGAGGCCCGGGGGTGTCCGAAGGCCGTGCGCCAGGCGCCAATTCCCAACACCGCCACGCACCGGGGACGGTAACGCCGCACCTTCGCCTCCAGCTGCCTCCCGCCCGCGGCGAGCTCCTCCGCCGTCAGCACGTCCGCGGACACGGTGGCCCGCTCCACCACGTTGGTGATGCCATGACCGAGCGTGAGCAACGCCTCCTGCTCGGAGGGCGCCAGCAGCCGGTCCGTGAAGCCCGAGGCATGCAGCGCCGGCCAGAAGCGGTTGCCCGGCCGCGCGAAGTGGTGGCCCACCACGGCCGAGTACACGCTGGGGTTGATGCCACAGAAGAGGACCTTCAGCCCGGGCGCGATGAGGTCCGGCATGTGGCGCCCCACCGCGGCGAGCAGCTCGTCCTTCGTGGGCCTGCGAGGTGACTTCAGGCGTTCCTCCCGTGAGGTGAACCTATACCGTCTCCCCCGCCCGGGCATCCCCTTCGAATGGTGCACCGGTGGACGGGAGCCCTCCCCCCAGGCCCCCTCCCCTGCCCGGCGGGCGGCTACAGTCTTTGAACCATGCGCTCCCTCGATATGACGCACGGGCCCATCGCCTCCGTGTTGGTCGCCGATGAGCTCGCCTCGCCCCAGAGCGACACCCTGGACGTCGTGGTCCGCCTGCGGGACGGCCGGCGCTTCGGCCTCACCCTCTTCACGCTCGAGCACCTGCGGCGCCAGCTCGGCACGGCGCTCTGCTTCGTCACCCCCCGGATGCTCCTCGTGAAGGACTTCTCCGACGAGGCCGTCCTCGACGCGGTGCGCGCGGCCCAGAGCCAGGACTTCGAGCGGCTCGGCGTGCTGCAGCCGCCCATCAACCAGTAGTCACGCGCCCTTCGCGAGCGCCGCGAGCTGCTCCCACACCGCGCGCACGTGGCGCTCCTCGGTGCGCGGGGCGCCGATGGCCATGCGCAGCACGTAACGCGCCGGCGCGCCGTCCACCCCGGGCAGCACCGTGTGGGTGAGGAAGGCCTTGCCGCTCGCGTTCAGCCGCTCCAGCAACTGGCGGTTGCGCGCGTCCGTGGCCGCGGGCTCCTCGCCGGGCGCCGGCCGCAACCGGAAGCACACCAGGGCCAGCGAGCGCGGCGTGGCCAGCTCGAAGCGCTCGTCCGCCTGGACCCAGGAGGCGAACCGCTCGGCCTGGCGCACGTGCTCGCGGATGTAGGCCCGCAGCCCCCGGGCTCCGTAGTGGCGCAGCACGAACCACAGCTTCAGCGCCCGGAAGCGGCGGCCGAGCGGAACCTGCCAGTCCCGGTAGTCGATGACCGCGCCGCTCGCGGTGGCCGCGTTGCGCAGGTACTCGGGCATGACGCTCAGCGCTTCCAGCAGGGCCTTGCGCTCGCGCGTGTAGAAGGCGTTGCAGTCGAAGTTGGTGAGCAGCCACTTGTGCGGGTTGAAGGCGAAGGAGTCCACGGCCTCCAGGCCCTCCAGCATTCCCCGGTGCTCGGGGCAGACGAGCGCCGAGCCCGCCCACGCCGCGTCCACGTGCAGCCAGCCGCCCGCCGCGGTGACACCCGTGCGCTCCAGCACATGGGCGATGGCGCGCACCGGATCCATGGCCCCCGAGGAGGTGGTGCCCAGCGACGCGCACACGAAGAAGGGCTGGCGGCCGGCGGCCAGGTCCTCGCGGATGGCCCGCTCCAGCTCCTCCGGGCGCAGGGCGTACGCACCGTCCGTGCCGAGCTGGCGCAGGTGCACGTCGTCCGACACACCGCGCACCACGCCGCACAACATGGCCGCCTTCAACACGGACGAGTGCGCCTGCGTGGAGGTATAGGCCACCAGCTCCGCCTCGCGGCCGAGCCCGCGCCGCACCCGCTCGCGCGCGGCGACCATGGCCACCAGGGTGGCCTCGCTGGCGGTGCCCTGGATGACGCCGCCGCCCGTGCCCGAGTCCGAACGGAAGGAGGCCGGCAACCCCGTCAGCTCGGCCAGCCAGTCGAGCACACGCGTCTCCATCTCGGTGGCGGCGGGGCTGGTGGACCAGAGCATGCCCTGCACACCCAGGCCCGCGGACAGCAGCTCGCCGAGCACCGCCGGCCCCGAGGCGTTGGCGGGGAAGTAGGCGAAGAAGGACGGTGACTGCCAGTGGGTGAGCCCGGGCAGCACGACGTCCTCGAGGTCCTTGAAGATGGCCTCCCAGCCCGCGTCTCCGCCGAGCCCCTCCTCGGGCGGGTGCGCGGGGAGCTTCGCCATGACGTCGCCCGGAGCCACCGCCGCGCGTACCGGGAAGGACTCCAGCCGGGACCAGTAGTCGGCGATCCAATCCACCATCCGGTGGCCCAGCCTCCGGAACTCCTCGGGGCTCAGGTGGGGCACCGCCCCTTCACGCGCGTCGCTCATCTCGGTTCTCCTCTCGGGGTGGCCTCTCATATGACGGCCCTTCGGGCACGGGTAGCGCCGAGTGGCAACACGCCCAACACCCCTCTCCCCTCGGGAGAGGGACGGGGTGAGGGTGCCCGAGCCCGTTCTCCTGACCCGCGGGACCCAACGGCGTCCCCGAACGGAAGACAGTGCGAGGGACAACCTGATTACATCCGAAACCCTCACCCCGTCCCTCTCCCGGAGGGCGAGGGGATATGGCCGCGGATCAGCGCAGGATGCCAGCGGCACACCTTCGCGGACCTGCTCAGCGGCGCCGGGTGCGATGCAACAGACCTCCGAGCCCCAATAGCGCCATCACCCACAGGGGCCCACTCGTGCTCGAGCAACCCACGTGCAGTGGCACCCCCTCGAGCGTCGGAGGGATGGCCCCCGTATCCGGCAGCGGAGAGCTGGGCTCGATGGGCGGCGTTTCCCCTTCCGGCGGCGTGCCCGCGTCCGGCGGCGTGCCCGCGTCCGGCGTGGGCTGGGACACCGGCGGCAGCACGTCCTCCAGCCGCGTCCCCTGCGTGAAACCGTCGTGGTACACGACGCCCACCGGCAGCACGGTGTCGCTGCGGTACAGGCCCAGCTTCAGGTAGATGCCATCGCCCGGGTACATCGTCGCGTGCGCGTACCGCGACAGCACGCGCTGGCCGTTGTGCCACAGCTCGATGAAGCCCACGGAGGGCTCCGACGACCACTTCACGTGGAGGATGAAGTCCTGCCACTGCCCGCGCACCAGCGCCGTCTTCCACGGCGTCACGCTGTTCGTGAGCGTCAGCCGGAGCTCCTCGCCGTACACGAAGAACTCCACCGGCGGCGAGCCGCAGCACCCGGTGTGGTGCCACTGGGTGAAGACCTGCCACGTCTTCGCGCTCGGGTAGTCCCGCGGGAACAGCACCTGCCAGCGGTAGTAGTACTCCGAGCCCTCCTTCTCGTCACCCAGGTACACGAGCTCGTTGCGGTTGCCGCTCGAGTCGATGGGGTCATCCCCCTGCCTCACCGTGGCCTCGAGCGCGTAGCGCCCCTGGAACACCGGCGATTGCACCACCTGGAGCCGATCCGCGCTCACCTGCTGGGCACGCGTGTACTGGGAACTGTTGCCCGTCTCGAAGTCCCCCCGCCACACGACGTCGGCCCGCGCCGGCC
Organism: Archangium violaceum Cb vi76; assembly: GCF_000733295.1. Lineage (GTDB taxonomy): Bacteria > Myxococcota > Myxococcia > Myxococcales > Myxococcaceae > Archangium > Archangium violaceum. The sequence goes on along the minus strand of NZ_JPMI01000288.1, from coordinate 2,616 downwards.
CCGGCATCAGGATGGCGAGCAGTGAAACCAGCAGTGCTCTCAAGGCGCCCTCGCTCATGTTCGACACCCAACGGCAAGGGCCACGCTCCCACGTTCCTCCTTTATTTCAACCGGCTGTTATTTCTTTTGCCTTGACAGCTCCACGGGCAAGCAATGGAGCGATTGCCCCTCGGAGACGGCCATTCCCAGAGATGGATGGGATTAGCCAGACCGGACAGCCAGGCAGGCAGGCCCCGCATGCGACGCGCCGCGTCGAAGCGGCGGGGCAGACGAGCGGCTGACGGAGTACCCGGGTGGTGTAAGGTGCCCCCCTTCTGCGGTCTCCCCGTGCGAGGGGAGCTCCGGGTGCTCCCATGCTCGTCCTGCGCGATGTCCAGAAGACCGACCTGCCCGGCCTGAAGCGGCTCGCCGCGGTGCTCAACACCGTCAACCTGCCCAACAACGAGGAGACGCTCGCGGCCATCATCGACAAGTCCGTGAAGAGCTTCGCGGGCAAGGTGAAGAATCCCTTCGAGCGCGAGTACCTCTTCGTCCTGGAGGACGTGCGCAACGAGCTCATCATCGGCACGTCGATGATCATCGCGCAGCACGGCACCTACGAGGCACCGCACACCTACTACGACGTCTCCGAGCGCGAGCACTACTCGGCCACCATCGGCCGGCACTTCCGGCACAAGGTGCTGTCCATCGGCTACAACTACGAGGGCCCCACGGAGATCGGCGGCCTGGTGGTGGACCCGCCCTACCGCGCCACCCCGGACAAGCCCGGCAAGCAGCTGTCCTACGTGCGCTTCCTCTTCATGGCCATGCACAAGCGGATCTTCCGCCCCAAGGTGCTCGCCGAGCTGCTGCCGCCGCTGCTGCCCGATGGACGCAGCCTCTTGTGGGAGGCGTGCGGCAAGAAGTTCACCGGCCTCACCTACCACGAGGCGGATCGCCTCAGCCGGCAGAACAAGGAGTTCATCAAGGAGCTCTTCCCCAACTCGGACATCTACGCGTCGCTCTTCCCCGAGCGCGTGCAGAAGGTGCTCGGCGAGGTGGGCCCCAACACCAAGGGCGTGCAGCGGATGCTGGAGCGCGTGGGCTTCCGCTACGTGGAGCGAATCGATCCGTTCGACGGCGGCCCGCACTTCGAGGCCAACCTGTCGGACATCACCCTGGTGCGCCGCTACCGCTCGGTGAAGCTGGCGCCAGAGGATTTCGACATGGAGGGCGACGACGTGCTCGTGGCCTACGAGCGCGAGTCGGGGCGCAACCGCTTCCGCTCCGTGCGCACCACGGCGCGGCTGGACGACAAGAACGCCTACCTGCCGGCGAAGGCCAAGGAGCTGCTGGAGGTTCCGGCGGGCGCGAAGTTGTCCGTGATTCCCTTCGACTGACGGGGTTCGCCCGTCACTCGCTGGCGGGCTGGGGCTCGGGCCGTTCGATGAGGCCCGCCCTGTCGAGCAGCTCGCGGATGCGCGCGGTGAACGCCACGTGCTCGGGGTTGCTGGCCGTCATGGGCTCGGGCGAGAGCACCAGCAGCCAGCCCAGCTTTCCCACCGGCTCGATGCGCACCGGCGCGGGCAGCGGCGGCAGCTTTCCCAGGCGGCGCGACAGGTATGTCAGCCAGCCCACCCGGACCTCGAATCCATCCTTCTCCATGAGCCTTACCATTTCAGTTGAGCTGGCCATGGCGAAGTCAGGGTCCCACGCCGTGGACATACTCGTGAGCACCTCGGCCAGCACGGGAGAGCGCACCAATCGATCCCAAACCGCGCTCTTCCCGATGGGACTGAGCAGGCACGTATTGGGCCCTCCCCACGGTGAGTATTTGCCACATGAAAAGCTGATCATGATGGCCTCCTTCTTGGCGTTCCACGCCATCTGGCGGAAGCCCAGATCATCAATGACCTTCCTGCCAACATCAGTACGGGGCCTGCCCTTGAGGAAGAAGGTCTCCAACTCCTTCATCTCCGGACGGACGGGCCAGCCCGGCAGCTCACGCGGGAAGCCACGACCCGCCCGGTACCACTGGGTGAACGCCGGGTCACACCGCGCCAGCATGTGGAAGAAGAGCTCCGCGCGCCGCGCACACTCCAGCGCCGTCTCCTGGCGCGGTCCCCAATACGCCCCGACGTAGTAGTCCTCTTGCATGCGTGCGCCTTTCTACTGCACGGGCCTCGTGTAGTGGACGGTGATGTTCTTCCAGCCATCTCTCTCGAAGATCTTGCGAAGAAACTCCGCCACCCGGGCATCGGCGACATGCCAGCTCACCGGCAGTCCAAGCTGTTGGGCCATCTTCGACTGATTCTCGGCTTGTTCCATCAGCTGCTTGAACCCGCCAGACGCCACGTACCACGGCTTGGGCGAGCCATCCGCCTCGAAGAAGGAGCAGTAGCCGGGGCCCTTGGCCTCCAGCAATTCCCCCAGCTTGATGCCGTCGAACTCCAGGTCGCCAATCATGTACACCCACCAGGCGGGCCGCCCCGTCACCTGCTCCTGGTAGTCCTGGGAGCGCTTGGACTCGTTGGTGGGCTTCTTGTACGTCCACCTGCCAGGGCCCCTCGCCGGAGCCGTCTGGGACGCCTTCCCCGCCTTTCCGCTCGCACCACCTGTGTTGCGGCCCCGGCCCTT
>NZ_JPMI01000287.1 GCF_000733295.1 Archangium violaceum Cb vi76 | reverse complement strand
GCCGTGCGCTCCGATGAAATGTGTGGACATGCCCTGGACTTCAGGGAGACAGGACAGGGGCGGTCAAGTCAGCGCGCATTCGCCCGTCACTCATGCTCTCCGCATCCGGCTGCCACTCGTTGACGTCAACGAGCGGCTTTCACTCGCTGGCGGGCACGGGTTGCGGACGCTCGATGAGGCCGGCCCGGTCGAGCAGCTCGCGGATGCGCGCGGTGAAGGCCACGTGCTCGGGGTTGCTGGCCGTCATGGGCTCGGGGGAGAGCACCAGCAGCCAACCCAGCTTTCCCACCGGCTCGATGCGCACGGGCGCGGGCAGCGGTGGCAGCTTCCCCAGGCGGCGCGACAGGTACGTCAGCCAGCCCATCCGAACCTCGGACCCGCGCTTCTCCACGAGGTCTACCATTTCCGAGGAACTGGCCATGGCGTAGTCGGGGTCCCACGCCGTGACCATGCACGTGAGCACTTCAGCCAACACGGGCACGCGCAGCAGTCTCTCCCGGACCGGGCCCTGCCCGGGTGGTTTGAGCAGACACGAGTTGGGCCCTCCCCAGGGGGAGTATCCGCCACAAGTCAGGTGGAGGTCCGTGGCCTCCTCCTTCGCATTCCACATGAGCCGGCTGAAGCCCAGGCGCTCAATGATCTCCTTGCCCACGTCCGTGCGGCTCCTGCTGATCAGCAAGAGCTTCTCCAATTCTTCCACTGCTGGAGAGACAAGATGGCCGGGCAGTCCTCGCGGGGCGCCACGGCCTCCTCGGTACCATTGGCCGAAGGACGGCTCACACCGCGCAAGTCCGCGAAGAAAGAGTTCCGCACGCCGGGCACACTCCAACGCCGTCTCCTTCCGAGGGCCCCAGTACGCCCCGATGTAGTAGTCCTCCTGCATTCGTGCCCCTCCCCTACCGCGCCGCTGGCGTATGGTGGACGGTGGTGTTGTTCCATTTTTTCCGCGTGAATTCCTTGCGAAGAAACTCCGCGACCTTGGCGTCGGCGACATGCCAGGCCAGTGGTAGTCCCAGCTGCAGGGCCGCCTCCGATTGTTTCCTGGCTTGCTCCATCATCTCGTCGAACTTGCCGGAGTTCTTGTACCAGGACTTGGGCGAGCCATCCGCGTTGAAGAAGGAGCAGTAACCGGGACCCTTGGCCTCCAGAAGTTCCCCCAGCTTGATGCCGTCGAACTCCACTTTCCCAATCATGTACACCCACCACGCGGGCCGCCCCGTCACCTGTTCCTGGTAGTCCTGGGAGCGATTGGACTCATTGGTGGGCTTCTTGTACGTCCACCTGCCGGGATTCCGCGCTGGAGTCTTCTTGGAGTCCTTCTCTGTCTTGTCGCTCGTGCCACCGCTTCTTCCCCTGCCTCTGCCCGCCATGTGCAGGATGGAGAAGGCACCCAGGTCCACGCCCACCGTACCCGCCGGGCCCGCCACCACGGCTTCGCCCAGCACCAGTTCTCCCCGGGCCGTGAGCGACAACACAGGCACTTCCGACCCCAGCCCGCCCATGCGTCCCACCGTCGCCCGCGCGCCTCCGAGCATCAGCACCAGGTGCGTGGACAGGCGCGCCGCCTCGCGTATCTGGTCCTCCCGCGACATGGCCCCGTAGCGCGCGAAGTACTCGGGCGAGGTGGCAATCAGGTACGCCACCGTCGTGGGCAACTGCCCCAGGTCTTCCAGCGTGCGGATGGGGTGGAGCACGGTGTGAGCCAGCGCCAGCGTCATCTCCGCCAGGGCGTCCTGCGCTCCATCCAGCGCGGCGTTGAGCGGGTCCCTCCCCAGCCCCAGTTCCGCCAGGGGCGTGCTGTCCTGGCGCCGCAGCGCCTCGGTCACCGGGTAGAAGACGCCCCCGTGTGAGAAGTAGAAGCCC
>NZ_JPMI01000286.1 GCF_000733295.1 Archangium violaceum Cb vi76 | reverse complement strand
TCCGTGCGCTCCGATGAAATGTGTGGACATGCCCTGGACTTCAGGGAGACAGGACAGGGGCGGTCAAGTCAGCGCGCATTCGCCCGTCACTCATGCTCTCCGCATCCGGCTGCCACTCGTTGACGTCAACGAGCGGCTTTCACTCGCTGGCGGGCCCGGGTTGCGGACGCTCGATGAGGCCGGCCCGGTCGAGCAGCTCGCGGATGCGCGCGGTGAAGGCCACGTGCTCGGGGTTGCTGGCCGTCATGGGCTCGGGGGAGAGCACCAGCAGCCAACCCAGCTTTCCCACCGGCTCGATGCGCACGGGCGCGGGCAGCGGTGGCAGCTTCCCCAGGCGGCGCGACAGGTACGTCAGCCAGCCCATCCGAACCTCGGACCCGCGCTTCTCCACGAGGTCCACCATTTCGGAGGAGCTGGCCATCGCGAAGTCTGGGTCCCACGCCGTGACCATGCACGTGAGCACTTCGGCCAGCACGGGCACGCGCAGCAGTCTCTCCCGGACCGGGCCCTGCCCGGGTGGTTTGAGCAGACACACGTTGGGCCCTCCCCATGGAGAGTATTTACCGCATGAAAGGTGAAGGTCCGTGGCGGTCTGCTTCGCATTCCACATGATGCGGCTGAAGCCCAGATCCTCGATGACCTCCTTGCCAACATCCGTGCGGTTCCTGCTCCGTAGAAAGAGCTGCTCCAGTTCCTTCACCTCTGGCTGGACAGGGTGGCCCGGCAGCTCGCGGGGGAAGCCACGGCCCGCCCGGTACCACTGGGAGAACGACGAGTCACACCGCGCAAGTCCGCGAAGAAGGAGTTCCGCACGCCTGGCACACTCCAGCGCCGTCTCCTTCCGAGGGCCCCAGTACGCCCCGATGTAGTAGTCCTCCTGCATTCGCGCCCCTCCCCTACCGTGCCAGTGGCGTATGGTGGACGGTGGTGTTGTTCCATTTTCTCCGTGTGAATTCCTGACGAAGAAACTCCGCGACCTTGGCATCGGCGACATGCCAGACCACAGGTAGTCCAAGTTGCTGGGCCAGCTTCGACTGCCTCTCAGCCTGCTCCATCATCTGGTCGAACTTACCGGAGTTCTTGTACCAGGACTTGGGGGTGCCATCCGCTTCGAAGAAGGAGCAATAACCGGGACCCTTGGCCTCCAGAAGTTCCCCCAGCTTGATGCCATCGAACTCCAGTTTCCCAATCATGTACACCCACCACGCGGGCCGCCCCGTCACCTGCTCCTGGTAGTCCAGCGAGCGCTTGGATTCATTGGTGGGATTCTTGTACGTCCACCTACCAGGGTCCCGCGCCGGAGCCGTCCTGGAGTCCTTCGCGCCCTTGCCCACCTTTCCGCTCGCGCCGCCGGTGTTGCTGCTGCCCCGGCCCCT
>NZ_JPMI01000285.1 GCF_000733295.1 Archangium violaceum Cb vi76 | reverse complement strand
GGCAGTAACAGCGGGCCACGGGGGCCCAGCACCGTCACGCAGCGCGGTGGGCCGGGAGTGCAGCCCGAAGCCGCTCTTCAGGCTCGCGCGCGGAGCACCCGTGGCGCACCCGCCGAGGAGCACGGCCAGCGCCAGGGCCAGAACGACCGCGCCGAGTCGCCCGCCGTGCGCTCCGATGAAATGTGTGGACATGCCCTGGACTTCAGGGAGACAGGACAGGGGCGGTCAAGTCAGGGCGCATTCGCCCGTCACTCATGCTCTCCGCATCCGGCTGCCACTCGTTGACGTCAACGAGCGGCTTTCACTCGCTGGCGGGCACGGGTTGCGGACGCTCGATGAGGCCGGCCCGGTCGAGCAGCTCGCGGATGCGCGCGGTGAACGCCACGTGCTCGGGGTTGCTGGCCGTCATGGGCTCGGGGGAGAGCACCAGCAGCCAGCCCAGCTTTCCCACCGGCTCGATGCGCACGGGCGCGGGCAGTGGCGGCAGCTTCCCCAGGCGGCGCGACAGGTATGTCAGCCAGCCCACCCGGACTTCCCATTTCCGCTTCTCGATGAGGTCCACCATTTCCGAGGAGCTGGCCATGGCGTAGTCGGGGTCCCACGCCGTGGCCACACTGGTCAGCACCTCGGCCAGCACGGGGGCGCTCAGTATCCGCTCCCGCGCAGGGCCCTCCGCAGGAGGAAGAAGCAAGCAGGTATTTCCTTCCCCAAAGGGCGAGTACTCACCGCAATGAAGTTCGACGCGGGTCCGCTCCTTCTTCGCATTCCACACGTACTCGCTGAACCCGAGATCCTCGATGACCTTCCTACTCAGGTCCGTACGATTCCTCCCGCGCAGGAACAATTGCTCCCACTCCACTTCCTCCGCGCGAACAGGGTGACCGGGCAGGTCGCGGGGCGCTCCACGCCCTCCCCGATACCACTGGGCGAATGTTGGATCACACCGCTCCAGCATGTGGAAGAAGAGCACCGCACGCCGGGCACACTCCAGTGCCGTCTCCTTCCGCAGACCCCAGTAGGCCCCCAGGTAATAGTCCTCCCTCATGCTGCTCCGCTCCCTACTACGCTGCCGGTGTATGGTGGACGGTGATATTCTTCCATCCATTTCTCGTGAAGAGCTTGCGAAGGAAGGCCGCGAATTGTGCTTCGGCCACGTGCCACACCACCGGCACATTCAGCGTCCTGGCTGCTTGCGATTGCCGCCTCGCCTGTTCCACCAACTCTTTGAAACCCTTTCCAGCTTCGAACCAGGGCTGGGCCATACCGTCTTTCGTGAGGAAGTTCTTGTAGCTTCCCCCCTTGGCCTCCAGCAGGGCCGTGCCAGTAAAGCCGTCGAACTCCACTTCGCCCACCATGTACACGTACCAGGCGGGCCGTCCCGTCACCTGCTCCTGGTAATCGAGGGCCTGCTTCGACTCGGTGGTGGGCTTCTTGTACGTCCACTTTCCAGGACCCCGCGCCGGAGCCGTCTGGGACGCCTTGCCCGCCTTTCCGCTCGCGCCGCTAGTGTTGTTGCCCTGGCCCTTCCCCGCCATGTGCAGGATGGAGAGGGCGCCCAGGTCCATGCCCGCCGTGCTCGCCACCATGGCTCCGCCCAGCACCAGCTCTCCCCTGGCCGTGAGCGACAACACAGGCACTTCCGACCCCAGCCCGCCCATGCGTCCCACCGTCGCCCGCGCGCCTCCGAGCATCAGCACCAGGTGCGTGGACAGGCGCGCCGCCTCGCGTATCTGGTCCTCGCGCGACATGGCCCCGTAGCGCGCGAAGTACTCGGGCGAGGTGGCAATCAGGTACGCCACCGTCGTGGGCAATTGCCCCAGGTCTTCCAGTGTGCGGATGGGGTGGAGCACGGTGTGAGCCAGCGCCAGCGTCATCTCCGCCAGGGCGTCCTGCGCTCCATCCAGCGCGGCGTTGAGCGGGTCCCTCCCCAGGCCCAGCTCCGCCAGGGGCGTGCTGTCCTCGCGCCGCAGCGCCTCGTT
>NZ_JPMI01000284.1 GCF_000733295.1 Archangium violaceum Cb vi76 | reverse complement strand
CTGGGGATGGGCGTACGGGTTTCGGTCTGGCTGGATGGGACGGGCCAGGCGGCGGGTGGGGTCCCTGGCCGTGGACCCTGGCCGTGGAAGATGGGCGTTCAGGTCCGCGGCGTTCCACGTGGAACAAGCGGGCCGAGGCTTGTCCTGGGCGCTGGGACCGCTGCCCTGTTCTGGCGGGAGAGGAACCCGATGGGCCCTTCCGGGTGAGGCATGTTCCACGTGGAACGTCGGGTTTCGTCCGGGCAGACGTGTTCCAGGCGCGAAGCCGAAGTGCGGAGTGACGGCTCATCGTCGTGCGTGTTCCACGTGGAACGGCGCGGGGCGGGGCCGAGAGTGGACCGCGGGTCGGGTTCGGGTCCGGGGGACGGTGCTTCCGGGTTGGGGCCGTGATGCTCGGGGTTCTCGGTCCGGCTCAATGACCC
>NZ_JPMI01000283.1 GCF_000733295.1 Archangium violaceum Cb vi76 | reverse complement strand
GCGACCTCGGCCGTGGTGTAGCCCAGCTGCGTGGCGGCCTGCTCCGTGTACGTCTTCGCCTGGGCGAAGGTGGTGGAGGCCGTCATCAGGTCGCGGTTGGCGCGGTAGAAGATCTGACCGGCCTTCTGGATGCCGATGCCCGTCACGTTGGTGGTGGTGACGCCGCGCGGGTGCGTGCCACCCGTGGTCAGCAGCTTGAACGCCAGGTTGGCGATGCCCGAGTTCCAGTGCACGCCGCCGTTGTCGGACGTCCCCGTGTAGCGCGTGGGGTAGTAGTCGTAGGACGAGCCGTCCTGCGTGGGGTTGGCCATGTAGCGGAGCGCGTCACCCGGGGTGTTGGGCGTCCACACGTCGTCGCCGACCATCCACACCGCCGCGTCCACCACCCAGCCGCGGCTCCACGACTCGCAGTAGGCGCCGAAGATGTCGCTCAGGCCCTCGTTGAGCGCGCCGGACTCGTTGGAGTAGGTGAGGTTGGACTCGGAGCTGGTCACCGCGTGCGTCAGCTCGTGCACCGTCACGTCCAGCGACTTGCCCAGCGGCGCGGACTGCGTGCCGTTGCTGTCGCCGTACACCATCTGGCTGCCGTTCCAGAAGGCGTTGGTGTAGTTGCTGCTGTAGTGCACCGTGCTGCGCAGCTGCGCGCCCGAGCCGTTGTACGAGTCACGGCCGAAGTTCACGCTGTAGCAGTCGTAGGTGGTGCCCAGGTGGTTGTAGTTCTCGTCCACGTGGGAGTCACCGGTGGCCGCGCCACCCTCGGAGCGCTTGAGCGTGCCGGGCAGCGAGGTGCCGTTGTTGGCCGAGTACACCGCGCGGTTCTTCGCCGCGTGGATGTCCGTGGACACCATCTCGATGCCGCCGGTCAGCGCGTTGACGAACACGTGG
>NZ_JPMI01000282.1 GCF_000733295.1 Archangium violaceum Cb vi76 | reverse complement strand
GAGGCGGGCGCCCGGAGCAGAAGAGAAGGGGTGGGGGATGAACTTCTCGGCGGTGAGCTCGGGACGGCCGAGGTAGCCACGCGCCAGGCCGACACCCCCCAGGCACAGCTCGCCGGGGACACCGGGGGGGACGGGTTGCAGGTGCTCATCGAGCACGTAGGCCTCGAGGTTGTGGAAGGGGCGGCCGATGGAGACGCGGCGAGGATCCACGTCATCGGTGGAGGTGGCGACGATGGAGACCTCGGTGGGGCCGTAGAGGTTGACGAAGCGGCGCCCGGGCTTCCAGCGGGCCACGAGCTCCGGGGGAAGGGCATCGCCGCCAGCGGACACGGTGTGGAGGGACTCGAGACCCTGCGGCTCGAGGAGGGCGAGCAGGGCGGGAGTGAAGAAGGCGGTGTTGATGGCGTGCTCGCGCAGGAAGTCCCGCAGGGGCGCGCCGGGCGCGAGCTGGTCACGCGGGGTGAGGAAGAGCTGACCACCGGAGACGAGGGTGGGGAGCATCTCCCAGATGGAGGCGTCGAAGCCGGTGGAGGCGTAGGGCAGGACGCGGGAGTCAGGCCCGAGCCGCATGGAGTCGATGCCCTGCAGGACGGTGTTGAAGAGGCCGCGGTGGTGCAGGAGGGCACCCTTGGGGCGGCCGGTGGAGCCGGAGGTGTAGATGACGTAGGCGAGGTGGTCGCCGTCGGGGGTCACCTCGAGGTCATCCCCGGAGAAGGAGGAGAGCCGCTCGGAGAGGGCGTCCATCCGGAAGGAGGGGACGTCCACGTCGAGGGAGGAGTGGGTGAGGAGGAGGGAGGGACGAGCGTCGGAGAGGATGAACGAGAGGCGCTCGTTGGGGAGGGACGGGTCGAGGGGAAGCCAGGCGGAGCCAGCCTTGAGGGTGGCCAGGAGGGCGACGACGAAGTCCGTGGAGCGCTCGAGGTGGAGCGCGACGAGGGAGTCGGGGCCAGCGCCGAGGGAGCGCAGGAGGCGGGCGAGCTGGTTGGAGCGGGAGTTGAGCTCCGAGTAGGAGAGCCGGGAGCTGGAGGAGAGGAGGGCGAGCGCATCCGGAGCGCGGCGCACCTGAGCCTCGAAGAGGCGGTGGACGAGCGGGTGCTGGGGCAGTGCGCGGGGGGCGGGGCTCCACTCGACGAAGAGCTGGTGACGCTCGGCGCCGGTCAACAGGGAGAGCGAGGAGAGAGGCGCATCCGGCTGGGAGAGGACGGAGGAGAGGAGCATCCGCAGGTGGCTCACCATGCGGACGGCGGTGTGGTGCTCGAAGAGGTCGGAGCAGTACTCGAGAGTGCCGGTGAATCCCTCGGGGCCCTCGAAGAGCGAGAGGGTGAGATCGAACTTGGAGGGGAGCTCGCCAGGAGGAATGGCGCGCAGGGAGAGACCCGGCAGGTCGATGTCCGAGTGAGGCGCGTTCTGCAGGGCGAACATCACCTGGAAGAGAGGAGAACGGCTCAGGTCGCGAGGAGGACGCAGTTCCTCGACGAGCTTCTCGAAGGGGATGTCCTGGTGGGCGAAGGCTCCGAGGGTGGTCTCGCGCACCTGGTGCAGCAGCTCGCGGAAGGTGCTGACACCGGAGAGGCGAGCACGCAGGACGAGGGTGTTGACGAAGAATCCGATGAGCCCCTCGAGCTCGGAGTGGCGGCGGCCGGCGATGGGTGAGCCGACGGAGATGTCGTCCTGGCCCGAGTAGCGCGAGAGCAGAAGCTGGAAGGCGGCCAGCAGGGCCATGAAGGGAGTGACGCCTTCACGCTGGCAGAAGGCCGTGAGGGACTCGGAGAGGGCCTTGGGCAGGTGGACGTCGAGGTGTGCACCGCGGTGACTCTGGACGGAAGGCCTGGGCTTGTCGGTGAGCAGCTCGAGAGCAGCGGGAGCGCCGGAGAGCTGCTGCTTCCAGTAGGAGAGCTGCTGTTCGAGGGCGGCGCCTTGCAACCACTGACGCTGCCACACGGCGTAGTCGGCGTATTGCAGGGGCAGCTCGGACAGGGGAGATGGCTGGCCGGAGGAGAAGGCCTGGTAGAGGGAGGCCACCTCGCGCACGAGGATGCCCATGGACCAACCGTCGGAGACGATGTGGTGCATGCAGAGGGCGAGGAGGTGGAGTTGCTCCTCGAGCTTGAAGAGGGAAGCGTGCAGCAGCGGGCCATGCGTCAGGTCAAAGGGGCGCATGACGGCATGGGAGGCAAGACGGCGGGCCTCCTCCTGGCGCTCCGCGGGAGGCAGGGAGGAGAGGTCCACGAGGGACAGGGGCAGGGACGCCGTGGGAGCGATGCGCTGGACGGGCTGGCCCGCTTCGGAGGCGAAGGTGGTGCGCAGGGCGTGGTGGCGGCGGACCAGCTCAGCGAAGGCGCGCTGGAGAGAGACCTCGTCCAGAGCGCCCTCCAGGCGCAGGACGTAGGGCATGTTGTAGGCGGAGGAACCGGGCTGGAGCTGGTCGAGGAACCACAAGCGCTGCTGAGCGAAGGAGAGCGGCAGAGGGCCCGAGGTGTTCGCCGGCGTGAGGGAAGGCGCCAGGAGCGAGGCACTGGACTGGAGGGCGGAGCTCAGGTGAACCGCGAGAGCGGCGACGGTGGGGGCCTCGAAGAGGGCACGCAGGGGCAGCTCCACCTGGAAGGCGGAGCGGATGCGGGAGACGACCTGGGTGGCCAGGAGGGAGTGGCCACCGAGCTCGAAGAAGTTGTCGTGAATGCCGATGCGCTCGGTGTGCAGCACCTGGGACCAGATGTCGGCCAGGCGCCGCTCCAACTCGTCGCGAGGAGCGACATAGGCCGCCGTTGACTGGAGCGAGGAGGCCTCGGGAGCGGGAAGCGCCTGGGTGTCCACCTTGCCGTTGGGCGTCAGGGGCAGGGACTCCAGGGACACGAAGGCGGAGGGCACCATGTATTCGGGCAAGGTGCCCTTGAGGAAGGTGCTCAGAGCCACGGAGGTGAGCTCGGGGGACGCGCCACCCTCACCCCGTCCCTCTCCCGGAGGGCGAGGGGAAGTGGGCACGACGTAGGCCACGAGGCGCTTGTCACCCGAGTCCTGGCGCACCACGACGATGGCCTGGCGCACGGAGGGGTGGGCACGCAGGGCGGACTCGATTTCACCCAGCTCGATGCGGAAGCCGCGCAGCTTCACCTGCGAATCGAGGCGGCCAAGGAACTCGAGTTGGCCGTCCGGCAGCCAACGCGCCTTGTCACCGGTGCGGTAGAGGCGGGCACCCGGAGACGAGGAGAAGGGGTGGGGGATGAACTTCTCGGCGGTGAGCTCGGGGCGGCCGAAGTAGCCACGCGCCAGACCATCGCCGCCCAGGTACAGCTCACCAGGCACACCGGGAGGTACGGGTTGCAGGTGCTCGTCGAGGACGAAGGCGGTGGTGTTGGAGATGGGACTGCCGATGGGGACGGAGGAGGCGTCGGGCGCAACGGACTGGATGCGGTACCAGGTGGCGAAGGTGGTGGACTCCGTGGGGCCGTAGACGTTGAGGAGACGAGAGGGCGGAGCAGCCTCGAGGACATGGCGCACGGAGGTGACGTCAATGGCCTCACCGCCGACGAGGAGGTGCCGCAGGGAGGAGAAGGAGGAGGGCGAGAGGGCGGCGATCTGGTTGAAGAGGGCCGTGGTGAGGAAGAGGGTGGAAACGGAGTGGGCGCGCAGGGTGGCGCCGAGTTCCAGGGGCGAGAGGAGTTGCTCGCGAGAGAGGATGACGAGGCGAGCACCGGAGAGCAGCGCCCCCCAGACCTCGAAGGTAGCGGCGTCGAAGGCGGTGTTGGAGGCGTGCGCGACGCAGTCCTCGGGGGTGAAGCGGACGTAGTTCGTGGAGAGGACGAGACGCAGGACGCCGAGATGGGGAACGGCGACGCCCTTGGGCCGACCCGTGGAGCCCGAGGTGTAGATGAGGTAGGCGAGGTTGTCGGAGCCAGAGCCTGAAGGCGGGGCGTGGCGTGGCTGCTGGGCAAGGGCCGAGGACTCGGAGTCCAACAGGAGGAGGCGAGCCGAGTGAGAAGGCAGCCGAGCCTGGAGTGACTGGAGGGTGATGAGGACCCGGGCAGAGGAGTCCTCGAGCATGAAGGCCAGGCGCTCGGAGGGGTAGGAAGTGTCGAGGGGCAGGTAGGCGCCACCCGCCTTGAGGGTGGCGAGCATGGCGACCACCATGTCGGTGGAACGCTCGAGCAGCAGGCCCACCATGGCCTCGGTACCAACGCCCAGGGAGCGCAGGTGCCAGGCGAGCTGGTTGGCGCGCTCGTCGAGTTCCCGGTAGGTGAGAGTCCGCGCGCCCTCCTGGAGGGCGATGGCGTCGGGAGTGAGGCGAGCCTGGGCCTCGAAGTGGCCGTGGATGGAACCGTGGCGCGGGTAGTCCGTGCGCGTCTGGTTCCACTCCACCAGCACCCGCTGGCGCTCGGCCTGGGACAGCAGCGTCAGCTGCGCCAGTGGCTTCTCCGGAGACTCCACCACCTGCCGTGCCAGCTCGGCCAGGTGCTCGGCCATGCGCGCCACGGTGTCGTGCTCGAAGAGCTCCGCGCAGTACTCGAGAGTGCCGAAGAAGCCCTCGGGGTTGTCGACGAGGGACAGGATGAGGTCGAACTTGGAGGCCACCTCATCGGGCATCAACGGGCGCAGGGAGAGTCCCGGCAGGTCGATGGTCGATTGAGGCGCGTTCTGCAGGGCGAACATCACCTGGAAGAGGGGAGAACGGCTCAAGTCACGCGGAGGCTGCAACTCCTCGACGAGCTTCTCGAAGGGGATGTCCTGGTGGGCGAATGCACCGAGGGTGGTTTCACGCACCTGGTGCAGCAGCTCGTGGAAGGTGCTGACACCGGCGAGGCGAGCACGCAGCACGAGGGTGTTGACGAAGAAGCCGATGAGCCCCTCGAGCTCGGAGTGGCGGCGGCCGGCGATGGGCGAGCCGACGCTGATGTCGTCCTGGCCCGAGTAGCGCGAGAGCAACACCTGGAAGGCGGCCAACAGGGTCATGAAGGGAGTGACCCCCTCGCGCTGGCAGAAGGCCTTGAGCGACTCGGAGAGCTCCTTGGGGAGATGGACCTCGACGAGGGCACCGCGGTGGCTCTGGACGGAGGGACGAGGCTTGTCGGTGGGCAGCTCCAGCGCGCTGGGCGCATCGGCCAGCTGGTGACGCCACCAGTCGAGCTGCTGCTCGAGAGCGGAGCCCTGGAGCCAGTTGCGCTGCCAGACGGCGTAGTCAGCGTATTGCAGGGGCAGCTCGGGCAGGGGAGAGGGCTGGCCCGAGGAGAAGGCCTGGTAGAGAGCCGCCATCTCGCGCACGAGGATGCCCATGGACCACCCGTCGGAGACGATGTGGTGCATGGAGAGGGCGAGCAGGTGCAGTTGCGCCTCGAGCTTGAAGAGGGAGGCGTGCAGCAGTGGGCCGTGGGCCAGGTCAAAGGGCCGCATGACGGCATGAGAGGCCAGACGGCGGGCCTCCTCCTGGCGCTCGGAAGGAGGCAGGGAGGAGAGGTCCACGAGGGACAGCGGCAGGGAGGCGGAGGGAGCGATGCGCTGGACGGGCTGGCCGGCCTCGGAGCCGAAGGTGGTGCGCAGGGAGTGGTGACGGCGGACCAGCTCGGTGAAGGCGCGCTGGAGAGAGGCCTCGTCCAGAGCGCCCTCCAGGCGCAGGACGTAGGGCATGTTGTAGGCGGAGGAGCCCGGCTGGAGCTGGTCGATGAACCACAGGCGCAGCTGGGAGAAGGAGAGAGGCAGGGGGCCCGAGGTGTCCGCCGGAGTGAGGGGAGGTGCCTGGAGCGCGGCACCGGACTGGAGAGCGGAGCCCAGGTGGGCGGCGAGGGCGGAGACGGTGGGCGCCTCGAAGAGGGCGCGCAGGGGCAGCTCCACCTGGAAGGCGGAGCGGATGCGGGAGACAACTTGAGTGGCCAGGAGCGAGTGGCCACCCAGCTCGAAGAAGTTGTCGTGGATGCCAACGCGCTCGGTGTGGAGCACCTGGGCCCAGATGTCGGCCAGGCGCTGCTCCAGCTCGTTGCGAGGAGCGACATAGGCCGCGGCCGACTGGAGCGAGGAGGTCTCGGGCGCGGGAAGCGCCTTGGTATCCACCTTGCCGTTGGGAGTGAGGGGCAGGGACTCCAGGGACACGAAGGCGGAGGGCACCATGTACTCGGGCAAGGTGCCCTTGAGGAAGGTGCTCAGCTCCACGGAGTTGAGCTCGAGGGCCGCGCTACCCTCACCCCGTCCCTCTCCCGGAGGGCGAGGGGAAGTGGGCACGACGTAGGCCACGAGGCGCTTGTCACCCGAGTCCTGACGCACCACCACAATGGCCTGGCGCACGGAGGGGTGGGCGCGGAGCGCGGACTCGATTTCACCCAGCTCGATGCGGAAGCCGCGCAGCTTCACCTGCGAGTCGAGGCGGCCGAGGAACTCGATTTCGCCATTCTCCAGCCAACGCACCTTGTCACCAGTGCGGTAGAGGCGGGCGCCCGGAGACGAGGAGAACGGGTGCGGGATGAACCTCTCGGCGGTGAGCTCGGGGCGGCCGAAGTAGCCACGCGCCAGGCCATCGCCGCCCAGGTACAGCTCACCAGGGACACCAGGAGGTACGGGTTGCAGGTGCTCGTCGAGGACGAAGGCGGTGGTGTTGGAGATGGGACTGCCGATGGGGATGGAGGATGCGTGAGGCGCGACGGAACGGGCGAGGTAACAGATCGCGAAGGTGGTGGATTCAGTGGGGCCGTAGCCGTTGACGAGGCGAGCAGGAGGAGCGGCCTCGAGGACGCGGCGCACGGAGGTGACGTCAATGGCGTCACCTCCGACGACGAGATCGCGGAGAGAGGAGAAGGAGGAAGGTTCGAGAGAGGCGAACTGGTTGAAGAGGGCGGTGGTGAGGAAGAGAGTGGAAACGGAGTGGGCGCGCAGGGTGGCGCCGAGCTCGTGGGGAGAGAGGAGCTGCTCGCGAGAGAGGATGAGGAGGCGAGCGCCGGAGAGCAGCGCACCCCAGACCTCGAAGGTGGCGGCGTCGAAGGCGGTGTTGGAGGCGTGAGCGACGCAGTCCTCGGGGGTGAAGCGGATGTAGTTCGTGGAGAGGACGAGACGCAGGACGCCGAGGTGGGGAACGGCGACACCCTTGGGGCGACCCGTGGAGCCCGAGGTGTAGATGAGGTAGGCGAGGTTGTCGGAACCAGCACCTGAAGGCGGGGCGTGGCGTGGCTGTTGGGCAAGGGCCGAGGACTCGGAGTCCAACAGGAGGAGGCGAGCCGAGTGAGAAGGCAGCAGGGCCTGGAGGGACTGGCGGGTGATGAGGACCCGGGCGCAGGAGTCCTGGAGCATGAAGGCCAGACGCTCGGAGGGGTAGGAGGTGTCGAGGGGCAGGTAGGCGCCACCAGCCTTGAGGGTGGCGAGCATGGCGACCACCATGTCGGTGGAACGCTCGAGCAGCAGGCCCACCATGGCCTCGGTGCCGACGCCCAGGGAGCGCAGGTGCCAGGCGAGCTGGTTGGCGCGCTCGTCCAGCTCACGGTAGGTGAGGCGTTGCTCGCCCTCCTGCACCGCGATGGCATCCGGAGTGAGGCGGGCCTGGGCCTCGAAGTGGCCGTGGATGGAGCCGTGGCGCGGGTAGTCCGTCTGTGTCTGGTTCCACTCCACCAGCACCTGTTGGCGCTCGGCCTGGGAAAGCAGTGTCAGCTCCGCCAGTGGCTTCTCGGGAGTCTCCACCACCTGCCGCGCCAGCACGGCCAGATGCCCGGCCATGCGCACCACGGTGGACGGCTCGAACAGCTCCGTCGCGTACTCGAAGGTGCAGTACAGCCCGTCGCTCCTCTCCAATACCTCGAGCGTCAGATCGAACTTCGTCGTATCCGAGTTGATCTTCACCCCGTTCAGTCGCAAGGCGGCCATTTCGGCCTGCGGTGGGGGCACGTTGACGACGTTGAGCAGCACCTGGAAGACGGGAGAGCGGCTCAGGTCCCTGTGCACCTGGAGCGCGTCCACCAGACGCTCGAAGGGAAGCTCCTGGTGGGCCAGGGTCTCCAGCGACGCCCGCCGCACGCGCGTCAACAACTGCCGGAAGGACGGAGCCCCGTCCAATGAGGCGCGCACCGCGAGCGTGTTGATGAAGCACCCAATGAGGCCTTCCGTGCCCGGATGGTGACGGCCGGCCGTGGGCAGACCCACGGCGAAGTCCTCCTGGCCGCTGTAACGGCTCAGCAGCGTCTGGAAGAGCGCCATCATCACCATGAAGGACGTGGAGCCCTCACGCCGCCCCAATGCCAGCAGCGGCTCGGAGAGCTCCCGAGGCAGCAGGAACGGGTGCTGGGCTCCCTTCTGGGCCTGGACGGCCGGACGGGGCTTGTCGGTGGGCAGCTCCAGCGGCGGAACGCCCGCGAGCCGCTGCTTCCACCAGACGATCTCCGACTCCATCACCGCGCCCTCGAGCCACTTGCGCTGCCACACGGCGAAGTCCGCGTACTGGAGCGCCATGGGCGGCAGCGGCGAAGGCTGCCCGGCGCAGAAGGCGGTGTAGAGCGCCACCAGCTCATCGGCCAGCACCAGCGAGGACCAGGCATCCGAGACGATGTGGTGGAAGACCAGGCTGAGGATGTGCTCCTCGGTCTCCAACCGCACGAGCAGCGCGCGCAGCACCGGACCCTTCTCCAGATCGAAGGGCAGCAGCAGGTGCTCGCGACACAGGCGGAGGGCCTCGGACTCGCGAGCCTCGGACGTGGAGGCGTTGGGCTCCACCAGGGGAATGGACAGCTCAATGCCCGGATGGATGAGCTGGATGGCGCCCTGCTCGGTGAGGGTATAGGTGGTGCGTAGCGCCTCGTGACGGTGCACCACTTCCCGCAGCGCGCTCTGGAGGGCGGATACGTCCAACGGACCGCTCAGGCGGTACGCGACACCGTTGTTGTACGCCGCGCTCGTCGGCTCGAACTGCTGCAGGTACCACAGCCGTTGCTGGGCGAAGGAGAGCGGCAGGGGCTCGTTCCTCGGCGCGTGAGGAATGGGCGGAGGCGTGGAGGCTCCCGCCGGGGGGGCGGCCGGCACGACGGCGGCGGGGCGCCTGGCGCGGGCCGGGGGAGCACTCATGGGCTCCAGGCCCCCGTCCGTGCGCATGCGCACATAACGGCCAGTGCGGTAGAGGCGCTCGGAGGCGCTCAGCGGATGGGGCACCCAGCGCTGGTGGTCCTCACTGGAGGCGCGCCACAGGTTCTGCGGCAGACCGGCGCCGTACAGCGCCAGCTCGCCCACGACTCCGGACGGCACCGGTTGGCCGGACTCGTCCAGCACCCAGCGCTGCACTTCCGAGGGCAGCTCCTCCTCCGGCGTGCGCGGCACCAGCGAGCCGTCCGCCACCACACTCCGCCTCAACACCGGCACCCCAGCCGCCTCCTGCAGCGCCCGGGCGAGCTCCGCGGAGCTCTCCTCCAGCACCAGGGCCTTCACCGGCTCCAGGGCCCGCCGGGCATCGGGCAGCTCCGACAACGTCCGGGCCAGCCGAGCCGAGGCGTGCATCATCACCCCGCCCGAGCTGCGAGCCAGCTCCACCAGGGCGTCGACGCCCTGCCGGCTCTCCACCAGCACCTGCTCCTGGCGTCCGGCGGCGAGCTCCTCGCCGCGCTGGCGCACCTCGGCCAGCTTGCGCAAGCCCTGCATCACGGTGGGCGTGTCCAGGCCGAAGTCGATGAGGCACGCCACCTCGTCCACGTCCGCCAGGCGCACCTCCTCCAGGCGCTTCACCCCGCTCTCCACCGAGCCGATGAGGCCCGCGTGGTAGGCGTAGTGCTCGAAGCCGCGCTCCAGGATGACCTGTATGTCGGCCTCGGGCACCTTGGCGATGTCGCCCTTGAAGCCCTGCAGCGCCGCCAGCGAGGCGACGATGTCCACCGAGCCACGGAAGTAGCCCAGCAGGGGCTTGTGCACCGTCTCCAGCACCTCGCGGTCATCGTCGCCGATGAAGGTGTGGAGCATGGCGGTGATGTGGCCGCGGCCCGGGTGGCCGTTGCGGCGCCAGGCCTCGCGGTAGAGGCCCACCTTGGCCTT
This sequence comes from Archangium violaceum Cb vi76, assembly GCF_000733295.1. Lineage (GTDB taxonomy): Bacteria > Myxococcota > Myxococcia > Myxococcales > Myxococcaceae > Archangium > Archangium violaceum. Next base: position 4,842 of record NZ_JPMI01000282.1, on the reverse strand, counting down.
CAGCTCCTCGAAGGAGTGGGCGAACAGGCCGGTGAGGACACCAGCACCCAGCTCGCCGGCCATGCGGAACGTCTCGGGGTTGGAGGTGGCGGTGAGCCAGATGGGCAACTCGCGCTGCACGGGCAGCGGGCGCAGGCCCACCTCCACTTCCACGCCTCCGCCGCCCCGGCGCTTGAGCTTCTCGCCGCGCCAGACGGCTCTCAGTGTCTTCAGGTTCTCCAGGAGGATGTTGCGCCGGTTCTCGTAGTTGTGGGGCGCGTACGAGAAGTCCTGCACGTGCCAGCCGGTGGCGACGGAGACGCCAACGCGGCCGTTGGAGAGGTTGTCGGCCACGGACCACTGCTCGGCCACCAGGAGCGGGTCATGCAGGGGCAGCACCACGCTGCCGGCGCGCAGGCCCAGGTTGCGCGTCACCGCGGCGACGGCGGAGGCGAGGAGGGCGGGCTGGGGGTAGATGCCGCCGAAGGCATGGAAGTGGCGCTCGGGCGTCCAGACGGCGGAGAAGCCGTTGGCGTCGGCGAACTTCGCCGCCTCCATCAGCAGCTCGTACTTGGAGCCGCGCATGGCGTCCTCGTCATTGGCGAAGAACATGAGGCTCAAGTCGACGGCGCGGGAGCGGACGTTTTCGCCGCGCAGGTGCAACAGACTCGCGGACACCTCCTGGGAGGGGAAGAGCACGCGCAGGCCGCGGGAGAGGGCCCACAACCACTCCAGCTCCGGGCGCTCCACCGCGTTCTCCGCGGCGGCCAGCCAGGTGCTGCCCTCGGATGGCTTCAGCCGTGCATCCAGGGTGTCGAAGAGGTGCAGCAGGCCGCCGTGGGAGAGAACCCAGGCGGGTTGCGAGGCACCGGCGGGCAGCAGCCAGGCCGGGTCCTCCGGACGCACGGAGGCCTTCGCCCCAGCCGAAGCCGGGGCGTCCTCGAGGGACTCCACGTGCAGCACGCGCGAGGGCTCCAGGCGCTGGGCGGTGACGAGGCCGCGCCAGGTGAGCAGCACGGGGGCACTGGCTCCTTCGGGCGCGTAGTGGGGCAGGCTTCCGAGCTCGGAGGGCGCCAGGGTGACGACGGAGGCACCCGCCTCCATCACGCCCCAGAGAGCGAGCAGCTTCTCGGGCGAGGGCTCGAGGCAGACGACGACGGGCTCACCGTGCTTCACGCCCAGGGCGTGCAGGCGGGCCGCCAGACTCCGGCTTCGGGTCATCAGCTCGCCCAGGGTCCAGGTCCGCCCGTCCCGCACGACGGCCACTGCCCCGGGTGTGCTCTCCGCGCGCCGTGCCAGCAGCTCGGGCACGGTGGGCGAGGTGGGCGTGGGCTGGGGCTGGAGCCACTGTTGCCGCTCCTCCCCGGTGAGCAGGGGCAGCCGGGAGATACGCTCGTCTGGCCGGGCCAGGCCCGCGGTCAGCAGCACCCGCAGGTGCTCGAGGATGCGGCGCGCGGTGGAAGCGTCGAAGAGCTCGGTGGCGTACTCCAGAGCGCCACCCAGCTTGCCGGGCTCCTCTTGCAACACGAGGGTGAGGTCGGAAAGCGTGGTGCCCCACTGCACGGGGGTGCCTGGCACCTCGACGAAGTGGGCGCGCAGGCCGGGCATCTGCTGCGGGTTGCCGGCCGCCGTATGGAGCACGAAGACGCTGTCCGTCATGCGTCCGCGGCCGATGTCGTGCTGGGGAAGGAGCTCCTCGACGAGCTGCTCGAAGGGCACGTCCGGGTGGTTCTGCGCGCCCAGCAGCACCTCGCGAACGCGGGCGAGCAGCTCGCGGAAGGTGGGGTCACCGCTCAGGTCCGTGCGCAGCGCCACCGAGTGGGCCACGTAGCCGATGAGGGACTGCAATTCGGGGCGGGTGCGGTTGGCGATGGGCGTGCCGACGACGATGTCCGTCTGCCCGCTGTAGCGGTGCAGCAGGGCCTGCCACGCGGCCAGCAGGATGATGTAGGAGGTGAAGCCCTCGCGCCGGCCGAAGACCACCATCTCGTTGGCGAGCGCGGAAGGGAAGTCCACGGACATGCGTTCCGAGGTGAGCGGGCAGATGGCGGGCCGGGGCCTGTCCGTGGGCAGGTTCAGCCGGGGCGGCATGCCGGCGAGCCGCTGGCGCCACCACTGCTGCTGCTCGGCGAACAGGTTCTCGCTCACATTGCGGAGCTGCCAGTGGCCGAAGTCCGCGTATTGCAGGGGCAGGGCCGGCAGCGGCGAGGGCTTCCCCTCGCTCATGGCCACGTAGAGCGCGGCCATCTCCTGGACGAAGATGAGGACGGAGAGCGTGTCACTGACGATGTGGTGGTGGGTGCACATCAGGACGTGGACGTCCTCGCGCAGCCGCAGCAGGGTGGTGCGCAGCAAGGGACCCTTCACCAGATCAAAGGGCCGTGCCGCGTCCTCGCGAGCCAGGCGCATGGCCTCGGCCTCGCGCTCCTCGGGAGTGCCGTCGAGCACCAGCACCTCCAGGGGCACGTGCATCTTCGCGTGGAAGCTCGGCACGGGGCGGCCGTCGACGGTGTCATAGGTGGTGCGCAGCACCTCGTGACGCTGGACGACCTCCTGGATGGCGCGCTCGAGCAGCCGCGCGTCCAGGGCACTCTCCAGACGGAGGACGAAGGGGATGTTGTAGGCGGACAGGCCCGGGAGGAACTGCTCGAGGCGCCAGGTACGCTCCTGCACGTAGGAGAGCCGCAGCTCGCCGTCGCGCGTCAGGGGCGCCAGCGCGAGGGTCTTCTGCTGGGTCTGCTGTTGCTGGGGAGCGGATTGCAGCAGGGCTTCGATGCGGGCGGCGATGCCGGCGACGGTGGGGCTGTCGAAGAGGTCCGCCAGGGGGAGGTTGACCCCGAAGGTGTCGCGCATCTGGGTGAGCATCTGCGCGGCCAGCAGCGAGTTGCCGCCGAGCTCGAGGAAGCTGTCGTCGCGGCCGACGTATTCCAGGCCGAGGCGAGCGCGCCAGAGGGCGGCCACGCGCTCCTCGATGTCACCGCGAGGCATGTCCTCGCGGCCGGCGGGGACCACCGCGGGCGCGGCCACGGGGGCAACGGGGACGGCCGGAGTGGAGGGCGTGACGGCGGTGGCGGCAGGCGCGATCGGAAGCGCGGTGGCGGGCCGAGCCACGGTGGGAACATCGTCCACCCAGCAACGCTTCTCCTGGAAGGGGTAGGTGGGGAGGGAGAGACGCAGGCGCCGCTCGCGGGCGTAGAAGGCCTTCCAGTCCACGGACAGGCCATGGGCCCACGTGTCGCCCAGCGCTTGCAGCAACACGGCGTGCTCCGAGGCGGAGCTGCCCTGTCGGCGCAGCGAGGGCAGTGCCTTCACCTTGCCGCTCTTGCTGTCCAGGTTCGCGCGCACCAGGGCCGTCAAATCCTGCCCGGGGCCCACCTCCAGCAGCAGGCTACAACCCTCGCTCAGCAGGGCCTCCACGCCCGAGGCGAAGCGCACGGGCTGGCGCATCTGCCGGGCCCAATAGCCCGGGTCCATCACCTCTTCAGCCGTCGCCCAGGTACCGGTGAGGCTGGAGACGAGCCGCGCCTTGGGGGCCGAGCGCTCCAGCGAGGCCACCACGCGCAGAAGCTCGGGCATGAAGGGCTCGACGTCGGCGGAGTGGAAGGCATGGGCCGCCGGCAGCCGCAGCGTGCCCACGTCACGGCGCTTCAGTTCCTCGGTGAGGTGCTCCACCTCGGCGATGGGGCCGGAGATGACGCAGCGGCCGGGAGCGTTGAGGGCGGCCAGGGACAGGCGGCCGGAGAGCAGCGGACGCACCTCTCCCTCGGAGAGGCCCACCGCGAGCATGGCGCCCGGAGCCATGCCCTCCATCAACTGTCCGCGCGTCACGGCCAGCCGCAGCGCATCCGCCAGGGAGAAGACGCCCGCCAGGCACGCGGCGACGTACTCGCCATAGCTGTGGCCTAGCAGGGCGTGAGGCGTCACCCCCCAGCCCATCCACGTGCGGGCCAGGGAGTACTCCACGGTGAACAGAGCGGGCAGGGCCACGCGGGGGTGGGACAGCAGCTCCTTGGCGGTGGCTTCCTGGTTCGGCTCGGGCAGCAGCAGCGTGCGCACCTCGTCGCGCAGTGGCATCTCCAGCAGCCCGAGGCACGTGTCCACGTGTGCCCGGAAATCGGGCTCGGCCTGGTACAGCTCGCGGCCCATGGCCACCTGCTGTGCGCCCTGGCCGGGGAAGAGGAATGCCACGCGCAGGCGGCGGCCCGACTCCACGTCGTCCAGCGCCACGGCGGCTCCGGGCTTTCGCAGGCGCTGCACCAGTTCCGCCGCGTCACGGGCCACCACGGCCCTGCGGTGCTCGAAGCCCCTGCGGCCCAGGGCATGCGTGGAGGCCACGTCCGCCAGCGTCAGGTGCGGATTCGCCTCCACGTGCGCCGCGAGTTGGGTGCCCAGCGCGTCCAGCGCCGCGGGTGTGCGCGCCGACAGCAGTACCACCTGCTGGGCACGGAGGCTCGGCTCGCTGCTCTGCTCGGGGGCCTCCTCGAGAATGGCGTGGGCGTTGGTGCCGCCAATGCCGAAGGAGCTGACGCCCGCGCGCCGGGGCACAGGGCCGCGCTTCCACTCCCGGAGGGCCGTGTTGACGAAGAAGGGCCCCGCGTCGAAGTCGATGGAGGGGTTGGGCTGCTCGAAGTGCAGGCTGGGGGGAATCTCCCCATGGTGCAACACCAGCGCCGCCTTGATGAGGCCCACCAGGCCCGCCGCGGTGTCCAGGTGGCCGATGTTCGTCTTCACCGAGGCGATGGGAATGGTGCCCTTGTGCTCGGCGCCCAGGCCATAGGCGCGCTGGAGGGCGGCGATTTCCAGCGGATCGCCCAGGGGAGTCCCGGTGCCATGGGTCTCCACGTAACCGATGTCCTTGGACTC
>NZ_JPMI01000281.1 GCF_000733295.1 Archangium violaceum Cb vi76 | reverse complement strand
ACACCGTTGCCGGCGACGGCGCCCCTGGCGCGGGCATCGAAGGCGCGGCAGTGCCCATCCGGCGAGAGGATCATCCCCTCCTGGTAGACGTAGCCCGTCTTCTGGGGGATGGCGAGGTTGGTGGCGCCGGCGAGGGCCACGTCGGACCGGCGCTGATGCAGGCTCTCACAGGCCATGTGCACGGCCACCAGGCCCGTGGAGCAGGCCGTGTACACCATGAGGCTCTCACCGGTGAGCCCCAGCTTGTAGGAGGTCTTGGTGGCCGTGCCCTGGTGAGACGCGTTGGTGCTCGCCTCGAAGAAGGCGGCGGGATCCAACGGCACGGTCTTCTGCACCAGCTGCGAGTAGCCGGAGTCCGAGGCACCCGCGTACAGCGAGATGAGGCCCTGGACACGATCCGGATCGACACCGGCGTCTTCCAGGGCGCTCCAGGCCGTCTGGAGGAAGAGACGTTGCTGCGGGTCCATCCCCTGGGCTTCACGCAGGGAGATGTCGAAGAAGCCGTGGTCGAACTTGTCGGCGTCCGTGATCACACCCCCCGCGGGGACGAACTGGGGGTGCTGCCATTGGAAGATGCCTTCGGGGAGACCGGGGATCGCCTCCACCTCCTCGGGAGAGAAGCGGGAGATGGACTCCACGCCCTGGCGCAGGTTGTGCCAGAACTCCTCGACGGAGCGCGCTCCCGGGAAGCGGCCGGACATGCCGATGATGGCGATGTCCTCCGCGCTGGAGCGCTCGGTGGCCTGGGCCGCCTCCTCCTGCTCGCGAGGCGCCAGAGCCGAAGCCGGAGCCGGTGCGATGCCCGAGTCCATGCGGGCGGCCAGCTCGCTGATGGTGGGGTGCTCGAAGAGCCAGGTCACCCGCACCTCGCGACCCGACTCCTCGCGTATCCGGGCCGCGACCTTGATGACGGACAGAGACGTGCCGCCGAGCTTCTCGAAGAAGTGGTCATCCACGCCCACGTCCTCGATGCCCAGCTCCTGGGACCAGATGGAGACGAGCTGCCGCTCCAGGGGCGTGGTGGGCTCCACGAAATGGCCGGTGCGGCCGGAGGAGGCGGCGTCGGGAGGAGGAAGGGCCTTGCGGTCCACCTTGGAGGTGGAAGTGAGGGGGAGCGCCTCGAGGCGGACGAGCGCCGAGGGCAGCATGAAGTCGGGCAGGCGCTGCTTGAGGAAGGAGCGCAGGGCCGAGATGTCGAGCTGCTGGGAATCTCCGGTGACGTAGGCGACGAGGTACTTGTCGCCAGGGGTGTCCTCGCGGACGACGGCGACGGCCTCTCGCACCTCGGGGTGGGAGAGGAGGGCGGCTTCCACCTCGGGCAGCTCGATGCGGAAGCCGCGCAGCTTCACCTGGGAGTCAATGCGGCCGAGGAAGTCGATGGTGCCATCCGCGCGCCAGCGGGCGATGTCACCCGTGCGGTAGAGCCGCTCACCGGGCTGTGATGCGAAGGGGTTGGGGAGGAAGCGCTCGGCGGTGAGGTCCGGCCTGGAGGTGTAGCCGCGAGCCAGCCCCTCGCCCCCGATGAAGAGCTCTCCGGGGACACCGGGGGGCACGGGCTGGAAGGAGGCGTCCAGCAGGTACACCTGGGTGTTGGCGATGGGGGCGCCGATGGAGACGGAGGCGCCCACCTGCTCGGGCAGGGTGAGGGGGAGGCAGGTGGAGAAGACGGTGCTTTCCGTGGGGCCATAGCCGTTGGTGAGCGGGATGCGCAGCTGCTCGAGCACGCGGCGAGCGTGAGGCGCGGAGAGGACGTCACCCCCCACGAGGAGCTGGCGCAGTCCGCGCAGGCCGTCGAGCTTGTGGTCGACGGCCAGGGAGAACAGGCCCGCGGAGAGGTAGAGGGTGGAGACGTTGTGCCGGGAGAGGACCTGGGAGAGGAGCTCCAGATCGCTGGGCGACTGGGGAGGGAAGACGACGAGGCGGCCACCGAAGAGCAGGGGTCCCCAGATCTCGAACGTGGTGGCGTCGAAGGAGGTGGGGGAGTGGTGGAGGAAGCTCGTCTCGGGCCCGAAGTGAGCGAAGCGGGCGCCGTGGAAGAGGCGGAGGACGGCGCGGTGCTCGATGGCGACGCCCTTGGGCCTGCCGGTGGAGCCCGAGGTGAAGTTGACGTAGGCGAGGTTGCGCGAGGTGACGCCGGAGTCCGGAGCGGACGTGGGTAGGCCCTCCAGTTCCAGCTCCTCCCAGGCGAGGCAGGGCAGCGAGTCAGGGAGGGTGAGGGCGGAGCGCAGCGCCTGGGTGGTGAGGAGCAGCCGGGGAGGAGCGTCCTCCAACATGAAGGCGAGGCGCTGGGCTGGATAGGTGGCGTCGAGCGGGAGGTAGGCACCGCCAGCCTTGAGAATGCCCAGGAGGGAGATGATGAGCTCCAGGGAGCGCTCGAGGCAGAGGGCGACGAGGGAGTCGGGCCCCACGCCGTGCGAGCGCAGGAGGTGGGCGAGCTGGTTGGAGCGCGAGTCCAGCTCACGCCAGGAGAGGCTCTGCTCGCCGAACTCGACGGCGATGGCGCCGGGGCGCAGGGAAGCCTGCTGCTGGATGAGGTGGTGGATGCAGGCGTCGCGGGGGTAGTACCGCTGCGTCTGGTTCCAATCGACGAGCACCTGCTGACGCTCGGCCTCGGAGAGCAGGGACAGCCCGGAGAGAGGAGCGCCGGGGCGCGAGAGGGCGGCCTCCAGGAGGACCTGGAAGTGCCCCATCATGCGAGCGGCGGTGGAGTGCTCGAAGAGATCGGTGGCGTACTCGAAGACGCCGTGGAAGCCGTCCTCGGAGGGGGCGAAGATGAGGTTGGCGTCGAATTTGGCGACGTTGCCCTCCTCCTCGAGGGGAAGCAGCTTCAGCCCCGGAAGCGCCATCTCGGGCATGGGCGCGTTCTGCAGGGTGAACATGACCTGGAAGAGCGGCGAGCGGCTCAGGTCACGCTGGGGCTGGAGCGCCTCGACGAGCTTCTCGAAGGGCATGTCCTGGTGCTCGAAGGCGCCGAGCGTGGTGTCGCGCACCTGGTGGAGCAGGGCGCGGAAGGAGGTGACGCCGGAGAGGCGAGCACGCAGGACGAGGGGATTGACGAAGAAGCCGATGAGGCCTTCCAGCTCGCCGCGGTTGCGGCCGGCGATGGGCGAGCCCACGCAGATGTCGTCCTGCCCCGAGTAGCGCGAGAGCAGCACCTGGTAGATCGCGAGCAGCACCATGAAGGGCGTGGCACCCTCCTGCTGCGCGAGTGACTTCACGGCCAGGGACAGGGGGGGCGACAACCGTAGGTGGCAGAGGGCACCCTGGTGCGTCTGCACGGGAGGCCGAGGCTTGTCCGTGGGCAGCTCCAGCGCACGAGGCGCATCCGCCAACCGCTGGCGCCACCAGCCGAGCTGCTTCTTGAGCACCTCGCCCTGGAGCCAGCCGTGCTGCCAGGCCGCGTAATCCGCGTACTGCACGGGCAGCTCGGGCAGGGAGGCGGGCAGGCCCCGCGAGAAGGCCTGGTAGAACGCGGCCAGATCCCGCACCAGCACGCCCATGGACCATCCATCGGAGATGATGTGGTGCAGCGTGAGCATGAGCACGTGCTGTTGCTCTCCCACGCGCAGCAGCAGGGCACGCAGCAGGGGTCCACGGCCGAGGTCGAACGGCCGCTGTGCCTCCTGCGTGGTGTGCTTGTGCACCTCGGCCTCACGCCTGGCGGAGGGCAGCGAGCGCAGATCCACCACCTGCAGCGGCAGCGGGCCAGGCGGGGCGATGACCTGGGTGGGCTGGCCCCGCTCACTCTGGAACGTGGTGCGCAGCGACTCGTGACGCCGCACCAGCGCGGAGAGGCTGTTCTCCAGCGCCGGGACGTCCAGCGTGCCTTCCAGCCTCAAGGCGGTGGGCACGATATAGAAGGAGCCGCCCGGCTGGAGCTGATCCAGGAACCACAGGCGCTGCTGGGCGAAGGACAGGGGCAGCGGGCCCTCGCGCGAGACGCGGGTGAGGGGCGGGGCCTGAGTGCCCTGGCTGGCCTCGAGCGACGGGTCGAGCTTCAGCGCGAGCGCGGCGATGGTGGGCGACTCGAAGAACTCGCGCAGGGGCAGCTCGGCCTTGAAGGCGGTGCGGATGCGCGAGAGGGCCTGCGTGGCCAGCAGCGAGTGGCCACCCAGCTCGAAGAAGTTGTCGTGGATGCCGATGCGCGGTGCGGTGAGCACCTCGGACCAGAGTTGCGCGAGGCGCCGCTCGGTCTCGTTGCGCGGAGCCACGTACTCCCGGCTCGACTGCGCTTGATCCGGCACGGGCAGGGCCTTGCGGTCCACCTTGCCGTTGGGGTTGAGCGGCAGCGTGTCGAGCTTCACCAGGGCGGCCGGGACCATGTAGTCCGGCAGCTTGTCCTTGAGGTACGCCTTGAGCTCGGAGACCTCGAGGCCCTGGCCCTCACGAGCCACGACGTAGCCCACCAGACGCCTGTCGCCCGGGGAGTCCTCGCGCACCATGACCACGGCCTCACCCACGCCCGGGTGGCCCGCGAGCGCGGACTCGACTTCACCCAGCTCGATGCGGAAGCCACGGAGCTTCACCTGGGCGTCCACGCGGCCCAGGAAATCGAGGTTGCCCTCGGGCAGCCAGCGAACCATGTCGCCGGTGCGGTAGAGGCGCTCACCGGGTTGGGAGGCGAACGGGTGGGGGACGAACTTCTCGGCCGTGAGCTCGGGGCGGTGCAGGTAACCCCATGCGAGGCCCTCGCCACCGATGTGCAGCTCACCGGGGACACCAACCGGCACGGGCTGCCCGTTGAGATCGAGCACATACAGCGTGGTGTTGGACAGACCGCCACCAATGGGAATGGTGGTGGCGCCCTCACGCACCTGCCGCACGTGGTACCAGGTGGCGAAGGTGGTGCTCTCGGTGGGGCCGTAGGCGTTCATCAGCTTGCCCGGGGCCCCCTTCTGGAGCACCTCGCGCACCCACCTGGGGTCGGCGGCCTCGCCACCGATGAGCAGCTGACGCAGGCCGGAGAAGGACTGGGGACGCTCTCGGGCCACCTGGT
>NZ_JPMI01000280.1 GCF_000733295.1 Archangium violaceum Cb vi76 | reverse complement strand
TCATCGAGGCAGATGAGGGAGCGGTCGCCCAGGGGCAGGGCCTGAGCGAGGTGGCGCCAGGCCACGACGACGTGGGCCCGGGTGTCCTCCAGCATGAACGTCAGGCGCTGCTGGGGGTAGGCGGGGTCGAGCGGGACGTAGGCGGCACCGGCCTTGAGGATGCCGAGCAGGCCGACGACGAGGTCGGCGGAGCGCTCGACACAGATGCCGACGAGGTCCCCGGAGCACACGCCCTTCGAGGCCAGCAGATGGGCGAGCTGGTTGGCGCGTGTGTCGAGCTCACCGTAGGACAGCCGCGTCTCGCCGAACTCCAGGGCCACGCTCTCGGGATGCAGGCGTACCCGTTCCTCGAAGAGCTGGTGGATGTTCCGCTGGCGTGGGAATTCGGTGTGGGTCTGATTCCAATCGACGAGGAGCCGCTGGCGCTCGTTCGTGCTGAGCAGGGACAGCTCGCGCAGCTTGCGCTCAGGCGAGGCGACGATGCCCTCCAGCAGCAGCTGCATCTGCTCCAGCATGCGCTGGAGGGTGGAGGACTCGTACAGGTCGGTGCTGTACTCCACCTCCGCGAGGAAGCCCTCCGCCCGCTCCGTGAAGGCGACCGTCATGTCGAACTTGGACGACTCGCTCTCCAACGTCACCGGGCGCATCTTCAGCCCCGGCAGGTTCAGCTCCGGCATCGGAGCGTTCTGCACGGCGAACATGACCTGGAAGAGCGGCGAGCGGCTCAGGTCACGCTGGGGCTGGAGCTCCTCGACGAGCTTCTCGAAGGGGACGTCCTGGTGGGCATACGCGCCCAGCATCATCTCCTTCACCTGGGCGAGCAGCTCGCGGAAGCTCTGCTGGGGCGAGAGCCGGGTGCGCAGCACCAGCGTATTGACGAAGAAGCCGATGAGATCTTCCAGCTCGCCGCGGTTGCGGCCGGCGATGGGCGAGCCCACGCAGATGTCGTCCTGCCCCGAGTAGCGCGAGAGCAGCACCTGGAAGGCGGCCAGCAGCACCATGAAGGGCGTGGCGCCCTCCTTCTGGGCCAGGGCCTTGATGGACTCGGAGAGCGCCGTGGGCAGTGGCCGCGAGCTCGAGGCGCCCTGGAAGGAGGGCCGGGGCGGGCGAGGCTTGTCGGTGGGCAGCTCCAGCACCCGCGAGGCGCCCGCGAGCTGCTTGCGCCAGTAGTCGAGCTGCTTGGACAGCACGTCGCCCCGCAGCCACTCGCGCTGCCAGGAGGCGTAGTCCACGTACTGCACCGCCAGCTCCATCAGCGGCGAGGGCTGGCCCTGCGTGAAGGCCGCGTAGAGCATGCCCATCTCACGCACCAGCACGCCCATGGACCAGCCGTCCGAGACGATGTGGTGCATGGTCAGCAGCAGCACGCACTCCTGCTCCGGCAAGCTCAGCAGGCGGGCGCGCAGCAGGGGACCCCGCTCCAGGTCGAAGGGCTTGCGCGCCTCCTCCAGCGCCAGCCGCCGCACCTCGGCGTCGTGCTGTGCGGCGGGCAGCGCCCGCAGGTCCGCCGTCTCCAGGGCGAGCTCCGCCTGGGGCGCGATGACCTGCACTGGCTGGCCCTGCTCCGAGCGCAACGTGGTGCGCAGCGACTCGTGACGCCGCAGCAGCTCGTTGAAGCACCGCTCCAGCGTCGCCACGTCCAGCGCCCCGCTGAGCCGGATGGCCACGGGAACGTTGTAGAGGGGGCTGCCCGGCTGGAGCTGGTCCAGCAGCCACAGCCGCTGCTGGGCGAAGGACAGCGGATGCGTGTCCGTGTCGCGCGGCCGAGGGGGAATGCCCGTCTTGACGTTGCCAGCCTGCTTTTGACGAAGCTGACGCAACAGCAGCTCCCGCTTCTCGGGAGGGAGCGATGCGAGGCGGTCGTAGACGTCACTCATTTGGCGGAGTCCTTCTGGGTTGAATCGTCGGACTGAGAGTTGGAGAGGCGGCCCTGGCCCTCGCGTGCGACGTCATCGGGGTGCACCCTCCGTGAGGGTGCGCGGGCGCCCAGAGCGTAGGTGCAACCGAATGTCCCCTACAAGGCGAGGGGGCCTGAGTGCTGGACTCCAGGAGCGGTCAGGGGACTGGGCCCCCGCTACATCCTGCTGCCACGCCAGATGAACGGCGTGGTCAGGGTGGCCACGCGGAAGCCGAGCCGCTCCAGGATGGGCCGAGACTCCGGGCCCGCGTCCACCGTGAGGTACTGGTAGCCCAACGCACGGGCCTGCTCGGCCCGGAGGGCCACCAGCGCCTGATAGATGCCGCGGCGGCGGTGGCTCGGCAGGGTGGAGCCGCCCCACAGGCTCGCGAAGGCGGTGCCCTCGTGCAGGCGCATCCACCCGGCCGACACCGGCCTCGGGCCCTCGTAGGCGATGTAGACCCGCAGGCCCTCCGGTGCCGCCGCCAGCTCCGGCCCCAGTGCCTGGGCGATCCACGGCTTCTCGTCCGGATACACCTCCGCCTTGATGGCGTTGATGTCGAACAGCCGCGCTGGCTCCGTTATACGCTCGATGCGGATTCCCTCCAGCGCACGTGCCGGCAGCGTCCGCGGGAGCTCGAGGACCAGCAGCGCCTCGGTTTCCTCGGCGATGAAGCCGTGCTTCGCCAGGCACTCGGGCAGGTCCGCCGGCACATCGTGCGCGTGGTGCTTCCACTCGAACGCGTGGCCCAGCCGCTGGAAGTACTCGACCTGGGCCGAGATGAGCGCGTCGGCGGAGCCGGGTGTGCCGTGGGCGTAGAGCACGCAATTGTCGTGCGGCTCCGCGCCCGGACCGACCACCCGGGTGATGCCCTCCGCGTACTCGACCACCACTCCCGGCTCCTTCAGGCGGAAGTCGCGGCGGAGCTGCTGGTCATAGAGCTCGAGGACGCGGGGAATGTCCATGAAGGGAGGGGCTCCTAGCCGTGGGCCGCCTTGATGTTGCGGTAGTACTCGCGCAGGAACGGTACCCAGTGCTTGCGATCGTTGTCGATCATGGGGACGAACTCCGGCGGAATCACGTAGTCGGACTCGAGGGCGTCATACACGCTGGCCAGCGTGTTCCGGTACATGCGCTGGAAGGTGACGTGCCAGCCCACGCGCGGGATGGTCATCCGGTGCTCGTAGCCCACCGCCTCGTAGTGGCGGATGCCGTCCTCGATCGCCTCCTCGCGCGTGCGCGTGCAGATGGGCTGGCGCTCCGGGGCGAAGAGGTTCTCGTACAGCGGCTCGCGGCCGAGGATCCGCCGCGCCATGTCCTGCGCCAGCAGCGGGGACAGGTGCAGGCCGTCGCGGTACGTGCCCGTCAGCATCCACAGCCCGGACACCGAGGTGGGCCCGATCAGCGGGCACCCGTCGATGCTCACCGGACGGTTGCCCGAGTTCCACGTCACCAGCCGCGAGGACTGGTGCCCCTGGTGGAGCTGATCCATCGCGCACTCGAGCAGGAAGTACATGTCGCTCACGTTGGCGCGCTCGAACGGGCGGGGCGTGATGTGGTTGGTGGCGCCCACGTAGACGGTGCGCTCGGAGCGGGGGACCGCGTGCAGGCCACAGGCGAAGGCGCGGTTGGGGGTGCGCACCACGTGCGGGGTGATGGGCATGTCCGCCTCCAGCAGCACCGAGGTGCCGCCTCCCGCGAACAGCCGGGGGATGCGCCGTGCCAGGTCCGGGTGCTGATCCAACAGCCCCTGGGTGCCGATGCCCGCCGCCAGCACCACGTGCGAGCCGGTGAGCACCTCGCCTCCCAGCGTCTCCACACCCTCCACCTTGCCGTTGTGGATTCGCAGCGTCCTCACGCCGTCCTCCACCACGCGCAGGCGCTGCGAGCGCCCCGCCACCGCGCCGTACGCGGCCAGCAGGCGGCCGGAGTCAACGGTGCCCTCGCGCGGGATGAAGAGCGCGCGCAGCGGGCGGCTGTCCGCGGCCGGCTGGAGCCCGGGGATGGCGGAGGGATCCACCTCCTCCCACTTCTCCTCGTACTTGCGCAGCGTGGCGATGATGGCCGTGTAGTTCTCGTCCTCGATCTGCCCGGACAGGTTGTTGTTGATGACGAAGGTGCCGCGCTTGATCTCCAGCTGCTGCTCGGCCGGTAGCTCCGCGTTGAGGCCAGCCACCCACTCGTCCCACAGGTGCGAGGCACGGACGGCCAGCTCCACCTTGGTGCGGCCGTAGTGGCTGCGGATGAGCGGGGCCGTCACCTCGCCGAAGGTCCCGAGCATCGCGCCCGAGGCGGGCGAGGCGCCCGTTGGCCGGTGCGCCTGGCCCACCACCGCCACCTTCAGGGATGGGTCCGCCGAGATCAGGGCGCGCGCGGTCGCGTGCCCCAGCGCGCCATTGCCAACAATCACCACATCGAACGAGGACGACATGAAACGGCTCCTTGAGTGCTGCTCTGGAGTGTTGCTCTGGAAGAAGGGGAACGGCCGCCGGCTCAGCCGCGCTTGCGCAGCGTGTACGCCCACACGCGGTGCGTGGTGCGGATGCCGTGGTGGGGGGACTCGCGGAACGGAAGCTCGCTCCACTCCTGGAACTCGCACTCGAAGCCGGCCTGGCGCGCGATGGCCATCACCTCCGAGGGCGTGAACCACCCGGTGGGCGGCACCGAGCGGTGGATCATGGGGCCGTAGCTGACGAAGGTGCCGTTGGGCTCCAGCACCCGGTGCAGCTCCCGCACCAGCGCGGGGAACGGGACGCAGTCGCTGAAGTAGATGGAGATGACGGTGCGCTGCGACGCGTCCGCGACCGGCAGCCGGGTGGCGTCCGCCACGAAGTAGGCATCGTGCGTGCGCTCGCCGTCCGCCGGCCGCTGGGCCACGAAGGGGGTCGCCACCACATCGGTCGCAATCGTGGGGAAGTGGATCTCCGCCAGCGGCACCGGCGCGCGTTGCACCCGGTGGTACAGCGAGACGTACGTGTAGCAGAGATCGCAGCCCATCAGCCGCTCGAAGCGGGGCGCGAGATCGTAGTAGGCGCGGCCAGCGCCGCCTCCCAGCAGCAGCGCGGGGCCTCCGCTGGAGAAGCGGTCCAGCATTCCACCCACCTTCTCCATCACGGTGGCGCGCTGCGCGACCATCTCCGGCGCGTCGGACCAGTCCGTCTGCACGAAGCCGAGGAGCTCCGGCCCGTAATCGGCCTGCCCGCTCGTGGGATCTTGGGGCTCGCCACCCGCCGCGGCGTGCTCCTCTGGAGACCGCTGCGCGGCGATCTCCGCCCCGAGCGAGTCCGTCGTCTCCAGGTTGCGCAGCAGCGCCGAGTGGAGCGGCCGGAGCGTTGTCTCGCGCCACGGGTGCGCCGTCAGGGCCTCGTCGATCATCCATGCGAACCCGCGCCGCTCGCGGCCGAACCGCGCGAACTGCGTCAGGTTCTCCGCCAGGTACGGCTTCGGCTCCGGCACCAGCACCGGGAAGGCGCCGTTCTGCATCAGCGGGTAACGCTGCTCACACCCCTGACAGCGGAGCGCGTCGGCCGCTTCGGCCAGAGAGGCGTGACAGCGGGGGCAGCGGAGATGGGCGAAGTAGCTGATGGGCATGGAAGTCACGAGGAGCGAGAGGAGGATACCGCCCGGGCGTGGGGTGGGTGCAGGTACCGGGACGGGGCGTGAAGTACCTTGGCGAAGCGTGAAACCGGGCCTACTTCGCCTTCAGCTCGCGGCGCGGCCAGGCCCGCGGATCATTGGCGGCCTCGACGATGGCGAGTGCCACCTCGCGCGGATTGCCCTTGGGCCTGGCGGCCAGCCCCTGCATCTCCGCCTCCAGGGCCTGCGTCATCGGATGGTACGGCGAGGTGGGATCCATCGCGAGGGCAGGCAGCCGGCGGTTGCGCCGCAGGATGTTCGTCCCGGTGTAGCCACCCGGCTCCACGAGGACCACGTGGATGCCGAACGGCGCCAGCTCCTCGCGCAGCGACTCGCTCAGCGCGCTCACCGCCGCCTTGGACGCACAGTAGGCGGAGTAGCCGGGGCCCGGGTGACGCCCGGAGAGCGAGGAGACGTTGATGAGGGTGCCCTCGCCGCGCTGGCGCATGGCGGGCAGCACCGCGCGCGTCACCGCCGCCAGGCCGAAGACGTTCGTCTCGAACTGCTCGCGCAGCTCCGCCGTGGACACGTCCTCGAAGTAACCGTCCAGGGTATAGCCCGCGTTGTTGACGAGCACGTCGATGCGGCCGGCGCTCCGCAGCGCCTCGTCCACCGCGCTGGAGATGGACGCCTCGTCCGTCACGTCCAACCGGAGCACCCGCACCTCGACGCCGGCCTCGCGCGCCGCCTCGTCGAGCTCGCCGCGGCGGGTGGTGTCTCGCATGGTGGCGAAGACCGTATAGCCATTGCGCGCCAGCTCCACCGAGGTGAGCAGCCCGAAGCCGCTTGACGCGCCGGTGACGAGCGCCACCCGGCCACTGCTTTTCGTATCCCGCTGCATCGTCTCGCTCATTATCATGCGCGAATGCCCCTTACCCGCATTCTCCTGCTCGGCGCCAACGGCGCGGTCGGGCGTGCGTTCTCCCGCCTGCTCGCTGGTGAAGGCCGGATCGTCGTCGGCGCGGATCTCGGCGAGACGCGCGCGGACGAGTCCCTGTCTGACTACCTGCGCGCCGACGTGAGCGCTCCCTCGCCAGAGCTGTTGCGCCAGGCGGCCGGCGCGGACTGCGTGCTGGCCGCCCTCCCGGAGCCCGCGATCCTCGCCGCGCTCGGCGCCGTCGTCCCCGCGATGCGCTCGGGTGCCCTCTTCGTGGACACCAGCTCCGTGAAGTCGGAGATCGTGGAGCGCGCCGGGCGCGACGCGCGCGCGGTGGAGTTCCTCAGCATCAACCCGTTGTTCGCCCCCAGCGTCCCCTTTCGCGGGCAGAACGTCGCCGTGGTGGGCGAGTGCGGCGGGGAGCTGGCGCGGGAGTTCGTGGCGCTGATGGAAGGGTGGGGCGGCCGCGTGGTGCCCTTCACCGCCGAGGAGCACGATCGGTCCATGGCCTGCATCCAGACGGCCACCCACGCCGCGGTGCTCGCCTTCGGGCTGGCCCTCCGCGAGCTCGACTATCAACCGCGGTGGATCTCCGACGCCACCACTCCGCCGCACCGGCTGCTGCTGGGGCTGCTCGCCCGCATCACCGGGGCCAACCCGGAGGTGTACTGGGAGATCCAACGCGCCAATCCGTTCGCCCCCGCCGCGCGCGAAGCGCTGGCCGAGGGCCTGCGGAAGCTGGAGGGCGTGGTGGCGGACGAGCACGCGTTCCGCGAGATGTTCACGCGGAGCGCGGAGCCGCTGGGGAGTGAGGCCCCGGTGCTGCGGGACCTGTGCGCCCGGCTGTTCGCCGTGCCGTTCAAGCCGGGCTAGACACCCAGTCCGCCGTCGATGTCCAGGCAGCGGCCGTTGAAGTAGTCGCACTCGATGGCGAAGCGCAGGCCGGCGTAGATCTCCTCCGGCTCGCCCAGCCGCTCCATCGGCACGCGCGAGACGACGTCCTCCAGCGCCTCCTTGCTCATCACGCCGATGAGGCCGGTGCGCACGAAGCCCGGCGCGATGGCCACCACGCGGATGCCGAAGGGCGCCAGCTCCTGGGCCCACACCCGGCTGCTCACCGCCACGCCGGCCTTGGCCGCCGAGTAGTTGGCCTGTCCGACGATGCCGTGGCGGGAGATGGACGAGATGTTGATGATGATGCCGGGCCGCGTCTTCGACTCGACCATCGCCGCCGCCACCTCACGCGCCATGTAGAACGGCCCGGTGAGGTTCACGTCGAGCACCTTCTGCCACTGCTCGCGCGGCATCCGGAGGACCTCCTCGCGCCGCTCGTCCACCTTGAGCAGCCGCCCGTCGCGGGCAATGCCGGCGTTGTTCACCAGCCCGTTGAGTGGGCCCAGCTCCGCCTGCGCCCGCCGCACCACCTCGCCCGTGTCCTCCGGGCGGGTGACGTCGGCCGAGTACGTCCGCAGCTTCCCCGGCAGGCCCTCCGCCTCGCGCGCCAGCGACACCAGCCCGTCCGCGTTCAGGTCCACCGCC
This sequence comes from Archangium violaceum Cb vi76, assembly GCF_000733295.1. Taxonomy (GTDB): domain Bacteria; phylum Myxococcota; class Myxococcia; order Myxococcales; family Myxococcaceae; genus Archangium; species Archangium violaceum. Next base: position 55,773 of record NZ_JPMI01000280.1, on the reverse strand, counting down.
GCCACCGAGGCGCCCTCGCGGCACAGCGACAGGCAGAAGTGCCGCCCCAGCCCGCCCGCGGCGCCCGTCACCACCACCTTCAGCTCGCTCACCTTCATGTCCCGTTTCCTCCGGACTCCGACTTCTCGATCTCGTCGAGCAGCATCATCTCGATGGTCAGCGCGATCTCCTCCACCGTGGGCGACTCGTAGAGCGTCCGCAGCGGCACCTCCACCTGGAACGTCTTCTTCAGCCGCGTGACGAGCTGCGCGGCCAGCAGGGAGTGTCCACCCAGCTCGAAGAAGTTGTCCCGCGTGCCCACGCGCGCCACGCGCAGCACCTCGGCGAACATCCTGGCCACCACCTCCTCGGTGGGATTGGCGGCTTCCACGAAGGACTCGTCCCCGGCACGCTCGCTGCTGGGGGCGGGCAGCGCGCGGCGATCCACCTTGCCGTTGCTGGTGAGTGGCAGCGCGTCCAGGAAGACGAAGGTGGGCACCATGTAGTCCGGCAGCCGCTTGCGCAGCGACGCATGCAGCTCCGCCACCGCGGGACGCTCGCCCGCCGGCACCGCGTAGGCCACCAGGCGTTTGTCGCCCGGGGTGTCCTCGCGCACGATGACCACGCTGGTGCGCAGCGACGGCTCGCGCGCGAGCGCCGCCTCGATCTCGCCCAGTTCGATGCGGAAGCCGCGGATCTTCACCTGGAGATCCGCACGGCCCTGGTACTCCACGTCCCCGTTGGACAGGAAGCGCGCCAGATCTCCCGAGCGGTACAGCCGCGAGCCCGGCACGTCCGAGAAGGGATCCGGCACGAAGCGCTGCGCCGTCAGCTCGGGGCGGTTCAGGTAGCCGCGTGCCAGGCCGGCACCGCCCACGTGGATCTCCCCGAACACGCCCACCGGCACGGGCTGGAGGTGCTCGTCGAGGATGTAGAGCCGCAGGTCGGGAATGGGCGCGCCGATGACGCTGGCGATCGGCTGGCGGATCTCCATCGCGGAGATGGGCCGGTAGGTGACGTGCACGGTCGTCTCGGTGATGCCGTACATGTTCACCAGGCGCGGTGCCCAGTCGTCATGGCGCTCGTACCAGCGCTTGAGCGAGCCTGGCTCCAGCGCCTCGCCGCCGAAGATGACCAGCCGCAATGCCAGCGCCTGCAGCGGAGTGGATGCCTCGTCCGCGGCGATCAGATGCTGGAATGCCGAGGGCGTCTGGTTGAGCACCGTCACCTGCTCGCGGCACAGCAGCCCGTAGAAGTCCGATGGCGAGCGCGCGACGTGCGCGGGCACCACCACCAGCCGGCCGCCGTGGAGCAGCGCGCCCCAGATCTCCCAGACGGAGAAGTCGAAGGCGAACGAGTGGAACAGCGTCCACACGTCGCGCTCGTCGAAGCGGAACCAGCGGTCGGTGGCATCGAATAGACGGACCACATTGCCATGGGTCACCGGCACACCCTTGGGTCTACCGGTGGAGCCCGAGGTGTAGATGACGTAGGCGAGGTTCCCGGGTGAGGCCGCGGGGGTGGGGTTGTCGGCGGGGCCGGTGAAGGTGGCCTCGTCGTCCAGTAGCAGCACCTCCGGCGGCGGGCGGGAGAGCTGGCCGATGAGCGCGCGCTGGGTGAGGAGCACCCGGGCGCCGCTGTCCTCCAGCATCATTTCCACGCGATCGGGCGGGTAGGCCGGATCCAGCGGCACGTAGGCGCCGCCGGCCTTGAGGATGGCGAGCAGTCCGACGACGGTGTCCGCCGAGCGCTCGGTGTACAGGCCCACCAATGTGTCGGGGCCCACGCCCCGGTGGCGCAGCGCGTGCGCGAGCTGGTTGGCGCGGCGGTTCAGCTCGTCGTAGCGGTAGCGCCGCTCGCCGTCCACCAGCGCGATGGCGGCGGGCGCGCGCTCCACCTGCCGCTCGAAGCGCTGGGGGAGTCCCTCGCGGGGCTCGAAATGGCGGTTCGGGCCACTCCAGGCCAGCACCTGCTGGCGCTCCTCCGCGGAGAGCAGTGGCACCGCGTCCACCCGGGTCTCGGGCCGGGCCACCAGCACCTCCAGGAGGCTCCGAAGGTGGCCCGCCATCCGCGCGATGGTGGCCGCGTCGAAGAGGGCGGTGTTGTATTCCCAGTGGCCCACCAACCCCTCGGGGCCCTCCTTCATCCCGAGCGTGAGATCGTACTTGGCGCTGCCGCGGTCGATCTCCACCAGCTCCAGCTCCAGCCCCTCCAGCGCGAGCGCGGAGCGGTCGAAGTTCTTCAGGTCGAACATGACCTGGAAGATGGGCGTGCGGCTGAGATCCCGCGGGGGATGTAGCTCGGCCACCAGCCGCTCGAAGGGGATGTCCTGGTGGGCGTAGGCGCCCAGGAGGCCCGTGCGCACGCGGCCCAGCAGCTCCAGGAAGGCAGGCGAGCCGGACAGGTCGGTGCGCACCGCGAGCACGTTGATGAAGCAGCCGATGAGCTTCTCCATGGCCGCGCGCGTGCGGTTGGCCACCGAGATGCCCACCACCACGTCCGACTGCCGCGCGTAGCGGGACAGCAGCACGTTGAAGGCCGCGAACAACGTCATGAAGGGCGTGACGCCCGAGCGGCGGCTGAGCTCGCGCACGCCGTCCCACAGTGCCGGGGGAAGGACGAACGTGGCCTCCGCGCCGTGGAACGTCTGCACGGGCGGGCGGCGGTGCGTGGTGGGCAGGTCCAGGAAGGGTTGGGCCCCGGTGAGGTGCTCCTTCCAGTACTGGAGCTGGCTGGCGAGCTGCTCGCCCCCCAGCCACTGGCGCTGCCAGTGCGCGAAGTCACCGTACTGCAGCGCCATCGGCTCCAGCGCCGCCTCCACGCCGGAGCGCTGAGCGTCATAGAGCGCCGCCACCTCGCGGACGAAGAGCTCGATGGACCAGCCGTCCGAAATGATGTGGTGCATGCAGACGCACAGGACGTGCTGCTCCTCCGCGCAGCGCAGCAGCGTCAGCCGCAGCAGCGGCGCGCGGGTGAGGTCGAACGGGCGGCACGCCTCCTCGCGCATCCGCGCCTCCACCTCGGCCTCGCGCCGCTCGGACGGAACGCCGCTCAGGTCCACCACCGGCAGCGGAACGTGCGCCTGGGGCTCCACCACCTGAACCGGGCGCTCGTCCACCTGGATGAAGCGGCTGCGCAGCACCTCGTGGCGCCGCACCACGCCCTGGATGGCCCGCTCCAGCGCGGCCGGATCCAGCCGCCCGCGCATCCGCACCGCGCCGCCCAGGTTGAAGACGGCGGTGTCCGGGACGAGCTGCTCCAGGAACCACAGCCGCTCCTGCGAGAAGGACAGCGGCGCATGGCCCTCCGGACGCGCCACCGGCAGTAGCGGTAGATCCGCCGCGCGGCGCAGGCCGCGAGACAGCTCCTCCACCCGCGCGGAGAAGCGCGAGAGGGTGGGTGCTTCGAACAGCGCGCGCAGCGGTATCTCCACGCCCAGCGCGTCACGCAGCCGTGCCACCACCTGCGTCGCCATCAGCGAGTGGCCGCCCAGGTCGAAGAAGCCCTGCTCCACGCCGATGTGCTCGTGGCCCAGCACGGCGCTCCACACGCCTGCCACCAGCACCTCCATCGGTGTGCGCGGCGGGGTGAGTGGGCCGGTGGGGGCGTGCGGCTCCATGGCCTGGAGCGCGCGCCGGTCCAGCTTGCCGTTGACGTTCTTCGGCATCTCCGCCAGGAACATGAACGCCGCTGGCACCATGTACGGGGGCAGCCGCGCCTCCAGGTGGGACCGCAGCTCGCCCACGTCCGGCGCCGCGCCCGCGGGCACCACGTACGCCGCCAGGATGGGCTCTCCCGCCTGGTTCGGACGCACCAGCACCACCGCCTCGGCCACGGATGGATGCTCCGCGAGCGCCAGGTCGATCTCTCCCAGCTCGATGCGCAATCCGCGCAGCTTCACTTGATGGTCCGCGCGGCCGAGGAACTCGATGTTCCCGTCCGGCAGGTAGCGGGCACGATCGCCCGTCAGGTACAGCCGGGCACCGGGCTCGGTGGCGTGCGGATCCGGGATGAAGCGTTCCGCCGTCAGGTCCGGACGGCCCACGTAGCCGCGCGCGAGCGCCACGCCGCCGATGTACAGGTCGCCCGGCACTCCGGCGGGCACCGGCTCGAGCGCACCATCGAGGATGTACATCCCCACGTTGGAGATGGGCTTGCCGATGGGAACGTTGACGCGGCGGTCACCGGGATGGCACTGCCAGGCGGTGACATCCACCGCCGCCTCGGTGGGGCCGTACAGGTTGTGCAGCTCCGCGCCCAGCCGCTGGTGGAAGCGCTCCGCCAGATCCGCGGGCAGCGCCTCGCCGCTGCAGATGACGCCCCGCAGGCCGACGCACCGGGCCGCCTCGGGCTCGTCGAGGAACACGCGCAGCATGGAGGGCACGAAGTGCGTGAGGGTGATGCCGTCGCGCGCGATGATCCGTGCCAGCTCACGGCTGTCCTGGTGCGCACCGGGAGGGGCGATCACCAGCCGCGCGCCCACCATCAGCGGCCAGATCAGCTCCCAGACGGAGACGTCGAAGCTGAAGGGCGTCTTCTGGAGAACGCGGTCCTCCGGGGTCAGCCCGTGGCGCGCCTGGGCCCACTCGAGCCGGTTCTTGATGGCGCGGTGGTTGTTCATCGCGCCCTTGGGCTGGCCGGTGGAGCCGGAGGTGAAGATGACGTACGCCAGGTTGTCGCCGTGGAGCCTCACCTCGGGCGCATGCGCGGGGCAGGCGGAGAGCCGCGCCGCGTCCGCGTCCAGCCGCACCACCGGGACGCCCGGCGTGTCCAGCCTCGGTGCCAGCTTCTCCTGCGTCAGCAGCGCGCGCATGCCGGCGCTCCGGCGCATGTGGTCGAGCCGGTCCTTCGGGTACAACGGATCCAACGGCACGTAGGCGGCGCCGGCCTTCAGCGTGCCGAGGATGCCCACCAGCAACTCCAGGGAGCGCTCGAGGAACAGACCCACCCGGTCCTCCTCGCGCACGCCCAGCGAGCGCAGGTGGTGGGCGAGCCGGTTCGCTCGCTCGTCCAACTCGCGGTAGGTGAGGTGGGTTCCCTCGAACTGGAGGGCCACCGCGTCCGGCGTGAGCGCCGCCTGGGCGGCGATGCGCTCGTGGATCCACCCCTGGCCGGCCTCGGGCGCGGCGGTGGCGTTCCAGTCGCGCAGCAGCGTGCGGCGCTCCGCCCCTCGCACCATCGCGAGCCCGTCCAGCGGTGCGTCGGGCGAGCGGGTGACCTCCTCCAGCAGCGCGAGGAAGTGGCCCACCATCCGGTCGATGGTGGAGTCGTCGAACAGGTCGGTGTTGTACTCCAGCCGGCCGGTGAGCTCGCCGTCCACCGTGTCGAGGTCCAGCGAGAGGTCGAACTGGGCGGCGCCGGTGTCCACCACAGGGGAGGGGCGCATGCGCACCTGTCCCAGGCGGACGTCGCGCACCGGCGAGGAGTCCAGGGTGAACATCACCTGGAACAGCGGCGAGCGGCTGGTATCGCGCGCCGGATTGAGCGCCTCCACCAGCTTGCCGAAGGGCAGGGTGCGGTGGCTGTAGGCGCCCAGGGCGGACTCGCGCACGCGCGAGAGGAGCTGGCGGAAGCCAGGCGAGCCGGAGAGGTCCGTGCGCAGCACCAGCGTGTTGACGAAGAAGCCGACCAGCCCCTCCGTGCCAACGTGGTCCCGTCCCGCGACCGGCGTGCCGACGCACACGTCCCGCTGGCCGCTGTAGCGCGACAGCAGCACGTTGAAGGCGGCGAGCGCCGTCATGAACAGGGTGGCGCCCTCACGCCGGCCCAGCGCCTCGAGCGCGGTGGTGATCGCGGCGGGCACCCGCACCGGCCGGAAGGCGCCACGGTAGCGGAGCACCGCGGGCCGGGGTCTGTCCGTGGGCAGATCAATGGAGGCCGGTGCGCCCGCGAGCCGCTCCTTCCAGTAGCGCAGCTCCGTGTCGAGTGCCTCGCCCTGGAGCCAGTCGCGCTGCCAGCGCGCGAAGTCCGAATACCGCAGCGGCAGCTCCGGCAGGGGCGACGGCGCGCCGCGTGTGAAGGCCTCGTAGAGCGCGGCCAGCTCGCGCACGATGACGCCCAGCGACCACCCGTCCGAGACGATGTGGTGCATGGTGACGGAGAGCAGGTGCTCCTCCGCGCCCACGCGGAAGAGGCGGGCGCGCAGCAGTGGGCCCTCGTCCAGCTTGAACGGGCGGCGCAACTCCTCGCCAGCGGCGCGTTCGGCCTCGTCGCGTGGCAGCTCCACCACCGGCAGCTCGAGCGGCACGTGCGGGCGCACCACCTGGGCGGGCCGGCCCTGCTGCTCCACGAAGAAGGAGCGGAGCACCTCGTGGCGCCGCAGCACCTCGGAGAGGGCACGCTCCAGCGCCGGAACATCCAGTGCTCCGTCCAGCCGGACGACGGCCGGCATGTTGTACGAGGTGCTGTCCGGCTCCAGCCGGTCCAGGAACCACAGCCGTTCCTGCGCGAAGGACAGCGGCGTGGGCCCGTTCGCGGGGTGCGCCTCCAGTGGCGGCAGCGCCGTGCCCGCGCGGGAGCGCAGCGCGGTGTCCACCGCCTCGGCCTGCCGCTCCAGCGTCTGCTCCTGGAACAGCACCCGCACCGGGAGCTGCACGCCCAACATCTGCTGCACGCGGGTGAGCACCCGGATGGCCAGCAGGGAGTGGCCGCCTCGCTCGAAGAAGTTGTCCGTGCGCCGCACCGGGCCGCACTCGAGCACCTCGCTCCAGATGGCGGCGAGCGTCTGTTCCGTCGGCGTGCGGAACACCTCGGGAGCGCTGTCCTTCGGCGTGGCGGCGGGGGCGGGCAGCCGGCGGCGGTCCACCTTGCCGTTGGGCGACAGCGGCAACGCCTCCAGCCACACGAACGCACCCGGCACCATGTAGTCGGGGAGGTTGCGGCGCAGGGCCGCGGCCAGTTCGGTTGCCGCGCGTGGCGCTCCCTCGGGCGTCACGTACGCCACCAGCCGCTTGTCTCCGGGGCGATCCTCTCTCGCCACTACCACCGCGGCGCCCACGCCCGGCTGCGCACGCAGCGCCGCTTCTATCTCTCCCAGCTCCACGCGGAAGCCGCGGATCTTCACCTGCTGATCGATGCGGCCGAGGAACTCCACCGCGCCGTCACGCAACTGGCGCACCAGGTCTCCGGTGCGGTACAGCCGCGCCCCCGGCTCGGCGGAGAACGGATCCGGCATGAAGCGCTCGGCGGTGGCGTCGGGACGCGCACCATAGCCACGGGCCACGCCCCGGCCGCCGATGTACAGCTCGCCCGGCACGAGCGGCGGCACCGGGTTCATCCAGCGGTCCAGGACGTAGAGCCGCGTGTCCGGATTGGGCCGCCCGATGGGCACCGTGGCGGAACCCGGCCGCGCGCCGTCCACCCGGTACGTGGTGACGCCCACCGTCGTCTCGGTGGGGCCGTAGTGGTTGAACACCACGAGCCCCGGGGCCAGCGCGCGCACGCGCTCCACCAGCTCCCACGGGAAGGGCTCACCGCCGAGCACCAGCCGGGCACGCGGCAGCACGTCCCTCGTGTCCTCCGCGCCCAGCAGCGCCTCCAGGTGCGAGGGGACGATCTTCAGCACGTCCACGGGGTGCTCGCGCAGGTACGCGGCGAGCGCGCGCGGATCCCTCGCCCGCTCCTCGGAAATGAGGTGCAGGCAGCCGCCGGAGCACAGCGAGGGGTACAGCGAGGTGTGGCCGAGGTCCGCCGCGAGGGTGGAGATGAGGCCGTAGGAGGCGCCCTCGGGTAGGCCGAGCCGCTCCACGATGCCCCGCACGTAGTGGACGATCTGCCGGTGCTCCACGGCGACGCCCTTGGGGCGGCCGGTGGAGCCGGAGGTGTAGATGACGTAGGCGAGGCCCTGCTCGGAGGGAGGAGTGGTCCGTGGCTCCACGGGGCCGGACGCCGGGAGTGGCCGGTCCAGCCACAGCACGTGACGGGCGGGCGGCAGCGCGTCGGCCTGGCGCGACTCGGTGACGAGCACCTCCGCGCCCGAGTCCTCCAGCATGTACGTGAGCCGTTCACGCGGGAGCGCCGGGTCGAGCGGCACGTATGCGGCGCCCGCCTTCAGCACGCCCAGCAGGCCCACGATTGCCTCCGCCGAGCGCCCGACGCACAGGCCCACGCGTGCGTCCGGGCCCACGCCCAGCCCACGCAGCGCCCGCGCCAGTTCGCCCGAGCGCGCGTCCAGCTCGCGGTAGCTGAGCGATCTACCCTCGAACGTCACCGCCGGTGCGTCCGGAGTGCGCGCCGCCTGGGCCTCGAAGAGGCCGGCCACGGTACCCTCGGGGGCCCGCTCGCGCGCGGTGGCGTTCCAATCCACCAGGACCTGGTGCCGCTCCTCGTTCGGGAGCAGCGGTAGCGCCGACAGTCGGGTGTCCGGCGCCGCCGCCACGCCCGCCAGCAGCGCGGTCAGGTGGCGCGCCATGCCCTCCACGGTTTCCCGCTCGAACAGGTCGGTGCTGTAGGTGAGCACGCCATACAGGCCCTCGCCCTCCTCGCGCAGCTCGAGCGTCAGATCCAGCTTCGCCCCGCGATCCAGCTCCTCAATGGACAGCGACAGGCCGGGCAGAGAGAAGGACTCCTCCGGGTAGTTGAGGAAGGCGAAGCCCACCTGCACCACCGGGCTGAAACTGGAGTCGCGCGCGGGCGCGAGCGCGTCCACCACCTGCTCGAAGGGGACGTCCTGGTGGGCGAACGCGCCCAGCGCGCGCTGCTTCACCCGCGCCAGCGCCTCGCGGAAGGTGGGGTTGCCACTCAGGTCCGCGCGCAGCGCGAGCTGGTTGATGAAGAAGCCGATCAGCCCCTCCAGCTCCACGCCGCGGCGGCCCGCGATGGGCGTGCCCACCACCACGTCGTCCTGGCCCGAGTACCGCGCCAGCAGCGCCTGGTAGCCTGCCAGCAGCGTCATGAACAGCGTGGCGCCCTCACGGCGCGCCAGCTCCCGCAGGCCGCGCGTCACCGGGGCCGGCACGCGGAAGGTAGCGGTGGAGCCCCGGCTCGTCCGCACCGGCGGCCGCGGGCGATCCGAGGGAAGGGGGAGCACGTCGGGCGCGCCAGAGAGCTCGCGCTTCCAGAAGGCGAGCTGCCGCTCCAGCTCTCCGCCGGACAGCCAGCGGCGCTGCCACGCGGCGAAGTCGCCGTACTGCAGCGCCGGCTCTGGCAGCGGCGAGGGCTTTCCCTCCAGGAACGCGCCGTAGAGTGCCGCCAGCTCGCGCACGAACAGCTCGGTGGACCAGCCGTCCGTGGCGATGTGGTGCATCGCGATGAGCAACACGTGCTCGCGCTCGTCCAGCTCCAGCAGCCGCGAGCGCAGCATGGGCGCGGTGCCCAGATCGAACGGGCGGACCGCCTCCTCACGCGCCAGCCGCGACACCTCCGCCTCGCGCTCGCCCGGCGGCAGTCCGCGCAGGTCGAGCGTGGGAACCTCCACTCCCACCTCGGGAGCCACCACCGCCACCGGGCGGCCCTGCTCCTCGCGGAAGTACGTGCGGAGCGCCTCGTGACGGCGCACCACCTCGCGGACGCCGCGCACCAGCGCCTCGCGATCCAGGCTCCCGCGCAGGTGCACCGCGCCGGCCAGGTTGTACGCGGTGTTTCCCGGCTCCAGCCGGTCCACGAACCACAGCCGCTCCTGGCCGAAGGAGAGCTCACGCCGGTCTCCATCATGCGGCACCCGCTCGACGGGCGGCACCGCGGACCCCAGCGCCTCCGAGGCGCGGCGCGCCAGCCCGGCGATGGTGGGCTCCTCGAACAGCGCCCGCAGCGGCAACTCCACGCCCAGCGCCACCCGCACGCGCGCCGCGAGCCGCGTGGCCAGCAGCGAGTGCCCGCCGAGCTCGAAGAAGTCGTCCTCCACTCCGGCGCGCTCCACACCCAGCAGCTCGCGCCAGATGCCGGCGAGGATCTCCTCCACCGGCGTCCGCGGCGCCACATAGGCGCGCTCGGGCTCCACGGTGATGGTGGGCGCGGGCAGGGCGCGGCGGTCCAGCTTTCCGTTGGTGGTGAGCGGCAGCGACGCGAGGAACGCGTACGCGCCCGGCACCATGTGGTCCGGCAGTACCTGCTCGAGCTGGCGCCGCAGCTCCGCCGCATCGAGCGTGGCCCCGGCGGCCGGTACCACGTAGGCGGCCAGCATGGGGCCGCGTGGCCCGTCTTCACGCAGCACGACGGCGGCCTCGGTCACCCCAGCACACCGGCGCAGCGCCGCCGCGATCTCGGCGGGCTCGGTGCGGATGCCGCGGATCTTCACCTGCTCGTCCACGCGGCCGAGGAACTCCAGCCGGCCGTCGCGCGTGTAGCGCAGCAGATCTCCCGAGCGGTACATGCGCGCACCCGGCTCATAGGAGAACGGATCCGGCAGGAAGCGCTCGGCGGTGAGATCCGGCCGGCCGAAGTAGCCGCGGCCCATGCCCTCGCCCGCGACGTACGCCTCGCCGGGCACGCCCTCGGGCACTGGCTCCAGGGTCTCGTCCAGCAGGTAGAGCCGCGTGTTCTGCACGGGCCGGCCCAGCGGCGGCTCGCCCCCGGGCACGCACTCGGCGGTGGTGACCTCGATGGTCGTCTCGGTCTGCCCGTAGACGTTGATGAACTTCCGGCCCGGCTGCCAGCGCGCGACGATGTCCGCCGTGCAGAGCTCACCGCCCGTGATGACCGCCTCCAGATCCGGCAGTCCGTCCGACGGCAGCAGTGCCAGCACGGACGCCGTCTCGTTGAGCGCGGTGATGCGCTGCTCGCGCAGCAGCCGCACCAGCTCGGGGCCGGGCAGCAGCGTCTCGCGAGGCGCCAGGAACAGCGTCGCCCCGGACAGCAGCGCGACGAAGATCTCCTCCACCGAGGTATCGAAGGTGAGGGCGGCGCCCTGGAGGATGCGCTTGCCCGGACCGCCGTAGGCGCGCGCCATCACCTCCATCAGGTTGGCCACGCCGCGCAGGGGCACCATCACGCCCTTGGGCGTGCCGGTGGAGCCAGATGTGTACATGACGTAGGCGAGGTTCTCGCCCACGGTGCCGGGTGCCAGACGCGAGGCCGGGTGCCGCGCGAGGCGAGCCTGGTCCTCCTCCACATCCATCCGCAGCACGCGGGGATGCGACGCGGTGGCGGCCGCCAGCGCCTGTTGCGTGAGCACCACCGCGGCGCCGCTGTCCGCCAGCATGGACGCGAGCCGGCTGGCCGGGTGCGATGGATCCAACGGTACGTAGGCGCCGCCGGCCTTCATCACGCCGAGGATGCCCACCACCGTCTCGAGGGACGGTTCCAGCAGCAGCGCCACGAGCACGTCGGGGCCCACGCCCTGGGCGCGCAGCTCGTGGGCGAGCTGGTTGGCGCGCTCGTCCAGCTCCCGGTAGCTCAGGCGCGTGTCCTGGAACACCAGCGCGGGCGCGTCGGGCGTGCGCTCCACCTGCTCCTCGAAGCGGCGCGTCAGCGTCAGGTCGGGCTGGAGGGGCGTGCGCGGCCCGGCCCAGGTGTCGAGCAACCGGCGTTTGTCACCCTCGCGCAGCAGCGGCAGCTTGCTGATGGGCGAGTCGGGGTCGCGCACCGCCGCCTCCAGCAGGGTGACGAACTGGGCCATCATCCGGTCGATGGTGGCCGCGTCGAACAGGTCGGCGCTGTACTCCACCGCGCCGCGGATGCCCTCGCCGGCTGGCTCCAGGTCCACGGCGAGGTCGAACTGCGCCGCGCCGGTGTCCGTCTCCAACCGCCGGGCCTCCACGTCGCCCAGCTTGAGCTCCGGCAGGCGCACGTTCTCGTACGAGAGCATCACCTGCACCAGCGGCATGCGGCCCGGCATGCGCGGCGCTCCAGCGGCTTCCACCACGCGCTCGAATGGCGCGTCCTGGTTCGCCATGGCGCCCAGCACCGCGCCGCGCGCCCGTCCCAGCAGCTCGCGGAAGGTGGGGTCACCGGAGAGGTCCACGCGGCACGCCACCGTGTTGACGAAGAGGCCGATGAGCTTGTCCGACTGCGCGCGGGCGCGGTTGGCCACCGGCGCGCCCACCACCACGTCGGTCTGCCGGGTATAGCGCGACAGCAGCACGTCGAAGGCAGCCAGCAGCGTGACGTACGGCGTGACGGCGGCACGGCGGCCCAGCCCCTGGAGGGCGTCCGTCACGAAAGCCGGAATCTTGAACGTCCGCCTGCCGCCGCGCCGGGTGGTCGCCGGAGTGCGAGGGCGATCCGTGGGAAGCTCCAGCACCGCCGGGACGCCGCGGAGCTGCTCCCGCCAGAACGCGAGCTGCCGCTCCAGCAGCCCGCCCTCCAACCGCCGTCGCTGCCACGACGTCACGTCCGTGTACTGGAGGCGCGGCTCGGGCAGCGGAGAGGCGGCGCCCGCGGCGAACGCCGTGTAGAGCGCGGACAGCTCGCGCAGCAGCACGCCCATGGACCAGCCGTCGCAGGCGATGTGGTGCAGCGTGAGGACGAGCGCGTGGTCCTCCGCCGACAACCGCAGCAGCCGGGCCCGCAGCAGCGGCCCGTGCTCCAGGTCGAACGCCCGCCGCGCATCCTCGCGCACGTGCCGCTCCACCGTGTCCTCGCGCTCGCGGGGCGTCAGGTGCTCCAGGCTCTCCAGCGGCAGCTCGAAGTTCCCCGCGGGCTGGAGGTGGCCCACCGGGTGGCCCTCCACCACACGCACGGTGGTACGCAGCGCCTCGTGCCGGCGAAGCACCTCGCCCAGCGCGCGCCCCAAGGCGGCCGCGTCCAGCCGTCCCTTCAAGCGCAGCGAAGCGGGTACGTTGTAGAGCGAGCCCCCCGGCTCGAGCTGATCCGCGAAGAACATCCGCTCCTGCGCGAACGACAGCGCGCGCTCGGAGGTGGCCTCGCGGTGGGTGAGCGCCGGCTCATCGGCTCGCGCCGCTTTCGCCGCCTGGAGCTCCCGCGCGAGCGCGTCCAGGCTGTTCGCCTGGAGCAGCGCCGCCGCCGGCAGCGTCACGCCATGGTCCTCGTCCAGCCGGTGCTGCACGTCCACCGCGGCGAGCGAGTCCAGGCCGAGCGCCGCGGGCGCCAGATCGGTGCGGACCTGGGCGGCGGGCATGCGCAGCGCGGTGGCGAGCACGTCGCGCAGGTAGGCGACGAAATCAGTGGTGTCCGCCTTCGTCTCGGCGGGGGCGGCCGCGGCGCGCGGCAGGGTGGAGGTGGCGAGCGCGGGCAGGGTGCCCGCGAGGAAACCCGCGCGGCACTCGCGGCGCTGGATCTTGCCGCTGGAGGTCTTGGGGATGGAGCCGGGCGGTAGCAGTACCACCGCGTGCGCGGTGAGGTCGTGTCCGCGGGCCACCGCGTCTCGCAGGGCGGCGCCGAGTGCGTCGGTGTCCGGCTCGCGGCGGGTGTCCACCTCCGCCACGAGGACGAGCTGCTCCTCGCCATTCGCCTCCACCGCGAAGGCTGCGCCGCAGCCGGGGCGCACCGCCGGGTGGGCGCGCTCCATCGTCAGCTCGATGTCCTGAGGGTAGTGGTTCGCGCCGCGGATGATGATGAGGTCCTTGAGCCGGCCGGTGACGAACAGCTCGCCGCCGTCGAGGAAACCCAGGTCCCCGGTGCGCAGGTACGGGCCATCGCCGCCGGGCAGGGTGGCGTGGAAGGCCGCCTCGGTCTCCTGTGGCCGGTTCCAGTAGCCCTGGGCCACGTGCGGGCCCGCGACCCAGATCTCCCCCACCTTGCCCGGTGCGCAGGGCGCGAGCGTGGTGGGGTCCACGATGGCGATGCGCTCGCTCGGGAGCGCCTGGCCACAGCCCACCAGCGGCTGCGCGTCCGGTCCGCTCGAGGGCACGGCGCTGTCCCGCGCCAGCGCGCGGGTGTCGAAACCACGGACCCGTGGCGGCTCCGCCTTGCGGCCACCACTGACGATGAGGGTGGCCTCGGCCAAGCCGTAGCAGGGGTAGAACGCCTCGCGGCGGAAGCCGCACGGTCCGAACGCCTCCACGAAGCGATCCAGCGTGTCGCGGCGCACCGGCTCCGCGCCGGAGAAGGCCAGCGTCCAGCTGCGCAGGTCCAGCGTCTCCCGCTCGGCGGGGGAGATCTTCCGCACGCACAGGTCGTAGGCGAAGTTGGGTCCGCCGCTGGTGGTGGCGCGGTAGGTGGAGATGGCCTGGAGCCAGCGCAGTGGCTTCTGCAGGAAGTCCATCGGCGACATCAGGACGCAGGGAACGCCCAGGTACAGCGGCTGGAGCATGTTCCCGATGAGTCCCATGTCGTGGTACAGCGGCAGCCAGCCCACGACGATGGAGCGCTCGTCGTGCTCGAACGCGGACTGGATCATCCGCTCGTTCTCCAGCAGGTTGCCGTGCGTCAGCATGACGCCCTTGGGCGTGCTGGTGGAGCCGGAGGTGTACTGGAGGAAGGCGAGCGTGGAGCGATCCAGCCCCGGTGCGCGCCAGGCATGCTCTCCGCTCGCGGAGACCTCGTCGGTGGCCACCCAGTTCAGCGCGCGCAATTCGGGCGCCTCGGCGAACACCATCTCGGAGAAGTCGAGGATGGCCCGCGTCGTGAGCGCCACCCGGGTGCGCGAGTCGGCGATGATGGCCTGCAGTCGCGGCAGGGTGCGGCCCAGCCGCATGGGGTCCGGCGGATACGCGGGCACGGCCATGGCGCCCGCGTAGAGGCAGCCCCAGAAGGCGGCCACGTACTCCAACCCCGGTGGGAACAGCAGCAGCGCGCGCTCGCCGGCGGCACCTGCCGCCTGGAGGTTCGCGGCGATGGCGCGTGCCCGCCGGTCCAGCTCGGCGTAGGTGAGGGAGACGGCCTCCGACTCGCCGTCCATCAGGAACGTGTACGCGGTGCGATCGGGGGTGTGGGTGGCGCGGGTCCGGAGGATGTCGACGAGGGTGGAGAAGGAGGTCATCGGATCAAGTCGCGCGCAGCTCGGAGAGGCGGGCGTCGGGGCGCGCGAGCGCGTTTCCGAGCACCGTCTGGTAGCGGTGGAGCAGCCGGAGGATGGTCTGTTCCGTGAAGAGGTCGGTCCGGTAGAGAAGGTCGGCGGTGAGCGCCTGCGCCGAGCCCTCCAAGTTTAGCGTGAGCTCGGACTTGGAACGGGCCTCGGCCGGGGGAACGGCTCGATGAGCAGGCCCCCGAAGCGCAGCTCGTCGAGCGGGCGCTCGAACTGGCTGAGGTAGTTGAAGGTGATGGCCTCCAACGGTGTCTCCGTGGAGCGCTCGCCCGGGTAGAGCGCCTCCGCCAGCCGGTGATGCGGCGTATGGCGGCCGTTCTCCTGGGCCTCGGTCCCTGCGGCGTTCACCCGGCGCAGTGCCTCGAGGAACGTCGGGTCTCCCTCCAGCGAGGCCCGCACCACGAGCACGTTCGCGAAGCGGCCGATCAAGCCCTCCAGCTCCCGGTAGGGCCGGTCCGCGTCGGGTGACGCGACGCACAAATCCGTCTCGCCGGTCTCGTGGTGGAGCAAGGTGAGGAAGCCCGTCAGCAGCGTGGTGTAGAGGGACACGCCTTCGCGCGCACCCAGCGCTTGAAGGCCCGCCGTCAACGTACCGGGCATGCGGATCAGTCGGGCGTCGCCTCCGGGTGAGGGGTGCTCGGGCCTGGGCCGATCGGTGGGCAGACGGACGAGACGGGCACCCGTGAGCCGGGCGCGGTCCCGGGCGAGCGCCTGTTCCAGGGCCGTGCCCCCGAGGTGCTCCCGCTGCCACATGGCGAAATCCGGGTACTGCAGCGGCAGGGGCGGGAGCGGCGAGGGGCGGCCCGCCAGGAAGGCCTCGTAGAGCACGCCCAGCTCTCCGACGAGCAGGGCGAGCGTGGAGCCGTCGAACGCCAGCCGGTGCACGGTGAGCAGCAGGTGGTGCTCCTCCGCGCCCAGGCGCACCAGCTCGCCGCGCAGCAACGGGGCGCGGGTCAGATCGAAGGTGCTGGCACGCATGGCACTGGCGCGCCGGGCCGCCTCCTCCTCGCGTTCAGCGGGCGGCAACGGGCCGAGGTCCACCATGGGCAGCTCGAACGCGGCGGGCGGGGCGATGCGCTGCACCGGCTCGGGGCCGCTGGCGTCCACGAGGACACGCAGCGACTCGTGACGCCGGACGATCTCCTCCAGCGCCCGTCGCAGCACCTCCGCGTCCAGCGGGCCGCGCAACCGGGCGTAGGCGGCGATGCAGTTGCCGAGCGGGTTGTCGCGCTCGGAGCGCCACACCGCCTCCTGCGGGAAGGACAGCGGCAGCGGACGGTCGCGCGGGACGGGGCGGGGCGGCGGTGTCGAGGACTTCCCCGAGGCGCGCGCCTGCTCCAGGTGGCGTGACAGCGCACGCACGGTGGGCGCATCGAAGAAGGTGCGCAACGACACCTCCACGCCCAACTGCTCGCGAAGGCGCGCCAGCAGCGCGGTGGCGCGCAGCGAGTGGCCGCCCACGTCGAAGAAGCCCTGCTCCACGCCGGTGCCGGTGACGCCCAGCACTTCCTCCCAGAGCGCCAGCACGGTCCGCTCCATCGGCGTGGCCGGAGGGACCGCCTGCTCTCGCGCCGGTTCCGCCGCGGGAGGGGGCAGCGCGCGGCGATCCACCTTGCCGTTGGGGGTGAGCGGCAGGGCATCCATCACGACGAAGTAGCCGGGGATGGTGTGCTCTGGCAGTACCGCGCCCAGCAGCCGCCGCAGCTCCGCCGCGCCCGCGCTCGCGCCGGGAGCGGGCACCACGTAGGCGACGAGGTGCAGGTCGTCCGGGCGCTCGCCGCGGTTCCACGCCACCACCACCGCGTCATGCACGGCGGGCAGCCGGCGCAACGCCGCTTCCACCTCGCCCATCTCGATGCGCACGCCGCGGATCTTCACCTGGTGATCCGCGCGGCCCACGTACTCCACCGTGCCGTCGGGCAGGTAGCGGCCGAGGTCTCCGGTGCGGTACAGGCGCCCGCCCGGGGTGCGGCTGAAGGGATCCGGGAGGAAGCGGCGGGCCGTCTCCGCCGGAGCCCGGATGTAGCCGCGCGTGAGGACCGGTCCGCCCGCGTAGATCTCCCCCACGACGCCCAGCGGCGTGGGCTCCATCCGCGAGTCGAGGACATACACGGTGGCATTGGCGAGCGCGCGGCCCACCGGCACCGTGGCGCGTCCGCCCTCGTCCGACGGCGTGCTGGGCCACCACGTCACCGCGGAGCTGGCCTCGGTGGGGCCGTACAGGTTGTGCAGCCGCGCGTGGGGCCAGCGCTCGTGGAAGCGGCGCTCCAGCGCGCGCGTGAGCGCCTCGCCGCCGGAGAACACGTGGCGGAGGGACTGGCACGCGGCACTCGCGGGATCATTCAGCACCACGTCCAGCAGTGAGGGCACCATCTCCACCGTCGTCACGCCCTGCGCGGCGATGAGCTGGCACAGCGACGGTGCGTCCTGTCCGCGGGTGGGGTGTGCCAGCACCACGCGTCCGCCAGCGGCCAGCGGCGCGAACAGCTCGCACACCGTGGGGGCGAAGCTGAGTGAGCCCTTCACGAGCCCCGCATCCGCCGGTCCGAGCGTGAACACCTCCTCCATCCAGCGCATCTGGCTGCTGAGGCCCCGGTGGGGAATCTGCACGCCCTTGGGCCGGCCGGTGGAACCGGAGGTGAAGAGGACGTAGGCGAGGTTGTCCGGATCCACCACCGGCGGCGGCGGGGTGGCCTCGTCGCCAGCGCCAGTGCCCCAGCCCGGCTCAATGTAGACGGTGGGCAGGCCGTTGGGTGGCAACCGATCCGCGAGGTGGCGCTGGAGGACGAGCACGCGCGGCTCCGCGTCCTCCAACATCTGCTGGAGGCGGTCGCGCGGGTAGCCCGGCTCCAGCGGCACGCACGCGCCGCCGGCCTTCATCGTGCCCAGGAGGGCCACCGGCAGCTCCAGCGAGCGCTCCAGGCACAGGGCGACGCGCGCGTCCGGGCCCACGCCCAGCTCGCGCAAGGCTCGCGCGAGCCGGTTGGCGCGGCGATCCAGCTCGCCGTAGGTGAGCGTCTGGCCCTCGAACACCACCGCCACCGCGTCCGGCGCGCGTGCCGCCTGTCGCTCCACCTGGGCGTGCAGGCACTCGTCCCCGTAGGGCCGCTCGGTGGCGTTGCGCGCCAGGAACCAGGCGTGCTCCTCCGCGCTCAGCAGTGGCAGCGCGGAGAAGGGGAGCTCCGGCCGCTCCACCGCCGCCCGCAGCAGCGCCAGGTAGTGGCCGAGCATCCGCCGGATGGTGTCCGCGTCGAACAGGTCCGTGCCGTACTCGAGGATGCCGGAGACTCCCTCCGGCGACTCGTGCGCGAGCAGCGACAGCTCGAATGCGCGCGTCGCGGTGTGGATCTCCTCCACCTGGCCAATCCGCAGCCCGTCCCCGAGCGACGTCTCCGCCGCGGCCTGCAATCCGAAGAAGACCTGGAGCAGGGGAGAGCCGCTGGCGCCGCGCTCCTTGCGCAGCTCCGTCACCAGCCGGTCGAAGGGGAGATCCTGGTGGGCCTGCGCGTCCAGCACCACCTGGCGAGCGCGGGAGACGAGCTCGCGGAAGCTGGGGTCCCCGGACAACCGCCCGCGCAGCACCACCGTGTTGGAGAAGAAGCCGATGAGGCCCTCGAGCTCCTCGCGGCGGTTGGCCACCGCGGTGCCCACCAGCACGTCGTCCTGGCCCGAGTACCGGCCGAGCAGCGCCTGGAACGCGGCGAGCATCACGGCGAACAGGCTGGTGTTCTCCGCCACGGCCAGGCGCTTGAGCGCGGCGGTGAGCGGAGCGGGGAGGGTGAAGGGCTCGGCGGCGCCCGCGGCGCTGGAAGCCTGGATGCGCGGCCGGTCCGTGGGCAGCTCCAGTTGCGCGGGCGCGCCCTGGAGCTGCTTGCGCCAGTACTCGAGGTGCCCCTCCAGCACCGCGCCGGAGAGGTGGGCGCGCTGCCAGAGCGTGAAGTCCGCGTACTGGATGGGCAGCTCCGGCAGCGGAGAGGGCTCGCCGCGGAGGAAGGCCCGGTAGAGCGCCGAGAGCTCGCGCAGCAGGATGCCGTTGGACCACCCATCCCAGACGATGTGGTGGACCACGAAGCACAGCGCGTGCTCCTCCGCGCCCAGGCGCACCACTGTCACGCGCAGCAGGGGCCCGTGCTCCAGGTCGAACGGGTGCGTGGCCTCGCGCCGGCTCAGCTCCTCCAGCCGCGCCTCGCGCTCGCCCGGCGGCACCGTGCCCAGGTCCACGCGCTGGAACACCGGCCGGGCGTCCGGGAGCACCTCCTGCACCGGCTCTCCGCCGCGCTGGAGGAAGCGGGTGCGCAGCACCTCGTGGCGGCGGGCGATCTCCTCCACCGCCCGGCGCAGCACCTCCACGTCCAGTGGCCCGTGGATGCTCAACCGCGCCGCCACGTTGTAGATGGGGCTCTGCCCCTCCAGTTGCTGGATGACGAACAGCCGCTGCTGGGCGAACGACAGAGGGGCCGGCCCGTTGCCCGCGCGACGCGGGATGGTGGGCTCGGCGGCGCGGGGAGCGGCCTCTCCACGCAACCGCTGTTCCAGGCGGGCGCGCTGCTCTGGGGACAGCCGCTTGCGCCGCTCCATCAACTCATCGCGACTCGACATGGTGACGGCTTCTCCTGGGGAGCGGCGCTCCCGTGAAACGATGGTGGCTAGCGCGCGCGGCGCAGCAGGTAGCCCACCTCGAGCCGGGTGGAGTCCACGTCCGGCGACGTGGTCTCCTTCGCCACGATCTCCAGCCCCGCCTTGGCGAACACCTGCTCCCAGAACGGCAGTGTCTCCAGCCGCTGCCCGGTGAACGGGTGGAGCAGATAGTACGGGTTGTAGTACGCGAGCGACAAACCGTGCCGCATGATGGTGGGGTTGGTGATCTGCCAGTCCACCTCGATGACGGCGATGTGCAGATCCGGGAAGCGGTCCACCAGCCGGCGCAGGAAGCCCACCACGGCCTCCTCACCGGACTGGCCGAGCACCTCGTGCAGCACGAAGCCGAGCACGGTGAAGTCCGGCGCCGCCTGCACCCCGGAGTCGAGGAAGCCCAGCGCGCTGTCGCAGTACAGGTGGATGCGCTTGTCGTAGCCGCTCTCGCGCACCAGCTTCACCGCGGACTCGTAGCCAGCGCGGTCCGGCTCCACGCCCCATGCTTCCTCGATCTCCGGAGACATGCGGCAGAACTCCACCAGGTACAGCGCGTTGCCGCAGCCCAGGTCCAGCAGCCGGCGGCAGCCGCGCGACATGTGGCCCATCAGCCGACGGGTGAGCGGGATGGCGTCGTAATGGCTCATCGCGCAACTGCCCACGCCCACGCGCTCCGCGTTGCGGGTGGCGTTGCCCGCGCCCATGCGAAGTTTGTCTCCCATCTGGAGGAACGTCTCGGCGTAGCCGCCGATCATCAGCGTGTACCAGCCGCGGAACTCCTCCAGGCCCCGGCCCTTGGCGGTCAGCGAGAAGGCGTGCTCCGACTCCGTCACGTAGCCCTCGTTGGCCAGGTAACGCAGGAAGGTGCTCAGCCGGAACTCATCCATGCCGTGCTTCTTCGCCAATTCACTGACAGTCGCGCTGTCGCACGCGCACAGCGAATCGAACAACCCGGTTTGGAAGAGGTGATAGAGGTTCGCGGCGAGGGCGAACGAGCGAATGGGTTGGAGCGCCTCGATGAGACGATCTTCCAGCCTGGTTCCATGAGACATTGCTTGCTCCGGTGTGTTGCTCCGGTTGGGCTACCCGGCCGCTGAGCATGGGTCGCGGCGCGAGTGCTCTGTACATCCCGAACGGGTCTTTGCGTTGAACTTTCGGACATGCGAAAGTGACGGCCTCTGGAGCGCCCTGTCAAGCGTGCCAGCGCCTGGCTGCGGGCCCCCCGGTTCAGCCTCCCTGCTGCCGGTTTTCCCTCTCACTCAAGGTGTAATGGCTCCCGTACCTGTTTCGTCTTTCGAGCGCATCGTCCAACCCGGTAGTCCATACACCGGGCTCCAACAGCGATTGATGTACATGCAGCGTTCTCCGGGGCGCGCGTGGACCAACGTGGTGGAGAACGTGCCGTGCTGGCCGGTGGCGCCGGGGCACGCGGCCATCTCCCCGGGCGAGCTGTCCAGCTACCCGATGTGCACGGGAGAACCGGCGCTGATCGAGGCGATCATCCGGCGCGAGAAACGGTTGTACGGAATAGATCTCACCGAAGGTGAAGTCCTCGTCACCGGCGGCGCGTTGCATGCCGTGTCATTGATCTTCCGCGAGCTCGCCCGGCCGGGGGCCACGGTGCTGTGCCAGGCGCCGGTGTTCACCAGCATCGGGCAGATGTTCGACGCGTACGGGTACCGCACGCGCTTCTTCGGTTCGCGTGACGGGGAGCTGGACGCGGACGAACTGCGCGCGATGGCACGCGAGGGTGCCACCGCCATCTACATCAACACGCCCAACAACCCCACTGGCGTGGTGTTGTCGCCGCGCGCCCTGGAGACGCTGCTGGAGATCAGCGCCGAGTATGGCCTGCGGCTCATCGTGGACATGGTCTACGACAGCTTCTCGTTCGATGCGCACGCGCTCACGCTGACGCTGCTGCGAGAAGCGGCGGAGCGCTGGGGCCGGGTGTACACCGTCAACTCGCTGTCGAAGAACTACGGCTCGCCCGGCCTGCGAATCGGCTGGATCCTCTCGGCGCCGGAGAACCTGTTACCGCTGTCGGGGCTGCTGGAGCGCGAGTGCGTGGCGATCAGCGGCGTGTCCCAGGCACAGGCGGCACATCTGCTGGAGCGCGGCAACGCGGAGCTGGTGGAGCATGTGCGTCAGGGGCGCGAGGTGATGATGGCGCGCCTGGCGCGGATGGAAGGGCTGGAGGTGCTCCGCCCGGCGGGTGGGACGCAGTCGTTCGTGCGGTTGCCGGTGGATGACGTGGAAGCCTTCGGCGATTACGCGTTGTCCCGGCACGGGTTGGCCCTGGCGACTCGCAGCCAGTACCGCGGGGTGGAGGGACCCTTCATCCGCTTCCCGCTAGGCGCGCCGCGCGAGGTGGCCGAGCGCGCCCTGGCGCTGCTGGGCGAGGCCCTGGCCTGTTATCCCGGCCGAGTGGCGCCCGAGGTTCGGGCGCAGCGCACCCGCGTGGGCTCCTAAGAATCGTGTTGCGCATGCTCCCTCTCCCTCTGGGGAGAGGGCGGGGGGTGAGGGTCGTCAACCAATCGTCAACCGGTCCGGTCACGCGGACCCGGGAAGGGAAGACCCTCACCCTGGCCCTCTCCCAGAGGGAGAGGGGGACATCCACGGGCCCTCGGACCATGCCCAACTCGTCTGGGCTCACAGCTTCAGCGGAGTGGAGCGGGCCACGTCGGTCCTCGCCACCATCCAATCCGGGAGCGCGGCGCTCACCCCGGCCACGTGGGAGGGGAGGTCGGCATAGCGCACCACCAGCTCCGCTGGCACCGGTGTCTCGCCGTGCAGTTGGAGCTGGATGCTCCACCCATCGCGCGGCGGGTTCACCACGCGGATCCAGGTGGAATCGCCGCCGGGAGCCTGGGGTAGCGGCGCGTCCAGGGACCATCCGGCGAGTGCGCCGCGCGGCACCTTCAAGTCCAGGAGGGTGTAGTCCCCCGGGCCCACCCGCAGGGAAACGGTGCGCTCCGGGCCGGCCACGCCCGAGGGCGTCACCTCCACCGCTGGCATGGGCAACGCGGGCGTGGCGAGCCGTGCGCGCAGCAGGCGCCCCTCGCGCTCCAGCCGGACGCCGGGCACCCCCTCCATGGCCGGACCCAGCGATTCCGGCGGAGGCACCGAGTCGCGCGAGCGGATGAGGAGCTCCGGCTGCTGGCCCTCTGCCTCGAGGTATTCGACGGTGATGCGCTTGGGGTGCTCGCGCGTGTACGGGAAGCGCGCCATGGGCACGAGCAGGACGGCACCGGTGGCCAGGCACAGCAGGCCCGCGCGCCAGGATGGCGCGGCCGGCGCGAGCGACAGCCCCAGCATGGCGCCGGTGGCGAACGGCAGGGCCACCAGCGCGGCGAGGATGGGATCGAAAGGGATGGCGAGTGGGATACGGCCCGCGACGGGAATGAAGACGCGCAACACGTCCGATGCCGCCTCCGCCAGCAGCAGCGCGGGCGGGGCGAAGGCGATGGCCTGGATCGCGGAGCGGTAGCGGGGCAGCCACGTCCCCAGCAGCAGCGCGGCCGCTCCCCAGGCCACCGCCCAGAGCGCGAGGTAGCCGGAGCCCACGCCGAACACCGTGGCGAGGGCGAGGAGTGCCGCCCAGCCCACCACGCCACCGGCCCAACCGGCGCGGTCACCGCTGAACGGCGCCCGCCCCAGCCAGGAGCCCGCGAGCGCGAAGGCCCCGAAGCAGGCCACCGCGGTCCACGGTGCCGCGTACCAGCCGTGAGGCCGCCTCAACACATACGCCAGCACGAGCGCGGCCACCATCGGCAGCACCACGCCCAGCAGCAGCCCGGCGAAGGTGCTCGCCACCGCCCCGCCCAGCTCGCGCGCGGTGAACGCGCGGCGCCGCAGCGCTACCCCTACCGCCATCACCGCCGCCGCCAGCGTCACCACCGCCAGCGCCAGTGCCGTGCCGCGCGAGTAGACGAGCATGGTGCGTCCGGCGAGATCGTAGAAGACGTTCCCACCCTCGGGAGGTGGGCCGTGCGTGGCGAGCTCGCGCACCGTGGCGAGGACGCTGTCTCCCAGGTGCTGCAGGCTGCCCGGCTCCAGGCGCTCCAGCCGGTCCAGCGGCGTGTGGTAGGCGTAGCCGTCCTCGTAGAGCGCCAGGTCGAGCCCGCGCGGGTACGCCGGCCGATAGATCTCGAAGTCGGTGCCGGAGGGGACGAGGCCGGCCTGGAAGATGTCCTGCGCGAGCACGGTGCCGAACGGGAGCGGGGCCGCGGAGGCGTACGCGGCCACCAGTCCGCCGGCGGACTGGAACACCAGCGTCCTGCCGCCGGGGCCCGCCGAGTCGAGGTTCAGGAACGCCACCACGTCCCGGGTCCACGGGTGGTGGAGGAAGGCGGCCGCGCCGGAGCCGCCGGCCTCCTCTCCGTCCGAGAAGTTGAAGACGACGCTGCGCTCCAGAGGGGGGCCCAATGCGAGCGCGCGGGCCACCTCCACCGCCGCGGCCACGGGGGCGGCGTTGTCGCCCGCTCCCACGATACCGGGCGCGGTGTCGTAGTGCGCCGCCACCAGCACGGCCTCGGTGCGGCGGCCCGGCACCCGCGCCAGCACGTTGCGCGCGCGGTAGACGAGCGCGCCCGTCGGGTCCACGTGGACGCCGCTCGTGTCCTGCACCTCCACCGCGACGCCGGGGATGGAGCGCAGCGCGCCGAGGAGCACTTCCACGGTGAGTGCCGCGGAGCGCGTACCGGTGACGCGCGGGCCGATGTCCTCGGTCAGCTCGCGGACGAGCGGCAGCGCGCGTGCTTCGGAGAACGTGGTGGCGGGCGCGTTGGCCGGGGCGGGCTCGGGGGGCCGTGCAATCAGGGACGCCAGGCCAGCGAGCGTCAGGGACAGCAGCGCCACCACACCGCTGGCCAGCGCGGGCCGGGACCACGAAGTCGGAGTCTGTGCGTGCATTCGTTCCGCGCGTGAGGGGACCTCTACCTACAGTGCTGGGGTCCACCTGCCAACGGGAACGGCGTATTCACCAGGAGAAGAGCGCGCCACGACTCGCAGGCTGAGGCGCGCTCTCCTGCTGGCCAGGCTTCCGAGGAGACCACGGCGCGGCCGAGGAAAGGGTATCGGCGCCCCCGTGCTCGCCGGTAGAGTCGCCGGAGAGACGACGTACCTGCTCGCGATGCGGACGCTGATAATCGACAACTACGACTCCTTCACCTTCAACCTCTTCCAGTTGATCAGCGAGGTGAATGGCGAGGAGCCGATCGTGGTCCGCAACGACCAGATCGCGTGGCGGGACATTGCCGGGCTGGGGCTCGACAACATCGTCCTTTCGCCGGGCCCCGGCCATCCGGCCAACCCTTCCGACTTCGGCGTGTGTCGCGACGCGCTGGAGCAGTCCGGGTTGCCCATCCTCGGCGTGTGTCTGGGGCACCAGGGCCTGGGGCACGTGTCCGGCGGCCAGGTGACGCACGCGCCCGTGCCCATGCACGGGCGGCTCAGCCGCGTGATCCACTCCGGGGATCCGCTGTTCGCGGGCATCCCCGCCGCCTTCGATGTGGTGCGTTATCACTCGCTCATCCTCGCGGAGCCACTGCCCGCGTCGCTCGAGCGCATCGCCTGGACGGAGGAGGACGGGCTGGTGATGGCGGTACGCCACCGCTCGCGGCCGTTCTGGGGCGTGCAGTACCACCCCGAGTCCATCTGCACGAGCTTCGGGCGTGAGCTGCTCGCGAACTTCCGCGAGCTCACCCGGCGCTTCCATGAGACACGGGCCCCGCGCTCCCAGCCGCCGTCCCGCGTGCTGTCCGTGGTGCCTCGCGCGGCGCCAGTCGCGCCCGTACCGGTGCGCTTCGAGGTCCACGCGCGCAATCTCGCCACCGCGCCGGACCCGGAGTCCGTCTTCGTCCACCTCCACGGACAGGCGCGGGACGCGTTCTGGCTGGACAGCAGCCTGGTGGATCCGCGCCTCTCGCGCTTCTCCTTCATGGGTGACGCGAGCGGCCCGCACGCGCTCACCGTGGAGTTCCGCGGCCCCGGGGAGCTGACGATCCGCCAGCAGGGCAATCAGTCGCGCCAGGAGGGCAAGCTGCTGGACTTCCTCGCGCGCGAGCTGGCGCTGCGCCAAGTGGACTCGCCGGAGCTGCCCTTCGATTTCAACTGCGGCTTCGTCGGTTATCTCGGCTACGAGTTGCGCGACGAGTGTGGCTCGCCGCGCCGGTTCCGCGCGCCCGAGCCAGATGCCTGCCTCATCCTGGCGGACCGGCTCATCGCGTTCGACCACCAGCGGAACGAGGCCTGGCTGGTGTGCCTCGTGTCTCGCGGTGAGGGTGCACAGGCGGAGCAGTGGTTCGCGCGGATGGAGGCGCGGCTCGCCGATGTTCCTCCCGCGCAGCCGCCCGTGGCCGCGCCCGTGGGGGAGCATGTGCCGGTTGCCCTCAGCCGCGAGCGGGAGACGTACCTGGGGGACATCCAGCGGTGCCTGGAGAAGATCGGCGACGGTGAGAGCTACGAGGTCTGCCTCACCAACAAGCTGCACCTGCCCCAGGCGCCGGATCCGTTGCTCTACTACCGGCTGCAGCGGCGGCGGAACCCGGTGCCCTACGGCGCGTTCCTTCGGTTCGGCGAGCTGGCGGTGTGCTGCTCGTCGCCGGAGCGCTTCCTGCGTGTGGAGCGCGGAGGGTGGGTGGAGTCCAAGCCCATCAAGGGCACCCGCCGGCGTGGCGAGAGCGCCGAGGTGGACGAAGCGCTGCGCCGCGACCTGGCCTCGTGCGAGAAGGACCGCGCCGAGAACCTGATGATCGTGGACCTGGTCCGCAACGATCTCGGGCTGGTGTGCGAGGTGGGCAGCGTGCACGTGCCGAAGCTGATGGACGTGGAGACGTACGCCACGGTCCATCAGCTCGTCAGCACGGTGCGCGGGCGTCTGCGGCCGGGCCTCTCCGTGGTGGACTGCGTCCGCGCCGCCTTCCCCGGCGGCTCCATGACGGGCGCGCCCAAGCTGCGCACCATGGAGCTCATCGACTCGCTGGAGCTGGAGGCCCGGGGCGTGTACTCGGGGTCCATCGGCTTCATCGGGTGCTCCGGCGCGGCGGATCTCAACATCGTGATCCGCACGGCGGTGATGATGCCGGAGCGCACCACCGTGGGCGTGGGTGGCGCCATCATCGCGTTGTCCAATCCCGAGGAGGAGTTCGCGGAGATCCTGCTGAAGGGCCGGTCGTTGCTGGAGACGTTCGAGCAGGCGCGAGGCGCGGCCGCCCCGGCGCGGGGTGACCTTCTCGAAAAGGCGACGGGGTGACGGCTTCGGCGGTGGAACAGGGCGGCGGGCCGCCGGCGCCCCGGTTGTGGGCGAACGCGAACTTCCGTGCGCTGTTCGTCGGCCAGACCGTCTCCCTCATCGGGGACGGGGTGTCGTTCGCGATGTTCCCGCTGCTGGTGCTGGCGCTGACGGGCTCCGGGACGCAGATGGGTCTGGTGGGCGCGCTGGAGATGCTGCCGGCGGCGCTGTTCAGCCCCATCGCCGGGGCGCTCGCGGACCGGTGGGATCGCCGCCGCATCATGATGTGGTGCAACCTGGCGCGCGCGGTCCTGATCGGGCTGGTGCCGCTCGCGGGCGCGATGGGCGTGCCGGTGCTCCCCGTCGTCTATGCGGTCACCATTCCGTTCGGTGCGCTCAACGCGCTGTTCAACTCGGCGTACTTCGCTTCGTTACCGGCCATCGTGGGGCACGAGGCGCTGGCGTCCGCCACCTCCACGCTGATGGCGGCGCGGTGGGTGGGCAATGTGTTCGGCCCGGCGCTGGCTGGCTTCATCGCGGCGCGCTGGAATCCACAGGTGGGGCTGGCGCTCGACGCGCTCACCTTCCTGGTCGCGTACGCGGCGCTGCACTTCACGCGCGGCCCGTTCCAGGTCGCCCCCGCGGCATCGCGCGGCTCCCTGTTCGGAGAGGTGCGCGAGGGGCTGGAGTACGCGGCGGGGCAGCCCGTCCTGGTGGCCACCATGCTCCTGAGCTGCGGGGTCGAGGCCGTCACCTACCAGCTCGTGCCGATGACGACGTTCCTCACCCAGGTGGATCGTGGCCTGCCGCCGTCCACCTTCGGCCTGCTGGTGGCGGTGTTCGGCGCCGGGATGCTGCCCGGGTTGCTGCTGGTGCCGAGGCTCTCCCGGGGGCGGGTCTGGCCAGTCATCCTGCTGGCCAATCTGGTGGCCGGGCTGGCGCTGGCGCTGCTCGCGCTGAGCGGGCAATTGGCGCCCATGCTGGTGGCCTCGGCGCTGTGTGGCGGCGCCAACTCCCTCTCCCTGTCGCTACTGTCCACCCGCTGGGCGCGGCTGACGCCCAACGAGATGCTGGGCCGCGTGGGCAGTCTCTACACGCTGGCGACCCGGCTCATCGGGCCGGTGTCCGCCGTCACCGTGGGCGCCGTGCTGGACCGGTCCGGCGGAGTGGCCGCGCTCGGGATGGCGGCTGCCTTCCTCGTCTTCCTCACCGTCACCTTCGCGCTCTCTCCCAGCTTCCGGGGGGCGAGCGAGGTCCGCTCGCCCGGCCCCAGCGCGGGTTGAGCCGGCGTCACTTCGGCTGCTCGCGCCCCTCGTCGATGAGGAGATCCTCCAGCCGGCACGCCTCGTCGATGATGAGCGTGTACAGCCGCCGCACGAAGTCCGGATCCAGCCCGCGCGCCGCGCCCATCTCCGCGCAGCGCTGCTTCACGAACTCCACCCGGCCCTGCTGCATCATCGGGATGTTGTGCTCCCGCTTGCGCAGGGCGATCTCCCCGCACAGTTGGAGCCTGCGCGCCAGTGTCTCCACCAGCGTCACGTCGATGGCGTCGAGCTGCTCGCGCAGGCCCGCCAGGGGATGGGCCTCGGGGGATGGCTTCTGGTCACTCATGATGCTCCTCGGAACTGGCGCACGGCTTCCTCCCACAGGAGGCGGCCGGTGGTGCGGGGGCTGTAGAGGCGCTCGGCCGGTTTGAGCCCGAGCGCGCCGTGCATCAGGAACTGCCAGGCGATGTGCGCGTAGTGCCTGGGCGTGCAGGCGCGCAGCACCGGCAGGTAGTCCGACGGCTGCGTCGGGGACCACCAGTAGTTCACCGAGATGGATGGCGAGAGCGAGCGGACCTCGTGCCACCAGACGCGGGGCATGAAGATCATGTCACCCGGGCGGAGGATGCCCTCCAGCACCCGGGCGTGGGCGAAGCGCGGCCAGGCGCTCGGGTCCGGAGCCTCCACGTCCACCATGCTCTCGCTCAGGTTGTCGAACGAGGGGTACATGGAGGCGGAGTCCTCCGGGGAGGCGAGCAGCAGCCGCTTCTCGCCCATCACCTGGGCGAGGAAGTTGTCCATGAAGTCGAAGTGGAACGTGAGCCGTGTTCCCTCGGAGCCCAGCCACAGCAGGCTCTTGGTGCTCCCCTGTTCGGGGCCGAAGCGGGGGAAGGGCACGTCGGAGGCGAGCCCCTCCATCGACTCGACCCTCACGGCGTTGAGGTAGCAGGGCCGGGTGCGCTCGCGCGACTCGATGAGGTCCACGAACGCCGCGAGCGATTGGCGGCGCGCGTGCGGCTGGAGCTTGCGCGAGAAGAAGGTGCCCTCGCTGGGGAGGTCCACCATGGTGTTCACCTCGCGCGTGCCGAACGCCTCGCGGAAGTACCCGAGGGACCACTTGCTCATCGCGGGCCACTCGCTCATCCATCCGGAGATGATGACGGGCCGGCGGGGCTCCAGGTACTCACGGATGAACTCCTCCCGCGAGGGTGCGTGGACCCGGGGGAGGGGGGTGGTGCGGATCACGCCACTCCTCCAGCGGCGTGGGCCTGTGCGGTCGGAATGGGCCTGGGGCGCGGCGGGGGCCGGTGGGTCTCCTCGCCGGGCGAGTGGAACACGGCCAGGCCGCGCTCCTTCAGATCCTCCAGCACGGCGCGCGAGTCGGGGAACGAGGCCAGCAACTCCTCCACCGTGCGGGGCGTGGCGAGCTGCTCCACCAGCGGCGCCAGCTCCGCCGGCAGCGTCACCGGCTCGGCGCGCAGCAGGTTGACGAGCATCAACTCCCGGCGGCCCTCGGCCTCCACCACGCGGCCCACCACGAACGGCGCCAGCACCAGCGTGGAGCCCGGAGGCAGCCCCTGCCGGTAGAGGCAGCGGTGGACGCGGGGGGAGAGGGAACGCGGGCGCACCACGTGCTTCTCCTCGAGCTCCCGCGTCGCGCCCGCGAACGGCTCCACGTCCAGCAGCGAGCGGCCCACCGTCTCCTTCTCGGAGGTGGAGTCGTGCAGCCGGGTCATCAGGAGCATGCGCTCGAACGTGCGCCGCTCCTGGCCGGTGACGATGGCGCCGTAGACGAGCGAGGTGCTCGTCTTGATGCGCGCCAGGTACACCTCGCCCACCAGGTGCTCGTAGGAGAAGGACTGCGTGGAGAGCGACTCCAGCGACTGGTAGCCGAACCAGTCGCGCGACTCGGTGGCGGTGCTGAGCGCGGTGGCGACGCGGTACTGGCCCAGCCGCTCCATCCCCTGGTTGGCTCCGTCCACCTTGCAGTACGAGTCCGCGGCGATCTCCCGGTAGCGCCCCGCCATGTCGAGGTACGGCTCCTCCCACCTGGAGGGGGTGAGCCCGTACTCACCGAGCTTGTGGAACAGCGGCTGGCCGGGGGAGATGATGAACGGCTCCACGTTGAGGCGGAGGTTCGGGTACTGCGCCTGGAGGCCACGCAGCAGCAGCCCGGTGCGGATGAAGCGATCCCGGCTGTCACCGGGGAAGCCGGGGATGAAGCCCGCGGCCACCGCCATGCCCGTCTCCAGGAAGGCGCGCAGCCCGCGCAGGTTGTCCGCCTCGGTGCGGCGTTTGTTCATCCGCTCCAGCGTTTCGTCCGAGAGCGACTCGATGCCGAGGAACACCGTGCGGCAGCCGGCCCGGAAGAGCAGCTGCGCGGTGTCCGGATCCATGTCCGCGCGCATGAAGCCGCCCCAGAGGATGTCCAGCTTGTGGTCCAGCAGCGCCTGGGCGAAGTCCCGCAGCCGGCTCAGCTTGCCGTTGAGCAGCGAGTCGGTGAACCAGATGGCGTCCATCTGGTAGGTCTGCTTCATCTGGCGGATCTGCTCCACCGCCTGCGCCGTGGTGCC
Organism: Archangium violaceum Cb vi76; assembly: GCF_000733295.1. Taxonomy (GTDB): domain Bacteria; phylum Myxococcota; class Myxococcia; order Myxococcales; family Myxococcaceae; genus Archangium; species Archangium violaceum. The sequence continues at coordinate 25,227 of NZ_JPMI01000280.1, read as the reverse complement.
CAGGCGGAAGTGCTTCCAGAAGACCCACTCGCTGCAGAAGGTGCACTTGTCGGTGCAGCCGCGCGACAGTTGGTAGGGCAGCACGCGGAAGCCCTTCACGATGGGCGTGTACGACAGCAGCGGCATCTCCTCGAAGCTGGGCATGGGCAGCTCCGGCAGGCGCAGCAGCTTGCGATCGGTGCTGACGAAGGCGCCGCTGTGGCGATCCCTCATCAGCGTGCCCGGCACCGGCTCCACCACCTCACCGCCGTGGGAGAAGGCCTCGTAGAGGGACAGCAGCGTCTCCTCGCCCTCGCCGATCGCCACCGCGTCGAACAGGCCACTCATCAGGCCCAGCTTCGCCGCCGTGCGGCTCTCGGTGACCTGCGGCCCGCCCGCGACGATGAAGGGCGGGGACTTGCGCCGCTTGAGGTGCGCGGCCGCCATCAGCGTGGACAGGTAGTTGGACGTCCAGGTGGAGAAGCCCACGAAGCGTACGTCCGGAAGCTGGCTGAACACCTCGGCGTAGTAGCGGTCCAACTGCACCAGGTACGTGTGCAGCGGCAGCGAGTTGATGCCGCGCTCCACGCAGTAGCGCTCGAAGAGCTCGTCGTGCTCGGGGACGAGCGGCTTGCCCTCGTCGAAGTTGCGCAGCATCCGCAGCGCCAGCGGGAGATCCGGCACGTCGATGACGTAGGTCTCACCGAAGGCACCGATCGGCCGGTACGTGGGCGCATAGGAGAAGGGCACCCAGAGCCGCAGATCCAGGAAGTCGAAGTCGTGGCAGCCGTTCGCCTTGAGGTACCCGAGCAGCGCGGCGGCGCCAGCGGGCGGAGAGGTGAGTGGGTAGGGCGGCGCGATGCAGAGGAGATTCGGCTTCAGCGCGCCAGGTTCACTCGGGGCTCGTTGCATGTTCACTCCTGTTGCCACGAGGAAGAGGCATTGATGATGGGATGCGCGTTAATAACAGAGGTCCTTCCGGGAATGGATACGTAGAATCCGGGCACATGCCTCCTGACTCCTCGACTCCTCCTCTTCCGATGGCGAGCTGGTTGCGCCAGATCGCCCGGACGCCCCAACAGGACTCGTTCGAGCTGCTGTCCCGGCCGGGGATGCTGTCCCTGGCGCTCGGTCTCCCGGCCGCCGAGCTGTTTCCGGGAGAGGCGCTGGCTCGCGCGGCGGGCTCGCTGAGCTCGGCGGCCGCGCTCCAGTACCGGGCGCCCGAGGAGTCGCTCAAACCCCATGTCCTCGAGCTGATGAGCGCTCGCGGCGTGCGTTGCTCCGCGTCGCAGATCTTCTTCACCGTCGGTGCACAGCAGGGGATGAGCCTGCTGTTGCGGCTGCTGTTGGATCCGGGCCAGGAGGTGATGGCGGAGGAGATCTCGTACACCGGCTTCGCCGGCGCGCTGGCGCCGCACGACTGCAAGCTGCTGACGGTGCCCACGAACGTGGAGACGGGCATCGACGTGGACGCGGTGGAGGCCCGGTTGCGCAACGGAGCCCGGCCGCGGGTGTTGTACGTGATGGCGGATGGACACAACCCGCTGGGGGTGAGCCTGCCGTTGGAGAAGCGGAAGCGGCTGGCGGCGCTGGCTCGCGAGTTCGGGTTCTACATCCTGGAGGACGACGCCTATGGGCAGCTGTGCTTCGGGGCGGGCTCGCCGACGATCCGGTCCTTCGAGGAGCGGTGGGTGCTGTACATCGGCTCGTTCTCCAAGATCCTCGCGCCGTCGCTGCGGCTGGGCTGGGTGGTGGTGCCGGAGGAGCTGGCGGCGGAGCTGGCCAACGTGAAGGAGGGCTCGGACCTCGACGTGGCGAGCTACTCGCAGCACGTCGCGAGCGCGGCGCTGGGGACGGGGTTCCTGGGGAAGCACGTCGCGGCGCTGAAGGAGGAGTACCGCCAGCGGCGGGACGCGATGGAGCGGGCGCTCGCCGAGCACTTCCCGTCCGGTGCGAGCTGGAGCCACCCCGAGGGCGGTTTCTTCACCTGGGTGGAGTTGCCGCGACACCTGAACGCCACGCAGCTGCTGCGGCGCGCCGCGGACGAGCAGCGGGTGGCGTTCATGCCCGGAGGCGCGTTCTCGCTGCGTCCCGGCGCCGGGGACAACTGCATGCGCCTGTCCTTCTCGTATTGCGCGCCCGCCGTCATCGAGGACGGCGTGGCGCGGCTCGGGAAGCTGCTGCGCTCCGTGAGGTGAGCGAGCGGGCCTAGAAGTAGCTCTGGAGCGACCCCTGGCGGCGGATGTCGAGGGTCGCGCAGTGGAACGAGCCGCCGAAGTTGTTGAAGTTCCAGAAGGGGATGGGAATGGGCTCGAAGCCCTTCTTCTTCAGGAGCTCGAGGGTCCGCTCCTCGCCCTGGGTGGCGATGACGCGCTTCTCGTCGAGCATCAGCACGTTCAGGTTCATCCACTTCGAGCTGAAGTAGAGCGGGTGCTCGTCGGGGATGTGCGGCTCCGGGGCCCGGAAGACGTCCCAGTCCTTGAAGATCTCCGGCACCTTCACCACCCGCTCCGGGTGGACGAGGAGCTTGCCCGGCGCGAGCGGGTAGAAGGTGGCGTCGATGTGCATCGGGTGCTGGTCGTCGAAGAGCAGCTCATGCACCCGGTACGTGTCGCCGTGGCGATCGCGCAGGTAGCGGCGCAGCCACTCCACACCGGCGTGGTTGCAGGTGCTGGAGAGGCCCATGAAGATGTCGCGGCCGCACTTGATGACGTCGGCGGCGTCGAAGATGGGCTCGTGGTCGTTGATGACGAACTTGCCCAGCTCGCCCTTCTTCGGCTGCACGAAGTCCTTCTCGTACAGGTCGTCATGGAGCTGCGGGCGGGGCGCGGAGATCCAGCCGGCACCGGCGGCCCAGTACTCCTTCAGCAGCGGCTTGAAGGCGAGGGTCTCGAAGTAGCGGGAGCGCCAGGCCATCGGCGTCTCGATGATCTCGTTGCCGATCACCAGCAGCGAGTCGCGCGGGTTGGCGGCTCCGAGACCGCTCGGAGAGCTCCAGTCCGGCGAGGAGAAGTTCTTCGACCAGTCCACCTTGGCCGGGCGGCGGACCTTCACGCCCTCCGCCTCGAGGACCCGCGCCAGTCCCTCGAGCTCCTGCTCCGCCTTCCGGGCGAGCTCGGCCGGCCACGGCTTGCCGCCCTGGGTCTTGAAGAGGGGGAAGTGGGGCTCGTACATCGGGCCGGCCATGCCCGGCTCCCACGGCGGGATGACCATGCCCTCGAGCGAGCCGACGATGATCTCCTCGAGAGGATCCCACTCGTTGTGGATGTTGACGGGGCTGCGGGCGGGAAGCGGCTCGGGTTGGATGGGGGCAGGACGCATGGTGATGAGCGAACAGGGGAAAACGGCAGAGCAAGGTACCGACGTCGTCCGCGAAAGTCGATTGGGGCCATTATCCGCAGCCAAGGGGCGCCGACGCTCGGTTCGGGCAATACTTCACGCGGAGGATGAAGTCCTGCCACTGCCAGCGCACCTGCCGCATCGAGTGTCTACGTGATGGTGACGCCGACGATCGGCGCGACGTGATGATGCAGTGACACGCATACCCCGATGAGCCCTTCGAGTGCGGCCGGATGGAACCGGCACTTCTCAAGTGCCCACCGGAGCTCGTTGTCCGAATGTTCCACGTCCTCCGAGGGCAGGCACCCGCAGTCCTCCGGAGGAACGGGGGCCACTCCGTATGCTCCGGCGGCAATCGCGATGCCGGCGGACGTCAACTCTCCAGCCACGAGTTCCCATTGCTCGTCGGAGAGAGCCGCGGCGAAGGTGATTTGTAGTTCTCGTACGTCGTTCTCGGAGTCCTCGATGCTCCATGGAAACGGAAGCTTCGATGGAGCCTGTGGGTATGGCTCCTCGAGCTTCGGATCAACGGTGATGGGACGAGGTACTAGGCCTGCGGAGGAGATCCGCACGCGCTTGAGAGGCACGTCAGCGTGGGCCGCGAGCAGGAGGCACAGGAGACAGTGACTCGCGCGCTCATCCAGCCTCCATCCGTCGAAGATGAACCGTGCTGACTGCGCCGACCCACTGAAGGACGGCTGCTCTGGGGCTGGATGTGGCTGTGCCCCAGCCTCCATCGAGAGTGCCCCGCTGGAGGCGAGCATCCAGAAGGGGAATACGTTGTCTTGAAGAAGGTCGGCATCGGCGGTGCTTAGGGGCGCGACCGTCTCGATCGTGAGTTCGACCGTTCGTTGTCCCTCCCATGGATTTCTGGGAGGAACTTCGAACACGAAAGGCAGTGCGTAGTTCGTGACCATCATCCGTTACTCCAGATGCCGCCGCTTCCAGCGTTCGCTTTCGCTGCCCTTGATGAAGTTGTTGTCGAGCGAATTATCGTCGAACAGGGTCACGGGTTCGAGCACCTTCGCCAGAGATCGCAGCAGGGGGAGGTTCGCTTTGCGATTCACGTCCCCGGCCTCGGGCTTCGGCCCTGCTTGTAGCATGAGCCCGTCACCGACTTTCTCTATTCCGATGCTGGCGTCCAACTCGCCGCGCAGGTGTTTTTCGCCGCCCAGCTTCTTGAGTGCAGCCGGCCCGATGAAGTTGAGCCAGTACGTGCCGCGCAGCTTGTTCCCAATGCTGAAGCATGAGGATTTGCTCTCTGGGACGTCATATCCGGGATGGCGGAACGCGAGCTTGCCTACCTCTTCCGCGAAGGCCAGCTGCTGTCCTTCCACACCCCAGGTCAGCGCTGGCGACGCATACCCGCTCGAGTATGGCAACATGGTGCCAATCTGTTTTGCCAGCGCGAGGGCTGCGCCGACTTCTGCCTCGGTCGTCGGCGAGCGTGGCAGCCGAATCTCCAGGAAATTTGCTTCGTCGTCCTCAGGGTCGCGGAAACCCCAGCACGCGAAGAAGTAATCTGGGTTCAGCTGTTGGGGTCCCCCTATCTCGAACGAAGTCAGTTCGCGGGTGCGCGCCTTGCCTGGATCAAGCTCCTTGCGCGCCGCAGCGAGCCGCTGCGGTGTGAGGGCTTTGTATTCCGCCGAGTTGGATCCGACGGACGCCCACTTCCTGCCGTCTTCAGGAGTCGTCTCAAGCCAATGCTCGAATGCGCGACCATAGACGGCTGCTAGATCCTTGAACGGCTTTTTGCAGAAGAAAACGATGATGAAGCTGTCTCGAAGGAACAGCCCATCCTCATTGAGTAGTCGGATTTCTTTGGACATATTCTCACCAACGAGCCCCGATGACTTGAGGGGTCTTCTTCATTGTTTTTTTGTACTTCATGAACTGCTTGTTCGGCATCTTCGGTGGACTGTCGCAATTGAATTTGAAGTCATAGATATGCTCGATGTTTCCCTCGGCGTCTCGCACGACGACATCGAGTTGGATGTATGGCAGCTTCGAGAAGAAGGCTTTGTTGAAGGCTTTGCCCTGATCCTCCTTGCTTTTACCAGCCTTCTTGGCGTCAAGGGATTTCTTGCGCCCAGCAGCAAGCGCCTGCCCGCGGGATCTGCGCGAGGGCATGCCCTTTTTGTCGAAAGCCACCTCGGACTCAACTAATGGGTTTTTTGCGTCCTTGATTTTCTTTTCGCAGCACTTGTGCTTCTTCGTTCCGAGTTTAGTGCATTTCTTGCCGATCGGCTTATTCTCTCGCGTATACTTGTGTCTGAGATTGACCTCATCGTTACATTCTCTGGCGATCTGTACCAGTGCTTTATGTATCTCAACAGGGCTGCAAGCTTGGCTCAGTCCAGACAGTGTCGCCGAGTTCGACGGTGAGCCTCCCGGCCCACAGTTGTTCATCATGGGATCGCCCAACAACTGGACGTTCTTCCCTTCAACCTTGACGTTCAATGACCCCGGACCAATGAACTTCGTTGGCCCATGTGTGTTGGCGGAGGTCAGACCTCCGCCGGTGCCCTTGCTGGCAGCATCGCCCATAGAACCGAAACTCGCGCCCTTGATGGCGATGGCGTGGCCTTCGATGGTGACGGAGGTCGAGTAACCCTTGGGTGAGTCGCCGCTCTTTCCAATGTTTGGCAGTGGGGCCGGAACGAACGGAGCTGGCGGGCCTGGCATCTTGCACATGTTCGGAAGAGTCGCCGCAGCAATACCGACGCTCCCTTCCGTCACGGGGGTTTTCGGAGAATTCACCGATACGCTCATGAGTCCCTCGCCGCTTCCGGGCTGGATTCGAGCACCGCGGCCGCCCGCAGACCGCTTTCCGAGCTGCCCCAGACGAGCGCCCTCGGTCCTTTCGCGTACCTTCGCGCCCAGGCCTGTGTTGCCAACACGCACGACAAAGCGCCTGACGCGGCACCGACATCTCCCCAGCAGTCGACCGGCGCGACGTAGGCGAAATCCCTCAGAGCGCGTTGCGTCCTGAGCACCGCGAACCCCCACTCCTCGGTCCGGTAGCGCTCTCCGTTGATGTCGCAATACACGGCATCCAGTGCTTCGTCGGGGAGTTTCAACCCGGTGACTGCCCCCGTGATCGCCTGGCTCAGCCCCTGGCCGAGCCCCTCTTCGTCTCCCTTGATGAGCCGCGTCTCGACCGCCGAGCACGAACCGCGCACACGCGCGAGGGTCGGAAGGCGATGCCGTCTCCGGGTGGACTCATGCGCCAGGACGAGAGCGCCCGCGGCTTCGCCGGGAAAGAACCCGGCGCGAGCCCCCTCACCGGCCAGCTGGAGATTGGAGGCGAGCCAGTCGAGCGTCTCCGCTTCCTGATAACCATCCACACCGAGAACGATGCAGAACTCCTCGGTGCCCTGGTCGAGCCACCTCGCTGCTACTTCAATCGCGGAGATCGCGCCCGCATGCCCGCGACCGCCAGGTTCGAAGCGTAGGTGCCTGCCTCCTGGGAGGGAGTTGACTGCGAGCTCGCGGAGGATGGTCCGTGCGTCGTCATCCGAAAACCCCGGCCGTGTTTCTGGGAGCGCGACCAGGACGGGAGCAGGACGCCGGAGAGAGCTCAGGGCGCTCAGTTTCCGGCTGAGCTCGCCGAGTGTGGCCGTGGCCAGGGCTGTCAGCCGGGCGCGTCCCAGGATCCCATCGTCGAGCAGGCCATCCCGAGCGCATGTGAGTGGCTTGCCCTGTCCATCGACCATGAAGGGATGGACACCGAGCCTCGAGATGCCCGCACGCACCGCGGCGGCGCTGCTCTCCGCGGTCAGCCCGACCGGAGTCCGTGCCGCGACCGCGACGATGTTCACGGAGTGGCTCATGTCAGGAACGGTTTCTCCTGGATGTCAGTCCTATCCAGATAATCCACGTCCCTTGGCGAGACGCGAATGGCACTCTGCCACACCATTCCCAGCAGCATCCGGTTCGCGTCGACGAAGACGGTGGCGAGCCGCGCGCGGTGTTCCTGGGAGCGGCGACCGAACCATGTCGTCATGACGAAGTAGAGTTTTGGCAGATCGAAGCGCAGCACCCCTTGCGGCGTCATGTTCACGAGTTCGATGCGCTCCCCGCCTCGCAGGAGCCTACTCGGGCGTTGATCCACAGGAGCGCAGAGCGCGAAGCGCTCATCGTAGTCGGTGGGAAGCAGTGGTTTCTGTGTCTGCTCCCAGGCGGCATCAAACGTGCCGGAGAGCTCGCGTCGCGGAGACCAACTGGCCTCGATGGGGCCGAATCCAGCGGGGCCTGTCTTCGCGAAGTGACCGTCGGGGTACTCGATGACGTGGGCGGGCTGATCCACCAGCCGTTCTGGCTTCGCGGCGACGCCCTTGCCCACAGGGTTGCGTGGGTCGAGTCGGTGGTTGCGGACATCGGGGTCCGTCTGATCATGGCCGCCGTAGGCCCATTCGTAGGCAATGGGACGCGTTGTGAAGGGAAGCGGCTTCGAAGGCACGACCCCAGTCAAGCCGTTCATGAATACGCGGGTCCCATGCACCACGAGGACCTTCCGCACTGCCTCGAACCGCAGCGTGACGGGAACGGTCGTGGTCGGCTTGCCTTCCGGAGCATGCGCACTCGCGTCCACGAGCACGTCGGTCGCTGGCTTGATCGCGAGCAGGTCGGAGTCGCACCGTAAGCTCGAAGTTCCCGGCTCACCGCGGTACTCGGGCGCGAGCACTGGTGGAGGCTGCTCGTCCGCGAGGGACAGTTGGCCGTCCGGCGCTACGTGGAATGACGCCTTCACTGCCACGATCCAGTGGTGCGCGCCCGTCTTGTCTCGCGTCCAGTTACGTTCGGCGGAGTAGGAAGTGCGGTTGTTCAGGGCCCACATTGGCTCACCATGGAGGTGGAGTCCGGTTCGGAAATCTGCCTGGGAGAGTGTAGCCGATCATGGAGAAGGCAGGCGATGGAAGAGGCGGTTTCGCAGGGTGGGGTCTCTGCCGGACAGTGCTTGATTGCACCGGGTGAAGATGGTGGCGTAGGGCCCTGCCACGGGAGCGCGGGAGGCAGGAGCCTGGGTAGAGACTCGCGATCCAGGCGTTAACTGCATCGAGGTTGGCTCGGTGCAGATCAACCGAGGCGGTGGGTCGTGTGGCTGGAGAATATCTATGAGGAGCACCTCAGCGAGGCCGCCTTCCTTTGGACGCAATGGGAGCAGGAACTGCGGGGCGCGCGCTCCACGCTGACGGAGGTCGCGGTCCGGGAGGAGCGGCTGCTAGCGCACCTGGATGCGCTGGTGATTGGTGGTGAGCCCGTGGCCGAGGCTCTGCTCAAACCCGCCCTGGAGGGAGAAGACCCGGGTGAGGTGTTCACTGCGGCGTTCGCATCCATCGCGGAAACTCCTCCTGCGGCATTGGAAACGGTGCTGGCGCTGCTTCCAGTCGCGCCCGCCCCGGTGCTATCTGCATTGAAGCGCGCTCTGGAGTTGAGCGGGCGCGAGGGGGTGGAGTCGGCATTGGTGGCACGGCTGAGGGGTTCGGAGGATGTCCTGGTGGCGCTGGCTCTGGAGGTGTTGGCCTTCCGGGATGCTGTGCCGCCGGGGATGGCGTTGGAACTGCTGGGGCACTCAGATGGAAGAGTGGCGGCGGCGGCATTACGGGCCCTGGGTGCGGCACCTCGCAAGGTCTCCTCGTTCGATGTGGTTCCCTGGATGTCGGATCCGCGACCGGAGGTGCGGTGGGGGGCGGTGGAACTGGCGCTTCTGTCTGGCTCGCGCGCGGCATGGAACGAGTGCCGCATCGAAATCGAGACGCGAGGGCCTGCGCTGCGCGAAGCGCTCGTGTTCCTGGCTCTGGGTGGGGATGACAAGGACCTGGAGCGGCTTCTGGTGCTCGCGGGGAATGAGGCGGTGCGCGCGGACGTCCTATGGGCACTGGGTTTCACCGGGCGCGTGGCCGCGGCGGAGACCTGTCTGGAGCTGACAAGGCAGAAGCCGCCCGTAGCGCGGCTCGCGGGCGAGGCGTTCAGTGCCATCACCGGACTGAACCTCAAGGGCGTGTATGTGGAAGAGAGTGAGGACACCGAGGAAGTGGCATTGCCACCGCTCGAGGAAGAGGACCTGGACGCGGACCTGAATCCGAAACCGGAGGACTCGCTGCCCGTGCCCGCGCCCGCGGCAGTGATGGGGTGGTGGCAGGAGGCGCGCAAGGACTTCTCGAAGGACAGGCGTTATCTGGGAGGCCAGCTCTTCAGCGGCGCGACACTGATGGAGGCGCTAGCGAGTGGGGTCATGCGGCGGCGCTCCGTGCACGCGATCGACTTGGCGCTGCGTACCCAGGGGGGGCTGCAGGTGCGGACGTTCGCCTTTACCAAACGGCAGCGTGCGGAAGTAGCCAGGGCTGAAGCCGTGCGGGAGAGCCTGCCAGGTCAGCCCCTGGTTCGCCTCTTCCGCAGCTGACGCACTCATGGTGTAGCCTGTTCTGTAGTACGAGAGAGACGTGGACTCGGTCGGTCATGCTGGGCGTTTGTCGAAGCGTGGTGACCGCTCCGCGTCTATCAACTACACGATCACATGACCACGCCTGCCCCTCTCCTCGAAGCCGACGTCCCGCGCCCCGTCCTGGACGTCATCGCCCGCCTCCATGAGCTGGGCCATGCCGTGTTCCTCGTCGGCGGCTGTGTCCGTGACACGCTCCGCGGCGTCCACCCCAAGGACTTCGACGTCGCCACCAGCGCGCTCCCCGAGGAGGTCCAGCGCGCCTTCCGCAAGGTCATCCCCACCGGCATCCAGCACGGCACCGTCACCGTCGTCCAGGGCGGCACCCACGTCGAGGTCACCACCTTCCGCAGCGAGGGCGACTACCACGACGGCCGCCGCCCCTCTGCCGTCACCTTCGAGCAGGACATCGTCAAGGACCTCTCCCGCCGCGATTTCACCATCAACGCCATGGCGTGGAATCCTCTCACGCACGAGCTCGCCGATCCCTTCGGCGGCCAGCAGGACCTGAAGGCCCGTGTCGTGCGCTGCGTGGGCTCGGCCATCGAGCGTTTCTCCGAGGATGGGTTGCGTCCCATGCGCGCCGTGCGCTTCGCCGCCGTGCTCGACTTCACGCTCGACCCTGGCACCCAGGCCGCCATCCCCGAAACGCTCCCCGTGTTCCGCAAGGTCGCCTACGAGCGCGTCCGCGAGGAGTTCGTCAAGCTGCTCCTCTCCAAGCGCGAGGCCTTCGGGCTCGAGCTGCTCGCCACCACCGGGTTGCTCGACGTGTTTCTGCCCGAGCTCGCCCGCGCCGATGCCGAGGCCGCTCGCCTCGCCCGCACCGCCGCCGCCGCCGAGCCCGTCGATGTGGAGATCCGTCTCGCCGCTCTGCTCGCCGACCTCGTCACCCCTCCGCAGGCCGAGGAGATCGGCGTCCGGCTCAAGTTCCCCACCAAGACCATCGAGCGGGTGAAGCTGTTGAGCTCGCACGCCGCGCTCGAGCGGCATGTCGGGGACCCCGATCCCGCCCTCCGTCGGCTTCTGGCCAAGGTGGGGCTCGCCAATGTCGAGGCGCTTACCTCCGTGGCCCGGGCCCGGATCCAGGCCCGGGACCCGGCCCGGCTTCCTGAGATGGACGCCCTGATTGGCCGACTGCATGGGCTTGCCGCCTCGAAGCCTCCGCTGTCCGCCAAGGAGCTCGCCCTCAATGGGGGCGCCATCATGGCCACCCTGGGCGTCGGGCCTTCTCCCATCGTCGGCGAGGCCACCCGGTTTCTGCTCGAGCGGGTTCTCGATGAGCCCTCCCTCAATGAGGTGGAAAAGTTGAAGGAGATGTTGTTGGCCTGGCGGCAGGCCCGTGGGTCCTGAGGTCGTTCGTGGGGCAGGGGAGTAGACCCTCACCCCAGCCCTCTCCCAGAGGGAGAGGGGGCATACACGGGTTCAACCCGGGGGGCTCGGCACCCTCACCCCGTCCCTCTCCCGGGGGGCGAGGGGATTTGTCCGGGTTGTTGTTCTCTGGCGTCGGTTGTTCTCGTCGGTTGTTCTCGTCGGTTGTTCTCTTGCGTCAGTTGGGTCGCACCCGGGCTGGCCGGCGTGTAGATAGGGACGTCATGCGAGTCGTCGTTGCCATGAGTGGTGGGGTGGACTCCTCCGCCGCCGCCGCCCTGCTCAAGGAGCAGGGCCACGAGGTCATCGGTATCACCCTCCGGGTCTGGTCCTATGAGGGCAAGGCCCAGTGCGGCAGTTGCTGCAGCCCCGATGACATCGACGATGCCCGCGCCGTCGCCCAGACGCTCGGCATCCCCTTCTACGTCGCCAACGCCGAGGACCTCTTCAAGGACCGCGTCGTCAGCCCCTTCGTCCAGTCCTACCTCGGTGGCAAGACGCCCATCCCCTGCGTCGCCTGCAACCGCGATGTGAAGTTCAACTTCCTCCTCAAGCGCGCCCGCGCCCTCGGCGCCCGGCTCGCCACCGGCCACTACGCCCGCGTCGAGCAGCAGGACGGCAGGTTCGTCCTCCGCCGCGCCGTCGACGCCGCCAAGGATCAGAGCTACTTCCTCTTCACCCTCGGCCAGCAGGAGCTCACCGACGTCCTCTTCCCCGTCGGCGGTATGACCAAGTCCGAGGTCCGCGCCGTCGCCGAGCGCCATGCCCTCCCCACCAGCCACAAGCCCGAGAGCATGGAGATCTGCTTCGTGCCCGATGGCGACTACGCCGGCTTCGTCGAGAAGGTCGCCGGCCCCCAGCCCGGCGGGGAGATCGTCGACACCGAGGGCCATGTGCTCGGCTCCCACGCCGGTGTGCACCGCTTCACCGTCGGTCAACGCCGCGGTCTCAACCTCGGAGGCGGCGAGGCCCGCTACGTCCAGCGCATCGAGCCCGAGTCCCGCCGCGTCGTCGTGGGCCCCGCCGATGAGACCTCGCGCGATTCCTTCGGCCTCCTCCAGCCCCACTGGGTGGATGGGCCGCCGCCTCCCGAGAAGTCCGTGATGGTCCGCATCCGCCACCGTCACCCCGGTGCTCCCGGCCACGTGCGTGTCTCTCAGCATGGGCTCGTGTCCATCCACCTCGACTCTCCGGCTCGCGCCGTGACGCCCGGCCAGGCAGCCGTCGTTTATGACGGGGATCACGTACTGGGCGGTGGGTGGATTGTTTGAGCCTCGCCGCAACAGTCAGGGCGTGACGCTGTGCGCGCACTGAATTTGACCGGCCTGTAGGCGGGGCGTACCTTCCGGCACACCTCGACGCTACAGGCCGCGACACTCGTGTGGCCGCGCCGGGGCGCCGTACACGCGAGGAATGTCACGTCATGCGCGATGCCCACCGGATGAAAGAGAAGTTCGATGTCACGCTCGACAACCGGCAGATCGTCAGCCTGTTGATCGCGGGCATCATCGTGATGGGCGCCGTGTTCGTCCTCGGCGTCGTGGTCGGCAAGAAGCTCGCCGGCAATGCCCAGACCGCCGCCGCGCCGGATCTCCTCTCCGCGCTCGACGCCAACGCCCAGGCCCTCCAGCAGGCCCGCGAGGCCGAGTCGCCGCTCACCTTCCAGGACGAGCTCACCCGGAAGAGTGTTTCCGATGCCTCCAAGCCTGGCACCGTCACGGTCGCCATCCCTCCGCCGGCCCCCAAGCCCAAGCCCGCCGAGCCGAAGCCGGAGCCCCAGATCGCCGAGGTCCCCGCGGAGGAGCCCGCCTCGTCGCCCACGGATGACGACTACGCGCCCCCCGCCACGGCCAGCGCCACCGAGCCGAAGCCGAAGCCGGAGTCCAAGCCCGCCGCGACCCAGGTGGCCGAGAGCAAGCCCGCTCCCGTGCCGGGCAAGGTGGAGGCCGCTCCCGTGCCTACTCGCACCACGACTCCGGCCCAGGGTGGCGGTTTGAAGGACGCCATCGCCCGCGCCACCCAGCGGCCCACCGAGGCCGCCCCCGGCGGTGCCTTCACCCTGCAGATCTCCGCCTTCCAGAACCGCCCGGAGGCCGAGCGCTTCGCGACGAAGCTCCGGGACCGTGGCTACGCCCCGTACATCGTCGCCGCCGAGGTCCCCAACAAGGGCACCTGGTACCGCGTTCGCATGGGCAGCTTCCCCTCGAAGGATGCCGCCTCCCGCTACCTGTCGGACTTCAAGCGCGAGACGCAGATCCAGGCCTTCGTGGCCGCGAACTAGACCGCCGGTGCATGGCGGGCCGGCGCCCGGAGTGCTATGGGCGCCGCTGAATGGACCTCCTCGACAACGTCATCCAGCCGTACGCCTGGGGCTCGCGGACCGCTATCGCCGAGTTGCTCGGGCAACCCTCGCCCTCCGCCGCCTGTCAGGCGGAGCTGTGGATGGGAGCCCACCCGGGTGCCCCGTCGCGCGTGAAGCGGCCGGCGGGTGGGGGATCGCTGCTGGAGGTCATCCGGGCCTCGCCGGAGCGGGAGCTCGGTGAGCAGGTGACGCGCCGCTTCGGCGCCGAGTTGCCCTTCCTGTTCAAGGTGCTCGCGGCGGAGACCCCGCTGTCCCTGCAGACGCACCCGAGTCTCGCCCAGGCCCGCGAAGGGTACGCCCGTGAGAACGCGCTCGGCGTGCCCCTGAGCGCCTCGCACCGTAACTACAAGGACGCCAACCACAAGCCCGAGCTCATCTGCGCGCTGACGCCCTTCGATGCGCTGTGTGGCTTCCGGAGCGCGGACGAGACGCTCGCCCTCTTCGATTCGCTCGGCGTGGCCGCCCTCGAGCCGCTGCTCGCCCCGCTGCGTGCGTCGCCGGATGCGAAGGGCGTGGCGCGCATGTTCGAGGCGCTGATGACGCTGCCTCGCGAGTCGCGGGGGCCCCTGGTGGACGCGGTGGTCTCCGCCTGCTCGGCGCGCGAAGGGAAGGGGGGCCACTTCGCGGCGGAGCTGCGGTGGGCCCTGCGGCTCGGCGAGCTCTACCCGGGCGATCCCGGCGTCATCGGCGCGTTGATGCTCAACCTGGTGCGGCTGCGGCCGGGCGAGGCCATCTACCTGTCCGCGGGCAACCTCCACGCGTACCTGCGTGGCGTGGGCGTGGAGCTCATGGCCAACTCGGACAACGTGCTGCGCGGCGGGTGCACGCCCAAGCACGTGGACGTCCCGGAGCTGCTCCGCGTGTTGGACTTCCGGTGCGGCCCCATCGGCCTGGTCCCGGCGGCCACCACGGACGGGGTGGAGTCCGTCTACCCCACGCCCACGGACGAGTTCCGCCTCTCACGCTTCCAGCTCCGCCCCGCGGTGTCCGCCCGGCCGGAGCGGCGCGGGCCGGAGATCCTCCTGTGCACCGAGGGCTCCGCCCGGCTGTCCTCCGGGGGCGAGACGCTCGCGCTTCCCCGGGGTGCCTCGGTGTTCGTGAGCGCGGCCGAGGGGGCCTACACGCTCGAGGGCGAGGGCGTCGTCTACCGCGCCACCTCCGGCCTTTGATTCCGCCGGTGGGTCATCCGGTGGGTTACTCGGCGGGAGTGCCGCGGCTCCACTTGTCCACGTTGCCGTCGCCGTCCAGGTCCTCGCCGATGCGATCGACCTGGTTGTTCTCCCAGTACTCCCAGTAGTCCACGCGGCCGTCCCCGTTGGAGTCCCGCTCCTTCCGGGCCAGCCGCCCCTTCTCGTAGAAGATCCACACGTCCGGCTTGCCGTCCCCGTTCAGGTCGCGCTCCCGCCGGACGTTGATGCCCTTCTCGTAGAAGTAGACGGAGTCCACCTTCCCGTCGAAGTCGAGGTCCATCGCCTCGCGCTCCCGCTCCTCGCGGGCGCCGTAGTACGTGGTGAGGTCCACCCGGCCATCCCAGTTGATGTCCAGTTCCTTGCGGACCATCCGCCCGTCCACCGTGAAGATCCACACGTCCGGCTTCTGATCGCCGTTGGTGTCCTTCTCCGTCACCTTCTCGTTGGCGGCCGGTTCCGGGCGGATGGGCTGGGGCGCCACCTCCTCCTTCGCCTGCGCCTCCTCCGGCTTCTTCATGGCCTTGTCGGATGCGCACCCACAGAGACCCACCAGCGCGAGCCCCGCCACCCATCCGAGTTTCGAGGGCTGTACGACAAGGCTCGAAAACAGCGCTTCAAGGGACATGTAAGTCCATATATTTTCACATATCGCCATGGCCCGAAAGAAGATCAGCACCACCATCTACATCACGCCGGAGCAGAACGATCTGCTCAAGGCGCTGAACCAGAAGACCAAGGTTCCCGTGGCCGAGTACATCCGGCAGGGGATCGATCTCGTGCTGGAGAAATACAAGGCGCAGTTGCCGGGGCAGGCCTCCTTCGACGAGCTGAGCTGAGCTCCACACCAGAGCGGGACTGCGGGGCGGGATCATGAGCAAGAGCATGAAGGGCCAGCGGGTGGTGGTGCTCGGGGGAGCGGGCTTCGTGGGCTCGCACCTGTGCGAGCGGTTGCTGGACGATGGCGCGTCCGGCGTGGTGTCCGTGGACAACTACATCACCGGTGCCGAGGCCAACGTGGCGCACCTTCGGGGCCGCGCGGGCTTCGAGGTGGTGAAGCAGGACATCACCGAGGGGTTCTCGGTGGACGGGCCGGTGCATTACGTCTTCAACATGGCCTCACCGGCCTCGCCCATCGACTACGCGAAGCTGCCGCTGGAGACGATGCGGGTGGGCTCGCTGGGCACGGAGAACGGGCTCAAGCTGGCCCAGGCCAGGGGCGCCGTGTTCCTCCAGGCCTCCACCTCGGAGGTGTACGGTGATCCGCACGTGCACCCGCAGCGCGAGGACTACTGGGGCAACGTGAACCCCATTGGCCCGCGCGCCTGCTACGACGAGGCCAAGCGCTACGCCGAGGCGCTCACCATGGTGTACGCCCGCTCGTATGGCGTGCAGACGCGCATCGTCCGCATCTTCAACACCTACGGGCCGCGGATGCGCCTCAACGACGGGCGCGTGGTGCCCGCCTTCGTGGGCCAGGCCCTGCGCGGCGAGGACTTCACCGTCTTCGGCGAGGGCACCCAGACGCGCTCCTTCTGCTACGTGAGGGATCTGGTGGACGGCCTGATCCGGCTGGCCCTCTCGGACGTCATCGAGCCCGTCAACATCGGCAATCCCCGCGAGATGACCATGCTCGAGTTCGCCGAGGCGGTGCGCGCCGCGGCGGGTGGGGGAGGGCGCATCGTCCACAAGCCGCTGCCCAAGGACGATCCCAAGCAGCGCCGCCCGGACATCAGCCGGGCCCGGCAGTTGCTCGGGTGGGAGCCGCGAGTACCCCTGGAGGAGGGTTTGCGGGAGACGATTGCCTGGTTCCGATCGGTTGCCGGGAAGGGCTCCATCCCCTAACTTCCGCGCAAAACTTTCTCAGTAGATGGCCACCTGGTGGTGGCGGGAGCGGTACGTTGAAAGTCCTGGTGACTGGTGGGGCGGGTTTCATTGGCTCGCACGTGTGTGACGCCTTCGTGCGCGCGGGTCATGAGGTCATCGCCCTCGACAATCTGTCGAGTGGTCGGAAGGAGAACCTGGACCCCCGGGTGCGTCTGGAGGTCATGGACATCCGGGCTCCGGAGGCCGCGCAGCTCATCCGCGCCGAGCGCCCCCAGGTGATGTGCCACCTGGCCGCTCAGATGGACGTGCGCCGCAGCGTGGAGGACCCGCGCTTCGACGCGGAGGCCAACATCCTCGGTTTCCTCAACCTCCTGGAGGCCTCGCGCGTCGCGGGTGTCCAGAAGGTGGTGTTCAGCTCGACCGGCGGGGCCATCTACGGCGAGCAGGACGTCTTCCCCGCGCCCGAGACCCACGCCACGCGGCCGGTGTCGCCCTACGGTGTCTCCAAGGCCTCGGGTGAGCTGTACCTCGGCTACTACAAGGCCCAGTACGGGATGAACTACGTGGCCCTGCGGTACGCCAATGTGTACGGCCCCCGGCAGAACCCGCACGGCGAGGCCGGCGTGGTGGCCATCTTCTGCCAGCGCCTGCTCGGCGGACGCGAGTGCACCATCTACGGCGAGGGCAAGCAGACGCGCGACTTCGTCTACGTGGAGGACGTGGCGCGGGCCAACGTGCTGGCGGTGGAGAAGGACTACTCGGGCGCCATCAACATCGGCACTGGCGTGGAGACGGACATCAACCGGCTCTACACCCTGGTGGCCCAGCCGGCGGGGGTGGACAAGCCCGCCCTCCGTGCTCCCGGCAAGCCCGGCGAGCAGTTGCGCTCCTGCGTGGACAACACCCTGGCCCGCCGGGTGCTCGGCTGGCAGCCCTCGGTGGAGCTCCCCGAGGGGCTCCGCCGCACGGTGTCGTTCTTCCGCGAGCACACCTCCCGCTAGCCCTCCCGTCCTCCCGGCGGGGGAGGGAGGCGGCCCGGCGTCGTTCAGGTTGCACGCCGGGTGCGCGGACGCATGGATTTTGGTGGGGTTCGGTGTTACTCAAGCCGGCTTCGACGTAGCCCGAGGCCCCCCTACCATGCCGGCCGACAACGCTCACATCCGCAATTTCTCGATCATCGCCCACATCGACCACGGGAAGTCCACCCTGGCCGATCGTCTGCTCGGTGCCACCGGAACGGTGACCAAGCGCGAGGCGCAGGACCAGTTCCTCGACAACATGGAGCTGGAGCGCGAGCGCGGAATCACCATCAAGGCCCAGTCCGTGCGGATGAACTACACCGCCAACGACGGCCAGAAGTACGTCCTCAACCTCATCGACACCCCGGGACACGTGGACTTCGCCTACGAGGTGAGCCGCTCGCTCGCCGCGTGTGAGGGCGCCCTCCTGGTGGTGGACGCCACCCAGGGCGTCGAGGCCCAGACGCTCGCCAACGTCTACATGGCCTTGGATCACAACCTGGAGATCATCCCGGTCATCAACAAGATCGATCTGCCGAGCGCCGACGTGGATCGCACGCGCACGGAGATCGAGGACGTGATCGGCATCGACGGCTCCAGCGCCGTGCCGGCCTCCGCCAAGGAGGGCATCGGCATCAAGGAGATCCTGGAGGCGGTGGTGAAGAGCGTGCCGCCCCCCTCGGGGGATCCCGCCGCTCCGCTCCGGGCCCTTATCTTCGACAGCTGGTACGACAACTACCGCGGCGTCGTGACGCTGGTGCGCGTGCTCGAGGGTACGCTCAAGCTCAAGCAGAAGATCAAGCTGTGGAGCAACAACAAGACCTTCGAGGTGCAGGAGCTGGGTGTCTTCAGCCCGTTCTCCCGCCCGGTGCCGCAGCTGATCGCCGGCGAGGTGGGCGTGCTGGTGGCCAACGTGAAGGAGCTCCAGGACGCCAAGGTGGGTGACACCGTGACGGAGGAGCTGCGTCCCACGGACGCGCCCTTCCCGGGCTTCAAGGAAGTGAAGCCCATGGTGTTCTCCGGCATCTTCCCGGTGGACTCCGAGCAGTACGAGGGCCTGCGCGACGCGCTCGCCAAGCTCAAGCTCAACGACGCGGCCTTCACCTACGAGCCCGAGTCCTCCACGGCGCTCGGCTTCGGCTTCCGCTGCGGCTACCTGGGCCTGCTCCACATGGAGATCGTCCAGGAGCGCCTGGAGCGCGAGTACAACCTGTCGCTCATCACCACCGCGCCGTCGGTGGTGTACCGGATCACCGACTCGCAGGGCGCGGTGATGCACGTGGACAACCCGGCCAAGCTGCCGCCGGTGCAGAAGATCGCCAAATTCGAGGAGCCCGTCCTCACCTGCCACATCCACGTGCCCAACGACTACCTGGGCGCGGTGCTCAAGCTGTGCCAGGACCGGCGCGGTGTGCAGAAGGACATGAAGTACCTGGGCTCCAGCGGCACGCGCGTGCAGGTGACGTACGAGATGCCCCTGGCCGAGGTCGTCTTCGACTTCTTCGACAAGCTCAAGAGCGTCACGCGCGGCTACGCCAGCCTCGACTACGAGCTGGCCGGCTACGTGGAGGCGGACCTGGTGCGCCTGGACATCCTCATCAACGGGGATCCAGTGGACGCGCTCAGCGTCATCGTCCACAAGGAGCGCGCCTACCAGCGCGGCCGCGAGGTGTGCCAGAAGCTCAAGGAGGTCATCCCGAAGCAGATGTACGAGGTGGCCATCCAGGGCGCCATCGGCGCGAAGATCATCTCGCGTGAGACGATCTCCGCCATCCGCAAGAACGTGCTCGCCAAGTGCTACGGCGGCGACATCAGCCGCAAGCGCAAGCTCCTCGAGAAGCAGAAGGAGGGCAAGAAGCGCATGAAGCAGGTGGGCTCGGTGGAGATCCCGCAGGAGGCCTTCCTCGCGGTGCTGAAGACGGAGGAATAGTCCATGTCCACCACCAGCGCGACCGAAGCTCCCGCGGGACTCGAGGCCTCCATGGCCGCCCGCAGGACGCCCGAGCAGCTCAAGGCCAGCCGCGCGCTGCTGTGGCGCGAGCTGCTCACCAGCCTGTGGGCGCCCCTGGTCATCCTCGGCCTGGCGCTCATCCCCTACATCATCCTCATCGAGTTCGTGCCCCCCTCGGCCGACTGGGCCCAGCCGCTCATGCAGGGCCTGGCGGGGCTGATGCTCCTCTACTTCCTCGGGCTGATGGTGCTGCGCTTCGCGCTGCCCAAGCAGAGCCGTCTGCGCCACCTGCGGCACGAGGCGCGTGAGCTCATCGGGGAGATCGAGCGCATCCACAAGAAGGTGCCGGGGAAGATCCCCGCCGAGGCGTCCACGCGGCTGGCCGAGCAGGCCATGCAGGTGGAGGCCGCCTCGCTGGCCGGGGACGCCGAGCGGCTGGAGAAGGAGACGAAGGCGCTCGACACGCTGGCCACCCAGTTGCTGGCGGCGTGGCGCAAGCAGGACCTCGGGGACTTCGTCTCGGGCTTCGCCAAGGCGCTGGCCATCGCGGTCATCATCCGCGTCTTCATCATCGAGCCGTACCGCATCCCCTCCGGCTCCATGCTGCCCACGCTGGAGATCGGCGATCAGGTCTTCATCAACAAGTTCATCTACGGGGTGCGGCTGCCCTTCACCAACTACGTGCCCTTCCAGATCGTCCGCGCGCCGGCGCGGGGAGACGTCATCGTCTTCAACAACCCGGTGCAGTTGGAGCTGGACTTCATCAAGCGCGTGGTGGGCATCCCCGGGGACAAGGTGGAGCTCATCAACGGCGAGGTCTACATCAACGGAGCGCCCCAGCCGCGCACGTTGGTGAACGAGGACCAGGTCGTCTACAACCGGCAGGACAACACGCCCTGGTACCCGGAGCACCTGCGGCTGTACCACGAGAACCTGGACGGCAAGGTCCACTCCGTGTTGCAGCCGGGGAGCAGGGCCCGCATGGAGTACGAGGGGCCCTACGTCGTTCCCCCGGGTCACGTCTTCGTCATGGGCGACAACCGGGAGAACAGCCTGGACAGCCGCTACGGCCTGGGTGCCGGCCGGGGCGTGGAGTTCGTCCCGTACGGTCACATCAAGGGCAAGGCCATGGTCGTCTGGATGGCACTGGGGTTCGGTGGCTGGTTCAGCAACTTCTTCGAGGGGACCGGGCTGCGCACCGACCGGCTGTTCGAGCCGGTCCGTTGAAACCCCGCCGCGATGCTTGACGCCCCGCGTATGCCGCTGCTACGCGGGGGCCTCATGCGTCATCCCTCTGGGAAGATCAGCTTTGGCGGCCTGGTTCTACTCATCCTCGTCGTGGGGGGCCTCTATCTGGGCGTGATGCTCATCCCCGTGTACGCGGACAACTTCGACGTGAAGGAAGCCGTCGCGGTGGCCTTCAACCGGTCCCCGACCTCGGACGACGAGATGTTGCGCAGGGTGATCATCGAGCGCACCAGCCAGGTGGGCACCCACTGGGATACGGACAAGTTCGACCAGGACATCCTCGTGCCCGGGCTCGGGCTGACGGACGAGAACATCACCATCGAGCGCAGCACGGTCTCGCCGAACGTCCGCATCGAGGTGGAGTACGAGCGGCGGGTGCAGCTCAAGCCCACCAACCACGTCCGCGTCATCCGCTTCCATGTCGTGAAGGAAGGCATTCCCGGCAAGTAGTGCCCAGGGGACCCCATGAGACACCTGTTGGGAATCGAGGGCCTGCGGCGCGCGGACATCGAGGCGCTGCTCGGACGGGCCGAGGCACACCTGCACGGTGGGCCGGATGCCTCGCATGTGCTGCGGGGCAGGGTGATCGCCAACCTGTTCTTCGAGGACTCCACGCGCACCCGCACCTCCTTCGAGATGGCGGCGCACGCGCTCGGCGCCGAGGTGCTCAACTGGACGACGGCGGGCTCCTCCGTCTCCAAGGGCGAGACGCTGCTGGACACGGTCCGCAACATCGAGGCCACGGGCCCGGTGGCGCTCATCATCCGGCACCGCTCCTCGGGAGCCCCGCACCTGGTGGCGCGCCACGTGCGCTGCGCCGTCGTCAACGCGGGGGACGGTACCCACGAGCACCCCTCGCAGGCCCTGCTGGACGCCTTCACCCTGCGCCGCCGCTGGGGCAGCCTGGATGGGCGCACGGTGCTCATCGTCGGCGACATCCTCCACAGCCGCGTGGCCCGCTCCAACCTGCACTGCCTCACCACGCTGGGCGCGAAGGTGGTGTTGTGCGGCCCGCCCACGCTGCTTCCGCCCGGCCTGGAGTCCTTCGGCGCCGAGCTCACCACGAGCCTGGACGCCGTGCTGCCCCGCGCCGATGCCGTCATGTGTCTGCGCGTGCAGTCGGAGCGGCAGGGGGAGAACTTCTTCCCCTCGGCGCGTGAGTTCTCCCGCCTGTACGGGCTCAACGCCGCCCGCGCCGAGCGGCTCAAGCCGGAGGCGCTCGTGATGCACCCGGGCCCCATGAACCGGGGCGTGGAGATCGCCCCCGCCGTGGCCGATGGTTCCCGTAGCGTCATCCTGGAGCAGGTGGCGCATGGTGTGGCCGTGCGCCGCGCCATCCTCGAGGAGGTGTGCCGGTGAGCTCGACGATCCTGCTGAGCCGCGGGCGGGTGGTGGATCCGCGCAACGGTGTGGACGGTGTGCGTGACGTGCTGGTGCGGGACGGCACCATCGCCGAGGTGTCCGAGGCGCCCCTGGAGGTGCGGGACGCGCGGGTGGTGGACGCCACGGGCAAGCTGGTGCTGCCGGGCTTCATCGACCTGCACGTGCACCTGCGCGAGCCGGGCGAGGAGGGGAAGGAGACGATCCTCACCGGCTGCATGGCGGCGGTGGCGGGCGGCTTCACCGCGGTGGTGGCCATGCCCAACACCAGGCCCGTCAACGACAGCGTGCTCGTCAGCGAGTACGTGAAGGCCAAGGCCCGCGAGGCGCGGCTGTGCCACGTGTACCTGGCGGGTGCCATCACCAAGGGCCTCCAGGGCGAGGAGATGGCGGAGATGGGGGCGCTCGTCGGCGCCGGCTGCGTCTGCATCACCGACGACGGCCGCCCGGTGATGAACGCCGGCCTCATGCGCCGCGCCCTCCAGTACGCCCAGCTCTTCAACCTCCCCGTCATGGTGCACGAGGAGGATCTGACGCTCTCGGGCAAGGGCGTGATGAACGAGGGCCGCACCTCCACGCGCCTGGGCCTCGCCGGCATCCCGCCCTCGGCCGAGGTGGCCATGGTGGCGCGCGACATGGTGCTCCTGGAGGAGACGAAGGGGCGGCTGCACGTCGCCCATGTCTCCTGCGAGGGCAGCCTGCGCCTCATCCGCGAGGCCAGGCGCCGCGGCCTCAACGTCACCGCCGAGGCCACCCCGCACCACTTCATCCTGGATGACGAGGCCGTGGGCTCCTACGACACCCACGCCCGCATGAATCCGCCCCTGCGCACCCGCCGCGACATCGAGGCCGTGCGCGAGGGGCTCGTGGACGGCACCATCGACGCCATCGCCACGGACCACGCGCCCCACGGCGTGTTGGAGAAGCAGGTGGAGTTCGACAAGGCGTGGAATGGCGTGGTGGGGCTGGAGACGGCCCTGGGCCTGACGCTCTCCCTGGTGCGCGAGGGCGTGATGAGCCTCCAGCGGGCGGTGGCCCTGCTGACGGACGGACCGGCGAGGGCGTTCGGGCTGCCGGGCGGCCATCTGGCCGTCGGTGCTCCGGCGGACATCACGGTGGTGGAGCCGGACGCGGAGTGGACGGTGGATTCGGCGCGGTTCTTCTCCCGCAGCCGGAACACCCCCTTCCACGGCCGGCGTTTGACGGGCCGGGTCGCCCAGACGTGGGTCTCCGGGCGGCTCGTCTTCGAGGACGGACACATCAAGGAGTCCAGGTGATGAAGCGGGCAGTGCTGGCATTGGCGGATGGCACCACCTTCGAGGGTCGCGCGCTCGGCGCCTCCGGCGAGACGGTGGGTGAGGTGGTGTTCAACACGTCGATGACCGGCTACCAGGAGATCCTCACGGATCCCTCGTACGTCGGGCAGATCGTCACCATGGCGTACCCCGAGATGGGCAACGTGGGCGCCAACCCCGGGGACCAGGAGTCCGTCAAACCGCACGCCGTGGGCATGATCGTGCGCAACTCCTCCGAGCAGGCCTCCAACTGGCGCTCCCAGGAGACGCTCGACGTCTACCTGAAGCGCCATGGCATTGTCGGCATCGAGGGCATCGACACCCGGCGCCTGGTGCGGCACGTGCGCACGCACGGCGCGCAGATGGGCGTCATCTCCACCGAGGACCACTCGCCGGCCGCCCTCGTGGAGCGGGCCCGCGAGGCTCGCGGCATGGAGGGGTTGGATCTCGCCACCGGCGTGTCCACCCAGGAGTCCTACCTCTTCACCACCCCCAGCCCGAACCTGCTCGGCGAGGTTCCTCGCCCCGCTCCCGAGCTGCGCTTCGACGTGGTGGCCTATGACTACGGCCTCAAGCGCTCCATGCTCCACTTCCTGGTGGACGTGGGCTGCCGCGTGAAGGTGGTCCCCGCCGGCACCACCGCCGAGGCCGTGCTCGCCGAGAAGCCCCACGGCATCTTCCTCGCCAACGGCCCCGGAGACCCCGCCGCCGTGAAGGGCGCCGACAAGGTCGTGGCCGGACTGCTCGGCAAGGTGCCCGTCTTCGGCATCTGCCTGGGTCACCAGATCCTCGCGCTCGCCCTGGGCGGGCGGACGTACAAGATGAAGTTCGGCCACCGGGGCGCCAACCAGCCAGTCAAGGACCTGACCACCGGCAAGGTGGAGATCACCTCGCAGAACCACGGCTTCGCGGTGGATGATGCGAGCGTGAAGGGCAAGGCGGTGGTGAGCCACATCAACCTCAACGACGGCACCGTGGAGGGCCTGAGCATCCCCGACGCCCGCGCCTTCAGCGTGCAGTACCACCCGGAAGCTTCGCCCGGGCCCCATGACGCCCGGTACCTGTTCTCACGTTTCGCGAAGCTCATGGCCGGAGAGTAGGATCTCGCTGCCCCATGGACTCCCCCCTTTCGCCGCTGTCGTATCAGCCCTATCTCGACCAGCTCATCGCCTTTGGGAGCCAGGAGTCACGCAAGCCCGACCTGCTGGAGGCCAAGGCGGAGTACCTCCGCCTCACCGGCGAGGTCTTCGAGGACGACAAGATCTTCGAGCTGCGGATGGCGTCCTTCCTGGATTTCTATCTGTTCGACCGGGTCTCGCCGATCTCCAAGCTGACGCCCGCCGCGGAACTGTACCAGCTGCGGCTGCAGGGCGCCTCGCCCGAGGAGGCCAACGCCTTCCGCTGCTTCACGGAGACCGTCCACGGCCTCTTCGAGGTGCGCAAGCTGGGCAAGGGCCTCGTGCGTCTGCGTGAGCTGTTCTCCGGCAAGGACTTCGACGTCACCGAGCGCCGCACCGTGGCGGGGCTCGAGACGGGCGATGTGCTGGAGGCCCGGCTCATCCCCTTCGCCGGGCACCTGCTGTTCTCCTCGGCCTTCTGCTTCCACCCTCGCGTCGCCGTGAAGGCCATCAAGGCCGAGGTCAAGCGCCGCAAGAAGAAGGAGCCGGATCGTCCTCCCTCGGAGCTCGTCTGGGAGTGCGCCCGGCGCGCCGTCAAGGTCGAGCGCTACAAGCAGATCGCCATCGAGCGTATCTACGACTTCTCGCAGACCACGCCCTGGCTCGCTTCCGCGAGCTGATGGAGGGTGTTGCGCATGCTCCCTCTCCC
>NZ_JPMI01000279.1 GCF_000733295.1 Archangium violaceum Cb vi76 | reverse complement strand
CGTCCCCTGCGTGTAGACCCTCACCCTGACCCTCTCCCAGAGGGAGAGGGGACATCCACGGGTCCTCGCTCTTCGTCCGGGATGGTTTAGATGCGGTGCACCGACATCATGTTGGTGCGCCCCGGCTCGTTGAGCGGCACGCCCGCCACGATCACCACCGGCGTCCCCACCTTGCAGATGCCCTCGTCGCGGCACAGCCGCCGCACCTGACGCAGCATCGCGTCCGTCGACTGCAACCGGCCCACCTGCAGCGCCTTCACCCCCCAGTAGAGCGCCATCCGGTTCACCGTCTCCGGGTTCGGCGTCAGCGCGATGATCTGCGCCGTCGGCCGGAACTCCGAGATGAGCCGCGCCGTCAGGCCCCGCTCCGTGTACGCCACGATGGTGCCGATCTTCATCTGCTCGGCCGCCGCCACCGCCGCCGCCGCCACGCCCGTGGAGATGTCGTCCTTCGCGTCCGGGAAGGGCGGGTGCTCCAGGTTCCTCACCACCCCGGACTCCGTCTCCTCGACGATCCTCGCCATGGTGGCCACCGCCTGCACCGGGTACTTGCCCGCCGCCGTCTCCCCCGAGAGCATCACCGCGTCCGCCCCATCCAGGATGGCATTGGCCACGTCCGAGACCTCGGCGCGCGTGGGCCTCGCGTTGTTCACCATGCTCTCCAGCATCTCCGTGGCGACGATGACCAGGCCTCCCATCCGGTTCACCGTGGCCACCATCCGCTTCTGAATGGCCGGCAGCTTCTCCAGCGGCATCTCCACGCCCAGGTCGCCTCGCGCCACCATGATGCCGTCCGCCTCGCGCGCGATCGCCTCCAGGTCCGCCACCGCCTGCGGCTTCTCGATCTTCGCGATCAGCGGCGTGTTGAGCTTCGCCACCAACTTGCGCGCTTCCTTGATGTCGTTCGCCGTGCGCACGAAGGAGAGCGCCACGTAGTCCACGCCCACCTCCTGCCCGAACGCCAGATCCTCCGCGTCCTTCTCCGTGATGGTGGGCACCGACACGTGCGCCCCCGGCAGGTTCAGGCCCTTGTGGTCCTTCAGCATCCCGCCCAGTTCCACCATGCAGGTGACGTCCTTGCCCTGCACCTTCTTCACCCTCAGCCGCACCCGCCCGTCATCCAGCAGGATGGGGTGTCCCGGCTCCACGTCCCTGGGCAGCGAGCGGATGGGCGTGGGGATGATGCTCTCGTGCCCCAGCAGCTCCCGCGTCGTCACCACCACCGTCTGGCCCGTCTTCACCTCCAGGCACCCGCCCTCGAACTTGCCCAGGCGGATCTTCGGGCCCTGGATGTCCTGGAGGATCGCCACCGGCATCCCCAGCTTCTTGGAGGCCCGGCGGATCAGATTCACCCGGCGGCGGTGCTGGTCGTGCGAGCCGTGCGAGAAGTTGAGCCGCGCCACGTTCATCCCGGAGCGGATGAGCTCCTCGATGACCTCGGCCGAGTCCGAGGACGGTCCCAGCGTGCAGATGATCTTCGCCTTGCGCATGGGCGCACATCCTAGGCGCCCGGAGCCGCCTTGACAGCTTTGCGTCCTCGGGAATACTTGGCGCCAACGCGGGCGACAGCGACGGCGTCGGCGGAAGCAGTCCTCGGTTTCACGGCTTCGTGCCTACGTCGCGAGAAAGCCCGGCGTCCCTGGAGGGGGGGCCGGGCTTTCGCCTTTGCGGGGTTCCACGGACGTGGGCCCTACAGGCTGATCTCGTCCGTCTTGGGCGCCAGCTTCGGAGCCAGGCCCGGCGGCGGCAGGCCCTGGTGCGGATCCAGGGGCTCCATCTCGAGCGGCTCGTCCATCAGGTGGGGGTCGCCGCTCCCGCCCACGCCCGGGCCGTCTTCGCGCAGTGCGTCGATCTCCTCGCGGCTGATGCCGGCCTCGTCCAGCACCTTGCGCGTCACCATGATGCGCGCCTCGCCATCCAGCGCCATGGCGATGGAGTCCGAGGGTCTCGCGTCCAGCGTCACCTTGCGCTTGCCCTGCTCGAGGAAGACGCGGCCCGTGTAGATGTCATCGCGCAGATCATCGATGCGCACCTCGGTTACCTTGGCGCCCAGCTCCGTCACCACCGAGCCGAGCAGATCCTGCGAGAGCGGCTGTGGCGGCCTCAGGTGTGCCAGCCGGAAGGCGATGGCCACCGCGGCCGACTCGTCCACGAAGATGGGCAACACCAGCGCCCCGTCCTCCGTGGTGAGCACCACCGCGTGCGTCTGCGCCTCGACGAGCGGAATCACGTCCCGCACCTGGAGGCGCACCAACTCCTTACAGGCGGCGGGGTTTCCTCCCTGCTTGGGAACGCAGGCCTCGCTGTCCTTCGGCGCGGCGGTCGCGTGCGCGGGTGGAGCGCCAAAGCCGGGGAGGAAGAGCACTCCCAGGGCGAGCAGCGCGGCGGACAGCGGAGCCAGGACGAAAGCTGCAGGGATGGACGTTTTCACCCTGCAAACGTGTGCATGTGCGTCGGGGGCGGGAGGGCTCCGATTCGTGCCCGCCTGCTCCCCAGCCTCACACCACCCGCCCCCCCGTGAAAAACGTCAGGGCGGGGTAGACGGGCGAGCGTCAGCGCTCGTCCTCGTCCTCGTCGTAGTCCTCCTCGTCCTCGACGTCCTCGTCCTCGTCGAAGTCCAGCTCCTCGTCGTCGGACTCCTCGTCCTCGTCGGATTCCTCGTCCTCGTCGAGCTCGTCCTCCAGGTCCTCGGTTTCCAGCGCGAGCGAGACGGCGAAGCGCTTGCCCAGCGCGGCCACCTGGGTCCTCATCTCGGTGAGCGCCGAGACGAAGTCCTCCTGGATGTTGGTGGGGGCCTTCTGACTGCAATGAGGGCAGGCGAGCTTCTCCGTCCCATCAATGAGATCCTGAACATCCAGCTCGAAGGTGCCCTCGCACTTCTGGCAAGTCAGATCGATCGTCATGTGCGTGGCGCGGAATACATAGGGCTCTGGTGACCTGTCAACGCCCGTGGAGAGCCGCCACCCGGTTTCAGTAGCCTCGGAATCCCAATGGACACTCCCAGGACGATGGTGCATGCGCTCCAGGATCAGGCCAGCCGGCGGCAACACCGTCCGGCGCTGTGGACGCGCAAGGGACGCACGTACGTGCCCACCTCGTGGCACGAATATGCCACCCGGGTGAAGCGCTTCGCCCTGGGCTTGCGCTCGCTGGGCTTCCAGCGGGGAAACACCTTGCCCCTCCTGTCCTTCAACCGCGAGGAGTGGTTGGTGGCGGACCTGGCCGCCATGGCCCTGGGGGGCGTCCCCGTGGGCGTCTACACCACCAGCAGCCCCGAGCAGGTCCAGTACCTCGTGGACCACTGCGAGGCGGGCCACCTGGTGGTGGAGAACGAGCAGCACCTGGCCACCGCCCTCGCCGTGCGCGAGCGGGTGCCCCGGCTGCGCCACATCATCGTCCTGGACCCCCCCGAGGCCCCGCTCCCCAAGGGCGTCCTGAGCTACGCCGAGGTGCTGGCGCGCGGCACCGGCATCGACGAGGGGCCCTATTGGGACGCCGTCAATGACCTCCAGCCCGGGGGGCTCGCCACCCTCATCTACACCTCGGGGACCACCGGCAGCCCCAAGGGCGTGATGATCAGCCACCAGAACCTCGTCTGGACGGCCACGCAGCTCATGCGCGCCACCCGCATGGCCGGGGACGACGAGGTGCTCCTGTCGTACCTGCCCCTGGCCCACATCGCCGAGCAGATGCTCAGCATCCATGCCCCCCTCCTCGTCGGCGCCGAGGTGTACTTCGCGCGCTCCCTGGAGAAGGTTCCGGAGGATCTGCGCGACGCCCGGCCCACCGTCTTCTTCGGAGTGCCCCGCGTCTGGGAGAAGCTCAAGGGCCGGCTGGAGGAGGCCCTCCGCGCGCTGCCCACCGCCCGGCAGGGTGCCGTGGGCTGGGCCCGCGGGGTGGCCGTCCAGCGCAACGCCCTCGTCCTGCGCCACGAGCGCGTGCCGCTGTCCCTGGAGGGCCAGTACCAGCTCGCCCGGCGCACCGTCTTCCCGGCCCTGCTCTCGAAGCTGGGCTTCGACCGCACCCACTTCTTCAGCAGTGGCGCCGCCCCCATTGGCCGCGACGTGCTCGAGTTCTTCGCCTCGCTCGACATCATCATCCGCGAGGTCTACGGCCAGTCCGAAGTGTGTGGGCCCACCACCCTCAATACCCCCGACGCCACGCGCCTGGGCACGCTCGGGCGGCCCCTGCTGGGCGTGGAGCTCCTGATCGCCGATGACGGGGAGATCCTCGTGCGCGGCGGCGGCGTCTGCCAGGGCTACTTCAAGGACCCCGCCGCCACCGCCGAGCTGCTCAAGGACGGTTGGCTGCACTCGGGCGACGTGGGCCACCTCGACTCCGAGGGGTTCCTCCACATCACCGGCCGGAAGCGGGAGATCCTCGTCACCTCCGGCGGCAAGAAGACCGCTCCGGCCCCCATCGAGCTGCTCCTCAAGGCCGTGGCTCCCGTGGGCCATGCGCTCGTGCTCGGCGAGCGCCGCAACTACCTCGTGGCCCTGCTGACCCTGGACCCCGAGCGCAGCCGCGCCCTGGCTCGACAGAATGGTTGGCCCGAGGAGCTCTCCTCACTTGCCGCCGAGCCTCGTCTCCGCCAGCACCTTCACGAGGCCATCGAGCGCGAGGTGAACCCCCGCCTGGCCCGCTTCGAGACCATCAAGCGCTTCGCCGTCCTCGCCGAGGACTTCTCCGTCGCCAACGGCGAATTGACTCCCAGCATGAAGATGCGCCGCCAGGTCATCGAGGCCCGGTACAAGGACCTCATCGACTCCCTGTACTCCGACGAGCCCTCTGTTTCCGCCCGCGCGGGGTAGGGGGCCTCAAACGCCAAGAGGGCCAAGGCGTGGGTCCACTGACCCTCACCCCAGCCCTCTCCCAGAGGGAGAGGGTGCTCGGAACCCGTGGCACCCTCACCCCGTCCCTCTCCCGGTGGGAGAGGGGAAATGGCTCTACTTGCGGTCCTTCATCGCCACGTAGTCGCGGCGCTTGGAGCCCGTGTACACCTGACGCGGACGCGCGATCTTCTGCTCCGAGTCCTTCACCATCTCCTCCCACTGGGTCACCCAACCCACCGTGCGCGGAATGGCGAACAGCACCGGGAACATCTCCACCGGGAAGCCCATCGCCTCGTAGATGAGGCCCGAGTAGAAGTCCACGTTCGGGTACAGCTTGCGCTTCACGAAGTACTCGTCCTGCAGCGCGATCTTCTCCAGCTCCAGCGCGATCTCCAGCAGCGGGTTCTTGCCGGTGATCTCGAAGACCTCGTCCGCCACGCGCTTGATGACCTTCGCGCGCGGATCGTACGACTTGTACACGCGGTGACCGAAGCCCATCAGCTTCTTCTCACCCTCGCCGCCCTTCACCGCCTTGATGAAGTCCGGCACCTTCGACACGTGGCCGATCTCCCGCAGCATGCGCAGCACGGCCTCGTTCGCTCCACCGTGCAGCGGGCCGTACAGCGCCGAGATGCCCGCCGACACCGCCGAGTAGGGATCCACCTCGGAGGAGCCCACCGTGCGCACCGACGTCGTCGAACAGTTCTGCTCGTGGTCCGCGTGCAGGATGAAGAGCACGTCCAGCGCCTTCTCCAGCGTCGGGTGGACCTTGTACGTCGTGGTGCCGATCTTCCGGATCATCGCCAGGAAGTTGCCCACATAGGACAGATCGTTGTCCGGGTAGACGTAGGGCAGGCCCATGCTGTGGCGGTAGGAGAACGCCGCGATGGTGGGCATCTTCGCGATGAGCCGCGTCATCTGGATGCGGCGGCTGCGCTCGTCCTTGGTGTTCTTCGCGTCCGGGTAGAAGCCCGAGAGCGCCGCCACCGTGGAGGACAGCATGGACATGGGGTGCGCGTCGTAGCGGAACCCGTCCATGAAGGACTTGATGTTCTCGTGCACGTACGTGTGGTGCGTGACGAGGTAGTTGAACTCCTCGAGCTGCTTGGGCGTCGGGAGCTCGCCGTTGAGCAGGAGGTAGGCCACCTCGATGAACGACGACTTCTCCGCGAGCTGCTCGATGGGGTAGCCCCGGTACTCGAGGATGCCCTTGTCACCGTCGATGAAGGTGACGGCGCTCTTGCAGTTGGCCGTGTTCAGGAACGCCGGGTCGTAACCCATCAGACCGAAGTCTTCCTCCGAGACCTTGATCTGCCGGAGAGCGTTGGTGCGAATGCAGCCGTTCTCGATCGGGACCTCGTACGTCTTCCCGGTCCGGTTGTCCGTGATGGTCAGCGTGTCCTTTGACATGAGCGGGACTTTTCACATGCGGCGGAGCGCTTTCAACAAAAAAGAACTGCACCCGGGGGGCCGCGTTTCCCCCGGGCATCGCCCGTTCAAGACGTGAGACGAACCCCTGTGCGCTCCAACTGCCGCCAGAAGCCCGGGAAACTCTTCTCCACGCATTCAGGTCCGGTGAGGGAAAGGGGCACACCGGATAGAACAGAGAGCGTAGCCGCGACCATGGCCAGGCGGTGATCCCCCCGGCTGTCCATGGAGAAGCGCGGCGGATGGGAGGTAGGAGGGTGGATTGTCAGGGTCTCGCCCTCCAGGTGGGTGGTGCCTCCAAAAGCGGACACCAGGGTGCGTATTCCCTCCAGCCGGTCGCTTTCCTTGAGGCGCAGCACTCCCACATCCGTGAGGGTGGAGGGGCGCGGCAGCACCAGGGCCAGCGCCGCCAGGGTGGGCAGCAGGTCCGGGCACTCCGTTCCCGAGGCCACCAGCCCGTCCCGGGCCGTCCCCGTCATCCGCAGGGTGTTGGGGCCCGTTCCGGGAACCGCCTTCAGGCCCGCGCGCTCCACCAGCCGCACCAGCGCCTGGTCCGGGTGCGCGCTGTCGAGGTCCGCCCGCTCCACGCTCCCTCCCGTGCGCCAGGAGATGAGCAGCAGGTAACCCAGGGAGGACCAGTCACCCGGCATCGCCGGGGTGCGCTCGGGGGCCCGGTAGTCCGTCACCTCGAAGCGGCCCTCCTGCTCCCGCACGGTGAAGCCGAAGCGGCGCAGCCAGGAGACGGTGAGCTCCAGGTAGCCCGCGCTCGTCAGCGGGCCGATGATCTCCACCCGCCACGGGCGGCGCTCGCGCAGGTACAGGGCCGCGCAGCCCAGCAGCAGGCTGGAGGCGTACTGGCTGCTCTGCGCTCCCGGGACGCGGAACACGGGCTCCCCCGTCCGGTCGGGCGCCTTGATCTCCACCGGCCAGGGGCTGCCCTCCTTCAGCACCAGCCCCGAGGGGCCGAGCGCCTCGCGCAGGGACTCGAAGAGGGGACCATGGGGCCGCTCGCCGAGCCGGGGCGTGCCCGTGATGCGCACGTGCGCACCCGGCGTCACCGCGGCCTGCGTGACGAAGATGCGGAAGGGGGCTCCACCGTCCGCGCAATCCACGTCGCGCACGGTGCCGGGCGGCTGGCGCAGGGTGTTGATGCCCCGGGTCAGCACGCGCACGTCCGCGGCCAGGAAGTCCTCGGGCTCCTCCTGGAGCACGGGCAGGGGCCACGTGCCCGTGAGGTGCGCCAGCACCAGCGCCCGCTGCGCGTCCGACTTGGAGATGGGCGGCGTGAGGACCGCCGGGGTGAGCTGGCTCGAATCGACGTGAATCTGACTCATGGGCGAACTCCTCGGCTCCAGGCCGGCCACAGCGCACGCCACACGTCCGCGGAGACGTCGCGCACCTCGGCGTGGCCCACGTCGGTGAGCAGCACCATCCGCAATTCACCGGCGCTGCCGGTCTTCTTGTCCGCGGCCAGCAGGGCCATCACGTCCTTGATCGCCGCGCCCTCGAGCAGGTCCGCCGTCCGCTCCCGGCCGAGCACTCCCGGCCCCTGGTGCAGCGCGTCCTCCACCCGCCAGGCCACGTCCTCCGGGGTGATGCCCATGGCGCGCCCCACGTCCAGCGCGCACAGCATGCCCAGGCCCACCGCGTCCCCGTGTGACAGCTCGAAGTGCGAGACGCTCTCCAGCACGTGGCCGAAGGTGTGGCCGAAGTTGAGCACCCGGCGCAGGCCCTCGTGCTCGTACGGATCCCTCGCGCAGACGGACTCCTTGAGGCGCCGCGCGTCCTTCACCATCCGCTCCAGCGCGGGAGCCCGGCGCGTGTACGCGCGGAAGAGCTCCTCGTCGAGGCTGGCCACCATCTTCCAGGCCTCGAGCGCGCCCTCTCGAATCTGCGTGTCCGAGAGGCTCTCGTAGAACTCGGGGCACAGCCACGCCTCGTCGGCGTAGTGGAAGACGCCCACCGGGTTCTTCACCACGCGGCCGCGCACGGTCATGTCCACCGCGCCCTTGCCGCCCAGGCTGCTGTCCACCGCCGCCAGCAGCGTGGTGGGCACCTGCACCAGCCGCACGCCCCGCTTCAGCAGGTGCGCGGCCACCGTGGACACGTCGCCGATGGTGCCTCCGCCGATGGCGATCAGCGTGCCCGAGCGCGGCATCGACAGGCCCGCGGCCATCAGTTGTTCCAGGGCCTCGAAGGTCTTCGCGACCTCACCGCCGGTGAGCTGCACGATGGTGTGGGGCTTGCGCGCCTTGAGGGAGGGAATGAGGGTGGGGTGCAGACGGGCCACCCGGCGATCCACGACGGCGAAGCTGCCCTCGGGAAGGGTGGCGCACAGACGCTTGAAGGAGCCCCACCGGTCGGTGGCGTGACGGTAGGCGCCAGGAGAGAGCTGGATCATGCGGAGTGGGGCCGGGCGTTGAGTTGAAGGACGAGGTCCGCCAGCACGAGCGAGACCATGGACTCCAGCACGGGCACGGCGCGCGGCATGATGCAGGGATCATGACGCCCGGACTTCGCGTGCTCCGCGAGCGTGGCGGGAGGTTTGAAGTAGACGCGCACGGCCACGGGCTCGCCATTGGCCAGGCCACCCTGGATGCCGCCGTAGGTGTCCTTCTGCGAGTGGAAGATCTTGCCGGGCTGTTCGATGCGCGAGATCAGATCCGGCGGGCCCCAGATGACGCCGGTGACGGCGCCCACGCTGCCCAGCGCGTGCGCGAGCAGCGACTTCATCTTGCCGAAGATGGGCTCGCCGAGCCCCACGGGGACGCCTTCGACGCGGATGTCGATGCACCCACCGAGGCTGTCTCCGGCCTCCTTGGCGGCGAGGATGCGCTTGGACATCTCCTCGCGGGCCACCGGATCCGGGCAGCGGGTCGGGTGCTCATCCACCATGGCGCGGGTGAGGCCGGGCGCGGGAATGGCGGACGTCAGGTTGCCCACCTGCGACACCCAGGCGACGGTGCGCACCTCGGGAAAGGCCTGGGCGAGGTAGGCCTCGGCCACGGCGCCGCCGATGACGCGGCAGAGCGTCTCCCGGCCGCTGGTGCGCCCACCGCCGCGGTGGTCGCGGTGCTTGAAGCGCTCGCGCCAGACGGCATCGGCGTGGCCGGGACGATCCTCGCTCTTGAGCTTCTCGTAGTCCCCGGAGCGCTGGTTCGTGTTGCGCACGATGGCCGCGATGGGCGTGCCGAGCGTCTTGCCCTCGAAGACACCGGAGAGGATCTCCACCTGATCCGGCTCGGCGCGCGCGGTGACGAGCGCGGACTGGCCGGGACGGCGGCGATCGAGCGCGGCCTGGATGAGTTCGGGCGCGAGGGGAATGCCCGCCGGACAGCCGTCGATGATGGAGCCGAGCGCGGGGCCGTGGCTCTCGCCGAAGGTGGTGAGGCGGAAGAGGGTACCAATCGTATTCATGAAGCGGTCTCCCAGAGGGCTCGCTGCTGTCGGGCCTGGGCGATGAACCAGGCCGCGCCGAGAAGCAGCGGAGTCCCTCCGCGGCGGGTGATTTCCGTGGCGATGCGGCGTGCCGGCGCCCCGTAGGCGATGACGGCGACGCGAGCGCCCTCGAAGCGCAGGGTGTCGGGTGGGGTGATGCGATCCGGCCAGGTCCAGATGCCAGGACCGGAGAGCGGGCCGGAGATCTCCGCACGGCGCAGGAAGCGGAGCTGACAGCCCATTTCGGTGCCCACGACGCGGATGGCGGCGCTGGCACCCCCGTCACCGAGGACGAACACGTCCCGGGCTCCGAGCCGCTCGAGGACGGAGCGAGCGCCGGCGGTGTCGGTGTTGAAGGACTCCCAGCGATCGCGGCGGCGGACGAGGGTGTTGATGGCGTCGAGCGGCGAGCCGGTGTGCCGGGCGAGGCGGATCTTGAAGGGGCTGGTGACGGCGAAGCCGCGGTAGTGGGGGAGGAGGGCGTCGACGAGGGCCTCGACGGGAGCATCCTCGGGGATGTCGATGCGATCGAAGGGCTGGCGGTGGATGCGAGGCGAGCGCGAGTGGACGATCGAGGTCCCCAGGATCGCCAACCTGCTCAATTTCCCCTCGCCCTCCGGGAGAGGGACGGGGTGAGGGTATCTCGCTTCCCGGGTTGCATCCGCGAGCAACCGCTGTCCCGGAGCGGCCTTCCAATCACCGCCCACGGCGACGTAATCGAGCACATTGCCTCGAGCGAGCACCGCGCGCACGGGAAGCGCCGTGGGCCCCATCGCGAGAACGGTGACCCGCCCGTCACCAAAGCGCGCCTTCAGCCGGGCCTGGGTCTCCAGCAGCACGGAGATCCGCTCGCGGGACTCCACGCCGAGCGGCTCGATGTGCTTCACCAGGGAGCCACTCGGAAGCGCCACGTCCCACAGACGAAGGGCCTCCTCGGTGGACAGGGGCCGCTCGGCGTGGTGCGAGGCCAGCAGCTTCCCGGCCGGAGCGGCCAGATCCCCGGCATGAACGACATCCCGATCCACCCACCGGGCGGCGGCCACCCACGCGGGAGGCAGCGCCGTACCGCGCTCGGACACGAGCAGCTCCATCACGCCCGCGAGCGCCGCGGCATCCACCGCGTCGGCGGAATGCAGATCCGTGCGCACCTCCAGCACCTCGGCGCCCCGGCTCCGGGCCTCGGTGGCGAAGCGCAGGGCATCGGGGCCGCGGAGGCTCGGAGGGAGGGTGACGACACGACGGGCCGGCGTCATGACGGGCTCCCGGAGGAAGCGAAGGCGCGCAGGAAATCGGCGAGGCCCACGGTGGGGACGGCGGCGTGGAGCACCTGGCGCTGGTGGTAGATGGAGTGCAGCTCCTCCTCCAGGGACATACCGGGCCGCAGCCGGGGGCGCGTTTTGTCGGCGAGGAGCCGTTCGCGGTACGTCTCGAAGGAGATGGGCACGAGCAGGGTGTAGCAGGACTGGAGCGCTTCCGGGTGATGCGAGAGGAAGCCACCGCCCAGGGCGACGACGGAGCCGCGAGGCAGCTGCAGGAACAGGCCGCGCTCCGCCTCGCGGAAGCCGTTGGTGTCCTGCGCCACCCAATCGCGAAGGCTGCGGCCCGAGCGGCGCTCGAGCTCGACATCCAGATCCACTCCCTGCTTGTCCAGCAGGGCGCTCACCAGGGGAAGCAGACGCGTCTTGCCCGCGGAGCGATGCCCGGCGATGGCCACCGTCTGCCCGGGCGTGGGCAGGAGCTGGGGACCGGGCCGGGCGAGCTCTTCCCTCAGCGCTGGCGAGAGCCGTGGATCCACGGCTCCGAGGATGCGCTGGACGAGTTGGTGCTTCTGCTCAGCGGACGGTCCCGACATAAACGTAAGATGTCCCGAACGTCATCGGATGGGCCACCCTTTCTTTGTAGGAGTCGGATTGCTCCATCAGTGAGAGGAACTTCTCACCAGCCGGGAAAGCGGCGGAGGTCCGAGGAAGGTACTCGTAGGCCGCCCGGTTGCCGGTGAGCAGGCCACCGATGGTGGGCATGATCACCTTGCTGTAGAGGCGGAACAGGCCGCCGAAGAGGCCCGTGGGCTGGCCGAACTCGAGCACCACCACGCGGCCGCCGGGGCGCACCACCCGGGCCATCTCCTTCAGGCACTTCACCGGGTCATCCACGTTGCGGATGCCGAAGGCGATGGAGGCCACGTCGAAGCTGGCGTCCGCGAAGGGCAGCGCCATGGCATCGGCCACCTGGAACTCCACCGGGAGCCCCTCGCGGGCGGCCTTGGCCGGAGCGTGATCCAACATCTCCTTGCAGAAGTCGGTGCCCACCACCCGGCCCGAGGCGCCCACCTTTCGCTTGAAGGCCAGCGCCAGATCTCCGGTGCCGGTGGCGCAGTCGAGGACGGCACTGCCCTCCCGCGCGCCACTGAGCCGCACGGCCGCGCGCCGCCACAGCCGGTGGATACCAAGGGAGAGGACCTCGTTCGTCACGTCGTACCGCGTGGCGATGGAGGAGAACATCCGCTGGACTTCGGCGCTCATCGAGCCCCCGCGACCTGGGCCGGGAGCTCCGGCATCCACAGGTGACGATCCATGGCGGCCAGCACACCCGGCAGTCGCCGCATCAGTTGTTGGAATCGCTCCGGTGTGAGCGCCTGCTGCCCGTCACACAGGGCCTGCTCGGGCCGGGGATGCACCTCGATGATCAGCCCGTCCGCCCCGGCCGCCGCCGCCGCCAGCGCCATGGGCTGGATGAGCTCCGGCTCGCCCGTGGCGTGCGAAGGATCCACGATGACCGGCAGGTGCGTCCGCTGCTTCGCCAACGCCACCGCCGCCAGATCCAACGTGTTGCGCGTGGCCGTCTCGAAGGTGCGGATGCCACGCTCGCAGAGGATGACCTGATCGTTGCCACCGTCGAGCACGTACTCGGCAGCCAGCAGCCACTCC
>NZ_JPMI01000278.1 GCF_000733295.1 Archangium violaceum Cb vi76 | reverse complement strand
TGGAACGTGGCCGCCAGGCCCCGCTTGAGCAGCACCGGCTTGCGCGTCTTCCCCAGCGCTCGCAGCAGCGGGAAGTTCTGCATGTTGCGCGCGCCCACCTGAAGGACGTCCACGGAGTCCTCCATCATCGGAATCTGCGTGGACTCCATCACCTCGCTGACGATGGGCAGCCCCACCTTGCGCGCCGCCTCGGCCAGCACGCGCAGGCCGGGCTCTCCCATTCCCTGGAACGAGTAGGGGCTGGTGCGAGGCTTGAATACCCCACCCCGGAGGACATGGGCACCGGCGGCGGCCACGGCGGAGGCGGTGTGCTCCGTCTGCTCCATGCCCTCCACGGCGCACGGGCCCGCCATCACCACGAAACCAGGGCCACCCACCTCCACCTGTCCCACACGCACGCGCGTGCCCTGGGGCTTCCAGGCCCGGGCCACCCGAGGCGTACCTTCTCTGGGCGGTCCTCCGCCCTCCTCACCTGGCTTGCCGCTCACGGCCGACTCCCGATGTCTGTGGAGTTCACGTTGTTTTGAACCCCGTGATGCTTGTATAGCCAAACCGCCGTACAGAACAACAAGAGGTTGGTGCCTCGGCTGGTGGCGCGACCTCGATGAGGACCGCAGATGAAGACGCTCGGACGCGCTGACGGAGGCCACTGGGTGGCGGGGACCTTGTCCCTGGCCGCGGTGGATCCGCTCGCGGGGGCGGAAGTGCTGGGGGAGCCGTCCGTCTATTGGGAGCGCCCGCTCGCGGGCGAGGCGATGGCCGGGTGGGGCGAGGCGGCCGCGGTGGAGGCCGACAGTGGGGCGCGGGCCCAGGCGGTGCTGAAGGAGTTGTCGGCGCTGGACTCGGTGCGGTGGTTGGGCGAGGCGCCCTCGGCGCTGCCGGGGCCCTGGTTCGGCGGCATGCGCTTCTCGACGGCGGGCGGGGACTCGGGGTGGGGGGCGTTCGGCTTCGGGCGGTGGACGCTGCCGGAGGTGATGGTGTGGCGCGAGGGCCCGGGCCTGATGGCGGCGGCCTTCGCCCCCGAGGGCCCCGGAGCCGAGGATGTGGTGCGCTCGCTGCTGGCGCGGGTGGGCGCGAATTTCCCCGCGGGGACCCGGCGGTCCCGCAACGGCGTGCAGGCGCTGCGGCTGGTCTCGTCGCGGCCGGACTTCGAGGGGCGGGTGGAGCGCGCGGTGGAGACGATCAACGCCGGGGGGCTCCAGAAGGTGGTGCTGGCCCGGGCGGTGGAGGTGGAGGGCGAGTCCTCCTTTGATCGCGTGGAGGTGCTGGCCCGGCTGCGCGAGCAGAACCCGCGCTGTGCCACCTTCCTCTTCCGGGCGCCGGACGGAGCGGCCTTCCTGGGCGCCACGCCGGAGACGCTGTGCCGGGTGGAGGGGCGTCATCTGGAGACGGAGGCCCTGGCCGGCTCGGCGGCGCCCGCGTTGGCCGGGACGCTGGGCGGAAGCGACAAGGATTGCCGCGAGCACGAGGCGGTGGTGCGCTATATCCTCCGGGCGCTCAAGCCGCTGACCGAGCAACTGGACGCGGACGCGGAGCCGGCGCTGCTCACGTTGAAGAACGTGGTGCACCTGCGAACGGGCATCCGCGCCGAGCTGCGCGAGGGAGTGGGGGTGGCCGAGCTGGTGGCGGCGCTGCATCCCACACCGGCGGTGGGGGGAACCCCCCGGGAACGCGCACTGGAGTTCCTGGTGGAGCACGAGGCCTTGGATCGGGGCTGGTACGCGGGACCGGTCGGATGGGTAGGACCCGGGCGGGCGCACCAGATGGTGGCGCTGCGTTCGGCACGCATCAAGGGATCCCAGGCTCGACTCTTCGTGGGTGCTGGTATCGTGGCGGGCTCAAGCGCCGAGGCGGAGTGGCGCGAAACGGAGATGAAGAGCCTGGCCATGTTGCGTGCGCTCGGAGGAGGACATGTCTGACGCCACCCTGAATCAACTGTGGGCGCGGGCATTGGTGGAGGAGTTGGTTCGGGGCGGCGTGAGGCACGCGGTGGTGTGCCCGGGTTCGCGCTCCTCGCCCCTGGCGCTGGCATGTGCCCGGATGGACGGGATGCGTACCTGGTCCGTCATCGACGAGCGCAGCGCTGGTTTCTTCGCGTTGGGCCTGGCCAAGCAGTCGCGGATGCCGGTGGTGCTGGTGGCCACGAGCGGAACGGCGGGCGCGCACTTCTACCCGGCGGTGATCGAAGCTTTCATGTCGCAGGTGCCGCTGGTGGTGCTGACGGCGGACCGGCCCCTGGAGCTGCAGGGGTGGGGCGCGGCACAGACGGTGCCGCAGGCGCGGTTCTACGGAGACTTCGCGCGGCTCTACGGGGACGTGGGCGTGCCGGAGGCGGACGATGCGGCGCTGGTGCACCTGCGCGCCACCGTGGCCCGGGCCGTGGCCGTGGCCTCGCGGGCGCCCCGGGGCGCGGTGCAGCTCAACGTGCCGTTCCGCGAGCCGCTCGCGCCCACGCCGGGCACCTTCGATACCAAGCACCTCTCCTCGCTGGCGCGGGAGGGCAGGCCGGGAGCGCCGCTGACGCGCATCGTCCCGCCGGCGCGCCAGCCGGATGCGAAGGTCCTGGAGGAGATTCGCGCACGCATCGCCGCCACCGAGCGCGGTGTCATCGTCTGCGGACCCCGGGACGAGAACGACGGTTTCGCGGAGGCGATCGCCTCGCTGGCCGAGGCCACCGGCTACCCGGTGCTGGCCGAGGCCGCCTCCCAGGCGCGTTATGGCGGCGGCCCGGCCACGGTGTCGCTCTACGACGCGATGCTGCGGCACGAGCCCTTCGCCCGGGCGCACCGGCCGGAGCTGGTGCTGCGCTTCGGCGGAGGCCTGACGCCCAAGGGGCCGCAGGCGTGGATCGACAACTCGGGCGCGGAGATCGTGGTC
Source organism: Archangium violaceum Cb vi76 (assembly GCF_000733295.1). GTDB lineage: Bacteria > Myxococcota > Myxococcia > Myxococcales > Myxococcaceae > Archangium > Archangium violaceum. The sequence goes on along the minus strand of NZ_JPMI01000278.1, from coordinate 2,888 downwards.
TTCAGCGACGAAGGTGGGCTCTTCGATCCGGTGCATCGCGCGTCGCGGGTGGTGGAGGGCTCGGCGGTGGCGGCGTGCGAAGCGCTGGGCCAGGGACTCTCTCGAGGCCTGGGACCCTGGGCGCGGAGCTTCCTGTGGGCCGAGCAGTGGACGCGGGCGGCGCTGGAGTCGGCGTTCTCGGAGGATCCGTCGCTGACGGAGATGCGCATCGCGCACGACGTGGTGTCGGCGATGCCGGACGGGGCGAACCTCTTCGTGTCCAGCAGCATGCCCATTCGTGACGTGGACGCCTTCGCGCCGTCCATGGGCCGGGGGCTGCGGGTGCTGGCCAACCGGGGCGCCAACGGCATCGACGGCATCATCTCGAGCGCGCTCGGGGTGGCGGCGGCGTCGGGGCGGCCCACGGTGCTGCTGACGGGAGATCTGGCCTTCCTGCACGACGTGGGCGGGCTGCTGACGGCGCGCCGCGGCGGGGTGCCCCTGACGGTGGTGGTGGTGAACAACGATGGGGGAGGCATCTTCTCCTTCCTGCCCATCGCCCAGGCCGAGGGCGCGAAGTCGCACTACGAGCCACTGTGGGGCACACCGCACGGGGTGGACCTGTCGCACGCGGCGGCGCTCTACCAGGCCCGCTTCCGGCGTCCGGACTCGCCCGCGTCGTTGCGGTCGGCCGTGGCCGAGGGGCTCAAGGGCGGGGTCCACCTCATCGAAGTGAGGGTGGCGGAGCGGGCGAGGAACGTGGATCTGCACCGGCAGCTGTTCGCGAGGATGGCGGCCGCACTGGGAGAAGGCCCATGGCTCTGAAGATGGCGTACGAGACGTGGGGAGAGGGTCCGTACCCGCTCCTCCTCCTGCATGGCTTCACGGGGAACCGGTCGGCGTTCGATCACCTGCGCCCGTGGATGAGCAGCAAGGTGCGCGCCATCGCGGTGGATCTGCCGGGACACGGGGACACGCCGCTGCCCACGAGGACGGGACGCGACGGCTTCCTGGAGACGATCGAGGCGGTGATCCGGGTGCTGGACGAGGTGGGGGAGCCGAAGGCGAACCTGCTGGGGTACTCGCAGGGGGCGCGTTTCGCGCTGGCGGCGGCGCTGAGCCATCCCGAGCGCTTCGGGCGGCTCATCATGGAGAGTGGCTCGCCGGGGTTGCACCGGCGCGTGCAGCGGACGGAGCGGCGCGTGAGTGACGCGCAGCTGGCGGCGATGCTGCGGCAGAAGGGCGTGCGGGCCTTCATGGAGTACTGGGAGTCGCTGCCGCTGTTCGCGGGGGTGCGCAAGCTGCCGGCGGAGCAGCAGGCGGAGCTTCGGGCGCGGCGCAACCAGTGCACGGTGGAGGGGTTGGTGGGGGCGCTGGAGTGCCTGGGCCTGGCGGTGCAGCCGGACTACTGGCCGGAGTTGCACCGTCAGCGGCTGCCCACGCTGCTGCTGACGGGGGCACAGGACGATAAGTTCACGCAGATCGCCCGGAGGATGGCGGTGGATCTGCCGGTGGTGTGGAGGCGCACGTTCGAGGACTGCACCCACGCCCCGCATCTGGAAGTGCCGGAGGAGTACGCGCGGGAGGTGCTCTCCTTCCTGCAGACGCCCTGGTACGAGTCACCCGAGTTCGAGAACGCCGTGCCCGACACCGTGCCCGACAAGAGCGCGGCCGGTGGCAACGGCTAGCTGCCGAAAGCCATTCATTCCATGAACGCGATAGCACCCGCGGTGGAGGCGCCGCGCCCCACCTTGAAGACGTGGTTGATGGCCGCGAGGCCGAAGACGCTGACGGCGGCATTGGTGCCGGTGATGGTGGGGACGGCGCTGGCGTATGGGCTGGGCGTGGGCCGGTGGCTGCCGGCGTTGGCGGCGCTGGTGGGGGCGATGCTGATCCAGATCGGCACGAACCTGACGAACGACTACTACGACTTCAAGAAGGGGGCGGACACGGAGGAGCGGCTGGGGCCGCAGCGGGTGACGCAGAGCGGGCTGATTGCCCCGGGCGTGGTGCTGGCGAGCGCGCTGACGTGCTTCGGGCTGGCGGTGGCGGTTGGCGTGTACCTGGTGGTGGTGGGCGGCTGGCCGATCGTGGCGATCGGGTTGGCGTCGGTGACGGCGGGGTACGCGTACACGGGAGGCCCGTTTCCGTTGGCGTACCACGGGCTGGGAGACGTGTTCGTCTTCATCTTCTTCGGGATGGTGGCGGTGCCGGGGACGTACTACGTGCAGGCGCTGACGGTGGGCCCGGCGGCGTGGTGGGCGGCGATTCCGGTGGGGGCGATTGGCACGGCGCTGCTGGTGGTGAACAACCTGCGGGACGCGACGACGGACGTGAAGGCGGGGAAGAGGACGCTGGTGGTGCGCTTCGGCACGACGGCGGGCAAGGCGGAGTACGTGGTGCTGCTGGCGGCGGCGTTCGCGACTCCGCTGGCGATGTGGGGCCTGGGGCTGGCGAGCCCGTGGGTGCTGCTGGCGCTGCTGAGCGTGCCGGTGGCGGTGCCGCCGCTGAAGCTGGTGTTGGGAGCGCAGGGGGCGGCGTTGAACCCGGCGCTGGGCGGGACGGCGAGACTGCAACTGGTGTTCGGCCTGTTGTTCTCGGTGGGGCTGTACCTGAGGTAGGGCGATGCGCATCACGAAGACGGCCCTCCACGCGCTGCGCCTGGAGATGGTGAACCCGCTGAAGACGGCGAGGGGCACCTACGCGGCGCGAGAGGGATTCGTGGTGCGGTTGGAGGACGAGGAGGGGAGGGTCGGGCAGGGGGAGGCGATGCCGTTGGAGGAGTTCGGCACGGAGTCGCCGGGAGACTGCGAGCGAGCGCTGAATGTTCTGTTGGAGGGGCTGAACCAAACCACCCCTCTCCCCCCGGGAGAGGGACGGGGTGAGGGTGCCACGGACCCCGAGGTTGG
>NZ_JPMI01000277.1 GCF_000733295.1 Archangium violaceum Cb vi76 | reverse complement strand
TTTCCCACCCGTGCACCCGCGGCGAGACACGCAGTGGAACAAGCGCTCCTGGATCTCGAGTCCCAGCGCCGAAACGTGCCCCTGAGCCAACTGCTCTCGACTGATGCGAGATCAGCTCTCTCCGTCAACGCGCTCCTGGGAGCCATCGCACCAGAGGCGCTAGCGGAAGAAGCGAAAAGAGCGGTTTCGGAGGGCTACGAAACACTGAAGCTCAAGGTCGCGGGGCGGCCCCTGAAGGAGGACATCGCAAGACTCTCCGCTGTGCGGAGCGCGGTGGGAACCTCCATCCGCCTGCGAGTGGACGCGAACGGGGCGTGGACGGAGCCGGAGGCGAGAGCGGCGCTCGAGGCCCTGGGCCACTACGATCTCGAACTGTGCGAGCAACCGGTGGCGCCCGAGAACACCGAGGCACTGGCCCGCCTCTCCGTGCACACGCCCTGCCCACTGGCCGCGGACGAATCACTGGCCCTCCCCGAGGCCACGCAGCACATCCTGAACCACCCCGGGACGGTGAAGATCCTGGTGCTCAAGCCGATGGTGCTGGGAGGCCTGCTGCCGACACTGAGACTGGCGCGAGAAGCAGCGAGCCGAGGGATGGCCTCCTACGTCACGAGCTCGCTCGACGGTGTCATCGCGAGAGCGGGAGCGGCGCACCTGGCGGCGGCATTACCGTCGGGGAGCTACGCATCGGGGCTCGGGGTGGGGCATCTCTTCAAGGACGAGCCCGGGAACCATCCATTCCGTCCGGTGCGGGGCCGAATCCAGCTTCCGCGGAGGCCGGGCCTGGGAGTGAACTGATGCAGTGGACGTGTCCCATCCGAACCGGCGCCGAGACGAGGCCGGAGGCCCTGGCGCTCACCTTCGGGAACCACCGGTGGACCTACCGTGAGCTGGACACCGAGATCGGCCGCTGGGTGGCGGCGCTCCAGTCGAGAGGCGTGCGGGCAGGAGACCGGGTCGCCCTCCTCGCGACGAACCACGCGGCGGTGGCCCAGCTCTTCTTCGCACTCGGACGCATCGGAGCGGTCCTGGCGCCGCTCAACGCGAGGCTCACGCGAGCGGAGCTCCAGCCCCTGTCCGAGGACGTGGCCCCGAGGCTCACCCTGGCGCTCACGGGACTCGCGGATCGCCTCCCGGGAGCCGAGCCCCTCGAGTCCTTCACGGATGCAGTGACGACCCCCGTCCCCGACTGCGCGCCACTGGAGACACGAACCCCGCGGGTCATCCTCTTCACCTCGGGGACGACGGGCCGGCCGAAGGGGGCGGTGCTGACGGAGGGGAACTTCCGGGCCTCGGCGCGGGCGTCCGAGGCGAACCTGGGCGCCCACCCGGCGCCACACTGGCTGGGGACACTGCCTCTCTTCCACGTGGGGGGCCTGGGGATGCTCACGCGCACGGCGTACGACGGAGGCTGCCTGGTGCTGAGGGAGCGCTTCGAGGCGGAGGACACCAACCGGGCTATCGACGAGGAAGGAGTCACGCACGCGAGCTTCGTGGCGACCACGCTGGAGCGGGTGCTGGAAGCACGAAAGGACCGCCGGGTCCCCACCACGTTCCGGTGTGCCCTGATCGGCGGAGGCCCTGTACCCGCGCCGCTGTTGGCCCGCGCGAGGGCGGCGGGAATCCTGGCGCTCCAGACCTACGGGCTGACGGAGGCCTGTGCGCAGGTGACGACGGAGCACCCGGACGAGGCGGACGGACGCACGGCGGGCCGGCCCCTGCCAGGCCTGGAGGTGCGCATCATGGGGCCCGGAGGCGAGCCCCTGGGGTCAAAGCGGGAAGGGGACATCGAGGTCCGCGGCCCCACGGTGATGGCGGGCTACCTGAACCGGCCCGAGGCCACGAGCGAGGCGATCCGGGACGGCTGGCTGCGGACGAAGGACGTGGGGATGTTGGACGAGCGGGGCCGGCTGACGGTGCTGTCGAGGCGGACGGATCTGATCGTCCGGGGAGGGGAGAACATCTACCCGGCGGAGCTGGAGGCGGTGCTGGCGGCGCACCCGGTGGTACAGGAGGCGGCGGTGGTGGGCGTCCCGGACGAGCGTTGGGGCGAGGTGCCGGTGGCGTTCGTGGCGACACGCGACGGGCTGCCCCTCCCGGAGGAACTGGGAGCGTGGTGCCGCGAGTCGCTGGCGGGCTTCAAGGTGCCGGCGCGTTTCCTGGGAATCGAGGCGTTGCCGCGCAACGCCATGGGGAAGATCGAGCGGACGGTGCTGCGCGAGCGGGCCCGGGGGGCCTGAGTCACGCGGCGTCGAGCGCGTCGTCGGACGCGAGGAGCCAGGCGCGGGCCTCCGCCTCGTCATGGAAGCGGCGGAGGATGCGGTCCATGCCGCTGCCGCGCGCGATGCGGTTGAGCTGGAGCGCGGTGATCTCGCTCCCGACGACCTCTGCGATCCGCCGCATGCCGGCCTTCATCGCGTCCGCCTGGCCCTGGCACAGCACCTCCGCGGCTTCGGGAGAGGTGGTCCGGAGCTGGCGCAGGTCGCCCAGGGCCTTGACGCTCCGTCCATCCCCGGCGAGCGATTTCACGGCGCTCACGGCCTGCTCGACGAACTGCTGCATCTCCTCCGCGCGGATGGACCCTTCCAGGGTGATCTCCACGAGCGCGTTCGATTGATCGATCTTGACCTGGAACAGGGGGAACCTCGCCTGAACGGAGCCCGGAAACGGGGCAATGGTCCTACTCGGATTTACTAACGCGTGCCAGATGCGCCAGGTGTGACGGCACGGTGAACATCAGGGTGGGAGGGACGCGGGCGGAAGTGTGGGGGAATCCCCGTCATCTTCTTGGCGGAGCCGGAGTGCTTGCCTAGAATCCCCGGCCGACGAGAGAGGTCACTCCCCAGTGGATCAGGCAACGCTCAACAAGCTGCTCACGGTCGGCGTGCAGAATGGCGCCTCGGACATCCACTTCCGGCCGGGCGATCCTCCCATCTACCGGGTCAATGGCGTGCTGCGCCCGCTGAAGATGGAGAAGCTCCACCCGGACCACACCAAACAGGTCGCGCTCCACATCATCAGCGATCCGCTGACGAAGACCCAGGTGGACAGCCTGCAGGAGTACGACACCTCCTACGGGCTGCCCGGGGTGGCGCGTTTCCGGGTGAACATCTACCGGCAGCGGGGCACGCTGGCGTGCATCCTGCGCATCATCCCGGATGAGATTCCGACCATCGACGGGCTGGGGCTGCCGCAGGTGCTCAAGACGATCGCCGCCAACGATCGCGGCCTCGTGCTGGTGACGGGGGCCACGGGCTCGGGCAAGAGCTCCACGCTCGCGGCGATGATCGATCAGATCAACCGCACCGAGAACCTGCACATCCTCACCATCGAGGACCCGGTCGAGTTCATCTACAAGAACATCAAGTCCTCCATCTCGCAGCGGGAGATCGGCCCGGACACGGAGAACTTCGCCATCGCCCTGCGCGCGGCGCTGCGCCAGGATCCGGACGTCATCCTCGTGGGCGAGATGCGCGACACGGAGACGATCGACATCGCGCTCAAGGCCTCGGAGACGGGGCACCTGGTGCTGTCGACGGTGCACACCACGGACGCCTCGAGGACCATCAACCGGCTCATCTCGGTGTTCCCGGCCGAGGAGCAGTCGATGGTGCGCATGCGTCTGGCGGACAGCCTCAAGGCGACCATCTCGCAGCGGCTGCTGCCGAAGGCGGACGGCAAGGGGCGCACCGTGGCGCTGGAGATCATGGTCCAGACCAAGTCCGTGGAGCAGTACATCCGCGAGGACCGGGCCAACGAGCTCAAGGACGTGATCGAGAAGGGCCGGGACATGTTCGGCATGCAGTCCTTCGATCAGCACCTGAGCTACCTCTACAAGCAGGGGGAGATCAGCCTGGAGACGGCGCAGAGCGCGGCCACCAACCCGGCGGACTTCCAGCGCGCGCTCGAGTTCGAGTGAGCGCGGACGGCCCGGTCCCTCAGCCGCGCGTGCGTTCCGCGACGGCGGGGACTGGGCGGGAGGGCCGGAAGTCCAGCCGTGTCTGGGCGAGGCTCCTCGTCGGCACCGGGCCCGAGGGTCGCATCCGGATCCCTTGTGGCCCGGATTCCCGGGGCGTCTGCGTGACGGCGGGTTCCGTGGCCCTGTGGGCGAGCGCCTCCTGGACGGCGCGGGCGAGCAGGGCCTGGCCCCGGGGATAGGGCGCGGCCTCGTCGAGCAGCGAGCACAACTGTTCCCGTAGCCGCAGGGCCCCCGGGGTCCGCGCGTGCGGCTCCCACTGGAGCAGCTCCAGGATGATGGCATCCAGGAGCGGAGGCACCTCCGGGCGGAAGGTGGACGGAGGGGGGATGGTGCACGGGGTGAAGCCCCAGCGGGGCTCATGGCGGGCCTCGCAGGGGATGACGCGGCGGCCGGTGAGGGCCTCGTACAGGGTGAGGCCGAGCGCGAACAGATCCGCGCGGGCGTCGAACGGCTCGGCGCGGGCCTGCTCCGGGGCCATGTACCCGGGCTTGCCGACGACCCGGCCCGCCAGCGTGAGCGAGACGTGATGGGCGGCGCGGGCGATGCCGAAGTCCCCCAGCTTCACCTCGCCGATGCGCGACAGGAGGATGTTGGGCGGGTTGATGTCGCGGTGCACGAGGTTGAGCGGCGTGCCATCGCTCGCGGTGCGGTGGTGGACGTAGTCGAGCCCGGCGGCGAGCTCGGCGCCCAGGTACGTCACCACGGCCAGGGGGAGCGGACCGCGGGACCGGAGCAGCTCGCGCAACGACACGCCCTCGATGAACTCCATGGCCATGAAGCAGGTGTCGCCGAAGCGGCCCACGTCGAGCACCTGGACGATGTTGGGGTGGTGCAGCAGCGAGCCCAGCTCGGCCTCGCGCCGGAAGAGGGTGACGAAGTGGGGATCTCCGGCATGGCTCGGGAGGATGCGCTTGAGGGCCACCCGCTTCTGGAAGCCGCCCTCGGGGCTGTAGGTGGCGCGGAAGACCTCGGCCATGCCGCCCACGCCGAGCCGCTCGTGGAGGAAGTACCTGCCGAGCAGCTCCCGCGCGCGCACGGCCCGGAGTGCCTCCTCGGCCTTGCGCAGCAGGTGGCTGGCCACGAGCGCCGCGACGCAGCCGGTGAGCAACAGGTACAGGGCGCGCAGGGTGATGAGCGGCGGGGACAGCATCAGGGGCACGGGGGCCTGCAACCGGGGCCAGGCCAGCAACCAGTACAGGAGCAGCGACGCGGTGGCGGCGAGCGCTCCGGCGAAGATGGCCAGCTTCCGGTTGGAGCGCATGGACGCGAGGATGATGAAGGCGCCCCACAGGAGCGAGGTGGGGTTGGTGAGGGCCTGCTCGGCGTTCTCGAAGTGCAGGTCGAGCAGGAACTCGAAGACGCCCACGGAGATCTCCAGGCTGACGTTGAGCCAGCAGATGGCGGGATGGAACCACCCGCGCTGGAGCACCTGGGAGAGGCCGCCGTAATAGACACCGTAGGCCGCCGCCATGCCGGCCACGGCGAGGGCTCGGGGCCAGCCGAGGGCGGGTCCGAGCAGGAGGGTGGCGATCACGAAGCACACCGCGGCGGCGCTGATGAAGCGCGCGACATCGGCCTCGCGCGCGGCGGCGTCCTCGCGCAGGTAGTCGGCGAGGAGCTGGGAGCCCATCGCGCTGGAGGTATTCGGGGAAACTGCTTGTTGCATGACTCCCCGAGTATTCAACATTCCGACAATGTCGCCCAGACCTGCCAGGTAGGCCCGTGCGCTCGTGGATGGGCAGGGCATGGAGTGGCTCGCAGGGCCACACGGTGAGCGGACATGCGGGCGGGATGGCTCTCGCCGCGTCCTTCCACCCGCGAGGGGTGTGCCTGGAGCGCCACACCTCGGCCGTCAGCCCGGTGGGGAAGCCCGGGCCCGGCTCAGGGGCTCGAGGCCGCGGCGGCGGGAGTCTCGGCCGGGGCCCGCCCGCGGATGCGGAGCGAGAAGTCGTCACGATCCTGGGCCGCGAGGGCGAGCGTGTTGATGCGATGGCGCTCGCGCGTTTCAGCGAGGCCCACGTCGGAGTCGATCAACCCCAGGGCGAGGGCGAGCGAGTCGGAGTAGGCGGGCAGCAGGGTGCGGTGATCGTAGGGGACGTTGGTCTCGCTGACCTTCTCGAGGTGGCGCACGAGGTTGGTGGTGCAGTTGTTGGTGAACGAGTTGTAGAACTCGGGCCGCGCCTGGAGGTCTCTCATGCGCTGCACCATGTCGAGGAAGAAGGCGACGGTGCGCTCCTGGGAGGCGCGGATGGGGTAGAGGTAGACGTCATCGCGGCGGTGGTTGCTGCGCAGCTGGATGAGGTCGCGCTCGTCACCGACGACGTAGATGAGCTCGTACTGGCGGAACAGGCCGCCGAGGACCGAGTACGTCTCCCCGCGCTCGCGGCGGATCTCCACGGAGAAGGAGACGAAGCGATCGCCGGAGAACTCGAAGCTGACCATGGTGTGGGCGGCGCCCTCGAAGCCGGAGAATGGCTCGACGATGAACCAGGCGCGGACGAGGTCCCGGGTGTCGTAGGTGGCGGAGTACCAGGAGGCGTCCCAGTCGGTGGTGCTGCGGTAGCGGAAGTCGCGGATGTCGTGGAGGGTGACGCGGGAGCCCAGCACCTCGGCGCGGGCGGTGCGGACGAGATCCGGAGCCCAATCGCGGGTGAGCGAGGGCCGCACGGTGCGCGTCCAGACGAACACGGCGGCGCAGAGCACGGCGAGTGTCCCGAGCGCGATCCCCCGGGAGCCCAGGCGCCAGGCGAGGCCCACGGCCAGGACGAGCGAGAGGAGCACGGCATGCCGCCACCAGGGGACGCCCTGGGGACCCCCACCGGTGAGGAGGATGGCGGGGACGAGCCACGCCATGCCGAGGGCGAGGAGGACGAGCGGACCGGCGAGTGAGAGGAAGCGCATGAACGGCCGGGAGTATCCGTCACGACACCGTGGTCCACGAAATCCACGCGACTCCCTCTCCCTCTGGGAGAGGGCCGGGGTGAGGGTCTACGCTCGCGCGAGATGCCAACCACCGACGAACAGGAACAGGGAGTCCGGCGGGTCTACGGGGAGATCGCCGGTGTCTACGAGACGTTCTTCCCCTCGTTGCAGCGGTACGAGGGGAGGGTGGAGCGGTTTCTCGGGGAGACGGTGGCGCCGGGCCGGCGGGTGCTCGATGTGGGATGTGGTCCGGGGCAGTTGACGCGGGAACTGGAGCCGACCGTAGAGGTCGTGGGGTTGGATCTCTCACCCGAGATGCTCGAGCGGGCGCGCGAGGGCCGGCCGTCGGGCGAGTACCGGGTGTACAGCTACCGGGATCCGGTGCCCGGAGATCTCGGCCGCTTCGACGTAGCGCTGGCGGTGGGGTGCCTCGACTTCTGCGACGACCTGGCGAGAACACTGGGTCACGTGTCCGAGGCGCTGAAACCCGGAGGGCGCCTGCTCTTCACGGTGCTCGAGCGTCGCCTGGGACTGGAGGGGCACGAGGAGTCATGGCGCCAGGTCCAGACGGAGGATCAGGAAGTCACGTTGTACTTCTGGTCCTTCGAGGAGACGGCGAGGGCGCTCGAGGCCGCGAGCCTCCTGCCGCGGACCTACGCGCACGGGCCCGGCTGGGTGCAGCTGCTGGAGCAGCGGACGATGCACTTCGGCTGGTGGGACGTGGAGCGGCGCTGACGGGGCGGAGTGCCCTCGGAGGTAGGGCCGGAAACGGGGCCACCAATCCAGGACAATCCAGACGCAGCGCTGTCGGGGATTGGATCCGATAAGTCAGGCCGTACGGAGGGCAACCGAACATCCTTGACGCGGGGGGCCAGTGTTGCAAAGCATCCGCCGCCCACAAGGTCACACCCTTCCCAAGTGTCAGGAGCTTCGTTCATGGCCCCTCCGAGCGGCGAGAAGATCACCCTGCAGAACGGCAAGCTGACGGTGCCGGATCACCCCATCGTCCCCTACATCGAGGGTGACGGCACTGGCCGCGACATCTGGCGCGCCTCGCAGGCCGTCTTCGATGCGGCGGTGGAGAAGGCCTACAAGGGCAAGAAGAAGATCTCCTGGTTCGAGGTGCTGGCCGGCGAGAAGGCCTTCAAGACGGTCAACAACTGGCTGCCCGACGAGACGGTCACCGCGTTCCGCGAGTACCTGGTGGGCATCAAGGGCCCGCTGACCACGCCCGTGGGCGGTGGCATCCGCTCGCTGAACGTGGCGCTGCGCCAGATGCTCGACCTGTACGTCTGCCTGCGCCCCGTGCGCTACTTCAAGGGCGTGCCCAGCCCGGTGAAGACCCCCGAGAAGGTCGACATGACCATCTTCCGGGAGAACACCGAGGACATCTACGCCGGTATCGAGTTCGAGGCCGGCAGCGCCAACGCGGCGAAGTTCCTCGACTTCCTGAAGAAGGAGTTCCCGAAGGACTTCGGCAAGATCCGCTTCCCGCAGGGAGTGGGCATCGGCGTGAAGCCGGTGTCGCAGGAAGGCACCGAGCGCCTGGTGCGCGCCGCGATCGAGTACGCCATCGCGCACAAGCGCAAGAGCGTGACGATCGTGCACAAGGGCAACATCATGAAGTTCACCGAGGGCGCCTTCCGCAAGTGGGGCTACGACCTGGCGGTGCGCGAGTTCGGTGACAAGGTCTACACCTGGGATCAGTGGGAGGCCACCAAGGCCGCCAAGAGCGAGGACGCCGCCAACGCCGAGCAGAAGGCCGCCGTCTCCGCCGGGAAGATCATCATCAAGGACTCCATCGCGGACATCACCCTGCAGCAGGTGCTGACGCGTCCGGACGAGTTCGACGTGATCGCCACGCTGAACCTCAACGGCGACTACCTGTCGGACGCGCTGGCCGCGCAGGTGGGCGGCATCGGCATCGCGCCGGGCGGCAACATCAACTACGTCACCGGCCACGCCGTCTTCGAGGCCACCCACGGCACCGCGCCCAAGTACGCGGACCTGGACAAGGTGAACCCGGGCTCGGTCATCCTCTCCGGCGAGATGATGCTGCGCCACATGGGCTGGAACGAGGCCGCCGACCTGATCATCCAGGGCATGGACAAGGCCATCGCGAACAAGACGGTCACCTACGACTTCGCCCGCCTGATGCGCCAGGAGAACCAGGGCAACGTCACCGAGGTGAAGTGCTCCGAGTTCGGCCAGGCCATCATCAAGAACATGTAGTCGTCACGAGGAGACAACCCACATGGCTCACACCAAGAAGAAGATTGGTCTCATCGGCGGCGGTCAGATCGGCGGCAACCTGGCCCTGCTCGCGGTGCAGAAGCAGCTCGGCGACGTCGTCCTCTACGACATCCCCGCGGCCGAGGGTCTGGTCAAGGGCAAGGCCCTGGACATCAACCAGCTGTCCGCCGTGGATGGTTATGACTGCCGCGTGACCGGCTCCACCGACTGGAAGGACGTGGCGGGCTCGGACGTGGTGATCATCACGGCCGGCGTGCCCCGCAAGCCGGGCATGAGCCGCGAGGACCTGCTCGAGGTCAACCTGAAGATCATGAAGGACGTGGCGGGCAACATCAAGCAGCACTGCCCCAACGCCTTCGTCATCAACGTGGCCAACCCGCTGGACGCGATGGTGTTCGCGCTCCACAAGATCGCCGGTCTGCCCAAGAACATGGTCGTCGGCATGGCGGGCGTGCTCGACACCAGCCGCTTCAAGTGCTTCGTTGCCGAGGCGCTCGGCTGCTCCATCCGTGACGTGGAGGCCCTGGTGCTCGGCGGCCACGGCGACGACATGGTGCCGCTGGTCCGCCACAGCACCGTGGGCGGCGTGCCCCTCACCCAGCTCATCCCCGCGGACAAGCTGAACGCCATCATCGACCGCACCCGCAAGGGCGGCGCCGAGCTGGTGAACCTCTACAAGACGGGCAGCGCCTACTTCGCTCCCGCCTCCAGCTCCATCGCCATGGCGGAGAGCTACCTGCTGGACCGCAAGCGCGTGCTGCCGGCCGCCGCCCTGCTCGAGGGGCAGTACGGCATCAGCGGCTACTTCTTCGGCGTCCCCACGCAGATCGGCGCGGGCGGCGTGGAGAAGATCATCGACGTGCAGCTCAACGACGCCGAGAAGGCCGAGCTCAACAAGTCCTTCGAGTCGGTGAAGAAGACCGTCGGCGAAGTGAAGCTCTAGTGAGCATCCCCCCCTCTCCCTCTGGGAGAGGGTCGGGGTGAGGGTCTTCCCCATGGATACCGCGTGGACGGCCCTCACCCCCCCACGAGCAAGGCTGATGCCGGAGATGGTGCGGGCTTATCCCTCCGCTCCGGTAATCTTTGCGGCTCGCTGAATTCACCAGTTAACTAGCCGGAAGTATTCGCACCGGAGGTCCGAGCGTCGCGCTCGCACAGTCGCGGCGCTGGCCCTGCCCCCCAGAGGCGTCTGGCCCTCCGGTCACCAAGGAGACGCAGCATGGCAGCAGCAGCGCGGTTCACGGTGGTGGGCGGCGGACTCGCCGGGCTGATGACCACCATCAAGCTGGCCGAGGCCGGTCACCAGGTCGACATCCTGTCGCTCGTGCCGGTGAAGCGTTCCCACTCGGTCTGCGCCCAGGGCGGTATCAACGGCGCGGTGAACACGAAGGGTGAGGGCGACTCGCCGGAAATCCATGTGAAGGACACGCTGCGCGGCGGCGACTTCCTGGCCGAGCAGATCTCCGTGCGCGGCATGTGCTACGCGGCGCCGGGCATCATCTATCTGCTGGACCGCATGGGTGTGACGTTCAACCGCACGTCCGAGGGTCTGCTGGACTTCCGGCGGTTCGGCGGCACGCTGCACCACCGCACGGCCTTCGCGGGCGCCACCACCGGCCAGCAGCTGCTGTACGCGCTGGACGAGCAGGTGCGCCGCTGGGAGGCCGAGGGCCGCGTCACCAAGTACGAGTACTGGGAGTGGCTGGGCACGGTGAAGGATGGCGCGGGCCGCGTCATCGGCAGCGTGGCCATGGATCTGCGCACCAACGAGATCCGCACCTTCCCGGCCGAGGCCGTGTGCCTCGCCACGGGGGGTCCGGGCGTCGTCTTCGGGCGCTCCACCAACTCCATCATCAACACCGGTACCGCCGCCGGCCGCGCCTACATGGAGGGCGCCATCTACTCCAACGGCGAGTTCATCCAGGTGCACCCCACTTCCATTCCGGGTGAGGACAAGCTGCGCCTGATGAGCGAGTCGGTGCGTGGCGAGGGTGGCCGCGTCTGGGTGCCCAGGAAGAAGGGCGACGTCCGCGACCCCAAGGACATCCCCGAGAGCGAGCGCTTCTACTTCCTCGAGGAGAAGTACCCCAAGTACAAGAACCTGGTGCCGCGCGACGTGGCCACCCGGGAGATCTTCACGGTGTGCCGCGAGATGGGCCTGGGTCTGGGCGGCGGCGACGCCGTGTACCTGGACGTCACGCACATCCCGGGCCACGTGCTCACCGCCAAGCTGGGCGGCGTGATGGAGATCTACGAGAAGTTCGTGGGTGACGACCCGCGCCACGTGCCCATGAAGATCTTCCCGGGCATGCACTACTCGATGGGCGGCCTGTACGTGCAGTTCGAGGCGGGTCCGAACAACGAGCCGCTGGTGGGCAGCCCCGTCAACCAGTCCACCAACATCCCCGGCCTGTATGCCGCGGGCGAGGCGGATTACGCCTACCACGGCGCGAACCGCCTGGGTGCCAACTCGCTGCTCTCCTGCATCTACAGCGGCATGATCGGCGGCCCGGCCATGGTGGCCTTCGCCAAGAGCCAGTCCAAGAGCGCCGGCGACGCGGACAACCAGAAGTACTTCGCCGACGCGCAGAAGTACTGGGCGGATCGCTTCGCCACCATCAAGAAGATGGACGGCAAGGAGAACGCGTACGGGCTCACCAAGGAGCTGGGCGATCTGATGACGGAGAACTGCACCGTCGTCCGCTACAACGATCGGCTCAAGAAGACGCTGGAGAAGATCCGCGACTTCAAGGAGCGCTGGAAGAACTGCAACGCGCTGGACACCGGCAACGTGGGCAACCGGAGCATCTCCTACGTCAACCAGCTCTGGAACATGTTCGAGCTGGCCGAGGTGATCGCCAAGAGCGCGCTGATGCGCGACGAGAGCCGCGGCGCCCACTACAAGCCGGAGTTCTCGCTGCCCGAGCCCAAGGTGAAGGATCCGACGAAGGATCCCGAGTGGATGGCGCTGTGGAAGAAGCGCCACGAGAAGTGGGCCAAGACGACCATGGCCGCCTACTCGGTCGAGGGCCCGCAGATCACCTATCAGGACATCCCCACGCCCGTGCTCGATCCCGAGCCGCGCTGGTACGCCTAAGGAAGGGACGGAGGGAACGCCATGGACAACGCGACCGCGCAGGCGCCTGTCAGCACCACCACGAAGCACGTCACCTTCCGCATCTGGCGGCAGGACGGCCCGGACAAGCCGGGTCACTTCGACGAGTTCCGCGTCCCGTACAACAAGGGCGCGAACGTCATCTCCTGCCTGATGGAGATCCAGCGCAACCCGGTCACCACCGATGGGCGCAAGGTGTCTCCGGCCATCTATGACGCCGCCTGCCTCGAGGAGGTGTGCGGCAGCTGCGCCATGAACATCAACGGGCGGGTCCGCATGGCCTGCTCGGCGCTGATCGATCGCATCATCGGGGACGGGGAGCCCATCATCACCCTGGAGCCGATGAAGAAGTTCCCGGTCGCCCGCGACCTGGCGGTGGATCGCAGCCGCATGTTCGAGGCGCTCAAGCGCGTCAAGGCGTGGATCAACATCGACGGCACGCACAACCTCGGCCCCGGCCCGCGCCAGTCCCAGGCGGACCACACGGTGATGTACAAGCTGTCCACGTGCATCACGTGCGGCAGCTGCCTCGAGGCGTGCCCGCAGGTGACGGTCGACAACGACTTCATGGGCGCCGCCGCCATCAGCCAGGCCCGGCTCTTCAACATGAACCCCACCGGCAAGATGAACGCCGAGGAGCGCGTCCGGGGTCTCATGGGTCCGGGCGGCATCCAGGACTGCGGCAAGGCCCAGAACTGCGTGAAGGTGTGCCCCAAGGAGATCCCCCTCACCACCTCCATCGCGGCGATGAACCGCGAGGTGACCAAGCAGGTCATCAAGGACATCTTCTTCGACCTGGGTGGCGAGAAGACGTCGGCGGGCGGTCCGGGGTAGGGCGGGACCGCGGTTGTTGCACCACTGTTTCACGGGGCCCCGTATCCGGCTGTTCCTCGCCGGGGCGGGGCCTTGGTTCTTTCTGGTCCGTCTGATTGGCCCTTGACAGTAGGGCCTTGCCAAGCGGGCCATTCTGCGCGAGAGAGGCAGCCGCGCCGTTCCGCCCCGGAGGCTCGCTTCCGGGTGCCAGTCTCTCGCATCACTCGCGTCACCCGGAGCCTCGATGAAGATCCACGAGTACCAGGGCAAGGAAATCTTCCGGAAGTACGGCGTTCCCACGCCGCGCGGCATTCTCGCGCTCTCGCCCAAGGAGGCCGAGGCGGCCGCCAAGGAGCTGGGCACGCCGGTGGTCGTCGTGAAGGCCCAGATCCACGCGGGTGGCCGCGGCAAGGGCGGCGGTGTGAAGCTCGCCAAGAGCCCCGCCGAGGCCAAGGACCTGGCCCAGCAGATGCTGGGCATGAAGCTCAAGACGATCCAGACCGGGCCCGAGGGTCAGACGGTCCACAAGGTGTACATCGAGGAGGGCCTGGCCATCGGTCAGGAGCTGTACCTCGGCGTGACGCTGGATCGCGCCACCTCGCGCGTCACCTTCATGGCCTCCCGCGAGGGTGGCGTGGAGATCGAGGAAGTGGCCGCCCACAGCCCCGAGAAGATCCTCCGTGAGTCGGTGGATCCCGCCGTGGGCTTCCAGGACTTCCAGGGCCGCAAGCTGGCCTTCGGCCTGGGCCTCACCGGTCCCACGGTGAACAAGTTCGTCCAGTTCTGCTCCTCGCTCTACAAGATGTACATGGAGACGGACTCCTCCCTGGTGGAGATCAACCCGCTCGTCATCCTCAAGGATGGTGGCGTGGTGGCGCTCGACGCGAAGGTGAACTTCGACGAGAACGCGCTCTACCGGCACAAGGATCTGCTCGAGTACCGCGACATCGCCGAGGAGGAGCCGCGCGAGACCCAGGCCAAGGAGTGGGACCTGGCGTACATCGCGCTCGAGGGCAACATCGGCTGCATGGTGAACGGCGCGGGTCTGGCCATGGCCACCATGGACACCATCAAGCTGGTGGGCGGTCAGCCGGCCAACTTCCTGGACGTGGGCGGCGGCGCCAGCAAGGAGAAGGTGACGGCGGCCTTCAAGCTGATCCTCGCCGACCCGGCCGTGAAGGCGGTGCTCGTCAACATCTTCGGCGGCATCATGAAGTGCGATGTCATCGCCGAGGGCATCATCGCCGCCGCGAAGGAAGTGCAGCTCAAGGTTCCGCTCGTGGTGCGGCTCGAGGGCACCAACGTGGAGAAGGGCAAGGAACTGCTGCGCAACTCCGGCCTCGCCATCACCCCCGCCGACAACCTCCGCCAGGCCGCCGAGAAGGCCGTCGCGGCGCTGAAGTAGTCCAGGCAGAGAAAGGTTCAAGCCATGAGCATCCTCGTCAATGAGAACACGAAGGTCCTCTGCCAGGGCATCACCGGCTCGGCGGGCTCGTTCCACTCCAAGCAGATGCTGGAGTACGGCACGAAGCTGGTCGGCGGCGTCACGCCGGGCAAGGGTGGCACCGACTTCGAGGGCAAGGTCCCCGTCTTCAACTCGGTGGCCGACGCCGTGAAGCAGACCGGCGCCAACACCTCGGTCGTCTTCGTTCCGCCCCCCTTCGCCGCGGACTCCATCATGGAGGCCGCTGACGCGGGCATCTCCCTCATCATCGCCATCACCGAGGGCATCCCCGTCAACGACATGATCAAGGCCAAGCGCTACCTGCAGGGTAAGCCGGGCGTGCGGCTGATCGGCCCCAACTGCCCCGGCGTCATCACCCCGGGCGCCAAGTGCAAGATCGGCATCATGCCGGGCCACATCCACAAGCCGGGCCGCATCGGCGTGGTGTCCCGCTCGGGCACGCTCACCTACGAGGCCGTGTACCAGCTCACCCAGCTGGGCCTGGGCCAGTCCACCGCCGTGGGCATCGGCGGTGATCCGGTCAACGGCACGGACTTCGTGGACGTGCTGAAGCTCTTCAACGCGGACCCCGAGACGGACGCCGTCATCATGATCGGCGAGATCGGCGGCGACGCCGAGGAGCGCGGCGCCGAGTACGTGGCGCGCGAGTTCACCAAGCCCATCGCCGGCTTCATCGCCGGCCAGTCGGCTCCTCCGGGCAAGCGCATGGGCCACGCCGGCGCCATCATCTCCGGTGGCAAGGGCACGGCCTCCGAGAAGATCAAGGCCATGGAGGCCGCTGGCTTCGTCATGGCCGCCAGCCCCGCCGAGCTCGGCACCACGCTTCAGGAGGCCGTCAAGCGCGGCGCTCCCAAGAAGAACCGCTAGTCCCACCTCCCACACGTCAAACGAGGACCATCCACCATGGCCATCGAGCGTACGCTGTCCATCATCAAGCCCGACGGGCTCCAGAAGGGCGTCATTGGCAAGGTCATCTCCCGCTTCGAGGAGAAGGGCCTGAAGCCCGTTGCCATCCGCCTGCAGCACCTGTCCCAGGCCCAGGCCGAGGGGTTCTACGCCGTCCACAAGGCGCGTCCCTTCTTCAAGGACCTGGTCAACTTCATGATCTCCGGCCCCGTGGTGCTGATGGTGCTGGAGGGTGAGAACGCCGTCCTGGCCAACCGCGACATCATGGGCGCCACCAACCCGGCCAACGCCGCCCCGGGCACCATCCGCCGCGACTTCGCCACCAGCATCGACCAGAACACGGTGCACGGCTCGGACAGCCTGGAGAACGCGAAGATCGAGATCGCGTACTTCTTCCGCGAGACCGAGATCGCCCCCTACGAGTACACCAGCAAGAAGTAGTTGGTAGGGCTTCATGCCCTCCAGGCTCCGGCCCGGCTTCCGCGCTCCTCCGCGGTGGCCGGGCCGATGCTTTTTGGAACTCGAACACGTGAACGCCCCTGGGTTGCCCTGACGAGCGTGTGAAGTCATTCACTCATACGGTGTGACGCGACTCACTGCACTCAAGTGGATTGCTCCCTAGAGTGCGCGACTTGTGGGCCCACGAGAAGAGGGCCCTCTGCGATCTGTGTCTGTGGAATGAGTTGCACGCGGACCAGCGCAGGTATCGGGGGGGGGAATGCATGTCGGTTTTGAAGGGTGTTGGAACGGGTGTGGCCCGGAGGGTGAGCGTATTGGCGGGATGGATGGTCCTGCTCTGCGCCTTCGCCGCCCATGCCACGAGTGGACTTGATTGGCTTGCAACTCAACAGAGTGTTGACGGGAGTTATGGTGGCGGCCCGGATTCGCTTGCTACGCCAGTGCAGTCCACCGCCGAGGTACTGCGAGCCCATCAGGCGCTCGGGCAGACCACGGCCCTGGGATTTGCCTCAGCCATCGGTTTTCTCAACCTCGAGGCGGGGACGCATACCGAGTTCCTCGCGCGAAAGATCCTGGTCAATGCCCAGCAGGGCTATACGGTCGATGTTGCGTGGATCTCGCAACTCCTCTCCCGCCAGAACGCCGACGGTGGCTTTGGTGATCGGCCGGGCTACGGCTCGAGTGTGCTCGACACGGCCGTGGCGCTTGAGGCTCTAGCGGCGACGAATCAGGCGACCAGCGCTCAGTCAGTTCGAGCGATTGGCTTCCTTCGGGAGTGCCAGCAGTCCAATGGTGGCTGGGCCGATGGGGCCAACGACGCGTCGGTCTATCTCACCGCCGCGAGCATGCGCGCCTTGCTGCCCTATCGCACCACCTATGCGAGTGTGGCTGGGGGGCTCACTGGTGGGCAGAACTTCCTGCTTTCCCGGCGTGGCTTGGATGGGCTGTGGGGCGGGGATTTCCTGAGCGCTCTGGCGCTGCTCGCCGTGACACCGAACCTGAGTGATGTGTCGGTGATATCCAACAGCGCTGCTGGCCTGCGGGCCCTCCAATTGCCCAATGGGAGTTGGAGCAACGATAGCTACACCACAGCCCTGGCTCTCCAGGCGATCCGGGCCATCGAGTCCCGTTCCAGTGGAGGGTCGACGTCCACGACAACGGAGGGGGCCATCGCCGGTTACGTCGTGAGGGCCAACAGCTCCGAGCCCCTCTCCGGTGTCACGGTCACCATCAACGAGTTGGCCGGCACCCAGGTAGCAACCAACGGGGATGGTTTCTTCATGTTTCCGGGTCTGCCGCCGGGCGACTACACGGTGATTGCGACCAAGGCGGGCTACACGTTGGCGGGTGTCGCGGTTGGTGTGGATGCCAACCAGGTCACCCTCGCTGGCAAACTGGTGCTGGAGGTCGTCCCCGATAGCGGCCTGCTGCGCGGAGTGGTGTTCGATGCCGCGACCCTCAAGCCACTTCAATCGGTGCAGGTGTCGCTGAACGGAACGTCCAGCCTGTCGGTGCTTACGAACGGGGCGGGCGAATTCGACTTCGGTCCGGTGGTGCCGGGCAGCTACACGGTGCACTTCGCGAAAATGGGCTACAACACCCTGAGTGGCGCGGTGACCATCGTGGCGGGGCAGGTGGTGTCAATGCAGCCCGCCATGACCGCGGCCGTGCCCGGCGGCGATGTGGACGATACGCCGGGTGTTGTCGTGGGCGAGGTGGTGGATGGAAAGACCGGCCAACCCATCGCCAACGCGGTGTTCAACCTGGGCGGAGGCCTGAGCGCCACCACTGCGACGGACGGATCGTTCAGCATCACGTCCGTGCCGCGCGGGACCTACGAAGGCACTGTCACCGCCACCGGATACCATTCGGGCACGTTCAGCCTGGTGTTCACCGCGGGTGCAAGTGGTGCGATTGGTAAGATGTCGCTCTTCCGGATGGAAGCAACTCCGGCGCCGACCACGTTGACCCTGCGCGGCCTGGTCACTGATGGTGTGAGTGGCGCGCCGATTGCTGACTCCACGGTGACACTGGTGGAGAGTGGGGCGGAGGTCAACACGAGTACTGACGGACGCTTCACCTTCTCCGGCATCACCCTCAAGAACTTCAGTCTCTTCGTGAGTGCCAGCGGCTATGTTCCGGATACCTACACGATACAGGTGTCGGCGATGGGTGAGGCCGAGGTGCAGCTCAGGCTGTCTCCGCCGCCGCCGGACGTTCCCGGGGCGACCACGAGCACTCTGGCGGGTGTGGTGACCGACTCCGTGAGCGGCGCCCCCATCAGTGGTGTCCGGGTGACTGTCACGGGCACCGCGCTGTCGGCCACCCACGGACGTCACGGGGCACTACAACCTCGGTGGCATCACCAGCCTGTCGTTCTCCGTGCAGGTGTCCGCGGTGGGTTATGAATCGCGGACCTCCAGCGTGAAGCTCTCTGCGCATGGCGAATACCCCTTCAATTCGTCACTTCAACCGGTGCCGGGGGATAGCTTCCAGATCGTCTCGCTGAGCGCCAACCAGGCGGAGACCGGAGCGAATGGCAAGGCGCTGTTCACCGCCCACATCGCCAGTCTGTTGCCCGAGCCCGGGTCAGCTCTGGTGTTGGGCGAAATCCAGGACGCGACGGGCACGACGGTGGCGACCGTCTCGCCCTACGCCGAGGGAACGACCATCCCGCAGAGCCAGTTCACCTTCGCCCCGGGCGAGCCGAAGGTGCTCACCATCCCGTGGAACACGCTGCAGTTCGCGGCGGGCATGTACAGGCTGGTCCTGCGCGTGGTGGAGGTCGGCACCGTCACCCGCCTCGAGCCGCTGGGCGTGGTGCTGGCGGAGGAGAGCACCTACACAAAGGTCATCCCTACAATGAGGATCGACGGAGCGCTGGGCATCAATCCGCCGCTGGCCCAGGCGGGCATGTCCACGCCGGTGAGCTTCTTGGCGCTGGTGCGTAACGCGGGCAACACGCCGCTGCCGGCCGGTGCCTACGCGCTGACGGTCGTGCATCCGGGCACGGCCGCCGTGCTGTACTCCGCCGAGGCTTCCACAGACGCTCTGGCGGTTGGCGTCAGCACCTCGCTGGCCTTCGGCTCCTGGGTTGCGGCCACCGCCGGAAACCTGCAGGTGCGCGTGGTCCCGAAGAGCCCGGGCATCGCGGGCGAGTTCACCAGCCGACTGTACGTCGGTGACAAGGCGAGCGGTACGTTCACGGTGGACCGGCACGTCGTGCCCGAGGGGACGCACACCGTGCGTGGGAAGATCAGCGTACAAGGCGTGGATGTCACCCAGGTGGGCAGCACCGATCCGCTCTTCACCCTGGTGAAGGATTCCTTGAAGCGCGGAGCCGACTATACGGCGTCGGCCTCCGTCTCCTGGAACAACGCGAACCATTGCCTGGGGTGCCATACCCAGTCCCAGAGCCTGCTCGGCCTGTCGAGCTCCTTCGACAAGACCAACGTGGACCGGAATGCGACGCAGGTGCTCTACAACGCCGTCACCAGCAGTCAGTGGACGGATGGGGCCTTGCAGAACTCCTGGCCCGATGATGTCCAGACCCAGACCATTTTGGGCCTGTGGTCCCTGTCTGAGTGGCCCGATGTCCAGAGCGTCTTCCGCACGAAATTCAAGGCCGCGCGGTTCCTGCTCGACAGGAAATACCGGAGCGGCAACCAGACCTGGTGGCCACGGGATTACGACAAGGGCTGGTGGAGACACGACCCCGTCCACGCCGGGTTGGCCGTCAAGGGACTGGTCAGCGTCCTGAAGGACATCGCTAAGCTCGAGTCGATGCCCACGGACTACTCCCTGACCGATGTCCACCCGATGGGTACCGCCACCACGCCCGTGGAGGACATGGCGATGGGTCCCAATGGGCTCCTCTACATGGTCAGGGCTGGCGTCATCGAGAGTATGGATCTGCAGACCGGGACGGTGACCACCGTCGTCTCGGGCCTGCCGTCCGGGATCCAGGGTCTGATCATGGGAAGCGACGGAACCATGTACGTCACCCGCGAATCGTCGGCGTACCTCATCACGATCAAACCTGATCGCACCTGGGTGAACGTGCCCGTGGGACAGACGAGTCGTTTCAGGGATGGAGTCATCGGTCCGGATGGGTGGCTGTACCTGTCCGACTCGCTCTACAACCGGATCCTGCGCAGGAGCCCGGCGGGGGTGTTGGAGACCTATGTCACGGGTGGATTGTTGAAATGGCCCAGTGATCTGGTGTTCGACGCGGACGGCAACCTGCTGGTCGCGAACCAGGAGGGCTACAACATCCTGAAGGTGTCGAAGACGGATCGCGCGGTGTCCGTCATGGCGGGAGGCTTCGCCTACGCGCCGTATCGGATGGTACTGGCACCTGACAATACCCTGTATGTGACGGTCATTACCAAGTCGCGGAGTGAGCCGACCACGATCACCGAGGGAGTGATGCGGGTGCGTCCGGGTCCGGACGGCAACATCGTCGAGCGTGTCGCCGAGATGAGCAAGGCGCGCGCCATCGTGGCGACCAGTGGCCACATCTACGTAAGCAACAACTCCACCAACTTCCTGCAGAAGGTGGAGTTCGGCACGATGGACGCCGCCGCCATCAACCAGTTGCGCGACGAGTTGCTCGTCGAGATTCCTCGTGTGGCGCGCTACTTCATCGCGAACCACAAGGACAAGAGCCTCTACAACGTCGTGCATTCACAGCGGCTCATTGGACTCGCCGAGGCCCGTAGCGTAGTGACCGATACGACGCTGCTCGCCGAGATCGACGCGGCGATCGCCTACGAGGACAACCTCTTGCGGAACCGCCAGCGTGCCGACGGCGGCTGGGTGGACTACGAGAACACCACCACCACTGATGCATTGGCCACCGCCATGGTGGGCCTCGCGCTCGAGTACCAGAACCCGTCGGCGGATGATCCGAAGATCCGAAAGGCCATCGAGAATCTGCTCGCCAGGCAGGCCCTGAATGGCTCCTGGGGGAGCAGCCCCTATACGCTCTCCACGACGAGCTTCGTGATGATCTTCATGCCCAAGGCTCTCGAGCGGCTGGGTGGCATCGACATCGACCTGCACGTCAGCCTGCCGGAGTCGGTTCAGCTCGGCAATCCGACCCTCGCGCCGACCAGCACCAGCACTGCCTCCCACTACGTCTGGAATCTGCGGGGCGTGACCGGCGAAGGGCGTGACGTGGAGTTCGACCTGACCCTGAGCGATATGGCGCTGCACGAGCAGCGGCCGGTAGTGAGCCAAGCCTATCTGGAGTTCAGCAACTCCTTCCTGGAGGAGAAGGTCCAGCTCTCGTTGGACATCCCGCAGGTCAGCACAGCGGATGCGATGGCGCTGACGATCGCGACCAACAAGTCGCTCTACCGGGCCAACGAGCAGGTGGAGATCACCTCCACGGTGAAGAACACCGGGGCGGAGTCGGCCTCGGGTCAGGTGGTGTGGGCGATCCGTGTGCCCGGCAGCGCCACTCCGTTGGCGACGCTCCCGTTGCAGTCCGTGACCGACCTCGGTGCCACCCTGGTGCAGACGCTGAACGCTGCGTGGAACACCGCTGCCACCCTGGTGGGCAATTACGAGATCTACGCGAGGCTGCTCGACGCGCAGGGCCGGTTGGTCGCCGAGGCCGTGGCGCCGTTCAGCATTGGCGCCCCCACGGTCGTCGCCTCCACCCAGGTCACGACGAACAAGCCGACCTACAACGCCTGGGATGCGGTAGCGATCACGGGTCGTGTGCGCAACGACGCGACCAACGTCCTGCTCGCGAACTCGCGTGTCGAGCTCACCGTGAAGACGCCGTTCGGTGACACGCTCTACTTCGACACGCGCAACGTCAACCAACTCGCGCCGGGAGGGCTGATGGATCTGCCCTTCGGGTTGAAGCTGGCCGACGCCGTCAGCGGTCAGTACCAGGTCACCCTGGTGCTCAAGGACGCGCTCACCCGTGCGGTGTTGAGCGCCAGTACGACCCACTTCCAGGTGGAGCGCCGTGCCCTGCAGGGACTCACGGGGACGGTGACCGTGGCCTCGTCGCTGGTCTACAAGGGCGAGCCCAACGCCTGCACCGACACCACGAAGACTGTCTCAGCCAGTACGGTGACGGGCGTGAAGCTGACCCACCAGCTCGTCGACGTTGGCGCTGGCATTGTGCTGGACGAGGTCTCCCAGACCGTGAGCCTGACGCCAGGCGGAGCGGGGCACGTCTACGTGCGCAACGCCGTGGCCCATGAGCTCGCCCCGGGAAGCTATGCCTGTGTTCTCAAGGCCGAACTGGAGGGGAGCACCCGCCCCCTGGCCGTCGCCGGCTTCCAGGTTGTCGAGTCTCCCATCGGCCTCTACGCCAACCTTTCTCCCAATGGCATGGGCCGCGTGCTCGTGCTGCTCGACCCGGCCCACCCGGAGGACGGCGTGGCGGATGTGGATCCCCATGGGCCCGCCAGTGCCCCGTTGCTCTCCGTGCAGAAGGCCTTCCTGACGCAGCTGCTCACTGAGGCGGGTTATTCCTTCGCCCTCACCGAGTCGGCGGCTGACTTCACCACCAAGCTGCGCAGCGGCGGATACAGCACCTACGTCCTGTTCACCGAAGCGGAGACGCTCGACCAACAGGCCCAGAAGGAGCTGCGCGAGGCGATCTTCCGTGGGGAGGGACTCGTCATCGCGGGCGACCATGATTCGCGCCACTCGCTCGTGCACGGCGCCCTGGGGATCGAATACGCCCACACCGTCACCGATGTCCTGGGCGTGAAGCCCACTTACACCGGGGCTTCCGAGAACGGGGAGTTTGGGGTGCTGACCGACGAGGTTCCCCTGCGCATCAGCCGCCTCACCGCGGAGAGCCTGGGCACCTATGTGCTGGATGGTAGCGTGAGCCAGCCGGGACTCGAACTGGATACCCTGACCCTGAATAGCTACGGACAGGGTAGGGCCGCCTTCGCGGGTGTCGATCTGCTCGCCATCGCGACTCGCGATGGGCAGACGAGCCTCGCGGCCGAGACCCTGCGCACGCTGCTCAACCGGGTGCGTTCGCCGAACCTCTACATGGGTCCCGGTGCAGTCGTGCCCGTCGAGTTCCTGGTTGCGAACCTGGGCATCGCTGTTTCCGTCACCGCCACGGTGACCGTGCCCACCGGGGCGAGCATCATCGATCCGGGAGTGGGGATTGCCAGTGGACAGACGGTGACCTTCACCTTCCCCCTTGCGGTCGACGAGGTGAAGACGGTGCGATTCTGGGTGCGGCTGCCCGAGGTCATCGGCCCCATGACCCTGGATACCCTGGTGAGCGGGAGCCGTGACGGCCACACGGTGTTGGTGGCACCCGTGCCCACGTTGACCCTGTTCGTCCCGGAGGAGGAGTCGCTCAGCGACATCCGGACCCAGCTCGATGCGCTGGTTCAGGACGGTTACCCGGACAGCGTGGTGCTCACGGATGCCATCGGCTCCCTGGACCTGGCGATTGCCGCGTCTCCAGCGCAGGCCACGACGCACGTGCTCGCGGCGGCCGATACCTTGTCGGGCCTCACGGACTCGGGTGTCACCCGGCTGCGCATGATTCTCGGCCGCTGGCTGCGTTGGATGGGGCTGTCCGCGGATTGAGGACGGCCCCGCTGTACGGTTTGACAACACCTTTCAAATATTCAAGAAGCTACACTCCAGCCGGAGCGTAGCCGTAGAGAGAGAATCACCCCATGCAGGTATCTGTCAGAGAGCAACCCCGTCGCGCCAACGGCTTCGTGCAGGGCATTTCCATGTTGGTGATGGCGGCGATGGTCTGCCTGTCCCTGAGGCCGCTGTCGGCGGCAGCAGAGGCACGGCCGAACACGGGCGTACGGCCGGTCGTGGTGGGAGCGCTACCGCCTGTTCAGTCGCGGGCGCCTGTGAGTGCCATGACGACCGCGGATGACCAGTACGGTCAGGCCCTGGAGGAACTCAAGGAACTGGTGAGCGCCAAACCGGGGCAGCGCCAGTCAGTGTCGGGCGCCGCCGGCCTCAACACGAGCGGTGCGCAGCGGCGAGTCCAGTCGATCAGCGAGAAGATCCAGCAGTTGGAGAAGCTGGATGTGGCGGTGGATGCCTCGTTCGCGGAAGTCGGGAAGAGGCTCGACGACAAGAAGCTCTCGGAGGAGATCAAGGCGCGTCATCATGCCGCAGAGCTGGTGTTCAAGCAGAAGCGGAAGGAGATGAAGCGCATCCTCGAGAAGTTCAAGGCCGCTGACGCTGCTGGCGATGAGGCCAGGCGAGAGAAGAGCATTGAGGAACTCGGCAGGTTTCTTGCCGCCAACCAGCCGGGCAAGCGCCACAAGAAGCTGGATCCGAACAAGCTTCCTTGGCGGGTCCCGGATGGCAAGGCGCGTAAACCAGCGAAATCCCCAGAGGCGTTCGCGCGATCGCTGGCAGGTTCGGACTCCACCTTGAGAACGGCCCTTGCTCCGGCGACTAGCGGCGATCTGTCTGCGACCGATGACGTGCAGATCACGCAGGCTATCAGTGATCTGGCGGTCTCGCTTGGGAAGAACCCGGTGCCGCTGTACCACTGGGTGCGCAACAATATCGATTATATCCCCAGCTTCGGGTCGATCCAAGGCAGCGACGCAACACTCAACAAGAAGCAAGGCAATGCGTTCGACACGGCCTCACTCCTAATCGCCCTCTATCGTGCCAGCGGCATCCCAGCGCGCTATGTGTACGGGACCATCCGGGTCCCGGCGGACGCCGCGATGAGCTGGGTAGGAGGAGTCGCGAAGCCGGAAGCAGCACAGCAGCTCTGGGTACAGGGTGGTGTCCCCAACGCCGCACTGACGTCTGGTGGCCGCATCACGCACATCGAGCTTGAGCATGTGTGGGTCGAGGCCTGGGTAGACTTTGAGCCTTCCCGCGGGAAGAAGCAGGGGCAGGGCGACACATGGGTGTCCCTGGATGCCAGTTTCAAGCAGTATACCGACAACGTGGGCCTACTCGGCGGGGCCAATCCTTCGGTCGACATGAATACCATCACCTCGGCATCACTCTCGGGTGCAACGGTGAATGTGGCGGAGGGATGGATTCAGAATCCCAACTTCACAGCCGTTCGGTCCGGTGGTGAGCAGTATCTCAATGAGCACACCAGCTATGTCGAGCAGGTGAAGCCGGATGCAACTGTTGGCGAGGTGTATGGAACTCGTGTCTCCCTCAAGGAGCAGTTCGAAATCCTGGCCTCATCCCTTCCGTACAAGACGGTCTCTATTGGTGCGCGATACTCCGACTTGCCACCAAGCCTGACCCACAAATTCCGGTACTCGCTCTACGCGGGCGAGTCCGGACGCTCGCTTGATAGCCCAATACTCTCGTTCTCGGAGAGCCTTCCCAACCTTGCTGGCCGAAAGGTGATGCTGCTCTACGCACCGGCCACTCACGCCGATGCAGAGCTCATTGCAAGCCGCCTTCCACAGCCCAATGCCGACGGTAGTCAGCCGACGCCGGAGGAACTGTCAGATGTGACCTTTCCGGCCTACCTGATCCGGCTTCGCCCCGAGATTCGTGTGGATGGGGTTGTTCGGGCGACGGGATCCCCCGTTACTATGGGAACAGAGCTCCTTGGAACTGGCGGCTTTACCGAGCTGAATTTGTCCCTGGGTTGGGACGAGACTTCGGACATCCTGAGCGCAGGCCAAGTGACCGCCATCGGCCTCAATATGCAGGGGATCGATGCTGAGCGGATTGTGCGGCTCAAGGCGCAGGCAGCGGAAGCCAAGGCGCTGATCGAGAGCGGTGACACCAGCGGCCTGTTCAGGAATGACGTCGGGGGCGATCTCCTGACGACGGTGCTTTGGCAATATTTTGCATTGCTTGACGCGTCCGGGCGAGCCATGCGGCTGCGGGCCCGAGTTGTCGACTTCCCGGCGCTCTCGTTTGGTCTGGTTCATGTTGATCTGGGTGTCGAGTCTGTTTTCGGGGTTGCCAAACGCGCCAAGTTCTCTGGGGTGATGTTGGACATCGGTCACCTTCGAAACATCCGATGGTCAATGGATAATGACAAGAATGTGTGGGCTCGTGCCAACCGGGTCATGGGGATGCAGGCCAGTACGCAGGAGCATGCGGTACTGGAAGAGTTGCTGGTTGCCCAGGGGCAGACCGGAGAGGCCGCTTCTACAATCAAGTTGCTAGCAAAGGCGGCCGCTGCGGGGCAGCGTATCTACGTTGTCACGCAGACGAATATCGGTGTGGTGCTCCCCCAGCTTGAGCTGGGTTCTGATATCCTGGATGGCATCCGGTCCGCAGTCGCGTCTGGAAAAGAAGTCACTGTCCATCAACGGCCCGTGGATGTCCAAGGTTGGTCTGGGGCGGGATACATCGTCACTGATGTCGAAACGGGAGCGGGAGCCTATCTGATCGAGGGGGGGGCGAATGGAGGCTATCTGAAGGCTTTCAATTATGGGGCTGCAGTAGGGGTGTCCCTGGGAGTTGCCATCATGGTAAGTCTTTTCCTTGGTCCGATGCTGGGATGGCTTTTTGTCGGTCTGTCGGCCTTGTATATTGCCGTCCTCGGTGTTTTTGTTGTCTATCAAATGCAAAAAGCGTATGCGAAAGATGATGATAAGTTCAACTGCTTCGTAGGTGGCTTTCTGCTCGGTCTGGATCTTGGCATGGCTCCCTACCCGCCGAGCGCTATTGCGGCAGTGTTCATCACTGTCTTGTCCAGTTTGTTCGTTGATGGGAATTCGGGAATGAACTGCGGGGCAATGGGGTGAGGCTGGAGATGAGGTAAGGTTCCGGCATTGCGGATGGAGCGAGGAGTTTGCGCCGTTCGCGATGTCGGCGGCTGGAGCACAACTGTCTGCCTGAAAGGCACAGCCATGCTAGGTTTGTTCCCAGGCCGATCACACAGGAAGGACCGGATTTGAAGCTACCTAGTTGGAGTTACCTCCCGATCGTTTGGGGCACCACTCTCGTGTTTCTTTCTGCTGCTTCATGGTCCATGGTGTTCAAATCCCCGTATCCACTTCCGGGTCTGAGACAGCTCACCTCCCCAGGGGTGGGCTGGCCACTTGGGCTTGCCACGGGGGGGCTGTCGTTATTCTTGTCGATCCCCTCCATCCCCGTGAGAGACCGGCTGCTCATCGGGATCGGGTTCGCATCCTGCCTGGCGTTTACGGTGGGGCTTTTCGTGTCTGTTGGCTGCTTGGGCTTTTATCTGTTGATCGTCTACGCCTTGGTCAGCGCGGTTACGAAGCTTTGAGCGGGGAAGGGGACGAGCGCACCTTTGACTCCAGGCCCCAGGTTGTGGGAAGTCACCCCCACACTCCCCCCGTTGGAACCATGATGCAGCCCGAGTCCTCCAACATCCCCGCTGCGATCGCCGAACTCCAGGCGACCCCCGCGCCCGCCCCGGCCCCCGCGCCCGCGAAGCTCACGGAGGTCTCCAGCCTCACGCTGGAGGGGCTCACCCGCTTCCTCACCGAGGAGCTGGGCGAGCGTGCGTTCCGGGCCGGCCAGCTCTACCGGTGGATGCACCAGCGCGGCGCCACCTCGTTCGACGAGATGACGGACCTCTCCAAGGCCCTGCGCGAGAAGCTCAAGACGCGCGCGGAGATCGTCCCCCTCGTGAAGGACGCCGAGCAGCGCTCGGTGGATGGCACCATCAAGTACCGCTGGAAGACGCGGGACGGCCGCTACATCGAGTCCGTCTACATGCCCTCCGAGGACCGCAAGACGCTCTGCGTGTCCACCCAGGTGGGCTGCGCCATGGCGTGCAGCTTCTGCATGACGGGCACGCTCGGCCTCAAGCGCAACCTCACCCCGGGGGAGATCGTCGCCCAGGTGCACGCGGTGAACCGCGAGGTGCGCAAGCTGGAGCAGCTGGAGACCTGGCGCCCGCTCTCCAACCTGGTCTTCATGGGCATGGGCGAGCCCCTGCACAACTTCGAGAACCTGAAGACGGCGCTCTCCATCCTCCAGTCGGTGGAAGGCCCCAACTTCAGCCACCGCCACATCACCGTCTCCACGGTGGGCCTGGTGCCGATGATCGAGCGCTTCGGCCAGGAGACGGACGTGAAGCTCGCCATCTCGCTCAACGCGAGCACCGACGAGCAGCGCTCCAAGACGATGCCCGTCAACCGCAAGTGGAACATCGCGGCGCTGCTCGACGCCTGCCGCAAGTTCCCCCTGCGCCAGGGCCGCCGCATCACCTTCGAGTACGTCCTCCTGCGGGACTTCAACGACAGCGACGAGGACGCCTACCGCCTCATCGAGCTGCTCGAGGACATCCCCGCCAAGGTCAACCTCATCCCCTACAACGAGAACCCCGGGCTCGGCTTCAAGACGACCATGGACGAGCGGGCCGAGCGCTTCCGGGAGCTCCTCACCAACGGGCACGTGGCCGCCTTCATCCGGCAGAACCGGGGCCGCGATATCGCCGGCGCGTGTGGCCAGCTGGCCAACCGGGGCGGCGAAAATGCGTCGGAATCGACGCAAAACCCCGAGCTTCCTTGACAATCCGCTTGTGGCGGCGCTAAGAGCGCCCCCCTCCAAGCTGATCACCTTCTTGTCTCACCTTCAGTTTTCACCTGGAGCATCAGAAATGGCCGTTGTCCTCCGTCTTGCCCGCGCGGGCGCCAAGAAGAAGCCGTACTACCACGTGGTGGCCACCGACTCCCGTAACCCCCGGGATGGCAAGTTCCTCGAGGCCGTGGGTTCCTACGATCCCAACCACAAGCCCGCCAAGGTGGAGTTCGCCGCTGAGCGTCTGGAGTACTGGCTGAAGGCCGGCGCGGTGCCCTCCGACACCGTGGGCGAGCTCATCAAGCGCCACAAGCGCGCCGCCCCCGCCGCCAAGCCCGCTTAGTCTCCTCGCAGGCCGAGCGGACAGCGTGGAGCAGCTCATCATCTATCTCGCGCGGGCCCTGGTCGATCAACCTGACCAGGTGAGCCTGCGCGCGTCCGACGTGGACGGGGCCCGGCTCTATGAGCTGAAGGTCGCCCCCGAGGACGTGGGCAAGGTCATCGGCCGGGACGGTCGCACCGTGGGTGCCCTCCGGACGTTGGTGGGTGCCGCGGCCCAGAAGCAGGGCCAGAAGGTCCGCCTGGAGATCCAGGACGACCGGCGCCAACCCCAGGCCGCGACCCCCGCGCCCGCCACACCCCCTGAAGGCCCGTGACGCTCAAACCCCATCTCGAGCTGGGCTATGTGGCCCGCGCCCATGGTCTCCAGGGAGAGGTGGCCGTCCGCACCTTCGACCCGGCGTCCGAGACGCTCGACCATGTCGAGCGCGTGCTCGTGCGTCCGCGCACCGGCGCCGAGCGCGTCCTGCGCATCGCCTCCGTGCGTCCCACGCCCAAGGAGATGCTCGTCGTCTTCGAGGGCGTGAAGGGCCGTGACGCCTCCGAGGCACTGGTGGGCGCCACCGTGCTCGCCTTCCGGGAGGACCTCGAGCCTCCCGCCGAGGACGAGTACTTCCAGGGTGACCTGGTGGGGCTCACCGCCGTGGACGAGGCCGGCAAGGTGCTCGGCCGCGTGGAGGAACTCTGGGAGACCGGCGAGGTGCCCAACCTCGTCATCCGTGCCGAGGGCAGGGAAGAGCTGGTGGTGCCCTTCGTCGACGACTTCGTCTCCACCGTGGACATCCCGGGCGGCAAGCTCGTGGTGAAGCCTCCGGAGTACCTGGAGGCGGGCCCGGAGGAGGCAGAGGCGCCGGAAGGGGGCGAGGGCTGATGTACCCCGTGGAGGTGGTGACGCTCTTCCCGGACAGTGTCTCGGGCTACCTGGGCGCGAGCATCCTCGGGAAGGCCCAGGAGAAGGGGCTGCTCGGCGTCACCGTCACGTACATCCGTGACTACGCCGAGGGAAAGCACCGCGTCACCGACGACACGCCCTACGGGGGTGGTGCCGGCATGGTGATGAAGCCGGAGCCGCTGGTGGCCGCCATCGAGGCCGCCCGGGCCCGCGCCCCCGCTGGGGCGAAGGTGCTGTTGATGAGCCCTCGGGGCCCCGTCTTCACCCAGGCGCGGGCTCGCGAGCTGGCGAAGGAGCCCGGGCTGATCCTCGTCTGCGGCCGCTACGAGGGCGTGGACGAGCGCGTCATGCCGTTCCTGGACGGGGAGGTGTCCCTGGGGGACTTCATCCTCACCGGGGGCGAGGTGGCCGCCCTGGCCGTGGTGGATGCCGTGGCCCGGCTGCTGCCCGGGGTGCTGGGCAACGAGGTCTCCAGCGTCACGGAGAGCTTCGAGGAGGGCCTGTTGGAGCACCCCCACTACACCCGGCCGCCCGTCTTCCGTGGCGCCGAGGTGCCCGCCGCCCTCCAATCCGGAGATCACGCGCGGATCGCCCGCTGGCGCCGCTGGAAGGCCCTGCAGCTCACCCGGGAGAGGCGCCCGGACCTGTATGCCCGCCTGGAGTTCAACAAGGCGGATTTGAAGTTGTTGTCCAAGAAAGAGGAGGAGCTGTAGCCCCTCCAACGGTTCCTGGGCCATTGGTCGGTGTTCTGCGGGCTTGTCCGACCCCCGGCTCTCTGGTAGTACGGCCCGCTCTCAGTTTTCGTACCCCGAGTCTGAGCTTTTCTGGAGTCAGTCATGCGTCGCAGCGCGATCGAGTACGTGGAGGCCAAGAACCTCCGTAAGGACGTCACCCAGTTCCGTACCGGTGACTCGGTTCGAGTTCACTGGAAGGTCAAGGAAGGCGACAAGGAGCGCGTGCAGGCGTTCGAGGGTGTCGTCATCCGCAAGAAGAAGGGCCACAACCGCGCCACCTTCACCGTCCGCAAGGTTTCCTTCGGCGTGGGCGTGGAGCGCATCTTCCCGGTGCATAGCCCGCGCTACGAGAAGATCGAGGTCCTCACCCGCGGCAATGTGAACCGCAACCGCCTCTTCTACCTCCGCGCCCTCAAGGGCAAGGCCTCCCGCGTGGAGAGCCAGGAGGACGCGGAGATGCGCCGCGCCGCCGCCAGCCACCACGCCGCCAAGGCGAACGCCAGCTAGGCATCAGCCGCTCGCATCCTCGCCAGCCCGCCAGGGCCGGTGCTTTTCGGGGAGCGTCCTTTCGAGGACGCTCCCTTTTTTCATGCCCAGGCGCGCTAGAATGGGGGGCGCATGAACTTCGTCGAGGTCGCCGTCCAGAACGTCCGGGGGTTCTCTCCGGCGGGCCGTTTCTCCCTGAAGACCGGGTATCTGGTCCTCAAGCCCCCCACGGCGGAGCTGAGCCCGCTGGCGGGGTTGTCGCTCGCGCTGCTCTACGCGGATGGCCGGGGCGGTGATGCCGCGCTCGCCGCTTCCACGCAGAAGGCGGCCAAGGCCGCGCTCACCCTGGTGGGACAGGACTCCGTCACCTACCGCGTGTTGCGCGAGCTCGGCGGTGGAGGCTCGCTGCACCGGCTCAACCCCGCCACGAAGCAGCCGGAGCTGGTGACGCAGGACACCGCCGAGGCGAACCAGTTCCTCCGCGGCCAGGTGGGCCTGCCGCCGCGCACCACCTTCGAGCAGCTCTTCTGCCTCCAGGCGGTGCAACTGCCCTCGCGCCGTCCCCGCGGCGCGGGCCGTCCGGCCTCCACGTCGGGCCTGCGTGCGCACTCGTCCACGGGCATGCCCGCGATGCGCTCGCCGACCTCGCCGGGCATGGCGCACTCCGCTCCCGGCATGTCCATCTCGTCTCCGGGCGTGCTGCCCGCCTCGGACATCCCCGCCGCCGAGGCGAAGGTGCGCGAGCTCGAGAAGGAGCTCGTGCTGTGCAGGGAGGTGGACAACCTCCAGTTCGAGGTGGATGGGCTCAACTCCCAGGTCTTCGATCTCGAGTCGAAGCTGCGCAGCACCGATGGTCTCAAGGAAAAGGTGCGCGAGGCGGAGGCGGCCTGGAACGCCGAGCCCACGCCCGAGTCGTTCGGCCTGCCCCAGGACATCGTGGCCCGCGCGGAGCGCTACCCGCGGACGCTCGCGCGCCGTGACGAGGCCCTGGCGCGCCTGCAGTCCGAGCGCGAGGTCGCCGAGGAGGAGGCGCAGCGGCTGCCGGATGTCGAGCCGCTCGTGCGCAACCGCAACTTCTGGATCGCCGTGGCCGCGGGCGTGGGGTTCTTCGTCGCCGGCTTCTTCTTCAGCGACTGGGGCCGGTACGTGGCGCTGCTGGACATCCCGGCCTTCGGCTTCGCCGCGGTGCTCGCCATCCGCTACGTGGACGAGCTGCAGGACAAGGATCGGTTGAGCCGCCGTGGCGAGATGTTCGTCGCGCGCGAGAAGAAGATCCTCGAGGAGTTCGAGGCCGAGGCCGGCCCGGTGCGCAAGGCCCTGGAAGTGTTCGACGTGGACACGCCCAAGGAGATCCCGCTGCGCCTGCAGCGCCGCGAGCAGCTCGGCGCCGAGGTGGCCCAGCTGCGCGCCCAGCTCGTGACGATGGAGAAGCACCCGGAGTTCCAGGAGGCGGCCCACCAGCTGCCGGTGCTCCGCAAGCAGATCGAGCTGCTCAACGCGCAGATCTCCGAGAAGGGTGCCTTCGTGCGCGATCTGCGCGAGGTGGAGCGGGAGCTGGCCCGGCTCAAGGAGTCCATCGCGCTCGCGCGTAACCCGCAGATGGCCGGCATGGGCATGGGCATGGCCGCCGCGGATGTGGCCGGTGGCGGCATGGAGCCCCTGGAGGATCCGGGGCCCCTGGTGCTCGGGCTGGCGGGGGATCTGCTGGCCACGGACGTGGCCGCCGTGATTGGCATGATGCGCGAGCGGTGCGTGCAGTACTTCAGCGCGCTCACGGAGCGCCGCTACGTCGGCGTGGAGTGGGACCGGGATGGGCGGACGATGGTGGTGACCTCTTCGGGCAGGCGCATGCCGGTGGGGGAGCTGCCTCCGCGCGAGGTGGACCTCTTCTTCCTGAGCCTCCGGTTGACGGTGGTGGAGAAGGTGAGCGCCCGGGTGAAGCTGCCGCTGCTCGTGGAGGACGCGCTGGTGGGGCTCGACGAGTCCCGGCTGCCGCTGCTGGGGCGGATGCTCAAGCACCTGGGCACGCTGACGCAGGTGCTGCATGTGAGCCCGCATCCCGGACTGGCGCAGTTGTCGGACGGGCCTGTCAATCTGTAGGGCGCGCCATGGTGGCGTGTGGGGCTCCCCAGGGTGGGGGCCCGGGAGGGGTGGGGATGGAACGGGCAGGGGTGGTGGATCGGAAGGGGTATGGGGACGAGGGCGAGGAGGTGGCGGTGCGTTTCCTGGAGGCTCGGGGCTACCGGGTGCGCGCGCGCAATTTTTCCTGCCGCTACGGGGAACTGGACGTGGTGGCCGAGCACGGGGACACCGTGTGTTTCGTGGAGGTGCGGATGCGCTCCACGGCGGTGTGGGGAGATCCTTCCCACACGGTGTCCTTCGCCAAGCAGCGCAAGGTGGTGAAGGCCGCGCTGCATTACCTCCTGGCCCATCGGCTGCGGGACAGGATGATCCGTTTCGATGTCATCTCGGTGGTGGGCCGTGGCGAGCACGCCACGGTGGAGCACCTGCCGGGCGCCTTCGACGCGGGGATGTGAGGAACGGATATGGCTGGGACGCTCTACCTGGTGGCCACGCCCATCGGGAACCTGGGGGACATCTCCACGCGTGCCCTGGAGACGCTGCGGGCGGTGTCCTTCGTGGCCTGCGAGGACACGCGGCACTCGCGCGTGCTGTTGGACCACTTCGGCATCTCCGCGGACACGGTGAGCCTGCCGGCCTTCGCCGAGGGCCAGCGCGCCGGCCGCATCCTGGAGCGGCTCGAGGCCGGAGAGGACTGCGCGCTGGTGACGGACGCGGGCAGCCCGGGGATCAGCGATCCCGGGGAGAAGCTGGTGGCCGAGGCCATCGGGCGCGGGGTGAAGGTGGTGCCCGTGCCGGGTCCCACGGCGCTGGTGGCGGCACTGAGCGCCTCGGGGCTGCCCACCGGGCGCTTCCACTTCCTGGGCTTCCTGCCGCGCAAGGGGCCGGAGCGCCAGGCCATGCTGGAGGAGGTGGCGCCGCTGTCGGCCACGGTGGGGATCTACGAGTCCCCGCGCCGGCTGGCCGAGACGCTGACGGACCTGAAGGACGCGTTGGGGGACCGGCGCGCGGTGGTGGCGCGGGAGCTGACCAAGGTGCACGAGGAGTTCGTGCGCGGCACGCTGTCGGAACTGGCCGAGCGTTACGCGGCCGAGGAGCCCCGGGGCGAGGTGGTGGTGTTGGTGGAGGGGCGTACCGGAGAGCGGCGCTGGTCCGAGGAGGAGCTGCAGCGGGCGCTGGAGGAGGGGCTCGGGCGAGGGGAGAAGCTCAAGGCGCTCAGCACCGAGCTGGCCCGGCGTGCCGGTTGGTCCGGGCAGGACGTGTACCGGCTGGGGCTCGGGCTCAAGAAGCGGTGAACCCCATCAGTTGAATCCAGTCCTCACCAATTTCCCCTCTCCCACCGGGAGAGGGTCAGGGTGAGGGTATCGGGGCCTGTTCTTCAACCCGTGGCACCCGATGTGGACAGGGGGTTCAACCCAGGATCCGAGATACCCTCACCCCGTCCCTCTCCCGAGGGGAGAGGGGAAATTGACGCTTAGAACCGCAGGGTGGCGGTGACGTCCAGGCGGAAGTCCTTGCTCTCGGTGGCGTGGAAGCGCCGCGAGACGAAGTCCGTGCGGTAGTCGAAGTTGGGGTTGAGCTCCGCCGGGTTCCCCGTGACGTCCACCGTGCCGTTGCCGTCCAGGTCCTTGCCGATCTTCTCGTCGGTCAGCACGTGGTCCGTGTTGTACATGAACATGCCCGAGCCCCGGACGGACAGGAAGTCGGAGATCTGGGCAGTCAGGGCGAACTGGCCACCGATCTGCACGTAGTCCCCGGTGGCGAGCAGCTTGCGCAGCGCGCCGCTCATCTCGTTGTAGTAACGGCCCTTGGACACGTAGTTGCTGAGGGCGCGCAGGTCCAGCTTGAACTTGCGCGTGGGCTGATCGAGCACCTGGAACTCGGAGCCGAACATCACGCCGGCCGTGTGTGGCGCCTGGATGCCCGTCTCCTTGCGATTCCACCCCTCCAGGCCGCAGTTCTGCGGGCGGCCGAGGTTCGGTGGCTCCACGTTGCGGTTGTCGCAGTTGGACCAGGCACCGGGGCCGCGCACGGGGATGGTGTAGTGCATCCGGAAGTACGGATCCGCCAGGCCGATCTGCCGCGAGAGCGCCGTGGAGATCGTGTACTTGTGCACCCGGTCCCCGACGTCGCCTCGATTGTCCTTGGACGTCACGAAGCTCGGGTCGAGCAGCTTCGCCGTGGGCGCCTCGTAGTCCAGCGCCACCGTCCACGTGGGCTTCGTCTCGTCCTTGAGCTGGTTGAAGATGGCCCACGCGAACCCGAAGCGCGCGTTGCCCAGGCGGGTCAGGCCACCGCGGAACGTCTCCAGGTACCCGTTATCGGGCACGTTGAAGAGCGGCTCGGGCGTCGTGAGCGAGCAGGGCGCACCCGAGCCCCCGCAGTTGTTGCGCACGAAGTTGTCGGTGATGGTGGAGTTGCCCGAGTTCCTACCCGCCACGTACGACCAGGACTCGTCCTGGAGGAGCACGAGGGGCAGCCCGAACGACAGCTCCACGTCCTGGGCGATACCGAAGGCCACGTCCAGGTTCAGGCGCGTGTCGTAACTCCTGTACCAGAGCTCGTCCTGGTACTGACGCGTGCCGCCCGCGGTTTCGGGCAGGGCCTCGCGGACGATCTTCGTGCGCCGCTGCGAGTGCTCGAAGCCCGCGTCGATGAACATCCCGAATGGATCCTCGTCCTCGAAGGACGAAGCGACGCGAGTGACATCCGCTGCGGTGGCGACGAACGGCACCCCCAGCGTCAGCGCGGCGACTACGGCGCGAAGCCTGGACATCCGACCTCCGGAAACACTTCCTCGGGTACCCCCACGACGTCTAACCCCCGGGAAACGTTGAGAAATTGTCCGGGGACGCTAGCCGTCGCGAGCAGGGGTGTCAAGAAACGGATGGCTTCATCCGCCGGCGACGGTGGTGCCGAGCAGCCCATCCTGCCGGCGCACCTCGGCCTCGAAGGCCGCGCGCTGGCTCGCCGCGAGCGAGCGCCGGTAGGTGCGGTGGCTCTCGTAGGGATCCAGCACGCGCTCGTTGGCGGCCTCGAGCTGGTAGTGCAGGTGGGGCGCGAAGGAGCGGCCACTGT
This sequence comes from Archangium violaceum Cb vi76, assembly GCF_000733295.1. Lineage (GTDB taxonomy): Bacteria > Myxococcota > Myxococcia > Myxococcales > Myxococcaceae > Archangium > Archangium violaceum. Next base: position 120,707 of record NZ_JPMI01000277.1, on the reverse strand, counting down.
TACCGCTGCGGCCCAGCATGGTGCCCACGTTGAAGCGGTCTCCCACCTTGAGCGAGCGCGGCAGCTCGTCCATGTGCAGGAAGAGCGCGCGGCGGTTCTTGCCGCCAATCTCCTCCAGCTCGACGCAGTTGCCGTTGAAGCGGAAGCTCCAGTTCTTGCGGCGGACGATGCCCGTGAAGGGCGCCTTCACCGGAGTGCCCACGGGCGTCTTGAAGTCCACGCCCTTGTGCCGGCGGCCATCGCGCAGCAGCGACGTCACCTGCTCGTAGTCCTCCAGGGGCGAGTTCTCCAGGCGCAGCTCCAGCTCCTCGCCGCTGGGCAGGTAGTAGCGGGGGTTCTTGTCACCCTCGGGCTGGAAGCGGTAGGCGCGGTGCGTCTGGCCCGTCTTGTTGCTGGTGAAGCGCACCGCGTACACGAGGGGCTCCTCGCCGGGGCGCACCTGGTAGAGGACGTCGAGCGTGTCCCCACGCCGCAGATCTCCCGGCACATCCACCCACCACACGAGCGTGCGCGTCACCACCTGGGCGAGCGCGGGGCCCACCTCGGGGCCGGCGGCGGCGGTGACGGCCGTCTCCATGGGCCCGTCGATGCGGATGGTGGCGCGGGACAGCCCGGCGGCCGCGAGCGGATCCGTGGGGGGAGCCGCGACGGGAGCCGCGGCCACTGGCGCGGCGGAGGCCGCGGAAGGGGCGGTAGCGGAAGGAGGGGTGGCGGGAGAGCCCGTCGCGGCGAGCTGCTGCTCGGACGTGGCGGGAGGCGTCTCCGAGGCGAGCCGCTGCTTCCACCACCACACGCCTCCGGCGCTCAGACCCAGCAGCAAGGAGACGACCATCACCGGGCCTACCGGGCTTTTCTTCGGCTGAGGTCCGAGGGTGGGAAGAGGCGGCCGCATTCAGGCTCCCAGAGGGAAAGGGGTTGTGGCCGGGTCCGAACCGATGGTTTCGCGGCGATATTTCGCCGTCCCGGTCACTACTCGTCGATGGATTCATCCCGCCCGTCTGGCGGGGTGGTGTCGCGCAGGCCGAATTCCTTCATCTTCGTCTGGAGGGACTTGCGGCTGATCTGCAGCAGCCTGGCTGCTCGCGTGACGTTGCCACCCGTCTCCTCCAGGGCCTTGGTGATGAGGTCCTTCTCCAACTCGGCCGCCTTCATGCGGACGATGTCCTTGAGACCGCCCTCGCCCGTGGAGGCCTCCAGGGGAGCGGCCGAGAGAGCGGGCGCTGGTGTGCCGGAGCCCTGGCGGACCGGATCCGGGAGATCCTTCACGGTGATGGTGGGCCCGTCGGCGAAGAGCAACACGCGCTCGATGAGGTTCTCCAGCTCGCGGATGTTGCCGGGCCAGTTGTAGGCCTGCAGCAGCGCCATGGCGTCGTCGGAGATGCTCTCGATCTTCTTGTTGAGCTTGCGGTTGTACTTCTCCACGAAGTGCACGGCGAGCATGGGGATGTCCGCGCGGCGCTCGCGCAGGGGCGGCAGCACGATGGGCACCACCGCCAGCCGGTAGTACAGATCCTTGCGGAAGCGCCCGGTCTCGATCTCCGCCTGCAGATCGCGGTTGGTGGCGGCGATGAGACGCACGTCCACGCGCGTCGTCTTGATGCCGCCCACGCGCTCGAACTCGCCCTCCTGCAGCGCGCGCAGCAGCTTCACCTGCATCTCGACGGGGATCTCTCCAATCTCGTCGAGGAAGAGGGTGCCGCCATCGGCCAGCTCGAAGCGGCCGGGCTTGGAGGTGACGGCGCCGGTGAAGGCCCCGCGCTCGTAGCCGAAGAGCTCGGACTCGAGGAGGTTGTGGGGGATGGCGGCGCAGTTGATCTTGATGAACGGCTTGTCGCGGCGGCTGGAGGCGCCGTGCAGGGCCGAGGCGACGAGTTCCTTGCCGGTGCCGCTCTCGCCATTGATGAGGACGGTGGAGGGGGTGTCCGCCACCTTGTCGATGATCTTGAAGACCTCTTGCAACTGCGGCGACTCGCCGATGATGGCGGCGCGGGCCTTGGCGTCGGCGCGCACCGAGCGCTGGGCGACATCGTGCGCCTTGGCCGCCTTGGCGATGACGGCCGAGAGCTCCGCCTGATCGAAGGGCTTGGTGACGTAGTCGAAGGCGCCGGCCTTGATGGCCTCGACGGCGGAGTCCACGGTGCCGTGCGCGGTGATGATGATGACGGGCACGTCGGGGTTGGCGGCGTTGACGGCGCGCAACACCTCCATGCCACCGGCCTTGGGCATGACGAGGTCCGTCACCACGATGTCCGCGCCATTCTTGCTGAACTCGGCGAGTCCCTGCTCGCCATCGGCCGCGACGGTGACGTCGAAGCCGTCACGGCGCAGCATGGCGGCGAGCACCTTGCGGAGGTTCACTTCGTCGTCGATGACCAGAATCTTCGCCATGGGGGGCTGGCGCGGGGCTCCGCTGGACTAACCGCGGTTCGGCGTGGACTCCAGGGTGCAGATGGAGTCGGGGTGCTTGATGCGGAGGATGAGCGACTCCAGCACCCGGAAGGGGTGGTTCATCCGCGAGGCGCCCAGGTAGGCGGCCACCATGTCCATGGCCACCGCCAGGTCCATGTTCTCGCGGCCGGTGGACACGACCACGCCCGAGTCGCCGCGCAGCCGGTTGGACTGGAAGACGCCGTCGGAGGCGAGCTGACGGATGGTCTCGATCTCCAGCACGCCCGTCTTCTCGAAGATGCGGTGCAGCATGGAGAAGAGGCGGGGCGAGAGGACGACGGCGTAGGGGCCGTAGTGGCCGGACTCGTTGAGACGGCGGGTGGCCTCGACGATGGCCAGGTAGCCGTTGCCGGGGGTGGCCCAGTCGCCGAGCGGCACGGTGAGGCGGCCGGTGGCGTTCATCAGCCCTTCGTGGCCGAGCTTGGGGTCCCCGTAGAAGATGAGCTCGTCTTCCTGCTGGGCGCAGAGGGCGGCGGCGCCGGCGGCGGCGGAGACGTCCAGGGGCATGTTGTGCAGGCGCGCGGCCTCGATGTCGCGCCAGTGCAGCAGGAAGTCCTTGTAGATGATGGGGATCGTCTTGAACTTGCGCGCGTCGGTGAAGACGGAGGCCGTCTCCTGCTCGCCGACGATGTCCACCGCGCCCGGGCTCACGCCGGTGTACTCGTCATGGGGGACGGTCTGCACGCCGGCACCCAGCGGGCCGTAGATATCCAGGATGCGGCGGCCGACGAGCGACCGGCGGGCGACCTGGATGACGGTCTCGTTGAGGCGAGCCCACTCGTCCTCGCGCAGCGGGTTCTCGGCATGTCCAAGGAAATCAGGCATGGGACGCTCCAGGGGAGTTACGGCGTCAGCGGCCGCGACGCAGCGAGCCGACAGTCAAGGGTTGGACGCCCGGGCTGGGCGGCGGGGCGGGCACGCCATACAGGACGCGCTCGGGTTGAACGAGGCCAGGAGGCGGCTCGGCCTGGCCATTGCGTCCGCCACGGGCCGGGCCCCGGGCAGCGGGCTCGGACGGAGCGGCCGCGGACGGCGCCGCCGGGGCGGGAGCAGCGGCCGGGGCACGAGCGGGGGCGGGGGATGGCTTGCCCTCGATGGCACCCTGGAAGTGGCCCGCGGTGACGGGTTTGGCGAAGTGCGCCTCCTGCCCCACGTCGAGGAGGCGCAGCATGTGGACGGCCTCGGCGACGTGCTCCTTCTCCTCGGCGGCGAGGTGCAGGAAGAAGTCGCGCAGCTCCGGGGTGGAGGCGGCGCGAGCATGGGCCTCGTACTCGTTGATGGTCTCCAGTTCGCGCGCCAGGACCTGGCGGACGAGCGCGACATCGGTCGAGAGGTCGTTATCTGGGGAACCAGCCATGGGAGCGCAGACCATTGCGGCCTGCCGGGGGAACCGTCAAGAGAAACCATGGCGCGGGAGTTCGTGCTTCAAGCAGGTGAACGCTCCGCATAGAGTGCCTGCCCTCTTGTGACCGTTCCTCCTCCGCGCTCCGCTCCTTCTCCCATTCCTGAACCCCGGCCCGTGTCACCCGGGACGCGTGCCCGAGGTGGAGGCGCCCTGTTCGTCGCGGTGGGCATCTTCGCCTCGCGTTTGATGGGACTCGTGCGCGAGCGCTTCTTCGCGCACTACCTGGGCAACGGCATGGCCGCGGCGGTGTTCAAGGCCGCGCTGCGCATCCCCAACTTCCTGCAGAACCTCTTCGGCGAGGGCGTGCTCTCCGGCTCGTTCATCCCCGTGTACGCGGGCCTGCTGGGGAAGGGCGACACGAAGGAGGCGGACCGGGTCGCGGGCGCGGTGTTCGGACTGCTCGCGGTGGCCACCAGCGTGATGGTGGCGGTGGGCATGCTCGCCACGCCGTTCTTCGTGGACACCATCGCCCCGGGCTTCGAGGGCGAGGCGCGGACCCTGGCCATCCAGCTGGTCCGCATCCTCTTCCCGGGCACGGGCATGCTGGTGCTGTCCGCGTGGTGCCTGGGCGTGCTCAACAGCCACCGGAAGTTCCTCCTGTCGTACCTGGCCCCGGTGGTGTGGAACCTGGCCATCATCGCCACGCTGGTGGTGGCGGGAATGCGCGGGCTGCCGGAAGAGCGGCTGGTGGTGGTGCTCTCCTATGGAGTGGTGGCGGGCTGCGTGTTGCAGTTCGGCGTGCAGGTGCCGTCGGTGCTGCGCATGCTCGGCGGCTTCCGGCCCACGCTGTCCACCGCCAGCGAGTCCGTGCGCCAGGTGCTGCGCAGCTTCGCTACGGTGGTGCTTGGCCGCGGCGTGGTGCAGGTGAGCGCCTACGTGGACACCGCCTATGCTTCGATCATCTCCCAGCGTGCGCTGTCCACGTTGACGTACGCGCAGACCATCTACCTCATCCCCGTGAGCCTCTTCGGCATGTCCATCTCCGCGGCCGAGCTGCCTGAGATGTCGCGCACGGCCGGGGCGGGGGAAGAGGTGTCCACGAAGCTGCGCACGCGTATCGAGGCGGGCGCGCGCCGCATCGCCTTCTTCGTGGTGCCCTCGGCGGCGGCACTGCTCTTCATTGGAGACGTGGTGGCGGGCGGACTGCTGCAGACGGGCCGCTTCACCGCCGCGGACACGCGCTACCTCTGGTACCTGCTGATGGGCTCGGCGGTGGGCCTGGTGGCCTCCGCGCTGGGCCGACTGTACGCCTCGGCCTTCTATGCACTGAAGGACACCCGGACGCCGCTGCGCTTCGCGGTGGTGCGGGTGGGCCTGGGCGCAGCGGCGGCCTGGTTCCTGGCGCTGCGGTTGCCGGGACTGGTGGGCCTGCCCGAGCACCTGGGCGCGGTGTTCCTCACGGTGACGAGCGGCATGGTGGCCTGGTTCGAGTCGCAGATGCTCCGGCGGGCCCTCGTGGGGTTGATCGGCCATGTGGGAGTCCCCGGGGCCTTGCTGCTCAAGCTGTGGGGCGCCGGACTGGCGGCGGGGCTGACGGGCCTGGGCATCAAGCTGGCCCTGGCCCGGGCGCTGGGGACCATGCCGGGGGTGGAGGCGGAGTGGGGTGGAAGCCTGCTCGCCCCGCCACACCTACATCCGATCGTCCTCTTCCTGGCGGTGGTCCTGCCCTTCGGGGCGGTCTACTTCGGCGTCACGGGCGCCCTGGGCATCCCCGAGGCGAAGGCCGTCTTCCAGCGCCTCCTCCGTCGCGGAGCCGCGCGCTGACCGGGCGGGCGAGCCCGATTCCGGCGGTGGGGGATGGGACGGGCGACATGTCGCGTTATGGAGGGGTTCCGGGTGCGCTTGACAGAAGATGACCACATGCGTCTTCCGTCCAAGCACGGCGCATGTGTAGAGTGCGCCGCCTTTTTACCCAGCATGGGGGTACGGTCCCCCAAGGCTGGATTCCGATTACGTTCAGGAAGGTCCTGGCAGTGAGCGACGAGAAGAACGGTTCCGTTGGTTCTGGTGGCGGTGGCGGTCCTGGGGGATTTGGTCCCAAGAAGCCCAAGGCCACCTTTGGCGACGTGATGCTCGGCATCCCGGCGGGCCGTGGCGGCGAGCGCGAGGAGCGCGGCGGCCGTGATCGCGACCGCGGTTCGGATCGCCCGCGCGGCGAGCGGGGTGGCGAGCGCGAGGCCCGTCCGGCGAAGCCGGAGGGTGAAGCCGGTGCCCAGCCGCAGCAGGGTGCGCCGCGCGAGGGCGGTGGCCGTGACGATCGCCGTCCTCGGGGTGACCGGGGCGGTGAGCGCGGTGGCCGTGGCGGCGATCGGGGTGGCAAGGGGGGCGGCGAGCGCCGTCCCCAGGGCCCCATGGTGGTCGTCAAGCGCGCCTCGGGTGCGGTGGAGACGCGGGGCCCGGTGACCCCGGAGCCGTCGTCGACCGCTCCGGCCGAGCCCGCCACCGAGGCCTCGGCTCCGGCCGAGACGGCCGCTCCGGTGGCTTCCGCGGCTCCGGCCCCCAGGAAGGCCCCTCCCGCGCCGGCTCCCAGCACGGCGCTGTACGAGGAGGTCCCCGAGTCCGAGTCCTTCGCCGAGATGTTCGAGGCGCAGCAGAAGGACGGTGGCATGCCGGCCCGGCGCGCGGTGCGCATCGGCGAGAAGGTGTCGGGCACGATCTTCCAGCTCGGCGCGGACACGGCCTTCGTGACGCTGTCCAACGCCAAGAGCGAGGCGATGATCGAGCTGCGCGAGCTCAAGGACGACGAGGGCGTGCTGCGCTACGGCGTGGGTGACACCATCGAGGCGCACGTCATCGAGGCGGGTGCCCGGGGCATCCTGCTCAGCCGCGCGCTGGCCAAGGGCAGCGCCAACATGGCCATGCTCGCCGAGGCCCGCGCCTCCGGCATGCCCGTGGAGGGCATGGTCCTCTCCGTGAACAAGGGCGGCGTGGAGGTCGCGATCGGCGACGTGCGCGCCTTCTGCCCCATCAGCCAGCTGGACATCCGCTTCGTGGAGAAGCCGGATGCGTTCATCGGCGAGAAGCTCACCTTCCGCGTCACCGAGGTGCGCGATCGCAACGTGGTGCTCTCGCGCCGCTCGCTGCTCGAGGACGAGCAGCGCAAGCTGGCCGCCAAGACGCGCGAGACGCTCGCCGAGGGCAAGGTCGTCAAGGGCAAGGTCACCGGCGTGCGTGACTTCGGCGCCTTCGTGGACCTGGGCGGAGTCGAGGGCATGATCCCCGTCTCCGAGATGTCCTACATGCGCGTGGCCCACCCGAGCGACGTGGTGAAGCAGGGTGACGAGGTCGAGGTGGAGATCCTCCGCATGGAGGCCGCCCAGCCCAACTCGCCCGACAAGGCCAAGCAGAAGGAGCGGATCACCCTCTCCATGCGCGCCCGCCAGGAGGATCCCTTCAAGACGGCGCTCGCGGAGATCAAGGAGGGTGACCGGCTGCAGGGCAAGGTGGTGCGGCTGCAGCCCTTCGGCGCCTTCGTGGAGCTGCGTCCGGGCGTGGATGGCCTGGTGCACATCTCCGCGCTGTCCGAGCGCCGCATCGCGCACCCGCGCGACGTGGTGCAGGTGGGCGAGACCATCTGGGTGCAGGTGGAGAAGCTCGAGCCCAACGACAAGCGCATCGGCCTGCGCCGGATCACCGAGGAGGAGGCCCAGCGCCCCGCCGAGGAGCGTCCGGCTCCCGCCGCCGCCCAGGAGAAGAAGCCCGCCGAGCCCGCGGCGCCTCGCCCGAAGGTGGGCCAGGTGGTGGTGGGCAAGGTGGACCGCATCGAGCCCTACGGCGTGTTCCTCGTGTTCCCGGGCGGCAAGGGGCTCATCCCCGCCTCCGAGACGGGCACCGAGCGCGGCACGGACCTGCGCAAGAAGTTCTCGCTCGGCCAGGAGCTGAAGGTGGCCCTCGTGGACATCGACGCCTCCGGGAAGATCCGCCTCTCCATCACCGCCGCCGAGCGGGCCGAGGAGCGCGCGGAGGTCGAGGCGTGGACGAAGAGCCAGCAGCCTGTCGGCGGCGGCAAGAAGGGATTCGGCACGTTCGCCGACCTGTTGAAGAAGTCGGGCAAGTAACGCCCGGCGCGCTGGGCGCACACGGGAGGCGCGGGGAATGGAGCACGCGCCTTCCTCTGTTCGAGGAAAGTTGTTGACGGTACAGGGGGAGGGCGGTACTTAGCCTCCCGCTTCGACGCCGCGGGGTGGAGCAGCCTGGTAGCTCGTCGGGCTCATAACCCGAAGGTCGCAGGTTCAAATCCTGCCCCCGCAACTTCAGACAGGCCAGAGACCCTGTCGAAATAGATGACAAGGTCTCTGGTGTTTGAGATAGAGCAGCAGCCGAAAACGATATCGCGGGGTGGAGCAGCCTGGTAGCTCGTCGGGCTCATAACCCGAAGGTCGCAGGTTCAAATCCTGCCCCCGCAACTCGTGGATGAGGCCCCGCTGGTGCTGAGCCAGCGGGGCTTTATCGTTGCAAGCCGTACAGGGTGTAAGACATGTCGCGGGGTGGAGCAGCCTGGTAGCTCGTCGGGCTCATAACCCGAAGGTCGCAGGTTCAAATCCTGCCCCCGCAACTCGAAGAAAACGAAGCCCCGCCGGTGATGAGTCGGCGGGGTTTTGTCGTTTCCGGGCTCCGCGCGGCGCGGACCACACCACTTTCGGAGTCACCCGCCTTCAGGTGACGTTGCCGGTGGGGGTGGTTAGATTTGGCCCGATGAACCGGAAGCAGGGTGGCCAACAGCGACATGGGTCGACCTTGAGGGCCGAGCTCCGGGCCCGGCTGGAGTCCTGGCCCCGGGAGCGGCTGCTCGACTTCGCCGTGGAGCAATTCCTGGCGGATCCCCAGTTGCGGCATGTCCTCGACGGACCGGTGGAGGCGGGTGGGGCGGATGCGGCCCTGTCCCGGCGGTTGCGGCGGGCCATCGACGAGGCCATGGGGGTCCAGTACGTCGACTGGCGCGAGGTGCCTGGCTACATCGCGCGGTTGGAGCGGTTGCTCGGGGACATCCGCTCCTTCGCCGAGGGTTATCCGGTGGAGGGCGTGGCGGTGCTCCGCTACTTCGTGAAGGTCCTGCCGCGGGTGTTCGACAGCATCGCGGACGAGGACGAGCTGGCGCTCTTCTGCGCGCAGCTGGCCAGGGTGACACTGGGGCTCGCGGCGAGGGTGGCGGGAGCGGCACGGACGGTGGCCGAGGAACTGCTCGCGGCCTACGTCGCGGATGAGCACGGCCGCTTCTCGGAGGTGCCCGAGCTGCTGGTGGAGGCGGAGCTGCCAGCGGACGTGCGGCGGGAGGTGGCCGCGGCGGCCGAGGCGCTCGCCATCCAGGTGACGCGGAGGGACAGTCACAAGTCGCGCGAGCTGGGCTCGCTGGTGGCCCGGTTGCGATAGGTCGTGTTGCGCATGCTCCCTCTCCCTCTGGGAGAGGGGACATCCACGGTGCCCACGGACCACCTCTATGTGCCGCGTTCGCGGTGCTCCTGCAGGTATGCCGCGAATCCCGCCTTGGACTGGATTCGGAACTCGGGCAGCCGCGCGAGCGCCTCGGGCTCGAAGGCGTACTGCTCACACACGAGGCTCGCCCGCAGGGCCTCCGCTGGGCCTCCCGTGAAGGGCTGCACCTCGTGCGTCAGGTCTCCCCGGAAGTGCACCAGCATCCCCGGCCTCGGACGCACCTCGCCCGATGGCTGTGCCCCACGCGAGAGCACCAGCGCGCCTCCCTTCGCGCCCTCGGGCACGTTCAGGTAGAGCACGCTCACATGCTCCGGCGTCGCTCCCGGGACTCCGCTCGGCTCCTGCAGCGTCGCGTCGATGTGCCGGCCCACACTCCGCCCGGGCTCCAGCAACAGCAGGTTCACGTAGAAGGCGTTCGGCCCGCGCCGTTCCTTGCTCGGACCGAAGAGCCGCTCGCGCCAGGGCAACAGTCCCCGCGAGCTCGCCGGGTCCATCACCAGCGCCAGGTAGTCCCGGAGGAACGGGAAGCGCTCCTCCAGCTTCGCTCGCCCCGCCTCCGTGAAGATGAGCGCGAAACCCCGGCTGCTCTGGAACGTCCCCATCAGCGGACTCCGTGCCACGAAGCGCGAGGAGAGCAGGGCCTCCCGAAGGGCCTCCAGCTTCTCCGCGGGCATGGCGTCGCGATGGGTGACGAACTCGCTCACGCCCCGGAGCTTAGCGGGTCCACGCCCCCTTTTCCTTCATTGTTCCCGGCACCACATTCAGCCAAGAGCAGGTCTCGATCTTCCCGAGCGGAGCGCATGCCCAAGAATCGCGGTCACCACCTTCCAGAGACTCCAGGCGACACCCGGACGGGATTCGTCCGGGTGCGAGGGGCTCGAGAGCACAACCTGAAGAACGTGGACGTCGAACTTCCCCGTGACGCCCTGGTGGTCTTCACGGGTGTCTCTGGCTCGGGCAAGTCCTCGCTGGCCTTCGGGACGCTCTACGCGGAGGCGCAGCGGCGGTACTTCGAATCCGTGGCCCCGTACGCGCGGCGGCTGATCGACCAGGCGGGCGTCCCCGAGTTCGACTCGATCGACGGCCTGCCCCCGGCGGTGGCCCTCCAGCAGCACCGAGGCACGCCCACCACCCGCTCGTCGGTGGGCAGCGTGACCACGATCGCCAACTCCCTGCGCCTGCTGTACTCGCGCGCCGGGACCTATCCGCCCGGCCAGCCGCACCTCGACTCCGATGCGTTCTCGCCCAACACTCCGGCGGGCGCCTGTCCCAACTGTCATGGACTCGGCCGCGTCTATGACGTGACCGAGAAGTCGATGGTGCCGGATGACTCGCTGACCATCCGCGAGCGCGCGATCGCCGCGTGGCCTCCCGCGTGGCACGGCCAGAACCTGCGCGACATCCTGGTGTCGCTCGGCTACGACGTGGACCGCCCCTGGCGGGATCTTCCCCAGAAGGACCGGGAGTGGATCCTCTTCACGGACGAGCAGCCGACCGCCCCGGTCTACGCGGGCTTCACACCGGCGGAGACGCGCCGTGCGCTCAAGCGCAAGGACCCCCCGAGCTACATTGGGACGTTCACCGGCGCCCGGAAGTACGTGCTGCAGACCTTCGCCACGACGCAGAGCGCGCTGATGAAGAAGCGCGTGTCGCAGTACATGGTGAGCGGGGAGTGCCGCCTCTGCCAGGGCAAGCGGCTGCGTCGCGAGTCCCTGTCCGTCACCTTCGCGGGGCTCGACATCGGAGAACTCTCCCGGCTGCCACTGAAGCGCGTGGCCAGCATCCTTCAGCCCGCCGCGGACGGAACGGTACCCGGGGCGGCGAAGCTGGCGCGAGAACATCCGGAGAAGGCACTGGTCACCCAACGGATCGCCAGGGATCTGCTGGCGCGTATCCAGGTCCTCAGTGAGCTCGGGCTGGGCTACCTCTCGCTCGAGCGCAGCACGCCGACCCTGTCACCCGGCGAGCTCCAACGGCTGCGGCTCGCCACCCAGGTGCGCTCCAACCTGTTCGGCGTGGTGTACGTGCTCGACGAGCCCTCCGCGGGGCTCCATCCGGCGGACACCGAGTCGCTGCTCAAGGCGCTCGATCAGCTCAAGGGCTCGGGGAACTCGCTGTTCGTGGTGGAGCATGAGGTGGACGTCATCCGTCACGCCGACTGGATCGTCGACGTCGGGCCGGCCGCGGGCGAGAAGGGCGGACAGATCCTCTACAGCGGTCCGCTCGAAGGGCTCGCGGCCGTGGAGGCATCCCAGACGCGGCGTTACCTCTTCGGGGCCGGGAAGACAGCGAAGCGCCGCACGCCTCGCGAGCCCAAGGGGTGGCTCCGCCTCGAGGGCGTCTCCCGCAACAACCTCCACGACCTCGATGTCGACTTCCCACTGGGTGTCTTCACCTCCGTCACCGGCGTCTCCGGCTCGGGCAAGTCGAGCCTCGTGAGCCAGGTCCTGGTGGAGCTGGTCGCCGAGCAGCTCGGCCATGAGGTTGCCGAGGAGGAAGAGGAGGGGGAGGAGCTGGAGCGTTCCGTGGTGCTCACCACGGGCGGCCGGATCGTCTCGGGGATGGAGGGCATCAAGCGGCTGGTGCGGGTCGATCAGAAGCCGATCGGTCGCACGCCGCGCTCCAACCTGGCGACCTACACGGGGCTCTTCGACAACGTCCGCAAGCTCTTCGCGGCGACGAAGGCCGCGCGGGCCCGGAACTTCGACGTCGGGCGCTTCTCGTTCAACGTGGCCAAGGGCCGTTGCGAGACCTGCGAGGGCGAGGGCTTCGTGAGCGTCGAGCTGCTCTTCCTGCCCAGCGTCTACGCGCCGTGTCCCACGTGCCATGGGGCGCGCTACAACGCCAAGACGCTGGAGATCCAGTACCGCGGAAAGAACATCGCCGAGGTGCTGGGGATGACCGTCGACGCAGCCCACACGTTCTTCGCCGAGGAGCCGCAGGTGCTGCGCTCGCTCGGAGTTCTGCGGGAAGTGGGCCTGGGCTACCTGCGGCTGGGCCAGCCCGCGACGGAGCTCTCCGGCGGCGAGGCCCAGCGCATCAAGCTCGCGACGGAGCTGCAACGGCTCCAGCGCGGCAACACGCTCTACATCCTGGACGAGCCCACCACGGGGCTGCATCCCGCTGACGTGGACAAGCTCATGGCGCAGCTCGATGGGCTGGTCGAGGCGGGCAACACCGTCATCCTCGTCGAGCACGACATGCGGGTGGTCGCGGCGAGCGACTGGGTCATCGACATCGGCCCCGGCGCGGGTGACGAGGGCGGCCGGGTGGTGGTGGCCGGAACGCCCGCGGAGGTCGCCGCCTCGTCCGCGAGCCGCACGGCGCCTTTTCTGTCGGAAGGCATTGGGTGACAGCAGCGGGGCAGGGGAGGCCTACACCGCGGGCCGCTTGCCTTCCTCCAGCATCTCCAGCAGCGCCTTCTCCGCGCAGTGCAGCACCGGCTTCTCGTGCTGGGCCAGCTCGTCCACCGAATTGAAGTAGCGGTCCACCACCTGGCCCTTCTCGAACATCGCCAGCACCGAGGGATAGATGTACGAGTCCCTCGCCACCGCGGGCGTGTTCCCCAGGTGCTCGGACACCTCCTTCACCGCCGCCACCATCGTCTTCTTCGTCAGCTTCTTTCCCTCCTTCGCGGCCTCGTGGTGCACCCGCTCCTTCGCCCGGGCCAGCGCGCACGCGCAGATGAGCGTCCCGCCCCACGTGCGGAAGTCCTTCGCGCTGTAGCGCGCCCCCATCACCTCCTGGATGTACTCGTTGATGTGGCGCCGCCTCACGTCCACCACGAACCCATCGTCCAGCACGAACTTGAAGACGTCCCGCCCCGGCCGCTTCAGGCACTCGCGCACCACGCGCGCCACCTGCCGATCCTTCAGCTCCCGGTACTGCTGCTTCCCGCTCTTGCCCGGGAAGTCGAAGATGACCGTGTCCCCCTTCACCTTCACGTGCTTCGCCCGCAGCGTCGCCAGTCCGAAGCTCTTGTTCTCGTCCGCGTACTGCTGGCTCCCCACCCGGATGAAGCACGTCCCCAATATCCGCAGCAGGCACGCCATCACCTTGTCTCGCCCCAGCCCCGGCTGGCGCAGATCCGCCGCCACCCGCCGCCGCAGCTTCGGCAGGGCCCTCGCGAAGTCCACCACCCGCTTGTACTTCTCCGCGTCCCGCCGCTTCGTGAAGGACTCGTGGTAGCGGTACTGCCACCGGCCCGCGCTGTCCTTGCCCATCGCCTGCAGCTTCGACGTCGCCGACGGGCTGATCAGCACATCCGTCCACGCGGGCGGCAGCTTCAGCGCCTCGATGCGCTCGCGCTCCTTCGCCGGCACCGGCTTCCCGTTCGCCAGCACGTAGCGGAACCCTCGCTGGGGGCTCCCGCGCCGGCGGATACCGTCCTGCCGCAGTCTTTCGATATGCGTCATGCCCGTGCCCTGGCTCCCAGCCGTGCGCCCCGTGCGCCGCCGTCTGGAATGCCTGTGCAGCCGGACGCACCCCGTCAACGCAGCTCCGGCCCGCCCGCCTGGAGGGGAACCGGGCCGGAAATCGTCGGGAAGGATTGCCGTATCCCCGCCAGACTGGACTAGACTCCCAGCCACCTCTCCGCTTGCAGGCCCGATGACCGAGTTTCTCGCCGCCATCCTCGCCTTTCCCACCATCCTCTTCACCATCCCGCTCGGGGTGGTGGTCGGCTATTGGCTCATCGTCATGGTGGGTGCCGTGGGGGTCGACCTGCTCGATGGGGACATTGGCGACTTCGCCCTGGGAGCCAAGGCGGGCGCGGCCGAGGCGCTCGAAGGCGGCGTGAAGGGCGCCGTGGAGGGGGGAGCCAAGGCCGCCATGGAGGGCGGTGCCAAGGCGGCGCTCGAGGGCGGTGCCAAGGCCGGCGCCAGCATCTTCGAGGTGCTTGGCTTCGGCGGCGTCCCCGTGACGGTGTCCGTCAGCGCCGTGGTCTTCCTCTCCTGGCTGATGTCGCTGACCTTCGCCGGCCCGGCCAAGGATGCGCTCGGCTTCCTGCCTGGCGCGCTCGTCGGCGGTGGCATCGCCGCGCTGTGCCTCGCGGTGGGCCTGGTGTCCGCGGGCTTCGCGGTGCGGCCCCTGCGGCCCATGTTCGCCACGCACCAGGCGCCTCGCCGCGCCGAGCTGATGGGCCGCGTCTGTGTCATCGCCAGCGGTAAGGTGGACGGCAAGTTCGGCCACGCCACCTTCGAGGACGGCGGCGCCGGCCTCCTGCTCAACGTGGTGTGTGACAAGGGCAACCAACTCACGCGCGGTGAAAAGGCGCTCATCCTCAACTACGACGCCACCCGCGACGCCTACGAGGTGGAGCCGGTGGACTGGCTCCTGCCGCAGGAACTGGAGCACCTGAAGGATCCGCTCACCGCCTCCGCGCTCGCACGGGACAAGTCCCGCGCCCGGTAGCTCGCTGCCTCATCCGCTTCTTCCAGACTTCTCATTGCCGCGCCGGGGCTGTTAGCGGGGGACTCCGGCCGCGTGATAGGTTCCCCCGGTCTACTCGCTCGGGAATCGTACCGACATGGATCCAATCGTCACTGCTGGTATTGGAATCACCGGAGGATTGTTCATCCTCTTCTGTTCCGCGTTCATCGTCTCCAGGTTCTACCGGCAGGTGGATCAGGGACGGGCGCTGATCATCAATCCCTTCAAGGGAGAGCCGGTCGTCACCTTCACCGGCTCCGTCGTCTGGCCCATCATCAACCGGGCCGAGGTGATGGACATCTCCCTCAAGACGATCGACATCGATCGCCGCGGCAAGGAGGGCCTGATCTGCCAGGACAACATCCGCGCGGACATCAAGGTGACCTTCTTCGTCCGCGTGAACAAGACGCGTGAGGACGTGCTCAAGGTGGCCCAGTCCATCGGCTGCACCCGCGCCAGCGATCCGGAGACGCTCGAGAACCTCTTCGAGGCCAAGTTCTCCGAGGCCCTCAAGACGGCCGGCAAGAAGTTCGACTTCAAGGACCTCTACACCGAGCGTGAGGCCATCAAGGACGAGGTCCTCCGGGTGATCGGCAAGGACCTCAACGGCTACATGCTCGAGGACTGCGCCATCGACTTCCTGGAGCAGACCCCGGTGGAGATGCTCGACAAGGACAACATCCTCGACGCCGAGGGCATCCGGAAGATCACCGAGCTCACGTCCGTCCAGAACGTCCAGACGAACGAGTTCCGGCAGAACGAGCGCATGAACATGACCAAGCGCAACGTCGAGTCGGACGAGGCCATCTTCGCCCTCGAGCGCCAGCGCGCCGAGGCCGCCGCCAAGCAGAAGCGCGAGATCGACTCCATCACGGCCCGTGAGACCGCCGAGGCCGAGCGCGTGAAGGCCGAGGAGTACGCCAAGCAGCAGCTGGCGCGCATCAAGGCCGAGGAGGAGATCCTCATCAACGAGCAGAACAAGCACCGCCAGGTGGAAGTGGCGCAGAAGAACCGCGAGCGCGTGGTGGGCGTGGAGGCCGAGCGCGTGGAGAAGGATCGCGCCCTCGAGGCCATCAACCGCGAGCGCGAGGTGGAGCTGTCGCGCATCGGCAAGGAGAAGCAGCTCGAGGCCGAGAAGAAGGCCATCGCCGACGTGGTGCGCACCCGCATCGCCGTGGAGAAGGGCGTGGCGGAGGAGGAGGAGCGCATCAAGGACCTGCGCGTGAAGGCCGAGGCCACCCGCCGCAAGGACGCGCTGCTCATCACCGCCGAGGCCCAGGCCCAGGAGAAGCTCGTCAAGGACATCAAGGCCGCCGAGGCCAGCAACGAGGTGTCCAAGTACTCCGCCAAGGAGAAGCTCACCCTGGCCGAGGCCGAGCTGCAGGCCTCCGACATGACGGCCAAGGCGAAGATTCGGCTGTCCGAGGGCGTCCAGGCCGAGGAGGCCGCCCACGGCCTGGCCGAGGCCCGCGTGAAGGAGGCGGACGCCCTCGCCACCGAGAAGCAGGGCATGGCCGCGATGCGCGTGAAGGAGGCCGAGGCCGCCGTCATCGAGAAGCAGGGCATGGCCCAGGCCTCCGCCCTCAAGGAGCGCGGTCTGGCCGAGGCCTCCGCCGTCCGCGAGAAGCTGCTGGCCGAGGCCGCGGGTGAGAAGGAGAAGGGGCTGGCCCGCACGAGCATTGGCGAGGCCGAGGCCCAGGTCATCCAGAAGCGCGGCGAGGCCGAGGCCGTCGCCATCCGCGAGAAGCTGCTCGCCGAGGCCAAGTCCATCGAGGAGAAGCTGCTCGCCGAGGCTCGCGGTCTGGCCGAGAAGGCCGAGTCCATGAAGCTGCTCCAGGGCGCCACCCGCGAGCACGAGGAGTTCCGCCTGCGCCTCCAGAAGGAGCGCGACGTGGAGCTCGCCACCATCCAGGTGCGCAAGGACATCGCCGAGTCCCAGTCCAAGGTGCTCGCCGAGACCATGGGCCACGCGAAGATCAACATCGTCGGCGGCGACGGCCAGTTCTTCGAGCGCTTCATCAAGGCCATCTCCGTGGGCCAGTCCGTGGACGGCGCGCTCGACCAGAGCGAGACGCTGCGCAAGGCCTTCAGTGGCTACCTGAACGGTGAGAAGGACTTCCCGGCCGACCTCAAGGAGATCCTCTCCAAGCCGGGCCTCACCAGCGACGCGCAGAACCTGGCCATGGCCGCCCTGCTGCACCGCATGGCCCCCAACCCCGCCGCCGCGGCCGCCTCCAACCTCAAGTCCCTCGTGGAGTCCGAGCCCGCCCGGGTTTCGGCCCCCGAGAAGACCCAGGGCTGAGCCGGTTCGTCGTTCGCGGTAACACAGCTGGAAGACCCTCACCCTCGCCCTCTCCCAGAGGGAGAGGGGACCCACACAGTGGAACCTGGGTTCGTCCCTCTCCCCCTGGGAGAGGGTCGGGGTGAGGGTACGTGGATCCCTGGTTCCCTCCCTTTCCCGGTGAACTGAAGATGGCAACTGAAAGCACCCCCCCCGCGTCGGGCGAGGCCACGCTGGCGGGTGGCAGCTACGAGGTCATCCGCGCGCGCCTGCTCAACCAGGCCGAGACGCTCAACGCCAAGGCCACGGACCTCAACGAGCGGCGCAAGAAGCTCTTCGGCGGCACCGAGCTCACCGTCATCGGCAACGAGCGCGTCCGCACCGAGAACAACTGCATCCCGCGTGACATCGTCGGCGTCGGGAAGTACCTGCTCTTCGGCTACAACGTCTTCATCGGCCTCAAGAAGGAGATGACCGTCGCCGACGTCTTCTCGCTGCACAAGTTCGAGAAGACCGCCGAGGGCTTCGATTTCTCCGAGGTGCCGTCCACCGAGGCCGGCGGATTCCTCAAGGATCCGCGCTTCGTCAAGGACTTCAGCGAGCTCTACAAGTACTACAAGGACGCGCGGCTGCTGCAGTTGCGCCGCAACGAGACGCGGCTGCTCGCCATCTTCCAGACGGGCAAGTCCGATCGCGACATCAAGGTCTTCCGCTTCGGGCTCGATGTGGAGGGCAACGCCACCTACATCGACAACCAGGGCGAGCGCGATCACGTCTTCCCCCCGTCCCATGACTTCGAGTGGAAGGTGGCCACGCGCGAGGACTACGTGCTGGGCCAGCACCCGCACGTCAACGTCCTCGACCAGGTGTTCGTCGAGACGGTGAAGGGGGACCTCACCGTCAAGGTGGAGGACAACACCGCGGACGGCCTGGGCATCTACCGCGAGCCCGTGGACGACCCGGACCAGTCGCTGGATGACGCCGAGTTCGCCTACGCCCAGGTGGGCGCCCTCATCCTGCTGCGCGTGCTGCCGTTCCGCGAGACGAAACACCGCTACCTCGTCTTCAACACCCGCACCCAGCACGTGGTGCGCATCGACGCCATCGGCAACGCCTGCATCCGCCTGCCCGAGGATCAGGGCATCGTCTTCCCCGGTGGCTACTACCTGCAGACGGGCGACTTCAAGGTCTTCGAGGGGATTGGCGAGGGCCTCCAGTTCAAGCGCGCCATCCGCTCGCCCAATGGCGAGGACGTGCTCTACGTCTTCTTCCGCCGGGAGGAGGGCGCCTACGTCCTCTTCCCGTACAACCTCGTGCGCAAGGAGGTGCAGAACCCGCTGCTGGGCAACGGCTTCAGCCTCTTCGGGGACGGGCGCATGGTGCTCTTCCGCGCCGTCTCCAACGAGCCCACCCGCGTGCACCCCATGCAGGTGTGGCAGACGCCCTTCGTCTCCGCCGAGCACGCCGCGAAGATGCCTCCCGCCCCCGGCTACCTCGGCAAGGTGGGCAACGCCGAGCTCGTGCGCGGCATCTCCGACGCGCTGACGCTCGTGCGCATGGCCCGCACGGACAAGCCCTCCCGGCGCACCTACGAGGACCTGGCCTCCGCCGCCACCCGCATGCTCGATGCCTTCTATTGGCTCGGGCACGAGGAGACGAAGCTCCAGGAGGGGATCGAAACGCTGCGGCGCACCTCCGAGCTCATCATCGACGAGTTCGAGAAGGTGCTCGCGCTGCAGAAGCGCGCCACCGAGGCCATGACCGAGGCCCAGAAGGCCCAGGAGCAGGTGCTGCTGCGCGTGCGGCCCGAGGAGCTCCAGAACGCCGAGGGCTTCATGAATGCCCTCTCGGAGCTGCGCAAGCAGCGCGGTCACCTCATCACCCTCAAGGAGATCCGCTACATCGACACGGCGCGGCTCGATGCCCTCGAGAAGCAGGTCATCGAGGAGACCGACCGCGTCAGCTCCGACGCCGTGCAGTTCCTCCAGCGGGGTGAGGCGCTCAACCCGCTGGCCGAGCGCCTGGACGTGCTGTTGCAGAAGCTGGAGCCCATCCAGACCACCCAGGAGCTGGCCCCGCTCGGCGAGGACGTCGAGCAGGTGGGCAAGGGCCTGGAGGTGCTCAGCGAGACGGTGGGCGGCCTGCAGGTGGGCGATCCGCTCGCGCGCGCCAGGATCCTGGAGGGCATCTCCGAGCTGTTCTCCCGCCTCAACCGCGTGCGCGCGGGCCTGATCGTCAAGCGCAAGGAGCTGGTGGGCCGCGAGAAGCGGGCCGAGTTCGGCGCCCAGTTCAAGCTGCTCGGCCAGGCGGTGGAGAGCGCCCTGTCCGTGGCGGACTCGCCGGAGAAGTGCGACGAGGGCCTGTCCCGCCTCACCGTGCAGTTGGAGGAGATGGAGGGGCGCTTCGGCGAGTTCGACGAGTTCCTCGGCCAGCTCACCCAGAAGCGCGAGGAGCTGCTCGAGGCCTTCGGCCAGAAGAAGCAGGCCCTGGTGGACGAGCGCCAGCGCCGCGCGCAGAACCTCTTCGGCGCCGCCGAGCGCATCCTCACCGGCGTCAGCCGCCGCGCGAAGTCCTTCAAGTCCGAGGACGAGCTCAACACGTACTTCGCCTCGGACTCGATGGTGCTCAAGCTGCGGCAGCTCGCCGAGCAGCTCCTCGAGCTCCAGGACAGCGTGCGCTCGGACGAGGTGCAGAGCCGCGTGAAGACGGCGCGCCAGGACGCCCTGCGCGCGCTGCGCGACCGCAACGACCTCTACGAGGAGGGCTCGGGCGCGCCGGTCATCAAGTTCGGCAAGCACCGCTTCAACGTCAACACGCAGCAGCTGGACCTGACGCTGCTGCCGCGTGACGGCGCGCTGTACCTGCAGCTCACCGGCACCGACTACGCCCAGAAGCTGGAGGAGCCGGAGCTGGAGAAGTACCGCGAGCTGTGGGATCAGCACCTCATCTCCGAGACGCCCCAGGTGTACCGCGCCGAGTACCTCGCGGCGCAGGTGCTGCTGGACGCGGAGGAGGGGAAGGGGAGCGTGACGCTGGCCTCGCTGCACCAGGCGGTGGTGGAGCAGGGTGGGCTGCTGGAGAAGGTGCGCGCGTACTCGGCGGACAAGTACGACGAGGGCTACGAGCGCGGCATCCACGACGTGGACGCGGCGGCCATCCTGGAGAAGTTGCTGGCGATGCACACGGGAGCGGGGCTGTTGCGCTTCGCGCCCACGCCGCGCGCCTGGGCATCCCTGTACTGGGCCTTCGGTGGCGAGGGCGACGAGAAGGCCCTCATCCACCGGCGCGCGCGCAGCCTGCACCGGCTCCGCGCGGCCTTCGGTGAGTCGGCGGAATTGGTGGCCCTCGGTACCGAGGCGGGCGAGCGGATCGGCGCCTTCCTGACGGCCTCGGGCGTGGCGTGTGGCCCCGCGGAGGCGCGGCTCGCCGGGCGTTACCTCGTCGAGGAGCTGGCCGGAGACCGGCCGCGCTTCACCACCAGCGGCGAGGCCGTGGCGCTCAAGGACGCGCTGCTGGCGCAGCTGGACAGGGCGGGCACGCGCTCGGCCTTCGAGGATGATCTGCGCGGCCTGGAGAAGAACCTCCCCGAGCGGCTGCGCACCGTGCGCGCGTGGGTGGAGGCGTACCTGGCGCGGCGCGAGGGCGGCCCGGGCGCGGCGGCCCACGTGGCGGTGGAGGCCGCGGTGGTGCTGCTCACCGAGCGCAAGGTGGACCGCGAGGTGGCCGGTGCACTCACCTCCACCGAAGTGCCGGGCATGCTGGGCCAGCACCCCCGCATCCAGGACCGGAAGCTGCCGCTGCGGCTGGATGAGTTCCTCACCCGCCTGAGTGACTTCCGGCAGGTGCGCGTGCCGGCCTACCACGCCTACCGCGCGCTGCTGCGCGACCTGCTGGACCGCGAGCGCCGCCGGCTGCGCCTGGAGGAGTTCACGCCGAAGGTGCTGACGTCCTTCGTGCGCAACAAGCTCATCGACGAGGTGTACCTGCCGCTCATCGGCGCCAACCTGGCCAAGCAGCTCGGCTCGGCGGGCGAGAACAAGCGCACGGATCGCATGGGCATGCTGCTGCTCATGTCGCCACCGGGCTATGGCAAGACGACGTTGATGGAGTACGTGGCCAGCCGGCTCGGCCTCACCTTCGTGAAGGTGAACGGCCCGGCGCTGGGTCATTCGGTGAAGTCGCTGGATCCGTCCGAGGCTCCCAACGCCACGGCCCGCCAGGAGGTGGAGCGCATCAACCTGTCCTTCGAGATGGGCAACAACGTGATGCTCTACCTCGACGACATCCAGCACACGGATCCCGAGCTGCTCCAGAAGTTCATCTCGCTGTGCGACGGCCAGCGCCGGATTGAAGGCGTGTGGAACGGCAAGACGCGCACGTATGACCTGCGCGGCAAGAAGTTCTGCGTGGTGATGGCCGGCAACCCGTACACCGAGACGGGTGAGCGCTTCCGGATTCCGGACATGCTCGCCAACCGTGCCGACACCTACAACCTGGGCGACATCCTTGATGGCAAGGAGGACCTGTTCGCGCTGAGCTACATCGAGAACGCGCTCACGTCGAACAGCGTGCTGGCGCCGCTGGCCACGCGCGAGCCGGGGGACATCCACAAGCTCATCCGCATGGCGAAGGGCGAGGAGGTGCCCACGGGCGAGCTGTCGTACGGCTACGCGGCGGCGGAGTTGCAGGAGATCGTCGCGGTGTTCCAGCGGCTGTTCCGCGTGCAGGATGTGCTGCTGAAGGTGAACCTGCAGTACATCGCCTCGGCGGCGCAGGACGAGCGCTTCCGCACGGAGCCCGCGTTCAAGTTGCAGGGCAGCTACCGCAACATGGGCAAGGTCACCGAGAAGGTGGTGGCGGCCATGACGGACGATGAGCTGGAGCGGCTCATCGACGATCACTACCAGGGCGAGTCGCAGACGCTCACGACGGCGGCCGAGCAGAACCTGCTCAAGTTGCAGGAGATGCGTGGGCGGCTGACGCCGGAGAAGGCGAAGCGCTGGGAGGAGATCAAGCAGGGCTTCGCGCGGGTGAAGCGGATGGGCGGGAAGGAGGACGATCCGGTGGCCCGGGTGACGGGTCAGCTGAGCGCGATCGAAGAGCAGCTCGGCTCGGTGGCGGGCGCGGTGGTGAAGGCGGCCGAGGTGGCACGGCAACCGTCGGGTCCGAGCCCGGTGGCCGAGGTGGTGCCGAGGCTGGAGTCGCTGCGCGAGGCGCTGTTGGAGCTGGCGAAGAAGGAGACGCCGGCGCCGGTGGTGCAGGGGCCGGACCTGACGCCGTACTTGCAGCACCTGGCGAAGGTGCTGCGGGCGCTGGCCGAGCGCGCGGTGGCGGCGCCTGCCCAGACGGTGGACATGGGCCCGGTGATGGAGCAGCTGACGCAGGCGGTGAAGACGATGGCGGAGCGCCAGCCGGTGGCGGCGCCCGTGGCCGCGCCGCCCGCGGATCTGGGACGGTACATGGAGCAGATGTCCCAGGCGGTGAAGTCCATGGCGGAGCGGGCGCCGGTGCCCTCGCCGCAACGGACCTCGGCGCCACTGCCCGCGGACCTGGGCCGGCAGATCGTGCTGGTGGAGAACGCGCTGGCCCCGTTGGAGCGCCTGGCGAAGCGGACGCTGCAGGGCGGCGACGAGAGCCTCAAGGCCATGCAGGTCTGGCAGGCCGTCACCGAGGCGCTGGAGTTGCTCCAGGCGATGCAGCGCCCCACGACCTGAAGCAATCAGCGTCCACCGTCCCCTCACTCCGACCAACAACCCCTCGCCCTCCGGGAGAGGGACGGGGTGAGGGTCTCTCGGACATCGGGTTGGATCCCGACGGCGCGTTACTCGTCTTCCTCGGCGAGTCCCAGCTCTTCCAGCGTTGGTCTGCGCACCAGTACCCGGAGCTCGCTGTCGCGCGCGTAGCCCACGGAGTAGTGCTGGCCAGCGATGTCCACTCCTGCGCCGTGGGGAGGCCTGGGGTGGGCGTTCAACCAGGTATCGGCCTCCTTCCGGGAGCTGAAGGTACAGAGCGGGGGGCGGGGAGTGTCCGAATCAAAATTCTCGAGGAAACTCTTGAAGTGGGATGACTGGTTGCTCTCCAGGATGAAATGGATGGCGAGCAGGGCGATGTCGACCGACTCCTTGTCCTCGGGAGCGTGAGCATGCGCACGAGCCTGGCGGAGGACCGCAAAGGCCTCACTCATGAGCGCACTCAGGGGATGAATGGTTGTGGCCAGCCCTGCTCTTTCGGGGATGCGGACCAGGAATCGGCTTCCATGCTCGGGCGAGTAACCGACAGCGTATCGACTGCCTGAGATGACAACGCGATGTGCGACTCGAGGATCCATCGGTTGCTGTAGCGAAGCCTCGGCCCGCTCGCGTGTATCGAAGGAGGAGGGCGGGGGATGGGAATCCCCTGGCCTGAAACACGCCAGATAGTCCTCGAAATTGTGGAGATGACCGCTGCCCCAGATGAAATGGAGCGCGAGTGCTGCCGTCCTGAGCAACTCCGTATCTGATGGCGAGCCGAATTTCTCCTGGAGCTTTTCGAGGACGCCGCAAGTCGCGTCTATGTCGAGGCTCATGACAGCAGCACCAGGGGGGCGAGGACTATCAGTCCCGCGCCGGTGGAGATGACAACGAAAGCGGTTCCCGCGGCAACGACGGTGGCGCCGACCATGATTTCTTTCTGATGGCGCCACAGCCAATCCGCAGCCTGGCCAATGGCTGTAAAGCTGCACGCTGCAAGAATGCCGAGAAGTCCCATGAGGGTGATACGGAACATGGCCCGGGTGTACCTCACTTCTTCAACTCCTTCTTGGGCTTCCGGCTCTGGGCGGCTTCCATCCTGGCCGCGCGAGGCCCTTCCCCGAGCCACCACCCTGCGGCTACCGTGCGGCCCCCGAGCGCGCACAGGCGGGCCCGCTCTCCTTCGCCCCCCATCTCCGTTCCGCCCGCCCGAGGTCCCCCCGCATGTCCCGCGCCACCCCTGACTTCGATCCCTCGACCGTCGACGTGGAGGCCTTCCTGGCCGACATCCGCGCCTTGCGCGATGAGATCGACGCCTCCGTCAGCGAGGCGGACCTCGCCCACCTGCGGAAGATCGAGAACTGGGGCCGCGCCGCCTCCGTGCTCGGCCTGGCCACCTGCTGGGTGATGCCCAACCCGCTGAGCGCCGCCGCCATGGGGCTCGGCCGCTCCACCCGCTGGCTGCTCATGCACCACGTGGGTCACCGCGGCTACGACCGCGTCCCCGGTGCCCCCGTCGAGCGCACCAGCAAGGGCTTCGCCAAGGGCAATCGCCGCTTCCTCGACTGGCTCGATTGGATCCTCCCCGAGGCCTGGGTCTACGAGCACAACGTCCTCCACCACTCGCACACCGGCGAGGACGCGGATCCGGATCTCCTCGAGCGCAACGCCGAGGGCTCCCTCCGCAACCCCAACCGCCCGCTCGCCCTGCGCTACCTCCAGCTCGCCCTGCTCGCCATCACCTGGCGCGCCAGCTACTACTCCCCCGAGACGCTCGCCTCGCTCCGCCGCAAGCACCGCCCCAACGGGCCCCTCACCCGCGAGGAGTGGCGCGAGGTGCTGCTCAGCGGCTACGCCCCCTACGTCCTCTGGAACTTCGCCGTCCTCCCCGCGCTCTTCCTGCCCCTGAGCGCCTGGGCCGGCTTCAGCGCCCTGTGCAACTCGCTCATGGCCGAGGTCATCACCAACGTGCACACCTTCCTCGTCGTGGGGCCCAACCACACCGGCGAGGACCTCTACCGCTTCGACTCCAAGCCCGAGAACAAGGGCGAGCGCTACCTCCAGCAGGTGATCGGCAGCGCCAACTACCGCACCGGGGGAGATCTCAACGACTACCTCCACCTCTGGCTCAACTACCAGATCGAGCACCACATCTTCCCCGACGTCTCCATGCTCCAGTACCAGCGCATGCAGCCCAAGGTGCGCGCGATCTGCGAGAAGCACGGCATCCCCTACGTGCAGGAGAGCGTCTGGACGCGCGCGCGCAAGATGGTGGACATCGTCGTGGGCAAGGCCTCCATGCGGCGGCTCTCCCGCCGTGACGCCGCTCCGGCTGCCGGCCCGCTCCCCGAAGTCGCGTGATAGGGTGACTTCCCGTGCACACCATCTTCGTCATGATCAAGTGTGAGCTGGGGCAGACCTACAAGACCGCGGCGATGATCGCCGACCAGGTCGACGAGGCCTCCGAGGTCTACTCCACCTCCGGGGGCTACGATCTGCTGGCCAGGTTCCACCTCGACAAGGACCAGGACATCGGCCGCTTCGTCACCGAGCGCATCCAGACCCTGCCGGGTGTCAAGGACACCTACACCATCACCACCTTCAAGGCCTTCTGACTTCAAGGCCTTCTGAACCCGGACTTCGGGTGAAGCACGCCGTGTCGGACAAGCTCTCCATTCCCGTGAATCAGGAATTCTGTGGAATGAGCTAAAAATATCGTGCACCATGGATGCCGGAGTTGATAGGGGCCGCTCCCGGGCCCGGGGGGCATCCAAGGAGGCAGCGCACGTGACCACGCCGACCACCCCCATCCGCTTCATGATCTACCCGGCTCTGGGTGACGTGAGGGAGCACGTCCGCGTGGAGCTGTTCGGGCGGGCGTTGTCGGAGCGGCTGGGCCGGACGGTGATGGTGGAGATAGCGCCCACGTACGAGGCGCTGGAGGCGGAGCTGGTGGCGGGCCACGTGGACATGGCGTGGGCCACGGCCGAGCAGTGTGATGCCATCGCGCCGAGGGCGAGGGCGGTGCTGCGCGCGGTGCGCTCGGGGAGCTACCACTACCACTCGGCGCTGGTGTGCCGCGCGGACGAGCCGCTCACCCTGGAGACGCTCCAGGGCAAGCGCGTGGCCTGGGTGGCGCCGCGCTCCACCGGGGGGCACCTGCTGCCGGTGCGCTACCTGGAGTCGCGGGGGCTGCGCACGAACGAGCTCTTCTCCCAGCAGCGCTTCTGGGGCACCTACCGCAAGGCGATCCACGCGGTGCTGACCGGAGAGGCGGACGTGACGGCCATCTACTCCAACCACGCGGACGAGCATGCCATGCGCGCCACCCTGGCCACCTACGTGGGGGCGGAGGATGAGCCCCGGCTGATGACGTTCGCCTTCACCGCGCCCACGCTGGCCGATGGCATCGTCCTCACCCGGCGCCTGTCCGAGCCGGACGTCGCCTCGCTGGTGTCCGTCCTCACGCGGATGAACACGGATGGCTCCGGCCTGGAGATGCTGATGGGGCCGTTCCGGGTGGAGGGTTTCGTCCTGCCGTCGGAGGGGCGGGAGCAGGCCCCGGTGCCGCGCAAGTCCCGGAGCGCCGAGTACGTGGTGGCGGAGCTGGACGGAGAGGATCGGTGCCACCGGTTGTGGTCACCCACGGGCAGGGCCTTTGGCCGGGACGTGAGCGGCGCCGAGGGGCGCACGCTGACGGAGGTGTTGGGGGCTGAGGCGGCCGAGCCGTTGCTGTCGCTGATGTGCGCGGTGCGCCATGGCGGGGCGGACGGACGGCAGGAGTACCGGTTGGAGGTGGAGGGCGAGACGCGCTGGTACGCGGCGGAGGTCACCCCGTGCGCGCCGGTGCCTGGCGAGACGCGGCAGCGCCTGGGGTTGATGGTGCGCGACGTGTCGGGGATGCGCGCGCTGGAGGAGCCCATGTACCGGCTGGCCTCCTTCCCGCTGCTGCACCCGGAGCCGTTGCTGGAGCTGAGCATGGAGGGCGAGCTGCGCTACGCCAACCCGGCCGCGCACAGGGCCTTCCCGGAGATGGTGGTGCAGGGAGGGCGGCACCCGCTGGTGCAGGCGGCGCTGCAGTGGTCCTGGCGGGGTGCGCCCGCGGGCGAGCCCGCTCCCCTGGTTCAGCTGGCGGGCCACTACTGGGAGCTGACGGTGGAGCAGTTGTCGGATCCCGCGGGCCTGCGGGTGTTCGCCCGGGACGTGACGCTGCGCAAGCAGATGGAGACGCGGCTCCTCCAGGCGGATCGGCTCTCGGCGCTGGGCTCGTTGGCGGCGGCGGTGGGGCACGAGATGAACAACCCGCTGGCCTTCATGCTGGCCAACCTCTCCTACGCGCGCGAGGAGCTGGAGCGCATGGGCGAGTCGCTGCGCGGCCAGGGCGCGGCGGTATCCGAGGAGCTGGACGAGGTGATGGAGGCCCTGTCCGAGACGTCCGAGGGGGCGCTGCGGCTCAAGCATATTGTCCAGGATCTCCGGACGCTCTCTCGCAAGCCGCCGGAGCACCAGGCGCGGGTGGAGCTGCAGCCGGTGCTGGAGAACGCGTTGAAGCTCATCCGCGGCCAGGTGAGCCAGCGGGCCCGGCTGGAGCGGGACTTCTTCGAGTTGCCCGCGGTGGACGCGGACGAGGCCCGGCTCACCCAGCTCTTCCTCAACCTGCTGCTCAACGCGGTGCAGTCGATGAACCCCGCGGACGCCGCGCGCAACGTGCTGCGGGTGGCCGCCTACACCAGCGAGGATGGCGAGGCGGTGGTGGAGGTCCAGGACACGGGCAAGGGACTGGCGCCCGATGCGCTCTCCCGCATCTTCGAGCCCTTCGTCGCCACGGTGCCCGGCAGCTCGGGGCTGGGGCTGTCGGTGAGCCACGCCATCGTCACCAGCCTGGGCGGCACGCTGCGCGCGGAGAGCCGCGAGGGCCGGGGCACTCTCATCACCGTCACCCTGCCCGCGGCGGCCGAGGTCTCCCAGCCCCGTCAGCAGGTGCGGCTGGCCGCCGGGTAGGGTGTTGGCCGCGGCCTACGGGCCCGGCGTCCCCTGTAGGCTCGAGTCTACAGCTCACCGGCACCACGTGGTGACGCAGACCTTGTTGCGGCAGGCACCCGTGGGGCCGCAGTCTCCGTCCGCCAGGCAGCTCCCTCCCGGGGTGACGTACTGCTGGCAGACGAGCTGGAGGAAGGCACCGAAGGCGCACCGGCTCCCCATGCACATGGCCAGCTCCTTCGTGCCATCCGGGTCATAACAGGTCTGTCCGAGCTCCCTCCAGGGACGGCAGCGCGCCGTGGCGGCCTCGCAGTAGAGCAGGCCGCCACACTCGGAGGCTCCGGGCGTGCAGGACTCGTCCAGCCCCCGGGCCGGGCGGCACTCGCGCGGGGCGTCCGGGCCCGCGTCCACGTTGAGCTTCACGCAGGCCATGCCGGGCTCGCACTCGTCGGCGCTCTTGCACGTACCGGACGCCTTGCGCGCGACGCACCGGTTGTCCACGCACGCGGCGTTGGCCTCCGGCGCGCAGCGGATGCCCCAGGCGCAGGACTCGCCCAGGTTCGCGTGCGCGCGGCACACGTTGAGCGAGCAGGTGGAGCCGGGCTGGCACGGGACGCCGCCGTCACACCCGCTCCCCGCGGGCACGTAGCGCTTGCACACCCCCGAGGCGCAGCCGGCGCTCGTGTCGCACCAGCCGCCCTGGCAGTCCAGGTTGCTGCCACACGGGTTGCCTTCCGCCACCTGGGATTCCAGGGCCTCGCAGCGCGCCAGCAGGTTGCCCTGGCTGAAGTCATCGAGCGTCATCGCGCCACAGGGCAGGTCGCGCAGTTGGCGCACGCAGGCGCCGAACCGCTCCGGGACGAAGGCCTGCCGGCCCCCCTCGACGCTCGCCACCACCGAGGCGCACACCGACTCCGCGTCCGCCAGCCGCGGGTAGCTCTCCGGGGTCTTCCCGCCGTAACACTGGTCCGCGCGCCGGGCGAGCGTCTCCATCGCCGTGCGGCAGGACTCGAGCAGGTGCTCCCCGGAGCGGGCGCCCGCCACGCACTGCCCCTCGGGAGTGCAGCGCTGGGCACTCGGGCACTGCAGGTCGTCCTGGCACGGCGCGCCCGTCACCTGCACGCTACAGCCCGCCAGGGCCATCATCACCACCGTCAGCCACGCGCGCACGTCAGAAGCTCCCCTCGAAGTAGAACAGGGCCGTGCCCGCCAGCAGGGCCACGCCCGCGGTACCGGTGAGGATGTTGGAGGCCCTCGCCCGGCCCAGGGCCGAGTCGTGCAGCTGTTGCGCCTCGGCGCGCTCGTGCGGCCGGGCCAGCAGCTCCCTCGAGTCCGAGCGCGCCAGCAGACCGAGCGTCACCGCCCCCACCGCCGCCGCGCCCGCCGCGCTCGCCGCCACCCACGTCCAGACGCGCCGCCGTGGTTGGCCCGGCTGGAGCTTGCCCGCCACGCCGCTCTTCGGGAGGGGCGTGAGCATCAGTTGCAGCTCGAGGGGCTCGCCGGGCCGCAGCTCCACGTCGCGCCGCAGCGGCTGGTAGCCCTCGTGGGTCACCTCGAGCCGGTGCGGGCCCACCACCAGCTTGTCGCTCCAGGGCGTCACCCCGCGCGCCTCGCCGTCCACCTGCACCCGTGCACCCGACGGCTCGCTGGAGACGGTCACCTGGGGACGGCGCTCCTCCTCGTGGCGTTTCTCCAGCCGGGCGATGAGGGACTCGACGAGCGGCCGGTCCTCCGCGCCAGGCACCATGCGCAGGTAGTCGCGGTAGTAGCCGATGGCCCGCTGGAGATCGCCGAGCTTCTCGTAGCACTGGCCCAGGTTGTAGAGCACCACGCCGTTGGCGAGCGTCTGGTAGGCGGCCTCGAAGGCGGCGGCGGCCTCGGCGTAGCGGCCCTCCTGGTAGAGGGTGGTACCGCGCTCGAAGTGCTTGCGAGCGGCGGCGCGGGCGGCTCCGGGCTCGGCGGCGCTCGCCCCCGTACCTCCCAGGGCGAGCAGCAGCGCGACGAGGAGCGCCGGGAAGGACATGCGGCGGTGGCGGGTGGTCATCGTCGATTCAGAAGGGGTTGGGCTTGAGGTCCTGGACCTTGTCCTGGGCCTTACCGGGCCGGGGCTTGTCGGGCTTCACGCGCGGCGGCTGCTTCTTCGGCGGGGCTTCGGGTTGCTCGCCCTCGGGCGGGCGTTCGGCCGGAGCCGGCGTGGGAGCGGACTCCTTCGGGATTTCGGCTACGGGAGCGGGGGCCTCCACCGGTGAGGAGACGGCGGGGGGCTCCACGGCCGGAGTGCGTGAGGTGGCCGCCCAGAGTCCCATGCCGCCGAGGAGCAGCAGTGTGCCCACGCCTCCCACGAGGAGCCCTCCGCGCCTGGCACGGTGGACCGCCTCCAGGTTCTGGGTGGACACGACGATGGGCTCGATGGGCTCGGCCACGGCGGGCGGGAGCGCGGGCACGCGGCTGGTGGCCATGGCCGGCGTGAGCTGGAGGGGCACGCGGCCCGGGACGAGCGCCTCCAGGCCGGCGCGGAACGCCTCCAGGGTGGGGCGCGCGGCCGGGTCCTTGGCGAGCGCGCTCAGCACCAGCACGTCCAGCTCCGGCGGCAGGCCGAGGTCCGGGCGGCGCCGGCTGGGGGGCTCGGCGGTGGCCTCCAGGTGCTGCAACAGGGTGGCGAAGGTGTTGTCCCCGCGGAAGGGCAGCGTACCGGTGCAGACCTCGTAGGTGAGCACTCCCACCGAGTACACATCCGCCCGGGCATCCACCGGCCCACCCGCCGCCTGCTCCGGGGCCATGTAGTTGGCGGTGCCGAGGATGGCGCCCGCCTCGGTGAGCCCGCTGGCCGGCTGCCCCTGCATCACCTTGGAGATGCCGAAGTCCACCACCTTGACGAAGTCCGCCTGCTCCTGCCGCCGCGGCAGCATCACGTTCTGTGGCTTCACGTCCCGGTGGACGATGCCTCGCGCGTGCGCCGCCTCGAGCGCCCGGCACACCTGCGTCAGGATCGGCACCGCGCGCCACAGCGGGAGGGAGCGCTCGCGCAGCAGCAGCGCGCCGAGGCTCTCTCCCTCCAGCAACTCCATGACGTAGAAGAGCTCGCCGGTGGGGGTGCGGCCCAGGTCCGTCACGTTGACGATGTGCTCGTGGCCGATCTGGCTGGCGGCGATGGCCTCCTGCTCGAAGCGGCGGGTGAAGGTGGGATCCCTCGACAGCTCGCCGCGCAGCAGCTTCACCGCCACGCTCTTGCGCAGGCCCAGGTGCTCGGCGAGGTACACCACGCCCATGCCTCCCGCGCCGAGCTGGGACAGCAACCGGTAGCGGCCCTCCAGCACGGCGGGCAGCAGCGCCGCGCCGTCACGGGGGCAGTACGAGACGTCCTCCGCGTACTCGCTCTGGCACGTCGGGCAGCGCGGCATGGCACCCGGTTTCATATCAGCGCACCGCGTGCTTGCGGAGCAGCTTGATGACGTGGGCGCGGTCCACCTCGGCCTCGCGCGCCATCTGGCTCACGTTGCCGCCCGAGGCCGCCAGGCGCTGGCGCAGGTACGTCTCCTCGAAGTGGGTGAGCCACGCCTCCTTCGCCTCCTTGTAGGGCAGGTCCACGCGCACGGTGGGAGTCCCGGCCGCCGCGGCCGGGGCACTGGCCGCCTGGAGGAACGAGGCATCCAGCGCGCCGGAGAGGGCCACGCTGCGCTCGACGAAGTTACGCAGCTCGCGCACGTTGCCGCGCCAGGGCAGGGTGGAGAGCTGGTGCAGCGTCTCGGGGCCGGGCGCGGTGAAGGGCCGCGGCGGCAGGCCGAGCGAGCGGAACGTCTCCGCCCACAGGTGCTCCAGCAGGTGCGGCAGATCCTCCAGGTGCGCGCGCAGCGGCGGCACGCGCACCATGCCCACGGCGAGACGGAAGTACAGGTCCTCGCGGAACTGCCCGCGGTTGACGGCCTCGCGCAAATCCCGGTGCGTGGCGGCCACGAAGCGCACGTCCACGCTCCGGTACCCATCCGCGCCCACGCGCTTCACCTGCCGGCGCTCCAGCGCGCGCAGCAGCTTGGGCTGCACGGCCAGGGGCAGCTCGCCCAGCTCGTCCAGGAAGAGGGTGCCCCCGTTGGAGGCCTCGAAGGCGCCCCGGCGCTCGTGGGTGGCACCGGTGAAGGCGCCCTTCTCGTGGCCGAAGAGCTCGCTCTCCACCAGCTCGGCGGGGATGGAGCCGCAGTCCACCACCACGAAGGGGCCCGAGGCCCGCGGGCTCGCCTGGTGGAGCGCCTCGGCCACCCGCTCCTTGCCCGTGCCGCTCTCGCCCTCGACGAGCACGGTGGCATCCGTGGCGGCCAGGCGCGCCAGTTGGGCGAACAGGGCCCGCATCACCGCGCTCTCGCCCACCAGCCCGCCGAAGCGGGGCTCGGGGTGCAGGGGCAGCACGTCCCGCGTGGCCACCAGGGAGAAGCGCACCGTGGTGCCGCCGAAGGCCAGCGTGGAGCCGTCCGCCACGTAGGCGTCCTGCACGCGCACGTGGTCCACCCGCGTGCCGTTGGTGCTGCCCAGATCCTTCACCCGGTAGCCACCGCGCTCGCGCACCAGCTCGGCGTGGAAGCGAGACACGGTGGCGTCGGAGAGCGCCAGATCATTTCCCGGAGCCGAGCCGATGGTGAGCTTCTCGGCGGAGCTGCTCACCGTGGTGCCCGCGTCCGGACCGGCCGATACCTCGAGGTTCACCCTCCGGAAGGAGAGCCCGCTGGCCGGTTCCTGCGCGGGGATGAGCTCGGTACGCCCTGACATGCCCATCGTCCTTAGCACCTTCCGTCCGGAGAGGGCACGCGGCGAGGAAGCGCGGTCCCGCCGGCGTCACGTCTCCTCGTCTCCCCGGCCTTCGAGCAGGGCGGCGGAGAACGGGCTCGCGGCCCGTTTCTCGGAAACCGAGGTCCCCGGTTCTCGCCCGGCGGCGAGTGTCTCCGCCACCAGCGCGGCCACGTGCCAGGGCTGCTCCGCTCCCCCGCCGGTGTCCACGTCCAGCAGGGCACGCGCCATGTCTCCCGCGGAGGCGAAGCGCTCGGTGGGGTGGGGGCGCAGGGCGCGTTGGACGACGCCCGCGAGGGCGGGGCCGGCCCGTTGCAACAGGTGCTCCGCGGGCTCCAGGCGCGCGTCCCGCACGGCGAGCAGCAGTTGCGCGTCCGTGGCCGCGGCGAAGGGGCTGCGGCCCACCACCGCCTCGTACAGCAGCACCCCGAGCGAGAAGAGATCGGCCCGCGCGTCCAGGGGGCCGCCACGCAGATGCTCGGGAGACATGTAGCGCAGCGTGCCGCGCGTGCTGCCGGGCGCGGTGCGCGAGGGCGTGCGCAGCCCCTTGGCGATGCCGAAGTCCCCCAGCTTCACGTCGCCGGTATGCCCCAGCAGCACGTTGGCGGGGCTCACGTCCCGGTGGACCAGCCCCAGCCACTCGCCTCGGGTGTCGCGCAGGCCATGCACGTGCTCCAGCGCGCGCAGCAGGCACAGGCCCAGGTGCCGCACGAGCGCCGGGGCCAGCGGTCCCCGCGTGGCGAGCGCCCGGGCCAGATCCACTCCCTCCACGTACTCCAGCACCAGGTAGGGCGCGCCCGCCTCCTGCCCGAAGTCCAGCACCGAGACGACGTGCGCGTGGCCGAAGGCGGCCATCAGCCGCGCCTCCTGGGCGAACATCTGCCGGTAGGCCTCTTGTCCCGCCAGCTCCGGCAACAATCGTTTGACCACCACCGGCTTCTCGAAGCCCTCGGGCCCGGGCAGGACGCCGAGGAACACCTCCGCCATTCCTCCTCGCGCCAGGCGGGACATCAGCCGGTAGCGGCCCACCGTGCCCGCCTCTCGTCCCTGCGTCATGGCGCCAACATAGCGGGCTCTCCACCCCCTCGCCCCGGTCACTTCTGGAGCGTATGAGCTGTTCAGCTAGGGTAGAAAGTGCCGTTGTCTCCACATGCCTGTTCCCGTGCTCACCCCCTCCCTCAGCGACTTCGTCGACAAGCTGTTGGTGCTCGAGCTCTCCCTGCGGCAGCCGGGCTCGGTCGCGGACGGGCAGGGTTTTCTCGAGAAGCTGCTCATCACCGTGGACACCGCGCCCGTGCTGCTGTCGTACGTGGACAGCGCCGGGCGTTACCGCTTCTGCAACCAGGCGTACGAGCGGTGGTTCGGGGAGAAGCGCGAGTTCATCGTCGGCAAGGCCATGCCCGAGGTCCTCGGCGAGGCCGCGTACGCGAGCATCCAGGAGGCCGTCCAGTCGGCGCTGTCGGGGCGGCGGGTGCACTTCGAGCGCGTGGTGCGCTACCGCTCCGGAGGCTCCCGCATGGTGCGCGCGGACTACGTGCCGCACGTGCTGCCGGATGGGCGGGTGGCCGGCTTCGTGGCCATGGTGGAGGACATCACCGAGCTGCGCCGGAGCGAGCAGCAACGACGTGCCCACCTGCGCGTGGAGCGGCTGTACGCCGTGTCGTCGGCGCTCTCCCAGGCGCTGCTGCCCGAGGAGGTGGCCCAGGTGGCCGTGCGAGAGGGGGCCTCGGCGCTCGAGGCCCTCTCGGCCTCGCTCGTGCTGGTGGACGCGGAGGGCACCTCCTTCGAGCTGAGCGCGGCCCATGGCTTCCCCGAGGGGGTGCTGGACGAGCGCTGGCGGCGCTTCCCGCTCGGCACACCGCTGATGTACCGCGAGGCCGTCCGCACCGGCCGGTCCGTGCTGTACGGGAACCTGGAGGCCTTCCTGCGCGACTACCCGGAGCAGGCGGGCTCTCCGGCGCTCCTGGGGCGTGCGTTCGTGGCGCTGCCGCTGCGCGTGCAGGGGAGCGTCATCGGCGCGTTCGGCTTCAGCTTCGAGCACGAGCGGGAGTTCTCCCCCGAGGAGCTCCAGTTCATGGAAGCGCTCGGGCAGCAGTGCGCCGTGGCCATCGAGCGCGCGCGCCTCTATGCGGCCGAGCGCCAGGCACGTGCCGAGGCCGAGCAGCTGAGGGATCGGCTCGCCGCCGAGAGCACCCTGCTGGAGACCGTGCTGAAGCAGTTGCCGGTGGGCGTCGTCATCGCCGAGCCCGGGGGCCGGCTCGTGCGGAGCAGCGCGGCGATCGAGACCATCTGGGGCCACGCCTTCGTGCCGTCGACGGGTATTTCGGAATACGGCGCCTACCAGGGCTATCACCCGGACGGGCGGCCCTATGCCCCCGAGGACTGGCCCCTGGCGCGCTCGCTGCTCCACGGTGAGACGGTGGTGCGCGAGCCGGTGACGATCATCCGTCCGGACGCTTCCCGCCGGCAGATCGACGTGAGCTCCACCCTGGTGCGCGATGCCGCGGGGCGTCCGGTGGCCGGTGTGGTGGTGAGCACCGACGTCACCCAGCACCACGAGCTCCGGGAGGCGCTGCGCCGCGAGGGGGAGGTGCGCGAGCGGCTGCTCGGCATCGTCAGCCATGATCTGCGCAACCCCCTGCAGGCCATCTCCACCGCCAGCCACCTGTTGCTGAGCTCCCTCGCGCCCCTCACGGCCTCGCAGCGCAAGTGGGTGTCACGCATCCGCACGAGTGTGCTGCGGATGGATCGCCTCATCCGGGATCTGCTCGACTTCGTGCGGATCCGCCAGGGCGGGACGCTCCCCATCCAGCGCCAGCCGATGAGCCTGGAGGAGGTGGGCCGCGCCGCCGTGGACGAGCTGCTGGCGGCCCACCCCCAGCGCCAGCTGCTGCTCGAGGCTCGCGGGGAGACGGGCGGGGAGTGGGATCCGGAGCGGTTGATCCAACTGCTGGGCAACCTGCTGTCCAATGCCCTGACCCATGGGGCGGAGGGGGCCCCCATCCAGGTCCGCGTCAACGGCGAGGGCGCCCAGGTGGTGCTCGAGGTGGCCAATCAGGGCATCCCCATCCCGCCGGAGTTGCTGCCCCGCATCTTCGAGCCCTTCACGCGCGCGAGCGGGGGAGGCAACGCCCTCAAGGGCGTGGGGCTCGGCCTGTTCATCGTGCACGAGATCGTCGCCGCGCACGGCGGCCACATCGACGTGAGCTCCTCGCGGGAGGCGGGCACCGTGTTCCGGGTGAGGCTTCCCCGGGTGCCGCTCGCCTGAGGTGCGCCCTCAGTCCCAGGAGAAGGTCACCTCGTTGTCGAGCGGTCCGATCTGCCGTCCGGACACCCGCCCGTTCTGGATGCCCAGCGTGCGGAACAGGCCCAGCAGCCCGCCCTCGTGGTTGAGGTAGAGGAGGAAGTCCCGCTTCGTGGTGAGCACGCCGCTCCTCGGCCCCGTCCAGTGCACCACCGCCTCGCCGAAGCTCGACGCCGCCCGGTACGCCACCGGCATGTTGTTGAGCAACTGTCTCGGGCCTTCCTTGGTCAGCAGCATGAAGGCCTTGCCCACCACCGAGCCCAGGAACCCGGGAGCAATCCCCCCGCCGATGCGCCGGACCGCGTTGTCGAAGCCGCCGTGCTTCTCGCCCAGCAGCCACGCCGCGCTGTACTGCAACCGCAGGTACTCGCTGACGGGGTAGGTGAAGAAGCTCTTGTAGACCTTCTCCTTGAGTGGCTCGAGGCAGCGCTCCAACGCCTCCTCACCCAGGTCCGCGCGCAACACGTCCAGCGTGGTGTGGAAGGACATGCCCCGCACGGTGTCCGCGGGGGTGGCCAGTGCCAGCCTCCGATTCAGCTCCAGCTCCGTTCCGAGGCCGGATTCAACGCTCGTGGAGGTCTGACCATCACTCATCCGAAGCGCTCCCCCATCTCTCGTCTGGACGGAAGAGTGTAGCTTATCTGGAATGGCCCTGGCCACGGCCCCCGGTACGAAGTCAGGGCCCCGGTGGGTTGGGGCTCAACCGAGCACGGCGTCGCGGACCTCCTGGAGATCGCCGAACACGTAGCGCCGCCGCTGCCCGTCATGGCCCAGCCACCGCTGGAGGAGCACGAGGTAGGCCTTGGCCTCGGGAGGCTGGCCGGGTTGGAGGACGAGCTTGAGGTGGTTGATGCGCCGCAGGAAGACGGGGAGGGCCTTGGGGCCGAGCGAGGCGGCGAGCGCCCGCAGGTTGCCAGGGAGGGCCTCGGGGTGTGCGCGCAGGTGCGTATGCCCCAGCCACGCCACGAGCGCGTCGCGCTTGGCGCGCAGGCACAGGCCCTGCTTGACGAGCACGTCCAACAGCGACGCCCAGCGCTCGGAGTCGGCCTCGTGCAGGCTGTCCGAGAGGTGGCACTCCACACCCAGCCTGGGCAGCACGGCCGGGCCCACGTCGAGGCTCAGCGCCATGCGCTCCACCCGGCCGGCCACCGGGGCGAGCAGCGCCTCCACGTCGCGGGTGTCTCCCGGCCAGTCGATGAGGGCCAGGTAGTCGGGCAGGGTGTCGGGCCCCAGGCCCTGGAGACACAACCGCACGCCGTCGAAGCGGCGGGAGAACATGGCGCCCACGGCGGACACGGAGCCCCCGGCGGGCAGGGCCGCCAGACACGCCACCACCCGCTCCCGGACGGCGGGCGCGAGCGGCTCGCCCCACAGCAGTGCCAGGGACTCCTCCATCGCCGCCAGGCGGCGCCAGGCCCGCCGGTCATACTCGATGAAGAAGGAAGGGATGGGCACCGGAGGCGGTGTCTCCTCGACGTCGAACTCCAGGAAGACGTCGCCGAGCTCCTCCTGCAACAAGCTCCCCGGGGTGTCCCAGCGCGCGCCGAAGCGGCGCAGGCGCTCCCAGACGGGGTGGGAGAAGAGCGGGGAGGGCAGGGCGGGGCCCGCGTCCACGCGGCCCGCGAGCAGGGCGCGGCTGCCATCGCTGGCGAGGAAGCGGACGCCGAGGTCGGCCTGGGCCTCCTCCCGGCCCAGCCGGCACTCGAAGCCGGAGGCGGACACGGGTGGCATCAGGCGGGCGAGTTGCTCGAGCCGGGCCAGCGCCGTGGGAGAGATGAGCCGGGGGGAGAGGTGGGGCTCGGCGAGTCTCAGGTACTCATTCAACGTGGTGGACATGGAATCCCCCTGGTTCAGAAAAGACAACGGACGGGCGCTCCGGATGCACCCGTCCGTGGTTACCGCGGGAATGCCTTCCTGGTGTGACTACTCCCAGGCCTGCGTCTTGCTGAGCTCCTGCGCGCCGCCGGAGATGAGATCATCCAGCGCCTCGTCGTTGAGCTCGGTGAGGTTGGCAGTCTGCTCGGCGATGTTCTCGTTCATCATGGCATTGCCCTCCCTTGGGTGTGGAACCCCAGACAAGACTCATCATCCGTCCGGGGGCTCCCGGCGGCGGGTCATCCCCGTCGTCGGCAGCGATTGAGAATGTAGAGATTGGCATTTCCAAAGTCAAATCAATCGGAGCCACCGGTGCACAAGGGATTGATGTCTTTGATTGGGTGTGAAAGATCCATGGGCGCGCGAACGGGGAAGCTGGGTGAGGTGGAATGTCAGGGTTTGCCACGCCAGCCGGAGCGCGAGGTGGAGAGAAGGTCGGCCAGGGCCGACACCACCGTGGCGGTGGTGAAGAGCCGGTTTCTGTCCGTCAGCACCGGTAGGAGGAGACACCCCTCGGGATCCTCCCAGGGCGCGTGCTCCTCGGGGCGGGGCATCCGCATGATGGGCACGTTCGCCCAGCTCCCATCCGGCTGCTGGGTCCGCAGCAACCACTGGAGGCCGGCGTCGATCGCGGCACCGTGTCGCGGATGACCCCCATCGAGCAGCAGCACCGAGAGGGAGAGCGCGGTGTGGAAGGCGGCGGCCTCGCTCCCCGTGCCGTTGCCCCAGCCTCCACCGGGTTGCCGCGCACCCAGCACCCACTGGGCGGCGCGCGCCACCGGTCCGCTCTCTCCCAGGAGGAACAGCAACCGCGCCGCGTGCGCGGTGGTGTACGTGCGGCCGTGCCACCAATAGCCATCCCAGAATCCCTCGGGGGACTGAGTGTCTCGCAACAGGCGGGCGCAGGCCTCGAGGACGGGGCGGTGGCGGGGATCTCCCGCGGCGTGCAGGGCCACTGCCGCCAGCGCGGTGACACACAGGTGGATGTCACACCAACTGCTGCCCGGGTAGCTGGCCCAGCCGTTCAGCGAGGGCCGCTCGGCGGGGCGGTAGGTGCGGAAGCCGCTCCCGGGCTCGTCCCAATAATGAAGCAATCGCGCGCGGGCCTCCCCGAGCGCCGCGTCCCATTCCGGCTCGCCCCGCCCATGCGAGAGGAAGCGCACCACATTGGCGGTGGAGTCCGCGTCCGCCGGCGTCGCCAGGCTGAAACCCCACCCACCCCCGGGGTGCGAATGACTCATCAACCAGTCCCGCGCGGGCGCCAGCGTGGCCGGGCCCGCCCCCGCCCGGGCCAGCGCCTCGCCGACATACGCCGTCACCCATTGCGAGCTGATGACATCCCGGTCTCCCACCACGAAGCGGAAGCGGAAATCCAACCAGCGTCCATCCACCGTCCGCGCCTTCTCCAGGAAGCGCACGGCCCTCGCGAGCGCCTCGGTGACAGCGGACTCCCCTGTGTCCTCGTGTTCCAGGATTGCCTGCATCGGTCCCTCCCCGTGTGCCGTACGTGCAAGTCCTTACATGCGATGGGTCAACCCATGATGGATATCGGCCTTCCTCCGGGGCTGCTCCTGCTTGTTTGGGATTGTGCTGGAGGGCGATGATTCCTCTCGAACCGAGACAGGATTCATCGGGAGGTGGGAGTTCCCGGGAGTCCTCCGAGCCCCTGTTCCCCGCCGCCCCGTGACCCTTAAACTGGCCCCGCGTCACGGAGACGCGCGTGAGAGGTGTGCATGCGGCGCGGATGGGTCATCGGAGTGGGAGCGGGACTGCTGGTCCTGCTGCTGTGGCTCGTCTGGCGGCCCGGAACGGCGCCGGAGTCCAACGCTCGGGCCGCGGCCCCATCGAGGAGTCCCCAGGTGGAGCGGACCCAGGCCGCTCCGAGCCTCTGGTCCAGTGCCACGCCGATTGAGCCGCGGGGCACGTTGTCCATTCAGGGCCAGGTGGTGGGTCCCTGGGGACTGGTGCCCGGGGCGGTCGTCGTCGCCCTCGCGCCCGTGCCCCGGGGGTTGCCCACCCTGCCTTCTCCCTGGAGGTCCTGGCGGGATCATGGGTTCATGTCGCCGTGCGCGCTGAGCAGGGACGCGCTGCCCCTGGACCTGGCGGCGGAGTTCCGGGGATGGCAGGTGCCGCTGGCTCGCACGACCACCGATGCCCAGGGCCAGTTCCGCCTCGAGGGACTGAAAGGGGGCGCCGTCACGCTCTGGGCCGAGAGCGGGGAGGGCATCGGCCTGCGGACGGAGGTGGCCGCCGGCAGCGTGGACGTCGAGGTTCCGCTGGGCCCCGGAAGGACGTTCTCCGGCGAGGTGTACGACGAGCAGGGCAGGCCGATCGCGGGAGCGATCGTCACCACCCTCCTGCGGGACGTGGGGCACTTCGTCGAGGCCTCCACGAACGCGGAGGGCCGGTTCCTGCTCGGTCCGCTCCCGTGGGGAAGCTACGACGTCCTCGTCTCGAAAGAGGGCCTGGTGCCCGTCCGGCTGTCGTCCTCCATGTTGGGGCGGGTGACGTTGCCGACGCCCCTGCGGCTCTCTGGACAGGTGGTGGACGCGCGGGGCGCGGTTTCGGGCGTCACCGTCGAGGTCGAGGGTGGTTCGCGCGTGGCGCCGGCGGTCACGGATGTGAAGGGACAGTTCCTTCTGGAGGGGTTGTGTCCGGGACGGCATGTGCTGACGGCCAGTCTCGCGGAGCGCTACTCCCAGCAGGAGGTATCCCTGGAGCCGCGGGGGGAGCGGGAGTCCGTCGTGCTGCTCCTGGAGAACCGCCTGCGGGTGAGCGGGCGAGTCGTGGACACGTCGGGCCAGCCCATCCCGGACGCCGCGGTGATCGCCTTGTCGGAGGCCCTGCGGTGGCGCGACGAGGTTCGCACGGACGCGCGGGGCGGCTTCCTGTTCGATCGGTTCGTCCCGGGAACGCACAAGTTGGTGCTCAATTCGGCGCGCCATGAGGTGCTGGAGGTGCCGCCGCGTGAGTTCGTGGAGTCGCAGGAGTTGCCTCCGTTCACCATGAAGGATCGGGAGGTGCACCCCCGGGCCGCGGTCGGGGATTCCACCCTCGAGGTCGAATGGGTGGACGCGGTGGGGCGGCCCGTGCCCCAGGCCCCCGTCCATCTCTCCAGTCAGAACAGTCGCCCAGGGAGCGGGAGCACGGTCACCACCGGTATGGACGGCCTGGCCGTCTTCCAGGGTCTCTTGTCCGGGAGCTACGTCGTGATGCCACGGGCCCGGGAGCAGTGGTTGCGCTACGCACCGGTGCAAGTGGAGTTGCGGAGCACGGAGACGCGGAGGATCCGCCTCCAATCCGAGGAGGGATGGAACCTCTCGGGCCAGATCGTGGATGACGGGGGGAAGCCCCTCGCGGGCGCCATCCTCGTGGCGTCGGGGATGGCCAGGCACGGAGCGCCGCTGGCGGACGCGTCCTCGGGACGTCTCCGGAGGAGCTCCGTCGAGGGGGTCTCCGGGCCGGAGGGAGCGTTCACGCTGGCCGGCCTGCCAGAGGGCCCGTGCACCCTCCGGGTCAGCCTGCGTGGGTATGCGCTCGATGCCAGTGCCTCGAGTGGCCTGGACGGGAGCACCACCAAGCCCGGGTCGAAGTGGCCAGCCCGGAGCGCTCGTTCAGCGCCGGGGCGGAGTCCACCACGTACACGCTGCCGGATGGGAGCTTCTCCGTGGAAGGTGTGAAGGCCGGGAGGAAGACGGTCCGGGTGAGCCATCCGGACTGGCCGCCAACACAGGTGGTGCTCGCGGAGGCGCAGCGGGAAGTGACGGTGGAGCTCGAGCCTGGAGCCACGCTGGAGGGGCGGGTCGAGTCGGCCGGTGCTCCGGTGCGGTCGGGCTTCGTGCGGCTCCGCCCGGAGCAGGGGGAGGTCACCACCCGGGGCTTCGGCGAGGGGCGGTACTCCCTGCGAGCCATCCCCGCGGGCCGCTACCTGGTCCAGGTGGAGGGGCAATCCGAGGACGGGGTGGTATCGCGGTTCCCGATGCGGCAGGTGACGCTGTCCCGGGGCGACAAGGTGACGCTGGACTTCACCGAGCGGAGCGAGGGCACGCTCCTGGAGGTGCATGTGCCGGAGCGGAACCTCGAGGTCCATCTGATTCCGGGAAACATGCCGCTCATGGGTCCCAGGGACGGTCTGTTCTTGAAGCTCGGCAGTGGCCTCATGGGGAAGACGGTGCGCGAGGGAGTCCGGAGCTTCCCGCGGCTGCCGGCTGGCAACTACACGCTCTTCGCCATGCGGCGGGGCGAGGACTCCACCGAGGTCCATCGCGAGGAGCTGGAGCTCCCCGCCGAAGGTGATGTCTCCTTCACGCTCCTGCCGGTGTGGACCTACTACGACGATTAGGGCCTGAGGGCGGACTGGGCGAACGCGGCGGCGGGAAGGGCCAGACACCTCCACAGCGGCATCATCTTCCAGGACATGCGATATCTCCTTTTCCCCCAAGGTGCTTCCCGCACGTGTTGGGAAGATGAACGGATTGTTGCGAAACATTGACGGTGCCCTGGAGCCGCCCATGAACCTGTTGCCCTCCGCCTGTCTCGCCGTGTTGCTCGCCCTCGCGCCCGCCGTCCACGCCGCGCCACCGAAGAAGGCGGCGAAACCGGAACCGGCCAGACTGGTGCGCGTGGTGCTCCAGACGGAGAAGGGTGAGATCGAGCTGGAGCTCGACGAGGCCCATGCGCCCCAGACGGTGCGCAACTTCCTCTTCTACGTGGACGGGGGCTTCTTCGACGGCGGGCTCTTCCACCGCACGGTGAAGCCCGACAACCAGCCGAACAACAAGGTGAAGATCGAGGTCATCCAGGGCGGCATCAACCCCGCCCGTGAGTCCGAGCAGCGCCCGCCGATCGCGCTGGAGCGCACGAG
Organism: Archangium violaceum Cb vi76; assembly: GCF_000733295.1. Lineage (GTDB taxonomy): Bacteria > Myxococcota > Myxococcia > Myxococcales > Myxococcaceae > Archangium > Archangium violaceum. The sequence goes on along the minus strand of NZ_JPMI01000277.1, from coordinate 78,182 downwards.
CGTGACGGGGCTGAAACACAAGGACGGCACGCTCTCCATGGCGCGCGACACGCCGGACACCGCGGTGTCGGACTTCTTCGTCTGCATCGGCGACCAGCCCGAGTTGGATTTCGGCGGCAAGCGCAACCCGGATGGCCAGGGCTTCGCCGCTTTCGGCCGGGTGGTGAAGGGCATGGACGTGGTCCGGGCCATCCAGCGGGCGCCGGCGGAAGGGCAGAAGCTCACTCCTCCAGTGAAGATCCAACGCGCCGCGCGCAAGCCCTAGGAGGGGACGAGGAGCGGATCGCTCCTTTGGATACGAGGAGTGCTCCTCGCGCGGGGAGGGAATATTTGGAGCACCCATGGGCCTTCAGGGGACTCCACTCCACCTGGGGCATGCCTTACGGTTGCCCGTCCCCATGCCGCCCTTCTCGACACCTCGAGCTTCCCTGGCCCGTTCGACGCTCATCAAGATGGGTGCGCGTATCGCGGCCGTCATCCTGCTGAGCACGCTCTTCAGCTACTTCCACATGCTCCACACCCTGCGCGCCGAGGCCCTCGTGCAGTTGGAGCAGCATGTCTCGGAGCGCGGCCAGCGCGAGGAGTCCATCTTCCTGCTGGCGCAGGACAACCATGCCTTCCTCTCGAAGGCCCTGGTGGAGCGCATCCGGGACCTGTCCCACGAGGATCCGAGCGCCCGGTTCGACGAACTGTTCGTACGGATGCCAGACGGCTCGGTCCGCAACCGTCCCGAGGGTTTCGACGGCACGCGGATGGTGCAGGTCTTCATTCCACCACAGGTGGTGCTCGATACCGCCTTCCGTACCCGGCTGCTGGCCGCGTACGACGTGCTGCGCTGGTACTCGCCCGCCCTCCATGTCCGCTTCGTGACGACCTTCATGATCCTGCCGGAGGGGGTGATCATGGGCTACGCGCCGGATCTCCCCAGGTGGACCCGGGACCTCGATGCCAGCTACCCGGCCACCGCCGCGGAGTACTTCACCATCAGCCGGCCCGAGCACAACCCCCGGAGGCAGACGGCCTGGACCGGTGTTTTCCAGGAAGTGCTCTCCCGGACGTGGTTGGCCGCGGTCTCCACGCCGGTGGACCTCGACGGCCGCCATATCGCGACCATCGGCCACTCCGTCTTCCTCAACGAGCTGATGGCCCGCACCCGCAACGAACACCTGCCCGGTGCCTACAACATCCTCTTCCGCGACGATGGCCAGCTCATCGCTCATCCCTCGCTGAAGCAGAATGGCTCCGGGACGGCCTACAACATCCTGAGCACCGCCGGACAGCCCGGCGCCGAGGCCAGTCATCTGGGCTCCCAGGAGGAGGAGGCCCGGCTGCGCGACCTCTTCGAGTGGGCGAGGGCCCGCGAGCCCGGCCAGACCGTGCTGGAGCTGCCGGAGACCGGCGAGTACGTCGCCGTGACGCGGTTGCGGGGACCTGGCTGGAACTTCGCCACGGTGTTGCCCGGGCACGTGGTGTCCCGGCCCGCCTTCCAGGCCGCGCGGATCGTGCTGCTGCTCGGCGTGGTGTCCCTGCTGTTGGAGCTGGCCATCATGTATTGGGTGCTCCAGCGGCAGATCACCCGCCCGTTGGTGGCCTTCACCGAGGCCACCGACAAGGTGGCGGCCGGTGACTTCCAGGTGGGGCTGGACACCTCACGTGGTGACGAGCTGGGGCAGTTGGCGCGGGCCTTCCAATTGATGGCCGGCGAGGTCCAGCGGCGCGAGGAAGCCCTGCGCGAGGCCAACGAAGGGCTGGAGCTCCGGGTGGAGGAGCGCACCCGCGAGCTCAAGGAAGTCCACCTGGAGCTGGTGCAGACGGCCCGGCGCGCGGGCATGGCGGAGATCGCCACCAACGTGCTGCACAACGTGGGCAACGTGCTCAACAGCGTCTACACCTCGGCCCAGCTGGCCAGGGAGCGGATGGGCGGCATGCGGCTGGAGCAGGTGGGCCGGGTGGCGGAGCTGCTCGAGGAGCGCCGGACGGAGCTCTCGACCTTCCTCACCCAGGACGAGCGCGGGAAGAACGTGCTGCCCTTCCTGAGCCGGCTGGGGGCGAACCTGCTCGAGGAGCGCCAGCGGATCACCACGCTGCTCGACGACGTGGGCCGGTACACCGAGCACGTGGGCGACATCGTCAAGGTGCAGCAGAACTACGCCCGCACCCCGCGGATCCAGGAGCCGGTCCAACTGGCGGGGTTGGTGGAGGACGCGCTGCGCATCAACGAGGCCGGGCTCCTGCGCCATCAGGTGAAGGTGCAGCGGCACCTGGCAGAGCTCCCACCGGTGCTGGCCGACAAGCACAAGGCGTTGATGATCCTGGTCAACCTGGTCAGCAACGCCAAGTACGCCATGGACGCGGTGCCCGCGGGGGAGCGGATCGTGACGGTCACGTTGGAGCGCACCGCCAACGAGCAGGTCCGCATCGCCATCCACGACAACGGCATGGGCATCGCGCCGGAGATGCTCAACCGGATCTTCCAATACGGCTTCACCACGCGGGATGAGGGGCATGGCTTCGGTCTGCACTCCAGCGCGCTGGCGGCCCAGGAGATGGGAGGCTCGCTGACCGTGCACAGCGATGGACCGGGCAAGGGAGCGACCTTCACCCTGGAGCTGCCGTACGTCCTGGCGGTGGAGGCCGCGTAAGTCTTACCGGCTTCGGGGCCGGTGGTGCCCACGGCCACGAGATAAGCCCTTGAAATGACACGCACCTGCTCCGGAGGTCCTGCTGGCACGCGGGATGCTCTAGCTCCTGCACGAGAAGTCAGCGGGGCAGGGCGGTTGGGGTGGTCGGGGTCGGTGGGGTGGTCGGGGTAGGACGGGCGGGTCGGTCGGGGTTGGGCGGGTCGGTGGGGTGGTTGGGGTAGGACGGGCGGGACGGTGGGGTTGGGCGGGACGGTGGGGTAGGACGGGCGGGACGGTCGGGGTTGGGCGGGTTGGGGTTGGGTGGGCTGAGACAGGACGGGCAGTACGGGGGTTGGGAAGTCTTTGGGGAGGGGCTGCCGTGGGGGCGGCTCCTCCCCGGTTCTTTTTCCACTTCGCTACGGGCGGAAGCGGACCACCTCGATGCCCTTGTCCGTCCCCACGGCGAAGCGGCACCCGGCGGGGTCCAGTGCGAGCGGCGGCTGTGGCGGGAGGTGGCGGATGATGCTGCTGCCCTGCGTCCCCGTGGCGAGCCCGGGCCAGCGCTCCACGACACGGCCGGTGGAGAGCTCGATGAGCTTGGGGTGCTCGAAGAATCCCACCGCGTGGTTCTCCATCACCATGAGGGCCCCCACGGGCTCCGTCAGGGGCACCATGGACAGGAAGCGCCGATCGGTGAGTGAGTACACCCCGAGGCCTCCGGCGTCCTCCGGCCGATCCTCCTGCGAGGGCAGCACCGCATCCCAGTCCACGCCGGAACACCAGATGACGAGCGTGTCCCGCGCTCCGAGCGCCGCCGTGTGGATTTCGAGGAACGACTCGCCCAGCTCGAGGTCCTGAGGCCGGTCCAACGACTCGGGCTGCTCGAGCGCCCGGTTCACGTCGAATGCACAGGCCGTATCCACGGGATGCCAGATCCATCCCGCGCTGAGCAGGTAGCGCCCATCACGGCTGAACTGGAGCCGGGAGTGGAAGATGTCGGGGGAGTCGCCGCCCCGCCGGGTGAGCCGCTCTCCGGTCTCGGCGTCCTCTATCTCCAGACGGCAATACTCGTCGGGACAGTGGGCCAGGAGCGTGCGGCCGTTCGGCAGGGTATGGAGGGCGATGGGATATTCGTAGGCATCCGCGTGGTAGTAGCTGCGGTTGAGCTCACGCACCTGCTTCCCGTCGCGCAACAGGATGGCCTTGGTCCCGAGCTTCTCGTGGACGGCGGCGTACCGGCCGTCCTGGGACGACACCGCGGCGTCGAAGCGGTAGCCGTACCGGATGGACGGATCGGCGACGCTTCCGTCCAACCCGTAGCGGATGCCGCCGGAGACCCAATCCATGAGCGCGTCACCGCTCCAGCAGAGGGACTCGGGAGTAGAGGGAGCCGTGGAAATGACGAGATGTTCAGCTTTCATGGGGCCCGGGACGAGGGGAGGCCTGGGAACCTGACACGCGAGGAACCGTCACCAACCGCCGTACGGGACGGTGAGGGCCTCCATGTAGTGGCCCGAGGGATCCTGGAAGTAGACCCCGCGGCCCCCGTCGTTGGTGTTGATCTCATTGCGGCGATGGCCGCGCGGGTCGGCCCAGTGTTCGATTCCGCGGGAGCGGATCTTGTCGATCAGGGAGTCGAACACGTCCTCCGAAACGAGGAAGGCGTAGTGCTGACCGACGAAGTCGTCCTTGGTTTCGATGTAGTCGATCGTCGCCCCATCCGACAGCTTGACCACCAGGAAGTGCCCGAGGGGTTTCGGCTCGGGGAGCCCGAGGAGCTCGGCGAGAAAATTCGCGGAACGCGCCTTGTCCTTCGCGGCGACGATCGTGTGATTGAAACGGACGCTCATGGGTGGGTCCTCCAGGGGCCAGAGGATGTTCACGTGGCGGATTTCGAGGCAAGCTGAGGCAGGAACCCGTCAGGAGGAACGTTCGAAATCATGGGTCAAATCGATCCCAACCGTATCCGCGGCCTCGCGAATCACACCCTGGAGAAGGCGCTCTCGAAGAGCGCGACGGAGCCGTTGTCGCTCGAATCCCTCTCGAATGCGTCGCTCACCGAGTCGCCCGTCGAAGGTTCGAGTGGTGAGCTACGCGCCAGTCTTTCCTTCACGATCCCGAACGATCCCACGCCTCAAGTGGTCGCCGCGAGGACGGATCCCATGCGTCTCGCCTTCGATCAGTTCGCGAGCAGGCTCGGTGTCGAGCACAGCCTGCGTATCGACATGAAAGACCCCTTCACCCTGAGCCTGGTGCTCGTCGCTCAGGGCTCCGAGGAGAAGGTTCGTGCGTTCACCAGGGCCGCCGTCGGGTTCCTGCGGGAGTGACGTCGTGGTTCCTGGGGCGTACGGCCCTATGTTCATCCGCCTCGAGCAACGGAGGCATGGGCCGAGAAGATCGTCCGCAGGCCGGCGATGAGCGCGTTGCCGGGATGGGGCTCGCCCAGCGTGTCCAGCGCGGCGTGCAGCGCGCCAAAGAGTGCGCTCGCATGATGGCTGTTCGGATTGTCCCTGTTGAGACGCCTGGCGAGTTGCTCGCTCTGCTTCTCGAACTTCGTCAGCGCCTCATCGTACGGCGCCGCCGTGGGGATGTTGATGCGGAGGAGCAGTCCCAGGAGCGCGATGACCTCCGTGAAATCGTAGCGCCGCGCCTTGAAGTCGTAGAAGTCCTCGAGATGAATCTCGTCGGTACTGAACCAGAAGCCGATGTGGTCGACAGCCCACTGAGCGCTGTCCTCCACGGCCACGCTCATCTGCGTGTGGAGCTCCGGGTCGACCTGCGTCACGAGGGAGCGCTGGACGGTGAGTTTTCGCAGCGAGGTGCTGTCGAAGCGCCGCGCCGGCAGCGTGCGCAGTAACGTCCCACGGAAGGTCAGCTCCTCGAGCTTCGGCAGACGCGTGAGCACCTCGGGGAAGTCCCACATCAACTCGACCTTCTGCCAGCCGCCGAAGGAGGCCCGGACATAGGAGTACGGGTTGTTGGTGAGCTCCACCGTGCGCAGCTCGACGCACCGGGCGAGGGACTCCGGGAGACGCCAGACGCAGTTGGCCTCGAGGTCCAGGTAGCGGAGCTTCGTCAGCTCGCCGATGGACTCGGGCAGCGTCTGCAGGCCATTACCTTGGAGACGGAGCTCGCGAAGCTCCGTGAGGAGTCCGAGTTCCTCGGGCAATGTCCGGAGCTTGTTGCGCGTGAGGTCGAGCTTCTCGAGGCGCCGGAAGAGGAAGAGCTCTTCCGGCAATGACGTGAGGGCCTTACCTGCCAGCGACAGGCTCTTCACCTTGTCGGGGTCCTCGAGCTTCTTGGCGATGAGCTTCCGGAATGCGCTCCGGACGCTGATGAACTCGGGTTGGGAGATGGGCTTGCCGGCCGCCAGGAGTTCTCGAGCCTTGCCGAGATCGACATGATCGTCCTTCACCACCGCCGGAACGAATACGCCCTTCGCCTCGTAGGGGTCTTGCCTGTCCTCGGCGCCGCCCGAGACGGCGAAGACCTTCGCGCCCCATCCGAGGTACCGGTGCGCGTCGAGCCGGCCCTCCGCCGTGATGGAGTGCTCGGCGGCGATGGTGCGGGCCACGAGGTTGCCGCCGGCCACGAAGCTGCCGTGGTTGTAGACGCCGACCATGTCCCCAGTCGTGACGTTCCCGTTGACCCGGATCCGTGCGCCGCCAACCGCGATTCCCCGCGCGATGAGATCGCCATGGACCTGCAGGAATGGCCCGAAGTCGTCCTCGAAATTGAGGAGGCAGCCCTCGATGGTCAGGTTGCCACGGACGATGAGCCCGGCGAAGGGAGGCTCGTTCTCGTTGGCCAGGGCGAGGATGCCGCTGCGGTAGTCGAGCCACAGATTGTGGGGCATGACGACATCCCCGGTGAGCACCAGGACGCGATCGCTCTCGCCCTCGGAGTTGCTGGGGACCTTCACCTCGTCCTTCACCTGCGACCAGGTGAAGGTCTCGAAGGTGAGCTCGCTGGAGTAATAGCCCTTGTCCACCCTGGCCGCGACAGTCTTCCGGGCGAAGGTCGCCGCTGCCTCCTCCGAGGGAAAGGCCTTGGACTCGCGCTTGCCCGCCGTGCCCACCACCCCGTGATGCAGGTCGAGGCTCGCGCCGCGTTGCTCGTATGACCAGAACTTGAGAACCGCCCCCTCGAGGCCAAGGATCCGCAACTGAGGGCGATGGGGGATCGTCGGGAGCAGGGGTGCACTCATGAGGCCGGGGGAACTACGTCAAAGCGATGACGTCGCGCAATGAAACCGGTTGGTCTCGGGTCTTTACTGCCTCACGAGCCGAAGCTCGATGATGACACCTGGGACGCCGTCGACAAGGCGGCGCCGCTCCTCGACCAGCGCTTCGCGGCGTGGATGAAGAAGTAGACCGGGTCCGCTGAAGCCTTCCTGGACACCCGCGGCGCTCCGCCGCTGACCTGGGGGTCGTGAAGATGTGGGAGAGAATCCAGTCGGACCGGTCGACGTAGCGCAGTGCGCTCCAGCCGCGCGGCGACGAGGGACCCCAGACGGCACCGCCGGTCGGCGCCGAGTTGTCGCGGAACACGTCCTCACCGCCGCCGATCACGGGCGTGGGCACCCCCCAGGCGGGAGAAACCTTGGTGATGCTGTAGCCGACCCACCGGCACTGCTGCGTGCCCGTGGGGCCACAGAGGTCTTGCTTGACCGCCACCTTGATGGCGTAGAGGGCCCCGGGAGATAGCCGCTCGGAACCGCGGTGTTCTGGGCGCAGGGCACACTGCCGATGATGAGCCCCGTGCCATAGGCCGCCGGGCGCTTGAGGCCCGGTGTGTCGTCCCAATCATTGAAGTACGGATAGTTGTTGTAGGAAGACCCGTCCGGCAATTCATAGGGCAGGAACGTCCTGGGCGCGATGGTGATGTGCGCGGCCGGATTCCTCGTGAAGAAGTCGTTCGTGTGCAACTCGAACTCCATCACGTGGAATCGCGCCGTTCCAAGAGGGTCTTGCGCATGGATGCTGCCGCGGACCACGCCGCCGTTCCGATGCAACTGGTACTGCGTTGACACGGCGCTACGCTCGAAAGCATGCATGATGCTCGTGACACACGGACCGTTGGCCGGGCAGAGCGTGGTCAGCGGAGGCTGGTAGGGCCAGTGCTCTCCTTGGAACGTGAACTCCGTTTCACCGGGATACGCGGGCTCTCCGGCCTGTGCGCTCGTATGAGCGAACGCCACCAACGCGGCACAAAGCAGCAACCTTGCGGACATGACTTCTCCTGAGTGTCGTTGAGGGTCAAAACGATGCGAGCCTTGGGTCTTCACATCCGAATCCCTGTGAAGGTAGGGCTTGTCGGTGCGGAGGGTTCAGGGTTCACCATTCATGAAGTCTGCCTGCCCGGACAGCTTGCCCACGAGGTGCGTGGTCACATCCATTTTCTTTCTTTTTCTGAAACCGAGGCTGGAGCGGAGGGGCCCGTGTAGGGAGGGGGAGTGGCCGTCTCCAGAGGCAATCTCCAGTCGTTGGCGATACCCTCCGGTGACTCCCTTTGCTCCTGGGAGCAATGACTATGGAGTGCTGTCTGGAGACCCTCGTGACCACTCAACGCGTGAACATCCTGGCGCCAGAAATCCAGGCCAATCCCCATCCCCACTACGCGGCGCTGCGCCGCAATACCCCTGTCGTCCAGGTGGATCCCGCTGGGTTCTGGGCCATCTCCCGGTATGACGACGTGGCCTTTGTCATCAAGAATCCCCAGCTCTTCTCCTCCGAGGGGTTCAAGGCGGCGTGGCAGCCCGCGTGGGTGGGATACAACCCTCTCGCCAACTCGATGCTCGCCCTGGACGGGACGAATCACTCCCGGCTGCGGACGCTGGTGAGCCGGGCCTTCAACGCCAGCGCCACGACCCGGCTGGAGGCGCCCATCCGGAAGGTCGCCCACCGGCTCGTGGACGAGCTGGCCCAGAAGGGCGAGGCGGACTTCGTCTCCATGTTCGCCATGCCGCTGCCGGCGTTCGTCATCGGCGAACTGCTCGGGCTGGACGCCTCGCTCCACCATCGGTTCAAGGCGTGGTCGGACGACTTCGTTGGCGTCACCCCCGAGCCCCAGGGCCCCGAGCACGCCCAGCGCACGCTCGCCTCGATCGCGGACCTCACGCGCTACACCACCGAGGTCATCGAGGCACGCCGCCGCTCGCCCTCGGATGATCTGGTCAGCGACCTGATGCGCGCGGAGGTGGAGGGACAGCACCTGACGGACCGGGAGATCGTCGACTTCCTGGTGCTGCTGCTCGTCGCGGGCCTGGAGACGACGGTGCACCTGCTGGCCAACTCGCTGCTCTTCCTGGCCGAGCGCCCTGACGAGTTGGCACGGCTGCGCGCGGAGCCCACGTTGGTGCCCAGGTTCATCGAGGAGATGCTGCGCTACGACTCTCCCGTCCAATCCGTGCCGCGCATCGCCATGTCCGACGTGACGATTTCCGGAGTGAAGATTCCCAAGGGGGATGTGGTGCTCGCCATCATCGCCTCGGCCAACCGGGACGAGCGCCATTTCACCGAGCCCGATCGCTTCGACCTCCACCGCGGGCAGCCCGGTCTGTCCTTCGGGTATGGCGCCCACTTCTGCATCGGCGCGCAGCTGGCCAGGATGGAGGCCCGCTGCGGCCTGGAAGCACTGCTCTCGCGCTTCAGCGGCTTCGAGCGGACCTCCGCGAGTCTGACCTGGAGCCAGGCCATCACGGTGCGGGGGCCGCACGCACTACCGCTCCGATTCATCCCGGCGTGATGCGCACGCCCTATACCTCGTTGTTGCTCGTGGGCCTGGGCGGGCTCTTCGCGGGCGTCACCGGTCCGCTCCTCAGTGCGTTCGTCCCGCTCCTGGTGCGAGACGCGCTCGGCGAGCAGCGCACCGCCATCGGGGCCGTCATGGCCATCGACAACGTGCTGCTGCTCCTGCTGGTGCCGTGGGCCGGTGCGGCCTCGGACCGTGCCAGCGCCCGCGGTCGGGGCCGTCTGCCCCTCGTGCTCTCCGGGCTCGTGCTGGCTTCGGTGGGCATGGCGCTGTTCCCTTTCTCGGCGAGGTTCGGCCTCGTCGGCCTGGTGGGCGCGATCGTCGTGCTGTACTCCGGCATCAACCTCCAGCGCTCGCCCTTTCAGGCGCTCATGGTCGATCTCGTGCCGTCGCGCTTCCGCTCGCTCGCGAACGGCTCCGTCACGTTCCAGATGTGCGTGGGAGCCATTGTCTTCCTGATGCTCGGCCGGATGCTCGGGATGCGGCTCGCCTTCCTGATCGCGGCGGGCGCCGTGCTGGCCATCGCCGGGGCCTTCGCCCTCGGGCTGCGCGAGCCGGCGGTGTCGGAGTCCTCCGCTGCCGAGGCCACGTTCCGCTCGCTCCTCGAGGCCGCGATGTCCGCCGCGCGGGGGGTGGTGCCGGGCATGCGAGCCATCTTCGTCGCGTCGCTCCTGCTCCAACTGACCTTCCAGACATTCACCACCTGGTATGCGCTTCACGGCACCGAGCGTTTTGGTGTCCGGCCAGAAGACGTGTCCCTCGGCTTCATCGCCTGGGCGGTGGGCGGGGTGATTGGCGCCTTGCCCGCTGGCGTCATCGGTGTGCGCATTGGCCGGCGCAATGCGATGTTGGTTGGATTTGGGCTGATGGCTGTCTGCCTGCTCGCGCTCGACCGCGTCACCCAGGCCTCACAGGCCGTGCCGCTGCTCGCGCTCGCGTCGGCCTGCTGGACGCTCCCGACCGTGAATGCGTATCCGCTGTTCGTCGAGCCGATTCCGCGTCAGCGCCGGGGCGTCCTCGCCGCGCTGTTCCTGCTGTGCATGGCGCTCAGTGGGGCCATGGGCGATCCGCTCAATGGCGGCCTCTTCGACCTCTTCGGGGGATATCGTCCGCTCTTCTGGATGATGACGGGATACACGGCGCTGGCCTTCGTGGCGGTGCTCTTCGTCCCGCGGGGCGCCGGCGAGGCCGGCACTGGCCCGGATTCGGCCCCGCCTTCGGTGCTGTCAGACTGACGCACCGGCCACGAGAGGCTGGGTGAGCGTCGCTTTGGTTTGGGCGGGAAAGGTGTGTTGCCTCTGGATATGCGGAGCAATGGCATGGGAGAGTGGACGGTCTCCCAGACCCAGACACCGCTGGAGTCACCACGCCATGATGAAAATGCTTCGCTTTGCCTCGATGGGGTGGGTGCTGTGTTTCGCCGCACCCGCGCTCGCCGCTCCTTATTGGGGCACCTTCCAGTCGGACGCCTGCACGGGCCTCGGCCAGCGTCAGAAGTCCTCTGTCCTCTGGGGCATCCCCTCGGGAACCTCGTGGGAGACCGCCTGCGCGAATACGGGCGCCACCATTGATGGGCGCTGGTACGCACGGCCGAATCGCTGCGTGCGGACCAGCACCAACATGTGGGGCCAGTTCGACGTGCCCGACACCTCGTGCAATCCCACCTGGAGCACCTTCAAGCAGGATCGGTGCACGGACTCGGGCCGGCGCCAGCACTCGGCGCAGTTGCTGAACATCCCGCCCAATACCTCCTGGGAGAGCGCGTGCCAGGCCACCGGCGCCACCGTGGCTGGCTACACCTTCCTGCGCCCGACCCGCTGCGTGAACAAGGGCACCTCCGGCATGTGGGGCGAGTTCGAGGTGAATGACACCACCTGCAACCCGGTGACGGAGTGCAACTCCGCCCTCCCGGCGGGCACCTTCACCAAGCCCGGGAACAACGGCTCGGTGAGCTGTGAGGCCTTCTGCGCCAACCGTGACGCCAACTGGGGCCAGCGCGGTGCGTGTGTGAGGGGGCTCGTCACCAGCGGCCCTCATGCGGGCAGCTGCCTGGCCTGCACCGACGTCGCCGCCGATCAAGGCGACACCGGCGTCACCTGCACCTGCAAGGCGCCCGCGAAGGGCTACGCGGATCTCCATGCGCACCCGTTCGCCAATCTCGGGTTCGGCGGCCTGGCCTTCTATGGCAAGGCCTACGGTCCCCTCAGCTCCACCCTGCCGTGGTGTGACACCGTCCATGGGCCGGGAGGCACTCGGGACTCCTTCGGCAGCATCATGGCGATGCTCGGTTACGGCACGGGCGGTGCGGGCCATAAGGTGGGCGGCTATCCGCAGTTTGACGGCTGGCCCCGCTGGAACAGCTACACGCACCAGTCCATGTATGAGGATTGGCTCTACCGCTCCGTGCAGGGCGGCCTGCGGCTGCTCGTGATGCTGGCCGTCAACAACCAGGACATCTTCGGCTTCCCCATCTACGCCACCAAGGCGCCGGGCCGCACGGGAGAGGACATGGAGGCGGTGGATCTCCAGATCGCCGAGGCCTACGCCATGCAGAGCTACCTCGACAACAAGGCGGGCGGCGCGGGGCGCGGCTGGTTCCGCATCGTGAAGACTCCCGCGGAGGCCCGTGCCGTCATCGCCCAGGGCAAGCTGGCGGTGGTGCTGGGCGCCGAGGTGGATTACCTCTTCGACTGCCGCCGCGACAGCTCGTGCACGAGCGCGTATGTGGAGGAGCGGCTGAACCATTACCAGGCCATGGGCCTGCGCCATCTCTTCCCCGTCCACTTCAAGCAGAACGCCTTCGCGGGCTCGGCGCTCACCAGCATCACGACCGAGGGAGACTCTCGCGACTGCAAGGCGGAGGGCTATGTCTACAAGCGGGACGTCGCCAGGGATCCCATCTGCGGCGCGCAGGGGCTCACGACGCTGGGCCGCACGCTGGTGCGCGGAATGATGCGCCGCAAGATGCTGATCGACATCGATCACATGTCGAAGCTGGCCTTCGATGACACGATGGGGATGGTGGAGCCCTACGGCTACCCGGTGGTGAGCGGCCACACCACGCTGTTCGATACGGCCCGCGGCAACAAGCGCCACGAGGGCAGCCTCAAGGCGGAGCAGCTCCAGCGCATCCGCAACGTGGGCGGCATGGTGTCGCTCATCCTGGACCAGGGCAATCGCGAAGAGATTCCCACCTGGCGTGGTGCGGGTCAGCCGGTGGTGGATCACCAGTGCGGCAGCACCTCGCAGAGCTGGGCCCAGGCGTACCTCTATCTGACGAAGCAGTTGAACGGGATGCCGGTGGGCTTCGGCTCGGACTTCAACGGCTTCGCGGGCCTGCCGAGCCCCCGCTTTGGCGCCGAGGCGTGCCACGGCGGCAGCACCGCCCCGCAGGTGGCCCGCACGAGCTACCCGCTGAGTGTCGCCGTGGAGAACAGCGTCACGAAGCTGGAGCGCAGCGTGGTGGGCAACAAGGTGTTCGACATCAACGAGGATGGCGTGGCCCACGCGGGCATGATGCCGGACTTCATCTCGGATCTCCGCCGCCAGGGTCTGCGCAGCCAGGATCTGGATCCGCTGATGAACTCGGCCGAGGGCTACCTCCAGGTCTGGGAGCGCGCCGAGGCCATTGGAGCCACCGTGCCCTGAGCGGGTGGAATGCAGCGGGGCCTCATCCACACCGAGGCCCCGCTGCCTGGCCCGCTGAGATCAGATACCTTGCCGGGGGCGGCCGCACCCGGCCGCCTTGGAGCACCCCATGCTTCGCATCCTCGGCAGCGTACTGGTTGTCCTCACCCTGAGCGGCTGTGCGGCGGCGCCTTCTCGCCCATCCGCCATCGCTCCACCCACAGGATCCTCACCCATGAACCTCGGCAACTTTTCCGTCAGCCTCGCCGTCAAGGACATCGCCGTCTCGCGTGCGTTCTACGAGAAGCTCGGCTTTCGTGCCATCGGCGGTGACCAGGCCCAGAACTGGCTCATCATGCAGAACGAGACCAGCACCATCGGCCTCTTCCAAGGCATGTTCGACAAGAACATCCTGACCTTCAACCCCGGCTGGGACCGCAACGCCAATTCACTCGCCGAATTCGAAGACGTCCGCGAGCTCCAGCGGACCCTCCAGGCCCGCGGCATCTCCCTCGTCTCCGCCGCCGACGAGTCCTCCACGGGCCCCGCGAGCCTCATGCTCATCGACCCCGATGGAAACCCCATCCTGATCGATCAGCACGTCCCGAAGCCGAAGCGCTAAGGGAGCAGCGGCTCGCTTGCCCCCTGCACCAGCATTCCAACGGGTGGGGACGGCCGTCCGCCATGGGGGTCGTTTGAGCTGAAATTCTCCAGGTCGCTCAAGCGGAAGAGGCCCGGCGGGCGGGAAGCGTGGACGCGGAGCTCTCGACGGCGAGCCTCCACGGCCGGCACGAGTCCGAGTGCGAGCGCGTCCGGAAGGATGGGAGCCGCTACTGGGCGCATGTCATCACCACGGCCCTGCGGGACTCGGACGGAAGGCTGCGCGGCTTCGCCAAGGTGACGCGTGACGTGACGGACAAGCGGAGGGCGGAGGAGGAGCGGGAGCGGCTTCTGCTGGAGCTCAAGGAGGCCGTCGCGGCCCGGGACGAGTTCCTGTCCATTGCCTCTCACGAGCTCAAGACCCCCTTGACCTCGGTGAAGCTGAACCTGCGCGCCCTGGAACACCGCACGGAAGTGGCTGCCGTGAAGACGGAGGGGGAGGGGAGCCGCAAGCTCGTGCGGATCCACGGGCAGATCGATCGGCTGGCGAAGCTCGTGAACAGCCTGCTGGATGTGTCCCGTATTACGGCGAACCGGCTCGACTTCCATCTTGAGGAGGTGGACCTCGGAGAGGTCCTCCAGGACGTGCTGGGACAGTTCAAGGAGGAGCTCGATCGGGCGGGATGCTCCCTGCACCTGAGGACGGACACGGGCGTCATTGGCAGGTGGGACCGGCTCCGCGTGGATCAGGTCGTCAGCAATCTGCTCTCCAATGCCATCAAGTACGGACCGGGCAGGCCCGTCGAGGTGGACCTGCAGCGGTTGGGGAGAAGCGCGCGTCTCGTCGTCCGGGACCATGGCATCGGCATCTCGGCGCAGGACCAGGAGCGCATCTTCCAGAGGTTCGAGCGGGCGGTGTCGATCCAGCATTACGGGGGCTTCGGCCTCGGGCTCTGGATCAGCCGGCAGATCGTCGACAACCTGGGGGGCTCCATCGCCGTTCACAGCGAACCGGGTCTGGGCTCGACCTTCATCGTCGAGCTCCCCCTGAGTGGGCCCTCAGGGGGATGATCGCGCCTCCTCGTTGGTAGGCGAGAGCCTGCCATGACCCACTGAGCGGGGCCCTCCCCGGGAGATGCGGCCGCGCCTACCAGGAGATAGCCGGGTACTGGCTCGTGGAGATCCGCATGTGCATGCCCAGCTTGAACTCACAGATGTCCTGCTTGCCCACCGTTTCGGTTCCGATCGTGTCCTTGGTCGTCTTCGCCGACGAGTGCTGGATCAGAGAGGGAGGGGAGAGCTGCTGAGAGGTGTGCCAGGGTTGAGGCACCTGTCGGCAGCCCGCCTACCTCTTCGCACCAGACCAGGCCGCGTGGTGCGGCCTGGGCAGGCGTGTACCTCAAGGGGCTGCGCGGCCCGTCCACGCGCCCCGGCGGCGTCCGGACACGGCGCGCGCCAGGACGAGCAGGCCCAGCAGCAGTCCCGCGTCACTTCCGGACGTGGCCCCACACCCACAACCCTGGGCCTGGGTGGTGACGCTCACCGGCGCGGAGGTCGCCGTGTTGCCCGAGCCATCGGTGATGACCGCCGTGAGGGTGTGCTCGCCCGCGGGCAGCTGGGTGCTGTCCCAGACGGTGCTCAACGTGGTGTCCGTGCCCTGGGCGAGCGCCAGCTTGTAGTCGTCCAGGTACTCGCCGTTCCACGAATGGGTTGACGCGGAAGTTCCTGGTGTTCTCGCTGCTCTCCCTGGCGGGGTGTGATTGGGAAACGGTTACGCTCGCGCGACCCCGCCCCTTGGGAGATCACCCGATGACACCGCTCCACCTCGCCGCCGCGAGTCTCGCCCTCTTCCTCAGCCTTGCCGCGTCCGCCCAGACGGCGGCCCCCACCCCGCCGGCGACCGGGAAGAACATGAGTGAGCGGGTTCAGGCCTTCATCAGCCCGTTCACCTGCGGATAGGGCATCGACTCGGCCGTGACCGGGGCCGACAGCCCATCCTTCAGGAAACCGCCCGCGAGCCGCGCCGCATGGGCGTACATGGCCTCGGAGATCGTGCTGCCCGCCGTGATGCGCCGCACTCCCAGCTTCTCCAACTCGGCGGCGGGGGCGAGGGTGGGGCGGGCCATGATGTTCACCGGCAGGCGGGTGCCCTTCACCATGGCGGCGATATCCCCCATGTCGGTCATGCCCGCGGGAAAGATGCCGTCGGCGCCCGCCTCCTCATAGAGGCCGGCGCGGCGGATGCATTCGGCGGCGCGCTGGCCCTCGGGAGCAAGCCCACGCAGATAGACGTCGGTGCGGGCATTGATGAAGATGTCGAGGCCTTCGCGCTTCAGGGCGGCGCGGATCGCCTTGATGCGGGCGACGAGGTTTTCGGGCGGCAGGTCGGCATCCTCGATGTTGAGGCCCGCGACGCCCAGACGCGCGACGGAGGTCACGGCGGAGGCCACTTCCTCCGGCGTGTTGCCGAAGCCGCGCTCCATGTCGAGGGTCAGGGGCACATCGATGGCGCGGGTGAGGGCGCTGGCGGTCTGCAGCAGGCGCTCGAGCGGCAGGGCGTGGCCGTCCTTGTAGCCCCAGGCCCAGGCGACTCCGGCGCTGGTGGTGGCGACGGCCTTGCCGCCCAGGCTCTCGATGAGGCGCGCGCTCCCGGCATCCCAGGCGTTGGCCAGGATCAGGATGCCGGACTGATGCAGGCGGCGGAAGTCGGCGGTCTTGGTCATTGTTTCCTCCCCAGGTGTTCGACTGGCCGCTTCTATCGCACGGGCCGCGGCGCGGTGCTGGCTGTTTTCGGACCTGAACTGCACCGCGAAGCGGGACCGTCCGCGTCTCCCAGTTCACAGAGGCGCTCGCGCTCTTACCGCTGAAGCACCCTCTTCCGCTGGGAGTGCTCTACGCTTCCGAGTGGGGGGACGCTCGGAATGAACATGGGGCAAATCCTCGTGGTGTCTGGCGCGCAGGCGTTTCACGCGGGCTGCACGTTCTCGACGGTGGTTCCGTTCTGCATCGTGTCCTGGCTGCTGTACGTCATCGGAGAGGAGCGCTGCCAGCTGCTGCTCTCGTCATTGGAGGCTTCGCGCGAGAATCACCGGCAGCTCCAGCGGATGCATGCCCGGCTCGTGGCGCAGGAGAAGCTGTCCAGCCTGGGCATGTTGGCGGCGGGCGTGGCGCATGAGATCAACAACCCCATGGCCTTCGTGACCAGCAACGTCCACGCGCTCTCCAGGGATCTGCGGGGGCTGCACCAGCGCCCGGAGGAGTTGCGCGAGTACGTGGAGGAAGTGCTGCCCGCGACGCTCGACGGCATCCGCCGCGTCAATGCCATCGTGGCGGACCTGCGGCGCTTCGCTCGCGATGACCCGGGCAAGCCCGCCCTGTTCGAGCTCAACGCGGAGGTCTGCTCGGCGCTCCGGCTCTCGCAGGGCGAGCTCAAGGGCCACTGCGACGTGCAGGTGGAGCTCGGCGAGCTGCCCCCGCTGGTGGGCCAGGCCCGGCAGATAGGGCAGGTGCTCGTGAACCTCATCGTCAACGCCTCGCAAGCCTTGCCCGAGAAGGGCGGCGTGGTGAAGGTGAGCACCCATGCCGAGCCTGGAGCGGTGCTCGTGCGCGTCTGTCGCCGGAGGAGCCCACCCCCAGGATGCGTCCTCCCCTGGGCGTGCGGAGGAGCTCGCCCGCCTGATGGAGGAGGTCCGTGCCGCGACGCCTCCGCGTGCGCCTTGGCCGCGGGCGCCTGCTTCCCGGCGAATGCGCGAACGGGGCAGGTGGCGTGGTCACCTCAGTGCGGTGCTTCTGCCTCAGCGCGGGCTCCTCGATGTCCGCGAGCACCACGCGCATGCCTTCGCGCAGGCCAATAGCACTGGAGATGGTGACGCAAGCGTGCTCTCCAACAACCTCACAGGCCCCCTCAGTGGGGTGTCACCGAGGTCCTGCCCCTCCATCCGAGACGTGGCGGAGGATGGCGGCCAGGAATCCGAGTGCGGCCAGACTCAGGGCCGAGAACCCCGAGATGGGCCCCACGATCTCTCTGGGGGTGAACGGCACTCCCGCCAACACCTGATTCACCGTCCCCACGGCGACCCCGGGTCCCAGCAGCACGAGGACACCGAGAAGGGAGCAGGCCATGAGGTAGCCCAGGGGAGCACGCCGGAGGAGCAGGCCGCCCGATAGGAACGTGGCCGGCGTGATGATGGCCAGATCCAGGGCCTCGGTCACCATCGTCGTATAGCTGTCGAGCAGCTTGGGAGGCTGGCCCTGGAGCAGCGAGACCAGCAGCGGCCCGAGCCAGACACCGAGGGTCACCAGGCCACAGGCGAACATGAAGAAGGCGAGGCCTCGGCGCGGCAGGTGGGGCGTGAAATGCGAGGGCATGACCTGACGGTCGATGGATGCGAAGGCCAGCATGAACGCGAAGAGGCTGGCCGAGAGGAGGGAGACATAGGAGAGGAAGAGCGGATTGTAGGCCGTCCCGAGCGCCATCGAGGCATGGACATACAGGAAATAGGCGAGTGTCCCCAACAGCAGCAATGCCCCTCGCAGCGAGCCTCGGCGGTAGAGCAGGGCCGAGAGGATGAGCAGAGGGACGCCCAGGACGAGCACCACGGTGGCGACCCCCTTGTTGCCAGCGCCGATGAAGAGGGTGTCATGACGGTACAGTCCCCGCCCGTACATCTGCACGGTGTGCCCCCGGAGCGTCGTGAAGGTGAGCGGGCCCTTTCCCTCCTGCCAGAACAGGCCGAGGCCGGCGGAGACCGAAGCCAACACCACGATCAGCGCCGAGAGCCAGAGGACGGCGCTCGACGTCTTCACGGCCGGGTTCCCTGGATCGGCACGCATTCAGGTCACTCCTCCTTCCGAGCCCAGCCGCGGCTCGCGCGCCGACGCAGAGTACGAGATGCATCGTGGCCAGGGCCTTGTTCGCCTCGCGGGCCCGGTGCCAGAGCGAGTCCTACTTGGCCGCCGCGATGGATTTCCGGAAGAGCGCCAGGCTGTACATGAAGAACCCGAGACCTATCGCACTCACCATCAGGAACTGGCTCCAGACCGCGCTCAGGCCGCCGCCGCGATAGATGATCACCTGCGAGAAGCTGACGAAATGCCGCGCGGGCAGGAGGTAGGTGAGGTACTGCAGCCATTTCGGCTGACTCTCCACCGGTGTGCTCCCGCCCGACAGAAGCATCAGCACGAGGATCACCAGGGTGATCAAGAGCGCGAACTGGGCCATCGACCGCGAGACCGTACCCAGGAAGATCCCGAGCGCCGTCGCGAAGAAGAGATAGAGGACCACCCCAAGGAACCACAGGAGGACCGACCCGGCGAACGGCACCTTCAGCGCCATCCGCACCACCAGGAAGAGCGAGGCCCCGGTCGCGACGAGAATCACGATGCTGTTGGCCCACACCTTCGCCATCGCGATCTCGAATGCGCTCAGCGGCATCACGAGCAGGTGTTCCAGCGTTCCATGTTCGCGTTCGCGGATCACCGCGGCGCCCGTGAGAACGACCGTCAGGAGCGTGATCTGATTGATGATGGCCACCACGCTCTTGAACCACGAGGAGACGCCGTTCGGGTTGAACAGCTTGCGAACGACCAGGTTGATCGGCTTGCTGGGCGAGGCTTCCGTGCGCGCGAGGAAGGACGAGACGCGGTCGTTGATGATGTTCTTGATGTAGCCGGTGCCGATGCCTGCCTGCTGCATGGCGGTCGCGTCGATGTTCACCTGGATGGCGGGATTGCGCCCCGCGCGAAGGTCACGCTCGAAGCGGGGTGGGATCACGACGACGAACATGTACTGGCCCTTGTCCATCGTCCCCTGGACCTGGTCGGCCGAGATATTCTCCGGCAGCTTGAACCGCGGTGGATAGAAGGCGTTGAACAGTTCCTTGGACAAGGCAGAACCGTCCTCGTCCACGAAGGCAATCGATGCGTTGTTGACCTCGCTCGAGGTTCCCGTCGCCTGGACATAGATCGCGAAGCTGAACGCATAGATGACGAAGGCGACCATCACGAGATCGCTCGTCAAGCTGCGGATTTCCTTCAGCCCCAGCCAGAAGATGTTCAGCAGTGCTTTCACAGCTACTTCTCCTGCTTTCTCAGGCCAGCCACACTGATCGCCCAGAAGATTGGAATGCAGCAGGCCAGGAAGGCAATGTCTCCTAGCAAGAGGGAAACACCGAGGCCCTTGGTATAGGCACCCACACTCGTGTGCATGTAGTAGGAGGCCGGCCAGATCGACCCGATGAAGCCGGCGCTTCCCTCGAGCGTCGAGACGGGCTGCAGCAGCCCGGAGAACTGGATCGTCGGCACGATGGTGAGAATGGCCGTCACGAAGACGGCCGCGACCTGGCTGCTCGTGAAGATCGACGTGATCATCCCGAGGCCCGTGGTCGCCGTGACGTACAGCAACGTGCAGAGCGTCAACATCAAGAAACTGCCCTTGATGGGGACACGAAACACGATCAGCGCCAGGAGGGTCAGGATGAGGAAGTTGATCATCCCGATCGCGATATAGGGAAGCTGCTTCCCCAGCAGGTACTCGAACCTCCCGGTCGGGGTGACATAGAAATTGATCATCGAGCCCAGCTCCTTCTCACGCACGATGCTGACCGCCATGAGAATCGCCGGTATCAAGAGCAGCAGCAGCGCCGGAACGCTCGGCACGATGGAGTAGATGCTCTGGAACGTCGGGTTGTACATGTACCGCTCTTGGATGTCCGCCTGGCCTGCCTGGGGTGTGGCCGTCCGCAGTCCACTGGCGGGATCGCTCAGCGCGGTGTTATGCACCCCCTGGACGTACTGCTCGACCGTATCGCCGCGGAAGGTCATGGCACCGTCCACCTGAGCCATGATCTCCGGCCCGACGCCGCGGCGGAAGTCCCTGCCGAAGTTGGGCGGGATCTCCAGGACGACCGAGATGTCATCCGATTGCAGGCGCCTGAAGGCGTCCTCGTCCGAGTACGCCGGCGGGGTCGCGGAAAAGAACCGGCCGGACCCGGCGAATTGCTCGAGATACATCCGGCTATCGGGAGACTGGTCGAGGTCGAGCCATGAATAGCGGATGCGCTCGACATCGGTGGTGATCCCAAATCCGAAGACCAGCATCAACAGCGCCGACCCCAGGAAGGCAAACGTCAATCGAATGGGATCGCGAAGGATCTGCATCGTCTCGTTGCGGGTATACGCGAGCATCCGGCCAATCCGCAGCCGGAGGCCGGACAGCTCCGGCGGCGGTGTGGGCGGGGGCGCCGCCTTCTCCGCCGCTGTTTCCTGGACGGGAGCTCCGCGGCGTGACGCGGCGTCGGCAATCGCATCTTCCATGTAGCCGATGAAGGCCTGCTCCAGGCTGGAGGCGTTCCGTGCTTCGATCAGCTTCTGGGGCGCGTCACAGGCCAGCACCTTTCCCGCGTTCATGAGGGAGATGCGGTCGCAGCGCATCCCTTCATTCATGAAGTGAGTCGTCACGAAGATGGTCACGCCCTGCTTGCGCGAGAGATCGATCAGCAGCTCCCAGAAGCTGTCCCGAGCGACGGGATCGACGCCCGAGGTCGGTTCATCCAGGATCAATATCTGGGGCTCGTGCAGAACGGCGACGGCCAGGGAAAGCCGCTGGCGCAAGCCCATGGGCAGGTCCTCGGCCAACGCATCGAGGTGCGCGCGCAGCCCGAACCTCTCGGTCAACTCATCGATGCGGGCTTTCGCCTTCTCGGGCTCAATGTGATACAGGCGCGCATGCAAGGCGAGGTTCTGGTTGACGCTCAGCTCGCCGTAGAGAGAGAAGGCCTGCGTCATGTACCCGAGGTTTTCGCGCACCTCCATGCTGCCGGCTTCGACCGAGCTGCCGAAGAGCTTCGCGCTCCCCTCGGTGGGCGGCAAGAGCCCGGTCAGCATCTTCATGGTCGTCGACTTCCCGCAGCCGTTGGAGCCGAGGAAGCCGAAGATCTCGCCGCGCTCGATCGCCAGGGTGACATGGTCCACCGCGGTGAAATTGCCAAAGCGCATCGTCAAGCCATTGGCTTCGATGGCGAGCTCGGACGTGCCAGAGACCCGGGGCGGAATCGACAGCTCCGTATGCCCCCGCCGCATCTCTTCCGGAAGCAGGGCGATGAAGCATCGCTCCAGATCCTTCGTGCCCGTCCGCTCCATCAGCTCGGCGGGAGACCCCGTTGCCAGCACGCGCCCGGCGTCCATGGCCACGATCCAGTCCCAGTTCTGCGCCTCGTCCATGTAGGCGGTGGAAATGAGGACGCTCATGCTGGGGCGTCCCGCCCGGATCTCGTCGATGAGCGTCCAGAACTGGCGCCTGGAGAGCGGATCCACACCCGTGGTGGGCTCGTCGAGAATGAGGAGGTCCGGCTCGTGGACCAGCGCGCCGCAGAGCCCCACCTTCTGCTTCATTCCGCCCGAGAGTTTGCCGGCCGGGCGATCGGGAAACGGGTCGAGCCCGGTGGCGGCGAGCAGCTCCTTGATCTTGCTCTGACGCTCCTGGGCCGACAACCCGAACAAACGCGCCATGAAGTCGACGTTGTCGTAGACGCTCAGCTCGAGATAGAGATTCTTTCCAAGGCCCTGAGGCATGTAGGCGACCCTCGGGCCAACGGCGCGCCGATGCCGCACGTCCCGCATGTCCCCATCGAGGACCATGACATTCCCGTCCTGTATCTCCTTGGAGCCGGCGATCAGCGCCATGAGCGTCGACTTGCCGACGCCATCGGAGCCCACGATTCCCGCCATGATGCCGCTGGGGATATCGAGGGAGATTCCGTTGAGCGCCACGACCTTGCCATAGCGGTGGGTCACGTCCTTGACGGAAACAACGGGTTTGCCGCTCGCTCCGGCGGAAGACGCGGATGAGACCATGGATGAGTCTCCGGGCTGCTCAACGGATGGCGCTCACTACCGGGACGCGACGACATTCTGGAGCCAGCCAGGCCAGCGCGCGGAGGAGTCGGTCTTGACATAGCCAACACCTCGAACGCCTGTCTTGACGCTCTCGATGTATTGGCTCGCCAGCTCCTTGGGCACCTGAATCTTGACGCGGAACATCAGCGTCTCGCGCTCGCTGCGCGTCTCGACCTGCTTGGGCGTGAACTGGGCCTCCGGGGACACGAAACTGACGTGCCCGGGAATGGAGCGGTCGGGAGCGTAGTCAAGGGTGATCCGCCCTTCGGCCCCAATCGCCACGCGGGCCGCTTGTTCCGAAGGGAGGAATATCTCCATATAGACGTCCTCCAGATTCACCAACGTCAGCGCCTTTCCGCCGGCGGCGAGGACCTCCCCGGGCTCGGCCAGGCGATAGAGGACTCTTCCGAGCGCGGGGGACTTCAGCGTCGCGTCGTCGATGCGCGTCTGGATCGTCGCCGCGTTCGCCCGGGCTACCTCCACCTGCTGCTTGGAGGTCTGCAGCATCGCTTCGGCTTCCGCGAGGCTGGCCTTGGCCGTCTCCACCTTCGCGTTGCGGACGTCGAACTCCCGCTGCGAGCCAGCGCCTTCCTTGACCAATCGACGGGAACGTTCGAGCTCAATCTCGGCGAGCTCGATCTCGCTCTTCTGCTTGACGATGGAGGCCTCGGAGAACGCCAGTTTTTCCTCGGCGGCCGCGATGCTCTCGTTGGCCTCGGTCAGTTGAGCCTGAAGGGTGGTGGTGTCCAGCCGCACCAGCACCTGTCCGGGTTGCACGACGGCTCCCTCGTCCACCATGATTTCGAGGACCCTCAGCGGTTCCTTGGCGGCCACGTCGACGAGCTTCGCCTCCAGCCGGCCGTTCCCCGAGGCGATCCCCTCTGGCAACGCGGATTGCTTCCCCTTCCAATACCGGAAGCCCAAGAGCGCGGCCACCGCGACCACGGCCACCACCAGGATCCACTTGACACCCTTCTTCGAGAAAATCTTGGACACGTTCGACCCTCTAGTGCTTCGCGGGCTCGGGAGACTTCTTGGTTTCGGGCGCGCTTGGCTGCGTGAGCATCTCGCCCCAGTTGGTCCGTTTCTTCATCTCGTCCAACGTGGGCTCCGTGACGATGGGTTGGTCCTGGCGCGACTCCCAACCTCCGCCCAACGCTTTGTAGAGGGCTATCAAACTGGTAGCGACCGAGGAGCGCGCCTGCGCCAGGTTGTTCTGCTGCTGCAGGAGTGAGCGCTGCGCGTCGAGCACGCGCTGGTAGTCCACCGCGCCTTCCCGGTATTGCACGAGGGAGAGCTGCACCGACTTCTGGGCGGCATTCACGGCACGTTGCTCGAAGACCACGCTCTCCTGCGCGTTGAGGTAGCCGGCCAGGGCGTTCTCCACCTCCTGAGCCGCCTGGAGCACGGCATTGCGGTAGCCCACCAGCAATTGCTGGAAGCGTGCGTCCTCGACGCGCACGGTGTTCTTGATGCGTCCGTAATTGAAGAAGGGCCAACGAATCCGAGGACCCAGGGAGTAGAACAAGCTGTCACCCAGATTGAAGGATGTGCCCGCGCCGCTGGTTGCTTGAAGCCCGATCGTGCCGAACAGGGTAAACGACGGATAGAGGTCCGCCTTGGCGACGCCGACTCGGGCACACTGCGCGGCGGCGAAGAACTCGGCGGCGCGGATATCGGGACGCCGCCGCAGTATCTCCGCGGGCATGCCGACGGCGACAAGCGCGGGAGCCTGCGGAATCTCCTGGGGTCCCGCGAGCAGCTCCTCGACCATGCCCGGCGGCTGTCCCAGCAGGGTGCTCAAGGCATTGCGGGCTTGTTGCAGCCCGGCCTGAAGCTGGGGGATGGTTGCCCGGGTACTTTCCAGGAGGGTGGTGGCCTGGGCCACATCGAGCTCCGAGGTCGCGCCGTTGCGAAAGCGCGATTCGGCGATCTGCAGGCTCTCTTGCTGGACTCTTTCGTTTTCGCGAGCCTGCCCGATGAGCACCTCGAAGGTCCGAATCACGGTATAGGTTCGCGCGACCTCCGCCGTCAGCGAGACGAGTGAGGAGTAGTAGTCAGCGACCGACGCGAGCACGTTGTCGCTTTCCGCTTCCACGCCCCGTCTGTATCTGCCCCAGAAATCCAACTCCCAGACCGCATCGAACCCCAACTCATAATTGACGAAATGGGTGTCGAGACCGGACACATTGGCGGCGTTCTTGCTGATTCCCTGCGCCGTCACGTTGCCGAAGGCCGCCTGCACCTGCGGGTACTGCTGGCCCGTGGCGACCCCCAACCGCGCACGCGCCTCCACGATTCTCAGGCCGGCGACCTGCAAGGGTAGATTCTGCTGGTTGGCGAGCTCGACCAGGCGATCGAGTGCCGGATCGTTGAAAGCCTTCCACCACTGAATGTCGGTGGCCGTCTGGGTGGCGATCCGCGGATCGCCTTTCGCACCCCAGTTCTCGGTCAGTGAGACTTCGGGCCGCGTGAAATCGGGACCCACGGTGGTACACCCGCCGAGCGCCACGACAACGAAAAGCAGTGGCGCCGTGCCAAGGAAAGAGGGGCCCCCTCTGGATTTCGCTCGCCTGGCACCGTCATGACCACGCATACCTGACTCCCCCTGTGGGGGAGAAGAGTGGGCATGTCCACGAGCACGCCCGGCGCCGTCTGCCTTCTCCCCCCGCGGCGACCTTTGCCCGTAACCGCGCGTGCGAGCAAGAACCCGTTTCTCCCGACCCGAGGTTGTGTCCACAACCCGCCACGCTTGACCAGGCAGGTGTCCTGAACCTCCAAATACGCAAAAGCGTTGCAGGCTTCCGTGTCTCCTCGCCCGGCGCGAGGTTCAGCCAGGGACTCAGTCGCCCAGGTTGATTCCCAACGCGCGCGCGGTGAGAACGGTGTCGCTGTCGAGCGGCACGGATCTCATTCGTTCGATGGCCGAAGCCAATGGGATGGTCCTCACCGTGGGAGGATCGAGCACGACCATCACATCGACCTGACCCTCCGCGAGAGTGCGCACCGCCGCGGCGCCGAAGCGCAAGGCGATCAGGCGATCGAAGGTCGTGGGGCCGCCGCCGCGCTGCAAGTGCCCGAGCACCAGGCTGCGCGTCTCCTTGCCCGTCCTTCGCGAGATTTCGTCGGCGACGTACTGGCCAATGCCACCGAGCAGGACCTCACGGCCGGCTTCCTTGGGACCGCGGACCATCAACTGTCCCCCCTTGGGGGTGGCCCCCTCGGCGACCACCACGATGGAGAAGGTGCGGCCGGCGCGCTCGCGCTGCATGACCTTCTCGCAGACCTTCTCGAGCTCGAACGGGATCTCCGGCATGAGGATGACATCGGCGGTCCCGGCGACGCCCGAGGCCAGCGCGATCCAGCCCGCGTACCGGCCCATCACCTCGACGACCATCACCCGCTCGTGTGCCTCCGCGGTGGAGTGCACCTTGTCGATGGCATCGGTCGCCGTGCTCACCGCGGTGTCGAAACCGAACGTCGTCACCGTGCCCGAGAGGTCGTTGTCGATCGTCTTCGGCACCCCGACGATGGGAATGCCCTTCTGGATGAACTTCTGCGCGAGGCGCATCGAGCCGTCACCCCCAATGCAGATGAGGGCGTCGAGTTGCTTCGCACGAAAGTTCTCGACCACCTTATCGGAGATGTCGGTGAGCCGGACGCCCTCGGGCGTCTGGATGGGGTACTCGAAGGGGTTGCCCTTGTTGGCGGTGCCCAGGATGGTGCCACCGAGGTGCGTGATACCGCGCACGGTGTCGCGGGTCAGTGGGATGAGTTCCCGGGTGTCGAGGAGGCCGCGGTAGCCGTGGCGGATGCCGTAGACCTCCCAGCCACGTTCGATCGCCGCCAGGGTGGCCGCCCGGATGACGGCGTTGAGACCCGGCGCGTCGCCGCCGCCGGTATTGATTGCGATTCGCTTGATCTTCTTGGGGTCAAGCATGACCGTGGCTCCCCTTCATGTCAGCCGCTGTTCACGTTGGCCATCGTCCCCACCTCGAACAAGGAAAGGGCCTGCCGGCGCTAGAGGGCAAGGCGGGCCGCCAGCGCTGCCGCGCCGAGCAGTCCGGCGTCGCTGTTGAGCACGACCTTCACCGGTGTCGCCTCGAGCAGGGGGCTGAGCCGGCCCTTGGCGACAAAAGAGGAACGGAAGGTCCCGTCGAGGAGCTTGGGCAGGATCTTCGGGGCGATGCCTCCCGCGATGAAGACCCCTCCGCGGGCCACGACCTTGAGCGCGAGATTCCCCGCTTCCGCGCCGTAGATGGAGACGAACAGCGAGAGCGCCTGAGCGCAGAGCGGATCGTCGCCGGCGAGCCCGTGGCGGGAGATGATCGGGGCGGCGTCGCCGGACGCGCCGGCAATCTCCTCGCGCACCACGGGGGACTCGGCCCCGGGAGCGCGGCCCCGCATGAACTCGTAGAGCGCCACCAGCCCGCGCCCGCAGACGACCCGCTCATAGGAGACGCGCGCGTGGCTCTTCAACAGGAACCTCAACAGCTCGATCTCCAACTCGTTTCGCGGCGCGAAGTCCGCGTGGCCGCCTTCGGAGGCGAGCACCTCGTAGCCGTTCCCCGTGTGGACGACGATCGCCTCTCCGAGTCCGGTCCCGGCGCCGATCAACGCCCACGGCCCCTTGGGATCCGACGGTGAGTCGTTCAGGACGGCGAGCGCGGATGCGGGCAGAACGGTGATCCCAATGGCCAGGGCATGGAAATCATTGACCAGGGTGACGCGCGGTATCCCGAGGGTGCGCTCGAGGCTCCTCGCCTCGACGACCCAGCGCAGGTTGGTGGTCCGGCAGCTGTCCTCGCTCACCGGGCCGGCGATGCCAAAGCATGCTCGCGAGATCTCCTTGCCCCGCTGGCCCACGAAATCGCTCACCAATGCCTCGAGGCTCGCGTACGCGGCGCTCGGATAGACGCGCCGCTCGATGATGACCCCACCTTGCGCCAAGGCAAGCGCGGTCTTCGTTCCGCCTACATCTCCGGCAAGTACCAGCATGCGGCGTGACTCCCTCTCAGACTCCGCCGTCGAAAACGAAGCACACCTTGGCGGCCTCGCCCTGGTCGGCCATCTTGTAGCCACGTGCCGCCTCGCTCAGCGGCAAGCGGGTGGTGCAGATCTTCTCCGGATGCAGCCCCCATCGGTCGAGGCGATCCAGGAGATCGCTCATGTGCTTGAGCGAGGTCACCCAGGAGCCGAACAACGTGATCTGCGGATGAATCAGCAAGGGCGAGACATCGAACTCGATCTTGCCGCCTTCACCGACGAACGCGCATCGTCCCCACTGCCGGGTGGCTTGCAGGGCCAGCAGCCGCCCCCCCGCCGTCCCCGAGCAATCGATGCTGGCCTCGCAACCCCGGCCGCGTGTGAGGTCCTTGATCCGGGCCAGCGTTCTGTCATCCACTTCCAGGGCCTCGTCGACCAGGCCAAGGTCCAGGGCCAGCTTTCGCCGCACCGCCGACATCTCCGTTCCGATGACCTTGTTGGCGCCCAATGCCTTTCCCAGCATCGCGACGCCCATGCCAACCGGCCCCAGGCCCGTCACCAGCAGGGCGTCCCCACCGTTGACGCCAATGCGCGTCAGGGACTCCCATGCGGTACCGACACCGCAAGCGCACATGGCGCCGTCAACGTATGACAGACTCGCGGGCAGCGGGATGCAGTCGCGCTCGTCCGCCAGCATCCACGGCGCATGGCCTCCATGCCTTTGCCAGCCATACGCCGCCCGCACCGGGCTGGTGCAACTGATTTGATAGCCGTGGCGGCAGTCGTCGCAGACCCCACAGCCGCTGATATGGTAGACGGACACGCGATCGCCGACCTTCAGCGCCTGACAACCCGGTCCCACCGCGGCGATCTGCCCGCACGGCTCGTGTCCCGCGATCATCCCGGGGATGTAACGCTCGGCCCCTTCTCCGATGTGAGCCCGATAGATGGCGCGGATGTCGCTTCCGCAGATGGCCGAGGCCATGATCTTGACCAGCACCTGGCCGTGCTGCGGCTGGGGGACGGGGAACTCCTTGAACTCCACCGTCCTGTTGCCGGGCAGGATCACGCCCCGCATCACCTCTTCTCGTTGCCTGGCGGCTGCTTGTGCCATCGCTCGTGCCTCCCCATCGTCACGGAGCTTCCAGCCCCGGAGCGGAGTCCCGCTCGCCGGTGTTGATGAACTCGAGGCGGTAGTTCGCCCGCGGGTCGCTCTTCGAGGGACCCGAGACGAGCATGACCAGGGGTCCTGGGACTTGCTGCCGGCGGACCCAGTCCACCGAAAACCTTCGCCAGTCCGCCGGCTCGTCCGGCTGCAGGATGGCCAGCACTCCATACGAGAATGCCAGGCCACGGCAGACCTCCGGGTCGCTGCTCGCCGCGACCACCCACACCGCTGGCTTGAACCGGGAGATCATCCGGGCGGTCGTCCCACTCTGCGTCGGCACCACCACCGCCGCGCATGGGGCGGTCTCCAGCGCGTCTTCCACGACCGACGCAATGGCCTCCGCCGCCGTCGTCGCCTTGTACTCGGGGGAGAGGTGGACGAGCCGGCTGGCCGGGCGCTTCGCCTCGGTCGCGGTCGCGATGCTCGCGAGCATCGCGACGGCCTCCACCGGATAGAGGCCCATGGCCGACTCGGCGGACAGCATGACGCAGTCGGTGCCGTCGAGGATCGCATTGGCCACATCCGTGGCCTCCGCGCGCGTCGGGAGGCGGCTGGACACCATGGACTCGAGCATCTGCGTGGCGGTGATGACCGGCTTGCCCGCGAGGTTCGCCAGGGAGATCAACCGCTTCTGGATCAAGGTAACCTCCTGGATCGGCACCTCGACGCCCAGGTCTCCGCGCGCCACCATGATTCCGTCAGCGGCGTCCAGGATCTCCTCGATGTGCTTGAGGGCGCCGGCGCGCTCGATCTTCGCGATGATGAAGGGCTGCTTCCCCCGCGCGGCGGCCGCCTCGCGCACGACCCCGATGTCCGCCGCCGTCTCCACGAAGGATTGGCTGACGGCGTCCACCCCGTGCTCCAGGGCGAAGTTGAGGCAGGCGCGATCCCGATCGGTGAAGGCGCTGATTCCCAGGCGGATTCCCGGAAGGTTCAGCCCCTTGCGGGAACGGAGCTCGCCGCCCACCGCCACCACGCACTCCACATCGTTGCCCTTCACGCGCTCGACGACGAGCTGGACCAGTCCATCGTTCAGGAACAGGCGGTCACCGGGTTTGACCACCTTCGGCAGCGCCTCGAAGCTCATCGAGACGCGTCTCGCGTTGCCGGTGATCTGCTCCGTGGTCAGGGTGAAGCGGTCGTTCGCCAGGAGATTGATCGGCTCCGGATCGATCTTGCCGAGCCGCATCTTGGGCCCGGGCAGGTCCGCCATGATGGTGACCGGGCGCCCCACGGCCTTCTCCGCCGCCCGGAGGCGGGCAATCGTCGCGGCGTGTGTCGTGAACTCGCCGTGTGAGAAGTTCAGCCGTGCGATGTTCAACCCGGCGGCGATCATCCGCTCGAGCACCTCGGGCTTGTCGGAAGCCGGCCCGATCGTCGCGACGATCTTGGTCTTCTGGTCAGGCAGTGACATGGAGCCTCCGTATCGAATCGAACAGGGTTTCCCGAGACTCGGTTCCGCTACTGGATGGTGGGACCTTCGGACAGCGCGGAGCTGGAGAAGAGGGGAGCGCCCTCGGTCAGCACGGAACCGTCGACGAAGGGACGGCCCTCGGCCAGCGCCTCGAGGTTCGCCACCGTCGTCCGGGCGATGTCGTTCAGTGCCTCCTGGGTCAGGAACGCCTGGTGGGCGGTGGCCAGGACCTTGGGGAACGTCAGGAGCCGCGCCAGCGTATCGTCCTGGAGCACCTCGCCGGACAGGTCCTCGAAGAAGATGCCTTCCTCCTCCTCGTAGACGTCCAGCGCCACGCCGCCCAGCTTGTCTTCCTTCAATGCGGCGATCAGCGCGGTGGTATCGACCAGTCCGCCACGGCTCACGTTGATCAGGATGACCCCCGGCTTCATCAGCGCCAGGGTCTCACCGCGGATGATGTGCCGCGTCTCGGGCGTCAGTGGAATGTGGAGGGAGATGACATCACTCTCGCGCGCGAGGGTTCTGGCGTCGACGTACTCCACACCCATCTGCCGCGCCCACTCCTCCGCGGGGTACGCGTCGAAGGCCAGGATGCGCATGCCGAAGCCGCGCAGGATCTGGGCGGTGATGCGGCCGATCTTGCCGGTGCCGAATATCCCGGCGGTCTTGCCGTGCAGGTCGGTGCCCACCAGGCCGTTCAGCGAGAAGTTCTGCTCGCGGACACGGTTGAATGCGCGGTGGATCTTCCGATTGAGCGTCAGCAGCAGGGCCACCGCGTGCTCGGCCACGGCGTAGGGGGAGTACACGGGCACGCGAGTGACGGTGATGCCCGCCTCCCGTGCGGCGTGGAGATCCACGTTGTTATGCCCCGTACAACGAAGGGCGAGCAGCTTCACGCCCAGCTCGCCGAGCGTTCGCAGGCACGGCCGATCCACCGCGTCGTTCACGAAGACGCAGACGGCCTGTGCCCCGCTCGCGGTCCGCGCGGTCTCGGCGCTGAGCCGGAAATCCCAGAACTGCCACTGGAGGATGTCCCGAGGAGCCGCCGCGAGCAGGTGTGTCTGGTCGTAAGGCTTTGTGTCATAGACGGCGGTGAGCATATTCATGCCTCCTAACCGATGAGATAGAGCACCAGCACGAGCGCGATCAGGATCTGCAGGGCCACCGTCCAGGCCGTGACTTCTCCGAGCGGGAGGAGAAATCCCTCCCCGGTCTGCTCGCGCTCGAGCTGCACCCTCATCTTCCGGCCCTTCTTCAATGCGGACCACATCAGTGCGTAACCCAGGAAGACGAAGGCGGAAGAGAGGGTGAGCACCACCCAGCGGGGCCACCCCTTGATGAGCAGTTCGGTGACGAGCGCGCCGCCACCCGAGATTGCCGCGCCTGTCCTCACCATCGAGAGCAGGGTCCGCGTCGCCGCCATGTGTGTGTTTTCGAGCGTGAACCGGGAGGGCTTGTCACTCGAAGGCGGAGAGGAGGTGTTCATGCGAGACCCGCTCGATTTTCGGGCCTACGCATACATCGTGGGTTTGCGCTCGTCTTCGAGATGGTAGGCGCTGTTCACGAGCGCCAGGTGGCTGAAGGCCTGAGGGAAGTTGCCGATCTGCCGGCGCGCCCCGGGCAGGTACTCTTCCGCGAGCAGCCCCACGTCGTTGCAGAGTCCCGACAGCTTGTCGAAGAGACGCCGCGCGTCCTCGTTCCGCCCCATGAGGTAGTAGGTATTCACCAGCCAGAAGGAGCAGGCGAGGAAGGCCCCCTCCTCTCCGACGAGACCGTCGACACTCTCCTCCGTCCGGTAGCGCAGCACCAGCCCCTCCGGCATCAATTCCTCCTCGATGGCCCGCACCGTTCCAGCGACACGGGGATCATCCGCCGGGAGGAACCCGGAGAGCGGGATGACGAGCAGGCTCGCGTCCACTCCCTCGGAGCCGTAGTATTGCGTGAACGTGTTGCGTTTGGCGTCGTAACCCTTGCTACACACCTCATCGAAGATGGTCTGCCGCAGCTCCACCCAGGGCGCTTTGTCTTCCTTCAAGCCGTACTCATCGATCGCACGCACCCACCGATCGATGGCGATCCACGCCGCCACCTTGGACGCGGTGAATGAATGCTTTGGCCCCCGCATCTCCCAGATGCCATGGTCTGGTTCCATCCAAACCTTGGAAGCCTGGGTCGCGATGGCCTTGAGGACCTTCTGGCCGCGTTCGGGCAACGTGCCCAGCAGCTGCGCGTAGAGGTAGAGGACCCAGGCGAACTCGCCCAGGACATCGAGCTGGAATTGTGAATAGGCACCGTTCCCGATCCGCACGGGCCGAGCTCCTTCATAGCCTCGCAGCCAGCCCAGCTCGACCTCGGTGAGGCGCCGCTCGCCCCGGATGCCGTACATGATCTGCATCTGGCCCTGCGCGCCTCCGATGGCGTTCACCAACCAATCGCCGAACGCCTTCGCCTCCTCCTTGAGGCCGGCTCGCATGAACGCGTTCAAGGTCAAGGCCGCGTCACGGATCCAGCAGAACCGGTAGTCCCAGTTGCGCTCTCCGCCCGGGGTCTCCGGAAGCCCGAACGTAGGAGCGGCGACGATCGCCCCCGTGGAGTGGAAGGTGCATGCCTTGAGGGTGAGCAGCGAGCGGATGACCACGTCCTCATGTTCCCTGGGCGGGCGGATCCGCGCGGACCACTCCTCCCAATAGGACTCCGTCTCGCGCAAGGCCGCCTCCGGGTCGAGCGGCTCCGGGATGCCCTCGTAGGGCCGTGCCCAGGAGAGCACGAAGGGAATCCGCTGGCCTGCCTGAACGGTGAACTCCGAGTCGAACGGGGGTGGCGCTTCGCCGGTGCCGCCGCGCAGATAGACCGCGTCCGGACCGGCCACGGCGGCGAAGCTCCCGTCCCGCCTGCTCACCAGGGGAACGGTGTAGCCATTGGCGAATCGAGGGCGCAGCTCCGAGCGCATCGTCACCTTGCCCCGGACCCCCTCCACCCACCGCACCAGGTGGGGGACTCCCTTCCGCAGGGGCATGAAGTCCACGAGCCGTACCACGCCCTCGTCCGTCACGAACTCCGTTTCCAGGATGAGGGTCTTGCCGCGGTAGCGTCGCCGCACGTCGCGTACGGCCACCTTCGGAGCAATCTTCCACCGCCCGTTGTCGGGTGTTCCCAGCAGCGACACGAAGCACGCATCTGAGTCGAAGTCCGGCAGGCAGAGAAAGTTGACGGACCCATCTCGAGCAATGAGCGCGGCCGTATACAGATCTCCGATGAGCGCATGATCTTCGATGAGGGCGGCAGGCTCTGGCCGGATATCGCTTCCCCATCCGGTCCGATGCATTTCCCCGCCTTGCGTCGTCTCTATCGTAGACATATCCTCGCCCTCCAGAGCCTGGTCTGCTTCACCTGGAAAAAAGTGGGCCGCTCCCACCTGGGCGTCAACTTGCACCAGGGGCTTGCCCTGACGCCGCCTCACCCCTTTGGGCCAGGCAGGCAGCAGACTGAGAGACTCCGGGTGGCGCGCCAATCGTCTGGCAGCCTTCCCGCAGGGCAGTCTCACCTGCCTTCGAGGCCGCACTGGCGCTCTCCTGGGCGTCGACACAAGGTGAAAGCCATGGCGACCATCGAAATTGGCAAGGACGACTTCAAGGACATCGTGTCGAAGGAGGGAATCGTCATCCTTCATTGGTGGGCCGTCTGGTGTGGCCCGTGTCGCTCCTTCGACCCCGTCTTCGAGCAGGCCAGCGAGCAGCATCCAGACATCCGCTTCGGGACGATCGACATCGAAAAGGAGCCAGAGCTGGCCGACGCGTTCGCGGTCCGCTCCCTTCCCACGGTGATGGCCCTCCGCGACGGCCTCATGCTCTTCGAGCGGGCGGGAGAGCTGTCGGCGGCGGAACTCGAGGAACTCATCCGCCAGGTGCGCGCACTGGACATGAACGAGGTCCGCCAGCGGGTCGTGGAGCTTCGGTCTCAGCAATGATAAAGCCATGACGACAATCACTCACCCGGAACCCCTGAAGCGAAAGGCCTATGAAAAAGAGCTTCGCAAGCTCCAGGCCCAGCTCTGCCTGCTTCAGGATTGGGTCAAGCAGAAGGGGTTGCGTGTCGTCGTGGTGTTCGAAGGAAGGGACGCCGCGGGCAAGGGCGGCACGATTCGCGCCATCACGGAGCGGGTGAGTCCCCGGGTATTTCGCGTGGTGGCCCTCCCGGCGCCCTCGGACCGGGAGAAGAGCCAGATGTTCCTCCAGCGGTACGTGCCCCATTTCCCCGCCGCGGGCGAGATCGTGATCTTCGACCGCAGTTGGTACAACCGGGCGGGAGTCGAGCTCGTGATGGGCTTCTGCACTCCCGAGGAGCACAAGCGCTTCTTGAAAGGCTGCCCCGTCTTCGAGAAGTACATGGTCGAGAGTGGAATACTCCTGCTGAAGATCTGGCTCGAGGTGGGCATGGAGGAGCAGCAGAGGCGATTCGAAGCACGGATCGCGGACCCCCTCCGGCAGTGGAAGCTGAGCCCGATGGACATCGAGTCCTGGACGCGCTGGTACGACTACTCCCGTGCGCGTGACATGATGTTCGCCGCGACGGACACGCCGTATGCGCCCTGGTTCATCTTGCGGTCCGACGACAAGAAAAGGGCGCGGCTCAACTGCATCCGCTTCCTGCTGGACAAGATTCCCCACAAGAAAGTGAAGCGCCAGAAGGTCAAGCTGCCCCGCCGTTCCATGCGTGAGGCCTATGACGATGGCGCTTCACTCGAGGGGAAGAATCACATACCCGAGAGGTACTGACGTCCACCCATCACGGGCAGTTGAGCTCGTAGCGCTTCGTGTCTCCGTCGGGCCCGGTGACGGTGGCGGTCGAGGAGCCGTTGAACTCCGTGGTGAAGGCGCCGTCCTTGCTCTCCACCGTCACCTTGCCCGCGGAGGGGCACTGGTTCTCGCAGCGCTGGAAGTTGGAGACGGTCGCGGTGGTGGTCAAATCGTCGCGGGTGCTACCGCCCTGGCCATTCATGGTCACGCATCCGCTCCCTTGCTCCCAGTTCATGGTGATCTGCTCATTCCGGGAGTCAGCCGTGTCTGGAGAGCGGCTGCGTGACGTCATCGTCACCACTCGCTGGGTGCCCGAGCGCGTGGCGACCGCGTCCAGATCGAGGATATAGGGGCGTCCACCCGCGGTCAGGTCCGTGGAGGAGGCCTTGAGGACGAGCTGGCCGTTGGTCTCCGAGAGCTCGAGCCGCACGGTCCCGGAGACCGAGTTCAGCCCGAAGGCGCCAGAGCAGTTGTTGAAGTTGTAGGTCACCGTGGAGCCCGAGGCCACCGCCCCCGCGCACCCGGCAGGGGTGTAGTACGTGTTGGCCCGGTCGGCGATCGCCGTCGCGGCCGCGTTCACATCGACCTGAGCCGTGACCGGCGCGGAGAAGTAGTAGACGCCATAGGGATCGACCCAACTGTAGGCGTAGTACGCGTCGTAGCCGTACCAGTATGGGTCGTAATAGGCGTAGTCGTAATAGTAGGGGTCGTAGTAGGTGGCGTAACACCCGGTCATGGTCATCGCGAAAAGAGAGACCATCGCCTTGAAGCGCTTCATCGTTGGCTCCTTGCCGAAGGTAGAGCCCCCGCATCCGCGCCTTCGAGGATTCCGAGGCAGAGGCCGCAACGAGGGCGTCTATTCGTCTTGTGTGCGAGCAAGGTAGTGAGCGGGATCGGGGTCGTAATGGGTCCTCCAGGATGAGACCCCCGTTGGCCTGGAGACGGCGCCCAGGTGCTGCGGTTGTTGGAAGGATCTACTCCCAGGCCAGCGCGAGCTCGGTGTGCCACGAGGAAGCGGGCGGCGCGCCCACCCGTAGGAACGTCTGCAGGTCCCGCGGCTGGCGAGGACGGCCGCGCGCCACGGAGCTGCCGGGGGCAGGCCCGGGCCGCCGTGCACGACGACGAGGTCTCGCCCCTGGCCCACGGCCACGTGGTGCAGCTGCACACCCGGGGCCACCTGCCAGCTCGAGGCGTCGGCTCGCTGTCCGGGTGGCACCTCCAGTGTCTCGCCCCGCTCCGCCAACGCTTGCTCCACGGTGCCCGGCTCGAAGAGCGCGCGCCCCATCCACCACCACGTGCCCACCGTCGCGTCCACCAGCAGGGCGAGTGCTCCGAGTGCTACAACCATGAGGGTCCTCCGCGATCTGTGTCTGGGTGACATGCGCGGAGGGTGGAGGTCTGCCCCTGGGGCAGAGTCAAGCGCATGCTGGAGTTCCAGCGCGGCTCCCGCCCCCGGATGGAGAGTCATGCAGCATCTGGTCCAGGAGGCGTGTACCCTGGGGCCCCTGCGCCCGCCCACCAGAACACGCTCATGAAACAGAAGCTCGTCGACTACTTCCGCCGCATCGCACCTCTGTCGGACGAGGAAGCCCAGGCCATCCTGGACAGCATGGTGGTGAAGTCCTGTCCGAAGGGCACGCACCTGCTCATGGCGGGCCAGGTCTGCACCGAGGCCTACTTCGTCCTCCAGGGCTGCGTCCGCCAGTACTACGTCGTCGACGGTGAAGAGCGGAGCAACGGCTTCTTCACCGAGGACGACTGGGTCCTCTCGATTCACAGCCTGATGAACCAGACCCCGGCGGATCACTTCCTGGTCTGCGCGGAGGACACCACGGTGGTGGTAGGCAACGCGCAACGCGAGCAGGACCTGTATCGACGCTTCCCGCGCTTCGAAAGCATCTCCCGGATGGCGATGCAGAAGGTCCTGGCGGAACAGCAGGAGCGGCTCGCCTCCTATCTCACCGATAGCCCGGAGCAGCGCTACCTCAAACTCTCGAAGACGCGGCCGGAGATCTTCCAGCGGATTCCCCAGTACCAGCTGGCCAGCTACATCGGCGTGAAGCCCGAGTCGCTGAGCCGGATCCGGAAGCGCATCGCCACGCGCGGCAAGCCGGCTACGCCGCGACGGAAGGCGTGACCGTCCGGAACCCCTTGGCGATGAGCCAGCCGCCGAGGAACAGCTCGAACAGGCCTCCGGGCCCGGAGAAGAGGACGCCCCACGGCAGCCCGAAGAGCTCGACCACGGACCCCAGCGCCAGAAGCCCGTAGCCCACCGCGCCCACCAGCGGGAGGAACGAGGGCAGCAGCCGGGACCGGTACAGCGACAGGCAGAACGGCACGCTTCCGGCCCCCAGGATGATCATCGCGAGCTGGTACGCCCAGAAGTTCCCCTTCGAGAGGAGTTTGACCAGGGTGACCAGATCCGGCGTCGTCTGCCCTTGTGCGGATTCTCCGAGTGGAAGGATGGACAGAAGGAACACCACCCCGACGAGGAGGAGCAACGCCTCCATCACCCGCGTGCAGACGTACGCGACGGCGATGCTCGGGCTCCGCTCACGGAGTATCGGAAAGAACAGCACGCCAATCCCGACGACGGTGATGGAGTTCAACAGGAGCAGCAGCGCGCCCCCGACGAATGGAGTCCTCTGACCGACCACCGCGGCCAGGTGCACCGGCTCCTTCAGGACGGAGGTGACGAGCGCGGTGCCGATGCCGTAGGCGAAGAACGGCAGGAGGAAGAGAATCCCCAGGGAGCGGGAGTGAAGGCGAGTGGTGTTCATTTCGAGGGTTCTAGAGCGTTCAGCGACGGTGTGGCCTCGACAGTAGGGCAGGGGCGCCCTCGCCCGCATTGACGAGGATCAATAAATGCGGGTCGCGCTCCCCACCCGCGAAGAGCAACCTGCTGAACAGCCTCTTGCACTTCAGGCCCGGCTCCCCTCGCGAGCCAACTCGGGCATGCTCGTGGGCTGCTCCAAACGTGGAGCGATACGCGAGGAGGGGGGAATGAAGCTCTTCACGATGGGAGACAGTCTCGCGCAGGGGTTCCGCTCCCTGTCGAGCGCCCGGACGGATCAGTGCTACTCGACGTTGATCGCCCAGGTGCTTCAGGCCGACCCCTATCGCTACCCAGTCTGGCCGCACGGCGGTCTGCCCGTGGATCTCGAGCGGGTCATGCGCCGGTTGGAGGCGCGCTATGGAGGCAACATCCGCAGCTTCGAGTGGCTGACGGTTCTCCAGACCATCAACGATGTGCTCGACGAATCGGAGACCTTCTACGAAAGAGGCGAGGGCCGCGAGAACACGCCCTATCCCGGCGGGGACCGTTTCTGGCACAACGCGGCGTTCTGGGGGGCCACCGTCGCCGATGCCTGGCAGGTGACGCCCGCCGTCTGCAAGCAGGCCATCCGGGCCGCCAAGGGCCGCCGGGATGAGTTCCTGGGCGTACCGAATGCCTCGTACTACCGGACCGCGCTCAAGGTGCTGAATCCGCAGCTGGATCCGGCGCTCGATGGCATCAGCCAGCTCGGCTGGCTGGAACATCATGCCCGGGCCGAGGGCGTGGAGAACCTGCTGCTCTGGCTGGGCGCGAACAACGCACTGGCCACGGTGATTCAGCTCCGCATCCAGCAGACCCCGAACGATCCCAGGAATCGCCCCTACCGGCTCGGCTATTTCGAGCGTGACTCTTTCGGCTGGAACCTCTGGCACCCCGAAGACTTCGCCCCGGAGTACGAACACCTCATGAACGAGGTCACTCGGATCATGGCCACCAACAAGGCGCAGGACTGGCGCGTCTTCGTGGGGACGGTGCCGGAGGTGACCATCGCCCCCCTGGCCAAGGGAGTGGGCGAGACCTACGAGATCGACGGCTCCATCTATTACAAGTACTACACGTACTTCCCCTTCGAGGAGGAGTTCGCCCACACCTCGAAGTACCAGCTGTCCCTCCAGGATGCGTTGCACATCGATCGGTGCATCCACCGGTACAACGACACCATCAAGAGCCTGGTCAAGGCCGCGAACGCGCGAGCGGGGAAGCCGAGATTCTTCATCGTCGATCTCTGCAAGGCGTTTCACGACATCGCCTGGAAGAGGAACGACGCCCAGCCGCCGTATCAATATCCGAGCGGCTTCGAATTCATCTACCCCAAGGTCGATTCCAAGTATTACCACGCGGACGAGACCGGCCGGCTCCGTCAGGGCGGGTTGATCGGTCTCGACGGAGTCCACCCGGGCGCGATCGGTCATGGACTCATGGCCTGGGAGTTCTTGAAGGTGATGCGAGACGCCGGTGTGAAGGTCGATGGCGCGGATATCAATCCAGATGCCCTGGATTGGTCCGCGATCTTCGCCAGCGACTCGCTCTACTCGTCGCCCATCCGGATCATGAGGGAGATCTACCAGAACACCCGGCTGGCGGAGACCCTGCTCAAGCTGCTCGACGCCTGGAAGGACTGAGCGTTCGTTTCGCAGGTTCCACTGCGCCAGGTCGTCATGGTGTCCAGCAAGGGCAGGGGGGAGCGGAGGGCGGCCCCGAGGACCGCCTCCCGCTGGACACCCATCAGCCCGCGATGTCCGCCGCGACCTTCATCGAGACGATCTTGTCCGGGTCCCGCACCGGCTCGCCGCGCTTGATCTTGTCCACGTTCTCCATGCCCTCGATGACCTGGCCCCAGAGCGTGTACTGCTTGTCCAGGAAGGTCGCGTTGTCGAAGACGATGAAGAACTGCGAGTTGGCGGAGTGGGGATCCTGCGCCCGCGCCATCGAGCACGCCCCGCGGGTGTGCTTGGCGTTGTTGAACTCGGACTTCAGGTCCGGCTTGCTGGAGCCGCCCATGCCGGCGCGGCTCGGGTTGAAGTCGGGGCCGGAGGTCTTGCCGAACTTGACGTCACCGGTCTGGGCCATGAAGCCGTCGATCACGCGGTGGAAGACGACGCCGTCATAGGCCCCCTCCCGCGCCAGCTCCTTGATGCGGGCGCAGTGGTTGGGCGCGAGGTCGGGGCGCAGCTCGATGACGACCTTGCCCTTGGTCGTCTCCATCACGAGGGTGTTCTCGGGGTCCTTGATGTTCGCCATGTTCTTTCCTTCCTTTTATGGAACGGGTGGGGAAGCGATGTCCGCGCGGAGCATGTAGTCCAGGTCCGCGACTGTTCCAGTTTGTAGACCACCCGCGCGCTCGTTACCCAGCGCCATGGCGCGCCGGGCCATCGATCGGGGGCTGGAATGCTCACTACGAGGCTTGTTCCTGGCCGCCGCGGACGTCCTGGGTGTCTCGCGCACGACCGTCCGGTGTATCCCGTCCGAGCTGTAAAAATGCAGGCCCCTGAGGGGCGAACGCGTCCGAGGCGATTTCGAACGGCCGACCGATGATTTTGGCGGCCGGGGGCCGTCCATGAGGCAAAACAAGGAGCAATTCATGCGGAGAGTCGTGGCCGGAGCTTTCG
This sequence comes from Archangium violaceum Cb vi76, assembly GCF_000733295.1. Classification (GTDB taxonomy): domain Bacteria; phylum Myxococcota; class Myxococcia; order Myxococcales; family Myxococcaceae; genus Archangium; species Archangium violaceum. The sequence goes on along the minus strand of NZ_JPMI01000277.1, from coordinate 37,877 downwards.
TCAGTCTCGATGGCGTGATGCAGGCGCCGGGTGGTCCGGAGGAGGATCCGAGCGGTGGCTTCAAGTTCGGCGGCTGGACGGTGCCGTATTGGGATGACGCCATTGGTGCGTCGCTCGGCGAAGGCTTTTCACAGCCCTTCGACCTCCTTCTCGGCCGGCGCACCTATGACATCTTCGCGGCGCATTGGCCCCACATCGAGACCGATCCCACGAAGAGCACCTTCGACGCGGTGAACGCCCAGGTCGCGGAGACGTTCAACCGCGCGACCAAGTACGTGGCCACCCACGCTCCCGAGACGCTCACCTGGAAGAACACGCAGTGGCTCGGCAAGGACGTCGCGGACGCGGTGCGCGCGCTCAAGAAGCAGGAGGGTCCGGTGTTGCTCGTTCAGGGCAGCAGCGAGTTGCTCCAGACGTTGCTCGCCCATCAGCTCGTCGATGAGCTGCGTCTCCTCATCTACCCGGTGCTGCTGGGTCGAGGGAAACGGCTGTTCGGGACCGACATCGCGCCCGGTGCCCTGAAGCTCACCAGGTCCGCGGCCGCACCCACTGGCGTCGTCATCGCGACGTACGAACGCGCCGGGGAGGTGAAGAGCGGGTCATTCGCGTTGGAGACGCCGACCGAAGCGGAGCTTGCCCGGCGGAAGACGCTCACTTCCGGCGGGGAGCGAGCCGGGTCGGCCAGGGAGAACGGAAGTCCGGCCGTTGACACCGCCTCGGGGACGCCCGAGAAGGTGACTCCATGAGCCTCGCGAAGAAGTTGAACCTCAAGGACGGTATGAAGCTCCGTGTCCTCGGCAAGCCCAGGGACGTGGACCTCGACGACGTCACGACCACGACCTCGGCCAAGGAAGGTGTCCTCGTCTTCGTCAAGACGCTCGCCGAGGTGGACAGCAAGTGCGCGCCCCTTGTCGAGGCCGCGAAGCAGGACCGCATCGCGTGGGCGGCCTACCCCAAGGCGGGACAGCTGGACACGGACCTCAACCGGGACATTCTGTGGAAGCACCTGGAGCGCCAGGGCATCGAGGGCGTGCGCCAGGTCGCGCTCGACTCCGTGTGGAGTGTCATGCGCTTCCGGCCGGGCAGTGGCGAGACGCCCCGCGCGAAGGCCGTCCCGAAGTCCCCACCGGCCAAGAAGGGCGCCAAGGCAGACAAGCCCTCCAGCATCGACGCGTACATCGCCGCGGCTCCCGAGGACGTCCAGGCCATCCTCCAGAAGGTGCGCAAGACGATCCGCAAGGTGCTCCCCAGGGCCGACGAGAAGATCAGCTATGGGATGCCCGCGCTCATGCTCGACGAGCGGAACGCGGTGTACTTCGCGGCCTGGAAACACCACATCGGGCTCTACCCGGTCTACCGCTCGGACGATCCCATCGAGAAGGAGCTCGCGCCGTACCGCGACGCGAAGGACACGCTCAAGTTCCCGCTGAACGCGCCCATTCCGTACGCGCTCATCGAGCGGGTGGTCGCCTTCCTCCAGAAGCGGCGCGCCGAAGCAGCGAAGTAGGGCGGAGGTGTCAGCTCCCCTCCAGGCCCGGCGTCCTCTTACGGCCATGGTCATGCGCTTCCGTCCGTACGCCAAGATGCCAGCTTCGGGTGAGCCCAGGGCGCAGCCCGCACCCGGAGGGTCCTGGGTGGCCCTGGAGAAGCTCCATGGTGCCCAGCTCGTGGTGGCGGTGGGCGCGGGGCAGGTCCACTTCGGCAAGCGCAAGGCCTGGCTGACGGAGGAGGAGCCCTTCTTCGGGTGGCAACTGCTGCGTGCCCAGCTTGGCGCCGCGGCTCGGACCATCGCCCGCTCGGTGGGGGCTGAAGGGGATGCCGTGTACATCTACGGCGAGCTTTTCGGCGGCCACTACCCGCATCCGGACGTGCCCGCGATGCCGGGGATGTCTCCGGTGCAGACGGGCATCTGGTATGCGCCGGACTTGCGGTGGTCCCCGTTCGACATCCTGGTGGCGCACTCGGAGGAGGACGAGGGCGTGCTGCTGGCCCACCACGAAGTGGAGGCGGTGGCCCGCGAGGCGGGTCTGCTGACGCCGCCCGTGGTGCGGCGGGGGACTCGCTCCGAGATGGGGGCAGTGCCCACGCGTGCGCCGACCCGTATCCCCGCGCTGCTGGGACTTCCGCTCATCGAGAACAACGTGGCCGAGGGCCTCGTCATCAAGGTCGATCAACGCGCGGCCCCAGGCCAGCGAGTCTCCTTCAAGCGGAAGATCGACGAGTTCAACGAGGGTCGCTTCGACGAGAGCGAGGCCTGGAATCCCCACCAGCCGCTGTCTCTCGACGCGCTGGTGGGGTGGGCCGAACGCCTGGTCAACCCGGCGCGTCTCGCCAGCGCGGTGTCGAAGGTGGGGCGGAGTGACGCGGGCCAGGTGCTCGACGAGCTGGTGCTGGATGTGCGCGTCGACCTGGAGCTGGCCTTCCCGCTGGCGTGCCGCTCGCTCGACACCACCGCGGACGAGGAGCTGTCCACCCGTATCCGCGAGCTTGCCATGCCGCTCGTCCTGACTGCGCTCGGCCTGTCCACTTCGAGCCCGTCCCGCTGACGTGAGCCGCGCCACCCACCCTCAGCGGCTCACCGCGCCAGGGAGCCGCGGTTCCAGGCGACGCGCGACGGCCAGTCGCCTTCCTTCGTGCTCAATCGAACACGAGCAGCGGATGCGGGGAGACTCCTCTCGACCCGGCTTCAACGCGCTCAGCCTGGACCGCTGAAACGCTCCGGGTGGGCCGTGAGGTAGACCGCCACCGTGGCGACGGCGAGCAGCAGGGGGGCGGCGCGAGCGAAGGCGCGGTGACCGGAGAGCAGGGCGAAGCCCACGGGCACGCCGAAGAGGAAGCCTCCGAGGTGTCCGGCCCAGCTCACCCCGGGCAGCAGGCTGAGCACCGCCACCTGGGCCAGCCAGACGAAGAGGCTCTTGCGGAACTCGCGCGTGGCGATGACGACCATGGCCCCCGCCCAGCCCAGGATCATCCCCGATGCCCCCACGGTGGGCACGTCGAAGTTGAAGAAGAGGGCGAAGGCCGAGGAGCCGAGCGCGGCCATGAGGGAGAGCACCAGGAAGCGCCCGCTGCCGATGGCCCGCTCCAAGGGGAAGCCGATGGAGTAGCCCACCCACATGTTGAAGGCCAGGTGGAGGGGGCCTCCGTGCGAGAAGACGCAGCTCAGCACCCGCCAGTACTCCCCGTTCTGGACGAGCGGCCCGAAGAGGGCAATCCGCTGGAAGACGGGCCCGAGCGCCCCCGGGTTGGCTCCGGACCGGGCGAGCAGGAGGTCCAGGACGAAGAGGGCCACCGAGCCCCCGAGGACGGCCGCGCACACCGGAGGCCACGGCTGGCGCACCGGGGGAGGAGCGGCTGGCTCGGGTTCCGCCTTGTACGGGCCTTGAGGCAGGTCTTCGGGGTTCATCCAGGGCTCGGGGCTCGTGGCGGACGACGGTGTCGCTCTGAGAGGGTGGTCACCTCGCGGAGGTTGCGCAACCCGAGCTGGCCCCTGGGGAGCCAGGACGTGAACACCTCGGTGGTGAAGCGGGGTAGCCTCCCCGCCCGCCCCGGCGGTCCGGGGCCTCGGAGGCTCTGATGGCAGCACGCAAGGCGATGGCGAAGAAGACACCCAGGAAGAAAACACCCACGAAGAATCCCCCCGCCAGGAAGAGCGCCGCGAGGAAGACGCCCGCGAGGAAGACGCCCGCGAAGACCCCGGCGAAGGGCGCGGCCGCCAAGAAGACTCCTGCCCGCCAATACCTGCGCCGCGAGGACCTCGGAGCCCCGGCGGACGCCTTCTTCGCGCAGCAGCCCCCGGAGCTGCGCGAGTACCTCGAGGCCCTGCGTGCCCTGGTGAAGAAGGCCGCCCCCGGCGCCCGCGAGTCCATGAAGTGGGGCATGCCCTACTTCGAGCTGAAGGGCGGGTTCTGTGCGCTCTACGCCTCGACGACCTACGCCGCCCTCAGCATCATGGCGCCCCCGGAGAAGCTCGACGACCCGGAAGGAAAGCTCGAGGGCTCCGGGAAGACCATGCGCCACCTCAAGGTGCGCAGCGCCGCGGACATCGACGAGGCGAGCATCCTGCGCTGGGTGAAGGCCGCGGTGGCGCACCACTCCTGAGGGAGAGGGGGAAGCCGCCCGCGGAGAAATAGCGCAGCAGGCACCTGCAATGGAGGTGCTGCTGGCACGTGATGTCCGTCATGCGCACCCCAGGAATTCTCTCCCGAGCCCTCGCCCTCCTCACCTTCTTCCTGAGCACCACCGCCGCCGCGCAGGCCGCGGGCGTGGGCTTCCGCGAGCTGGCACTCAAGGACCCCGTCAATGGAGGTCCCATGGCGGGCCTCGTCTTCTACCCCGCCGCCCAGCCCGCGGAGCCGCTCCCCGTGGGGGCGTGGCGCGCCGACGCGGGCAAGGAGCTGGAGCCCGTCCCCGGCCGCTACCCGCTGGTGCTCATCTCCCACGGGCATGGTGGCAGCCGCTGGGGACACCATGACGTCGCCACGGCGCTCGCGCGCGAGGGCTTCGTCGTCGCGTCGCTCGACCACCCGGGCGCCAGCTTCAAGGACGCCCAGGGGCCGCTGGCCGGCACGGACGCGGTGTGGCTCGGGCGGGCGCTCCAGGTGAAGGCCCTGCTCGACGGCGTGCTGGCGGACCCGACGGTGGGCTCCTCCGTGGACGTGGGCCGCGTGGGGGCCCTGGGCTTCTCCGCCGGCGGCTACACCACGCTGCTGCTGGCGGGCGCGGTGCCGGACGAAGAGGCAGGCGGTGCTCTGCGGGCTGCTGCCGAAGGTGCGCGTCACGCGTCCGGACCTGAAGGACACCGCGGAGCCGCGCATCCGCGCCATCTTCACCATGGCGCCGGTGGGCGTCTTCTTCGACAAGGCCGGCCTGAAGAACGTGAAGGTGCCCGTGCGCCTGTACGCCGCCGCGAAGGACGAGGTGCTCCCGGTGGCGGACCACGCGGGCCACGTGCGCGCCTCGCTGCCCGCGGCACCCGAGTACACGCTCGTCCCGCGCGCGGGGCACTACGTCTTCCTCGCGCCCTGCATGCCCGAGGCGAAGCAGGAGGCGCGGGACATCTGCGTGGACCCGCCCGGCGTGGACCGCGAGAAGCTCCACCGCGAGTGGACCGGGGACGCGGTGCGCTTCTTCACCCGCACGCTGGCACCGGCCCCCGCGAAGCCCTGAAGCGAGCCGCGCCCTCCCACGGCTCGCACAGGCCCACCGTTGCGCTCGCCCGGTAGTAGCAGCCCCGTCAGGTACCGAAGCGGACGGCGTACCGGCTCCGCGCTTGCGTGAGCGTCTCCGCGTCCAGCAGCGCCGCCGTCTTTTCCTGCGTGGAGAGAGGCTCGGGCGTTCCCTCCAACAGCTTGCGGCGTGCCGAGGCGAGCACGAGCGGCATCGCCCCCGAGCCCGGGAGCGACTCCAGCAGCGCCAGGTGCAGGGCATGGGCGCGTGGATCCGTCAGCACCCGCTCCAGTCCGTCCTCCACCGGCGCCAGTGGCCGTTGCGCGAGCTCGAGCGCCCGGGTCAGCACCGGTGGAGCATCCGACTCCTCGGGGATGAGGAACAGGCCGTGCCGCCGCGCCCACGTGCCCAGCGAAGCGCGCGCCGTCCACACCGACAACGGAATGGACAGCAACAGCCCCACCACCACGGGCGACAGCCACGCGAGCAGTCCCGGGGACGACACGAGCACCACCGCCGTCAGCACCACGCCCGCCAGCGTGTGCACCGCGTGGCGCCGCGCCGCCTCCGCCCACGGCAATTCCTCATCATCGCGCTGCTGGCTCGTCCAGGACACCCGGTAGCCGAGCAGCGTCCCGAAAACGAAGTGCGACTGGAAGAGCATCATCACCGGGGCGAGCAGCGTGGACATCCCGATCTCCGCCAGCGCGCTCAGCACCAGCCGCACCCGGCCGCCCATGCGCTCCGCCTCTTCCCGCCGCGCCAGCGCCAGCACCAGGCCGAACACCTTGGGCAGCAGCAGCATGGCCATGGACACACCCATCAGCCACAGCGCGCCCTCGCTGTCGAGCATGGAGGACTCCAGGTCCACGACGCGGCCGTGCAGCGCCGCCCCCAGTCCCGCCAGCAGGAAGAGCAGCCACAGCGGTGAGGCCACGTAGGACATCACCCCCATGAGGAAGTGGGCCCGGCTCACCGGGTGCAGCCCGCCCGCGAGCACCAGCCGCAGGTGCTGGAGGTTGCCCTGGCACCAGCGCCGATCCCGCTGCGCGTACGCCAGCAGGTGGGGCGGGGACTGCTCGTAGCTGCCGTCCAGCTCCGGCACCAGCCACACCGTGTAGCCCGCGCGCCGCATCAGCGCCGCCTCCACGAAGTCATGGCTGAGGATGTGGCCGCCGAAGGGCTGCTGCCCCGGCAGCACCGGAAGTCCGCAGTGCTCGGTGAAGGCGGACACGCGCAGGATGGCGTTGTGGCCCCAGTAGTTGGACTCGCCGAGCTGCCACGCCGCCGCGCCCGCCGCCACCACCGGCCCGTACACCCGCCCGGCGAACTGTTGCAGCCGCGCGAAGAGCGTGGTCTTCCCCACGCACCGCGGCGGCGCCTGGAGGATGCCCGCGCGCGGATTGAGCTCCATCAGCCGCGCCATCTTCACCAGCGTCTCGCCCGCCATGATGCTGTCGGCGTCCAGCACCACCATGAAGTCGTAGCGCCGGCCCCAGCGCTCGCAGAAGTCGGCGAGGTTGCCCGCCTTCTTCCCCGTGTTGTCCGAGCGCCGCCGGTAGAAGATGCGCCCCTGTCCGCCCACCCGCTGGCACAGGTCCGCCCACGCCAGCTCCTCGGCCACCCAGGCCTCCGCGCGCGTGGAATCGCTCAGCACGTAGAAGTCGAAGCAGTCCAGCCGCCCCGTGGCCGCCAGGGACTCGTAGGTGGCCTGCACGTTGGCGAAGACCGACGCCGGATCCTCGTTGTGGATGGGCATCACCACCGCGGTGCGGCCGTTCAGCGGAGCGGCTTCCTCCTTCGCGTCCGGCCACCGGAGGCCCGGCACCCGCCCTCCGAGCGCGAGCTCGAGGAAGCCCGCCACCGCCGTCCAGAAGGACAGGGAGATCCAGGCGAAGCACAGGGCGAAGAGTCCCAGCATCACCACCTCGGGAGCGGTGAGTCCCCAGTCGCTCAGCAGCCAGTACATCTCCCACGTTCCGAGCAGGGTGGAGCTCGCGGCCAGGCCGAGGACACACCCCCGCCGAAGCCCGGTGGTGTCGGGCGAGAACGAATGCGCGTGCATGGTGCTCCCGAGGCTCAGCGAGAGATGGAGACGTCCGGCTCTCCCGCCCGCCACCAGCGGCGGAAGAGCTCACCCAGGGGCCACAGCACCAACTGCTGCTCTGGCATCACCGTGGGCAGCTCCCTCGGCGCGGGGACGGGTACCGCGGCGCGCAGGGCCCGCGTGAGCTCCGGCGGCACCTCGCCTGGGCCCAGGGTGAGGACGTCCGCGCCCCAGCGCGCCGCCTCGCACAGCACGAAGGCCGCACGGCCGCGGGACAGCAGCGCGCCACCCCTCGCGAGGCCCGCGCCGAGCACTCCGGACAGCCAGTCCTCCATCCGGGCCCGGGCGAGCTCCACCGCGTCTCGCGCCTCCTGGCCCCGCGTGCCGAGCACCCACGCCGACAACCGGGAGAGGTCCGCGTCCGTGGTGAAGCCGAAGGACTCGAAGAAGGCATCGAGCGCCTCGCGCGCGTCCGCGGAGGAGGGGAAGAAGGTCGGCGTCATCACGGGGTCCATAGGTAACTCCAGGTCTCGGTGAGGGTTTCGGATCCACGTCGGAGGAAGCAGCGCAGCTCTGCGGGGGCGCCTGTCCCGGGTAGCAGCTCGAAGGTGACCCTCCAGCCGCCGGTGACGTCGTTGTGCTGTGCGGTGGGGCGGAGCACCTGGCCCGTCGAGGTGGTGACGACCGCCTCCACCGGGCCCGAGCCCTCGGTACCGCCGCGCGAGAACTCGAGGATGAAGCGCCGGGCCCCGGGCGTACTGCCCGCAGCCTCGCGCGTGGCGGTGGTGTGGGCCACCGTGGAGGGCTCGGGCGGCGTGCTCCCCCAGTGCAGCCGCCAGCCCAGGCGCAGCTCGGTGCCGGGCTTGAAGGGCGCCTCGGGCACCCAGTAGGCCACGATGTTGTCGTGCACCTCCTCCGGGGTGGGGAGCTCCACCAACTGCACCACGCCCCGGCCCCAATCGCCCACCGGCTCCACCCAGACACCGGGGCGCTTGTCGTAGCGCGCCTCGAGGTCCTCGTAGCTGGTGAAGGCTTGATCGCGTTGCAGCAGGCCGAAGGTGCGCGGGCCGTCCACCTGGAAGCTGGAGACGCTCAGCTGGCCGGGGTTGCGCAGTGGGCGCCACAACCGCTCGCCGCCCTTCGTCCACAGGAAGAGCCCGTCCGAGTCATGCACCTCGGGCCGGAAGTCGTCCGGGGTGCCACGGTCGTTCTCCCCGAAGAGGTACATGCTGGTGAGCGGTGCCACTCCGAGCCGCTTCACCGCCTTGCGCGCGTGGAGAGACGCCTCCACCTCCATCACCGTGCGCTCGCCGGGGATGATGACGAAGCGGTACGCGCCGGTGACGCTCGGGCTGTCGAGCAGCGCATGCACCACGATGCGGTCCGCGCCGGGCGCCGGCTTCTCCAGCCAGAACTCGCGGAACGAGGGGAACTCCTCGCCCTCGGGGAGCGCCGTGTCGATGGCCAGCCCGCGCGCGGACAGTCCGTACACGTTGCCCCGGCCCAGGGAGCGGAAGTAGCTGGCCCCGAGGAACGACACCACCTCGTCGAAGTGGTCCGGCCGGTTGAGCGGGTGGGTGAGCCGGAAGCCCGCGAAGCCCTCCATCCGCGCGGGGGCCGGCGCCAGCGCGCCATGAGCATAGAGGTCCGGTGAGAACCGCACCGTCTCCACGCGCCCGCCCACCACCTCGTGCACCGTGACGGGCGAGGTGTAGAGGAAGCCGGGGTGGAAGAACTGCGCCTGGAAGGGCAGGCCGGCGTCGCGCCACCGGGCGCGCTCGTTGCGGTAGCGGATGTCGCGGTACTGGTCGTACGTGAGCCGTGCGTACTCGGGAGGGAGGGCCGCCACCGGGGCCTGGTAGGGGCGTCCGGCCAGCTCCCGGGCCCGTTCCCGCACCCGCTCGGCGCTGAACGCGGGCTTGGGTGCGGCCACGGCCACCACGGACCACAGAGCACCGAGCACGCAGGCCAGACGTGCTCCTCGTACAGCCCACTTCATCGACTTCACTTCCGACTCCCTCCGGGCGGTGACGCGTTGCGTTCGGGCACGTAGCAGCCCCCGTGCCATTCACCGCGCGCACTCCGGATGTCGGGAAACCCCCGTTATTTTTCGCATCACGGCATGAGAATCTCGTTGTTGCTCAAATAAATCCGGGGGGTTGGCGAGGCGCCGCCGTGAGGCGCGAGCGGGGAGTGGAGAGCGAGGGGTGCGGAGGAGAGGAACAGCGCCAGGCGAGGCGCTGTCCGTTTGGTCCACAACAGGGGGGGCAGGTGGGGTTCATCCTCGCCTCGCGTTTCTTCCGCGCAGCTCATCGCGCGCGAGCTCCTGCTCATCCGCGAGGAGCGGCTCAGCGCCCGGGTCCAACAGCCCTGACTGTCGGGCAGGTAGCCCCCACACCGTCGCGCCCGCACAAGTCCGGGCGGAATCCGTTCTCCAATGGGCAGCGTCCGCTCCCGTGCGGAGGTGGGCGCTCGCATGCCAGTGAACCGATGTTTACCCCGGAGGGCGCCTAGGAGGAGTGCCTGTGGACAAGAAGACCCCGGAGACGGTGAGCATCAACGAGCGCAGCAAGGACCAGGAACTGGAGAAGAACCGTTCGGACCCCACGGGACAGCGGATGACGACGGGGCAGGGTGTTCCCGTCGAGGATACGGACAATTCCTTACGGATCGGGGCGCGGGGTCCCACGCTGCTGGAGGACTTCCACCTCCGTGAGAAGATCATGCGCTTCGATCACGAGCGCATCCCGGAGCGGGTGGTTCATGCGCGAGGCTCGGCGGCGCACGGCTACTTCCAGGTCTACGAGTCCCTGGCCGAGTACACCAAGGCGAAGGTCTTCCAGGATCCGTCCAAGAAGACGCCCGTCTTCGTGCGCTTCTCCACCGTGGCGGGCTCGCGAGGCTCGGCGGATACGGTGCGGGACGTGCGGGGCTTCGCCGTGAAGTTCTACACGGAGGAGGGGAACTGGGATCTGGTGGGCAACAACATCCCCGTCTTCTTCATCCAGGACGGCATCAAGTTCCCGGACGTGGTCCACGCGGCCAAGCCCGAGCCGCACCACGAGATGCCCCAGGCCGCCACCGCGCACGACTCCTTCTGGGACTTCGTGTCGCTCGTGCCGGAGACGGCGCACATGATCATGTGGATCATGTCCGACCGGGCCATCCCCCGCAGCTACCGGATGATGGAGGGCTTCGGGGTCCACACCTTCCGCCTGGTCAACGCGCAGGGCGTGTCACGCTTCGTGAAGTTCCACTGGAAGCCGGTGCTCGGTGTGCACTCGCTCGTGTGGGACGAGAGCCAGAAGCTCGCGGGCAAGGACCCGGACTTCCACCGCCGAGACCTCTGGGAGGCCATCGAGAAGGGCAACTTCCCCGAGTGGGAGCTCGGCCTGCAGATCATCGAGGAGAAGGACGCGGACAAGCTGGGCATCGAGCTGCTGGACGCGACGAAGCTCATCCCGGAGGAGCTCGTGCCGGTGCGCCGCGTGGGCAAGCTGGTGCTCAACCGCAATCCGACGAACTTCTTCGCGGAGACGGAGCAGGTGGCGTTCTGCACCGCGCACGTCGTGCCGGGAATCGACTTCACGGATGATCCGCTGCTGCAGGCGCGCAACTTCTCGTACCTGGACACGCAGCTCACGCGGCTGGGCGGGCCGAACTTCACGGAGATTCCCATCAACCGCCCCATCGCGCCGGTCCACAACTTCCACCAGGACGGCTTCCACCGGCAGACCATCGACGCGGGTCGGGCCAACTACTTCCCCAACTCGCTGGGGGGGGGCTGCCCGTTCATGGCCGCGGCGGAGAAGGGTGGCTACCGGCACTTCCCGGAGAAGGTGTCCGGCGAGAAGGTGCGCCAGCGCGCGGAGAGCTTCCAGGATCACTTCAGTCAGGCGGGCCTGTTCTTCCGCAGCATGTCCAAGCCCGAGCGCGAGCACCTCATCATGGCGCTCCAGTTCGAGCTGGGAAAGGTCGAGCGGGAGGAGGTGCGCAAGCGCGTGGTCGAGCAGATCCTCGCGAAGATCGACGCGGAGCTCGTCACGGAGGTGGCGCAGGGCCTGGGGATGACGGTGCCCACGATGACGGCGGTGAAGGGCAAGCTCGAGAAGGTGGCCGATACGCTCGGGCTGCCGGTGATCGACAAGTCGCCCGCGCTGAGCCAGGAGAACCAGAAGAAGGACTCCATCAAGACGCGGCGCATCGGCGTGCTCGTGGGGGATGGCTTCGACGCGGCGGATCTCCAGTCCACGAAGGCGGCCATCGAGCAGGCGGGCGGTGAGCTGGTGATCATCTCCCGGCGCCTGGGGACGGTGAAGGGCTCGGACGGGCAGCCGGTCAAGGTGGACAAGAGCGCGCTCACCACGGGCTCGTTCGAGTACGACGCCGTCTTCGTGCCCGGGGGCGCCGCGAGCGTGGCCGTGCTCAAGAAGGACGGGGACTCGGTGCACTTCATCCAGGAGGCCTACCGTCACTGCAAGGCCATCGGGGTGACGAAGGAGGCCGCCGAGTTGCTACGGACCGCGGGCGTGTCCACCCCGGCGCTGGGCGTCGTCGTGGGCGACGCGGGTGGCCAGGACTTCGCCACGAAGTTCATCGCCGCCATCGCGCAGCACCGGCACTGGGCGCGTCACGACAAGGATGTGATCTCGGGCTGATCACCCCCCCCCAAAGAAGAACCCCGGCTCGCCTGATGGCGGCCGGGGCCCTTGCTACCTCACCTCGAGAGCGGCTCTCTAGTAGCGGTAGTGGTCGCTCTTGTACGGCCCTTCCTTGGTGACGCCGATGTACTTCGCCTGCGAGTCGGTGAGCTCGGTGAGCTCCGCGCCCAGCTTGGTGAGCTGGAGGCGGGCCACCTTCTCATCCAGGTGCCGCGGCAGCATGTACACGCCCGGCTTGTACTTGCCCGGGTTGGAGAAGATCTCCACCTGCGCCAGCACCTGGTTGGCGAAGGACGAGCTCATCACGTAGCTGGGGTGACCGGTGCCGCAGCCCAGGTTCACCAGACGCCCCTCGGCCAGCAGGATGATGCGCTTCTTGTCCGGGAAGATGATGTGGTCGACCTGGGGCTTGATGTTCTCCCACTGGTACTGCTTGAGGCCCGCCACATCGATCTCGTTGTCGAAGTGGCCGATGTTGCACACGATGGCGTTGTTCTTCATCCGCTTCATGTGATCGTGGGTGATGACCTGGAAGTTGCCCGTGGCGGTCACGAAGATGTCGGCCTTGTCCGCCGCGTACTCCATGGTGACGACCCGGTAGCCCTCCATCGCCGCCTGGAGCGCGCAGATGGGATCGATCTCGGTCACCCACACCTGGGCCTGGAGGCCGCGCAGCGCCTGGGCCGAGCCCTTGCCCACCTCACCGTAGCCGCACACCACGGCGACCTTGCCGGCGATCATCACGTCGGTGGCGCGCTTGATGGCGTCCACCAGGGACTCGCGGCAGCCGTAGATGTTGTCGAACTTGGACTTGGTGACCGAGTCGTTGACGTTGATGGCGGGGAACTTGAGCTTGCCCTCCTTGGCCATCTGGTACAGGCGGTGCACGCCCGTGGTGGTCTCCTCGGTGACGCCCTGGATGTTCTTGAGGATCTTCGAGTACCACCCCGGCCTGGCCGCCAGCTGCTTCTTGATGGAGGCGAAGAGGATGGTCTCCTCCTCGCTGCCCGGGTTGTTGAGCACGGAGGGATCCGTCTCGGCACGGGTGCCCAGGTGGATGAGCAGCGTGGCATCGCCGCCGTCATCGAGGATCATGTTGGGGGTGCCACCGTCGGCCCAGTCGAAGATGCGGTGGGTGAACTCCCAGTACTCCTCGAGCGACTCGCCCTTGTAGGCGAACACGGGGGTGCCGCCGGCGGCGATGGCGGCCGCGGCGTGGTCCTGCGTGGAGAAGATGTTGCAGGACGCCCAGCGGACCTCGGCCCCGAGGGACTCCAGGGTCTGGATGAGCACCGCGGTCTGGATCGTCATGTGGAGCGAGCCAGCGACGCGAGCGCCCTTGAGGGGCTGGGTCTTGGTGAACTCGTCGCGGATGGCCATGAGACCGGGCATCTCGGTCTCGGCGATCGCGATCTCCTTGCGGCCCCAGTCGGCCAGCTTGATGTCGGCGATGCGGTAGTCGGTGAACTTGGACAGATCGACAGCGGCCCTCATGCGGTGCTCCTCGGCAGGGGGCTGGATGTGGGCGACGGGACCTGCTCGCCTCCCGGGCATCCAGCCACGAGTCAGCGAGCGCCGTTGCACGAACCTGAGCCTGGCGGGGAGGGACCCCCGTTGCAGCGCTCCTCAGGGTGGGCGGACCCTACAACAAGAGGGTGGGGTGTCGCCACAGAAGTGAACCCCCCGAGGCGCCGGGCGAGGGGGTGGACGAAGACTTCCTCAGGGAGGGCTTCTTTGTCACGGTGGGTGGAGCCGGCCGGAACAGCGAGTGGCCGGGAGCTGGGGAGACATCCATGAGCAGGAGATTGGAAGGCAAGGCAGCGCTGGTGACGGGGGCGGGCTCGGGGATTGGCCGTGCGGCGGCGGCGGTGTTCGCGCGCGAGGGGGCGAGGGTGATCGTCTCCGACGTGAACGTGGAGGGAGGGGAGGAGACGGTGGCGGCCATCCAGAAGCAGGGGGGCGAGGCGCGCTTCATCCGCTGCGACATCTCGAAGCCCGCCGAGGTGGAGGCGCTGATCCGGGGAACGGTGGAGGCGTTCGGGCGGCTGGACTGCGCGGTGAACAACGCGGGCATCGCCGGGGTGATGGCGCCCACGGCGGATTATCCGGAGGAGCTCTGGGATCGCATCATGGCCACCAACCTCAAGGGGGTGTGGCTGTGCATGAAGCAGGAGATCCAGCAGATGCTGAAGCAGGGGGGATGCAGCATCGTCAACACGGCCTCGGCGGCGGGCTAGTGGGCATGCCGATGGCGCCGGCGTACGTGGCGGCCAAGCACGGCGTGGTGGGGCTCACGAAGACGGCAGCGCTGGAGTACGCGAAGGCCAACATCCGCATCAACGCGGTGTGCCCGGGAGTGGTCCGCACGCCGATGATCACGTCGGGCACCAACGGCAGTCCGGAGCTGGATGCCATGGTGGTTTCGATCGAGCCGGTGGGGCGGATGGCGCAGCCGGAGGAGATCGGCGAGGCCCTGGTGTGGCTGAGCTCGAGCGCGGCGTCCTTCATCACGGGGGCCGCGCTGCCGGTGGACGGGGGAATCGTCGCGCAGTAGCGGTGCTGGAGTGGGTGGGCAGGTGGCGCCCAATCTGTTGTCCCTCGCACCCATTCTGTTGTCTCCCCGCTACGTCCCACAGTACGATGACTGCCCTCTCTTCGGGAGGTAACCATGCTGAAGGTGAGTGCGAGCCAACGGGCCGCGATGTCCATTGCCGTGGATGCCCGGCGCGCCAGGGAACTCGCCGACGCCATCCATCCCGAACTGCGCGCCCAGGGTCCTGACGTCATGAAGGCCTACGCCGAGGATGTTGCGCATGGCACCATCCTGGACACCATCACCCAGTGCTACGCGCGCGGCATTCGTGACAAGGACCAGATCCTCAACCTCTGCTATATCCGCTTCATCATCAACGCGGATGTCTTCAAGCACGAGTCCTTCGCTTACATCCTGAACAATGGCCTCATGCATCCCTATGCGAAGGCCCGTCATTTGATTCTGTCTTTCTTCGCCATCAACGCGATGCGCGCGGGAGCCTGACATGGGAACACTCGTCGCTGGTGCACCCCTGCTGGCCGGTGGCCCCCCGGGTGGTTGGCGTATGGGTTGCTCGCTGTGGGCACGGTGGCGGTGGGAGGTGCCATCTACATGAGCCAGCCCCGGAGCGAGTCTGGGTCCCAGTCCACCAGCAGAAGTACGACCCGGACTGCGGACTGCATCCCCTGCCGACAGTGGACGGTCAGAACGCATGCGCAGGGGACGGATATGGGAGGCACCTCGCGCTCGACTCTCGGAGCCTCCCCTATCACGCTCTCGGTCCCTATCCCCGCGCTGACCGGAGCGGCCAATGCCCAGACCACCTATGCCATGCTGGACAACACCCAGCGAGGGATCCGGGAGGCGGCATTCGCCAAAGCGCTGAAGTGGCTGAGTGAGCGCCCGGCCAACGGCGGCTTCCTGGGCCAGAAGTCCTTCGAGGTGAGTGGCGTCAGAGGGGGCATCCGCTTCGATATCGACTCATTCGGGCCGTCCAACAACTTCGTTACCTGAGGGGCCATGAACCTCGAGCAGCTCCGGAAGCATCCGTCCTTTCCCTTCCTGGCCTTCAAACAGAACGATCTTGAGTTCTTGCTGCTGGAGATGTTCTGGGCCGAGTTCTTCCGGGACTGTCTCGGGAAGCTCAAGGACGCACAGGACTGGGTTCCGCTGTTCCCCGCCGAACGGGATGGCGTGCCAATCCTCGTTGTTGCCAACACCCGCCGCAATCGGGCCGTGCGCATCCACCTGCGAAGCAATGAGGACGACAAGCCTCTTTACCCCTCAGGCAGTCCAGAGATGCCCGGCGAATACTTCCTACCACTGGACCTGTGGCTCGACGAGGTTCGCGATGCCGCGGGCGCCACGGCGTACCCCGCAGTGGTCATCTCCACGGACATGTCACCGTCCGCGTTGGACATGACGCGGCAGGTGCTGACGCAGTTTTGCCGGGAAGATGAACCCACGGGGCCCACCCAGGCGTGGCTTGACAGGTATTACGAGGAACTGTCAAAGCGTGGCTACCATTGGAAGTGAGCCGTCACACTTCCATTCGGCAATTTGACGCCTCGGACCGCGAGGGGGTCCGGCACATCCTGCGTGAGGCTTGGGCCCAGTGCTACGCGGGACTGGGTGTGATCGAGCTGATGTATACGCTGCTCGAGGACGACTCGCTCACCTTCCTCCTCCCGAAGGCGGGCGAGACGGCCCTGATGGCCAGTGTCGACGGCCAGCCGGCGGGCGTCCTGGTGGTCCGGCGTGTGCGGGGGGTGGACTGCATCCTGGCGTTGTACATCCACCCGAAGTTCCAGCGGCGGGGGCTTGGCAAAGCGCTGCTCTCCCACGCCGTCTCGAAGGAACCGGAAGCGGCCATCGTGGAAGCTCAGGTTCTGGAGGCGAGCACGCAGGCCCTTGCTTTCTATGGTTCCCTGGGGTTCGCGGAGGCCAGCCGGCGCCGCATGGCGCTCCCCGCAGCGGGGACTGCGGGTGTCGTCGTCATGCGGCTGGCGCGGGCAGCGCTCACCTCGTCGCTTTGAACCGTAGGGCCTCGCCCTTTTCCCCTCCGCCAGGTGGACCCCAGGGACCCACAGCCGGGGGAGCTGCGCGCCGCGATGGACGCTCCCATCGGATGCTGATGAGGAGTAAGGGGCTGCGGGGCATGGAGGGGGCCTTTCGTCGCGGTTCGTCGCCGGACTGCATGACGTGGGCCAGCCCCAACAGTGGCGGTTTCAGGAGCGCCGGGGGAGGATTAGGAACAATTTGCGTCACCTGAGGGGGCGAAAATTGTCAACAGCTCATGCGCTCGAGCCTCTCGACGCAAGAGCCTCCAGCCTGCTTGCTGGCGGGCTGTCTCTCGCACGCTCCGGCAGGGAATTCCCATTACCGCGTGCCTGTCCTTTCTGGCCATCGCCATGCAGACCTCACCCAGTCCTCGTGCCTCCCTGGCCCGCTCGACGCTCCTCCGCATGAGCGCTCGCATCGCGGTCGTCATCGTCCTGTCCACCCTGGCCAGCTACCTCCACATACAGCACACCCTGCGCCAGGAGGCCCTCGAGCAGTTGGCACAGCATGCCGCGGAACGCAGTGCGCGGGAGGAGGCCATCTTCCTGCTGGCCGCGGACAACCACGCGCTCTTCGTGAAGGCGATGGCGGAGAGGATCCACTCCCTCACACCGGAAGAGGTGAATGGCCGGTTCGACAGCCTCTTCGTGAGACTTCCAGACGGCACGGTCCGCAATCGTCGCGAGCTCTTCGACGGCACCCGGCTGCCGGGCGTCTTCATCCAGAGGAATGTCTCCGTCGACCTGGACATGCGCCGGCGGATCCTCGCTTCGTATGACACGCTCCTTCAGTACGCGCCCGCGTTCCGTACTCGCTTCAAGGACACCTTCATCACACTTCCGGAAGGACCCATCATCTCCTACTGGCCGGAGCGCCCCGATTATTGTCTGGATACGGGGCCCGACTTCTCGTCCACGGGTTGGGAGTACTTCCTCTCCAGCCTGCCCGGGAACAACCCGGAGCGGAAGCCGGCCTGGTCTGGCATGTACACGGAAGACATGAGCGGAAAGGCGATGACGACGGTCACCACTCCGCTGGACCTCGAGGGCCGCCATGTCGCGTCGATCAGCCACGACGTCCTCCTCGAGGAGTTGGTGGCCCGCACCCGCGCTCACCACCTGCCCGGCGCATACAACGTGCTCTTCCGGGATGATGGCGCGCTCATCGCCCATCCCGACTTGACGGAGTGTTGATGGTCACCAGGAAGCGCGGATTCCTGGTCATGGGTCGCCGGGAGTTGCCTGACTTCAAGACCACCCCCTGAGGTGGGTTCGGCCGAGAAGTGGAGAGGGGGAGAGTGCGCCGGTGGAGTCTGCGGTTGCGCGCGTCCTGAATCGGCATAGGGGGTAGCGAGGTCGTCTCGCTACTCCCCTGCCACACTACCGGACAAGCGGGTCCGCATCCGGCGGTTCGATAGGTTGAGGTTAGCTGGCAAGTCTCGGAACTCCCAGCCGGTCGAAGAAACTCGTGGGCAGGGCGACATGGAGGTACATGCCCGAGTTCCTCCACCAGCGGCGGGTGTTGGCGGCGATCCGGCGGGCCATGTGTGCGTGCCCCGGGCGCGCAGCTCTCGGTACACCGTCGTTCCCCGTTTCCACTGCTTGAGTTGGAGGGCGCTCAGGCGATGGCGCAGCCATTCGTCCAGTTGCCGGAAGACACCGGGAGTATCCGCCAGTTGGAAATACTGCTTCCATCCCAGCAGATACGCCCGCAGGTCCTTGGCCACCGTTTCCAGGCTCCGCCCCCGGATACGGGACGTCATCTCCCGCACCCGCTCCTTAGCTCCTTGTCCACCTCGTCGAGGAGTACGTTGGCCAGCAGCGGCGAGAGAGGGCCCCCTTGCGGCGTCCCCTCGTACCGCTCCATCACCACCCCGTTGGCCATGACTCCGGCCTCCAGGTAGCGGCGAATCAGCCTCAGCATCCGCTTGTCCCCGATTCTCTTCTCCAGCCTCCCCATCAGCACATCGTGGTTGACGCGGTCGAAGAATTTCTCCAGGTCCACGTCCACCACCCAGCTGCGGCCCTCCTGGATGTAGCGCTGCGCCTCGCACACTGCCTCGTGTGCGCTGCGTCCAGGCCGGAAGCCGTAGCTGTGCTCCGAGAAGGTGGGGTCGAACATCGGTTGCAGCACTTGCAGGATGCTCTGCTGGATGAGCCGGTCGAGCACCGTCGGAATCCCCAGCTTCCGGACTCCTCCGCCGCTCTTGGGTATCTCCTGCTCCCGTACCGGTTGGGGCTGGTAGCTGCCGTCCAGCAGTTGCGCCCGGACGGCTTCCCAGTTGTCCCAAAGCCACGGCTCCAGCTCTTCCACTTGCATCCCATCGATGCCGGGGCTGCCCTTGTTCCGCCTCACTCGCTCCAACGCCGCCTTGACGTTGCCGCGCTCGACCACCCGCTCCATCAGGCGGTCGTCTCCCAGGTGTCCGGTTCCGCTCGCCGCCGTCAGTGCTTCGCCGCTGCGCTGGTCCTTCGGGGCTTCACCCCTATGCCCCAGCGGGAGCTCCCCTTGTCGGGACTTCTGGCGCCTGGCACCTTCGAGACTCACGTTCGTGACCCCCTCCCTACCGTTTGGCCCTTCGCGGTTCGTCGGCTTCCCGGCTCCGGTGAGGCTTCCGCGCCATCCCTGCCGGACCGCTCGCCGCTACTACGGCCTCTGCTGACTGCTCGCTCCGCCTCTCGGCGTCGCCCTTTCAGGCGAGAGGCGAGCTCTCCCCGGGTAAGAACATCGACCTTCACCGCACGAGCGCCGGCTCTACGTCACCTCGCCTTGGTCACCGGGGCTTCGCGGTTACTTGCCCGCTCGCCCCGCTCGGTGCCGCCTCACAGCCGGTTCCTGTTCGTCGCCCCGCGGCTTCGTTCCCCGCTTCCTTCACGTCAGCCTCTCGGTCTGGCGCTCTGCGGTCCCCTTCGTTCGCGGTGACCTGCTTCCGGGAGGACTTCCACCTCCAAGTTGATGCCCATGCCGGGCGCACAAGAAAAAGCCCAGTAACCCCTCGGGATTACCGGGCTTCTGAGTGTGGAGGCGGCGGGAATCGAAGCCGCCGCCGGAGGCTTCCGGCGAGAGCGCTCCAGCGCGGTTGAGAGCGGTTCTCGTAGGATCTCCAGCCGCTTACGCTGCTCCCTGCTCCGCGCCGACGTGTGTTGAGAGCGCTCCAGCGCGGGTCTGCTGTAGCAATGTAGCAAAGCACGTCACAGCGGCCCTGGAGACCCTGGAAGGGGGCAATCCGGCGCGGGCTGCGGCCCTCCTCGGCCTCTTGCTGTCGTAGGCCCCGAGGCGGATGAGTCGCGGGGGACGTCTTCTCATCCACCAGAGCTATTCATCCCCTGCGACTATGTCCAATTACTTCGTAGACAGTCCATTAGCTGCCGGGAAGGGGGGCCTGGGCCTGAGCGAGGCGGACGTGAAGTCGGTGAGCAGCTCCTGCAGGGCGGTGGCGCTGTTGCGGAAGCGCTCCCGGGCCTCGTACTCGCCTGCGGTAGCGGTGGTCTGGGCGTACTCTCCGATCAGATCCCGCAGGGAGAGGACGGGGTCGCCCCAGATGTAGGAGATCCCCGGCCACCCCTCGTTCCGGACCACCGAGATCTTGACCACCACGGGCTTGTACTTGAACTGCGGCCCGTTGGGCGCCGGGGTCCACTCGATCTCCGCCGGCAGGGAGATGAACACCTCCGCGTCCTTGACCGTCGCCTGGGCAGCGAAGTTGGTGCTCAGGTTCTCATTGAGCCCCGGCAGCACCATCAATTCGAGCACCGTCTTCGGGTCGGCCGCGGGGTTGAGGGTGTAGAACTTGAGATCGATGGAGACCACGGGGTCGAACGCCTTCCGACGCTCCTCGGGGAGGTTCGCGTAATCGGCGTGGAGATAGCTGGCGAAGGAGCCGGCGGCAGCGAGCTGGATCTCGAACTCCTCCTTCTGGTTGAGGAGGAGGGCATTCGAGTAGATCGCCTGCACGAAGCTGATGATCCAGTTTCTCCGCTGCGCCGCCTTCTTCTGCGCCTCCGCGCCGCTGGCACCGTCGTACGCGGCGAACCCGAGATCCGCCGCGCGCATCTTGAAGTGCGCCTCGAAGTCCGCCGACACCCGGGCGGCGATGGCGATCCACTTGAGGAGCAGCCCGTGGGTCTCCTGCCTGAACTGGTTGTCCCCCGCGATGGCCTGCTGCAGGTCCTGCGGATAGATGGGCACCTGCTGGCTGACGGAGAGGAAGTGTTGGCCGAAGACGCTGGCCAGCCCCTGTGACTCGCTCAAGCGGTACGCCTTGTTGAACTGCTCGAGGATGACCGTGAGCACGATGGAGATCTGCTTGTTGCCCTGCCCGGTCAGGATCTCGAGCGGCTTGTTGCCCAAGGTCGCCGGAATGTGCGAGCGCAACTCCTTGATCCGCGCGTCGAAGTCGGGGCTGTCGAGGCTGAGGATGTCCCAGAGGCGCCGGATCCGCTTGGGCGTCTTGGAGAGCGAGGGGGAGCGTCCCGCCAGGGCCTCCCGGACCATCATCACGTACTCATCCACGTAATAGAGGAAACCCGGGATGGGGATCTCCTCGGTGTTCTCGTTCTTGATGAGGTCGTCACGGGTGTGGAGCCACTGCTCCAGAGCCTCGACAGTGTCGCGGCGAGGGATGCCGATGTCGATCAGCTCCGCCTTGCAGCTCTTCACGTACTTCGGGGCGATGCCGGGCAGCGGGATCTCCTCATCGTCCCCGAGGATGGGCGGGTCCTCCTCCTCTAGGGCGGCATCCAGCTCCACGTCCTCGTCCACTCCATTGGGGTTCTGAGGCTGCGGCTGCTGGAGCGAGGCCTCCAGCTGCCGAGCGTGCTCCTGAAGGAGGACGAGGAAATCGCGCTTGAACTGCTGGAGCAGCTCCAGCACCGCGTCGTGGACCTTGTTGAAGCAGTCGTACCAGCGGACCGAGGGCAGATTGGGATTGATGACGATGGACGTATCCCAGTCGTTCTCGCCGTCCTCCGGCTTCCCCAGGAGGTAGGCCAGGGCGCGCCCCCCCTTGAGGTGGAAGAAGGCGTCGCCGCCGCCGACACGGGTGATGGTCTCATCGAGCTCACAGAGCTTCCTCTTGATCCAGGTGATGAGCCAGCCGCGCCCGTTGTTGAGGCTGGCGGTGAGCTGGCCACTGGCCCTCTGCCGGTCGCTGACGGAGATCTCCTGATCGGACTCGATCTGGAAGTTCACCAGGAGCCGGAAGAGCAGGAACGGCTCGATGTTGTAGAACATCTGCACGCGCGCATTGCCGTCGATGGCCTGCTTGAGGTCGCGCCGCGCCGGCTCCAGCCTGTCGCGGATGATGGCCTTGAGGTCGTCCCCGGAGGTGGCGTCCCGGATCTCGGTGAGGGCTCCGTCGAGATGGGTCAGCTGCGGCTCCTCGAGCAGGGGGACGTTCGTGTCGGGACGGAAGAACCCGAAACAGGTGTTCATCTTGCCGTGGGCGACGCGGAGCGCCGCCTTCAGCACCTTGAGCCGGTCATTGCTGGGGGGGCCGTTGGAGAGCTCGTGGGACACCTTGGTCAGCAGGCTCCTTGCGTCGGAGAGCAACGTCTCGGGGGGAAGGCGGGCATTGGCGGCGATGGGCCCGATGGGCAGGGGCGGGGTGGACTGGAAAAAGAAGAAGCGGCTCAGTGCCTCCTGCTCGGCGTCGGTGCGGGCATCGCCTTCCTTCCCGCGACTGGCTTCGAGGGCGGCATGCTGCTGGGGGTTCTCCAGGATCTGGAGCGGATGCACCGAGAAGCCCCGCCAGGACAGGCTGGAGTCCTTCTGGGTGCCGAGGACGATGTTCAATCCGGTGGTGGCCGAGACGGC
The DNA here is from genome assembly GCF_000733295.1 of Archangium violaceum Cb vi76. Taxonomy (GTDB): domain Bacteria; phylum Myxococcota; class Myxococcia; order Myxococcales; family Myxococcaceae; genus Archangium; species Archangium violaceum. The sequence continues at coordinate 15,592 of NZ_JPMI01000277.1, read as the reverse complement.
CGTGGCCAAGGCCTCCAGGGCGGCCTTGCCGTCGTTCTGTGCTGGCATATCTGCTCTCTCCAAGGCGCAGGAGTGCGCCCGTGTCCACCAGACGGGTGGCGGGAGCCTCTGTGAATCCAGGAGCCTCCGCCTCCTGGCAGACAGGCGCATCGGGGACAGGTAGGATGTAGGGCGCCGGGCATGAAGTGAGGCCCCCTCGGCCAGTCCTCCCCGGACCCTGCCCCCCATCCCCGCAGTGCTCCTGGCCATTGTGAGCGTGCAGGGCGGCGCCACCTTCGCGAAGGAGTTGTTCCCGGCGCTGGGCTTGGCGGGCACGGCGGGCATGCGCATCGCCCTGGTGAAGGACATGGAGGCACTCGGCCTGCGACACTGACGGATGGCCCCCGGAAGGACATCCTCGAGCGCTGTACCCACACTCCGCGCAAGAGCGGCAACACCATCGACCTCTACACCACGTTCCCGTGGGAGGCCCTCTGCTCCGAGGTGTCGAAACTCCAGGTGCAGCGCCAGGAGCGCGGCCAGCTCGTCCGGCTGCCCCTCGCGGCCTCGGCCGAAAAAGAAAACCCCGGCTCGCCTGATGGCGGCCGGGGCCTTGCTACTTCCAGTGGAGGCGGCGGGAATCGAAGCCGCCGCTCCCTGTCTCTATTGGCTCAGCGGGCCTCTCGAGCCATGGAGTTGCCCAGCAGGCCACGCGCCCGGGCCACCAGATTCGCGAACTCCCCTCGGTCCGACTGTCCGTCGATGGCGCCCTCGGCGAGCTTCTGCGCCGTGGCCAGGTTCCACCCCTGGGCGCTCGGGCTGCCGCGCAGCACGTCCGCCGTGGCCGCCACCGCCACCGCGAAGCGGAAGTCCGGCGAGGCCCCATCCAGCGTCGCCCGCATCATCTTCTGCTCGAAGGGGAAGGCCTGCTCGGCCGCCTCGGTGCCGTTGGGCGCCTTGGCGCGGATGCGCACCGTGCCCAGCGGCGCCTTCTCACCCGTCAGCTCCACCTCGTACACCGCCGTCACGCTGTGGCCCGCGCCGATCTCTCCCGCGTCCACCTTGTCGTCACGGAAGTCCTTGTCCGCGATGTCCCGGTTCTCGTAGCCCACCAGCCGGTAACGGTTCACCACCTTCGGATCGAACTCCACCTGGAGCTTCACGTCCTTGGCGATCACCTCCAGCGTCCCGGTGAGCTGCGACTCGAAGACCTTCTTCGCCTCCTTGTAGCTGTCGATGTAGAAGCAGTTGCCGTTGCCCTTGTTGGCCAGCTTCTCCATCAGGTCGTCCCGGTAGTTGCCCATGCCGAAGCCGATGGTGGACAGCGTGACGCCCTCCTTCACGTACCCCTGGATGCTGTTGAGCATGGAGTCCGCGGAGACGTTGGGGCCGATGTTGGCGTCACCGTCCGTGAGCACCACCACGCGCGACACCGCGTTGCCCGAGGCCTTCTTCACCGCGTGCTTGTAGGCCATCTGCATGCCCGAGCCCATCGCCGTACCGCCGCCGGACTCCAGCGTGTCGATGGCCTTGTAGATGGCCTCCAGGTTGGTGGCCGGCGTGGGCGAGAGCACGTCCCGCGTGCTGCCCGCGTAGGTGACGAGCGCCACCGTGTCGTTCTCGTTGAGGTTCTTCACCGCCAGCTTCATCGCCTCCTTGGCCAGCGGCAGCTTGTCCGGCTGGCTCATGGAGCCGCTGGTGTCCACCAGGAAGACCAGGTGCGCGGGCTTGCGCTGCGAGCGCGAGACGATCTTTCCCTGCACGCCCACGCGCACGAAGTGGCGGTTCGCGTTGAAGGGCGAGGGCGCTCCCTCGAGGTGCACCGTGAAGGCGCCCTGCTCGGGCGGCGTGTAGCGGTACTTGAAGTAGTTGACGAACTCCTCCACCCGGACGGCCGCGTGCGGCGGCAGGGCCCCCTGGTTGAGGTAGCGGCGCGACACCGCGTACGACGCCGTGTCCACGTCCACCGCGAAGGTGGAGAACCGATCCTTGGCCGTCTCGGTGAAGGCATTGGCGGCGTGGTGGGTGAAGCTGTTGCCCTGCGATGGGGGCTCCGGTTGCATCTGCACGGCCATGGCCCCCGCGGCCATCCTCTTCGCCGGAGCAGGAGGCGGCGGCGTGGCGGGAGTGCCCGCGGAAGGGGCCATCTCCGCTTCGGAATGCATTTCCGCCGTCACCGGCAGGGCGACGGAGGGTTCCGGAGCGGGCTTCGTGGGCACCTTCTTCGGGCTCACCCGGGCGACGTCGGCCTTCGCGTCGAAATCCTTGGACTTCTCGCGCGCCGAATCGTCCGCCGAAACGGCCCCAGTCGAGGCCTGCGCGGGCCCGGCTTCTTCCGGTGCGGGGGCGGCCTCGCTCTTCGAGACCTCGCGCGTCTGGGACTGCCACGCGACCGACTGCGCGGCGTCGGCGGACGCCCTCGTCCCAGGCGCGTAGCTACAGGCGGGGGCGAGGCTCAGGGCGAGGGCGGCGCTCCCCCAGCGGGTCAGGCGGCGGTTCAGCTTGGTCGAGGACATGTGCGCTCCGGTTGTTTCCGTGGGAACGGACGCTCGGAACGCACCAGCCTCGATTTGGGTTTATTCCGATCGGGCGATTTTCTCCCCGAAGCCCCCGCGGAGCGTCTCCACGAGGAACCGGCCCGCCCGACGCACCACGTTCCGGGCCGCATCCAACCCGACGCACAGCCCGTACGTCAGGCCGATCAGCGCCACCGTCAGCAGCGTGTATTGGCCCCAACCGCTGCGGCCTCCCCACACCTTCTCGAAGGAGAAGCCGAAGATGTGGAAGTAGAGCAGCGCCTCGTGGAAGAAGTACGCGGACATGGACGACGTGCCGAACGTCTCCACGAAGCGCCGCACCCGGGAGGGCTCTCCCGTGGAGGCCGTCCGCCGCTCCAGCTCCATCAGCCCGAGCAACAGGAGGCTCACCCACATCCAGCGCTCGGCCGCGTTGGAGGGGTTGGTGACGAAGAAGCGGTGCTCCGGGTACATGTCGCGGAGGGGCTCCGCCGCCATCCAGCCCGCGAACCCGAGCCCCACGAGGAACACCAGGGCTCGGACCAGCCCCGCGCGGCCCTGCTCGCCGGCCACAGCCCCCGCGTACGCTCCGAGCCACGTGAAGCCGAGCCACGGCAGCAGGGGGAAGACGGCCCCGGTGGACTTGTTGAGCACGTAGGCCCACGGCCCCTGCGCGGCCTCGCCCAGCGGCGAGAGGAAGAAGACGATGAGCGCCAGCGCCAGCGCCACGCCCCGCAGCACCCGCGGCCGAGAGGCCAGCCAGGCGGCCACCGGCAGGACGAGCAGCAGCGACAGCCCCACGCAGTGGAGGATGTCCAGGCGCACCAGCCACTTCGGCTCCCGGAACAGGGGGAACCACATCCAGTTGACCAGCGTGGCCACGCCGAGCACTTGCAGGGCCCGGCGCAGGTTGCGCCCGAGCCGCTCGCTCCGTTTGCCGCTCGCGGCGCTGCGGACCAGCAGCATGGCGAGCGCGAAGCCCGCGGCGAAGAGGAAGGACGGAGCCACCAGCCCGTCGATCATGAGCAGGTACTTCGTCGTCTTGCTCTGGCGCAGCTCGGGGGTCAGCAGCACCAGCGCGTGGCACTGGACCATGAACAGCACGGCGATGCCGCGCAGCCAGTCGATGGCGCGGACGCGCTCGGAGTTAGGGGCGGAACTCATGGCAGGCAGGCGAGCTCGGGTTCGGGGGCTTGGGCGTCCTGGTGCTGCAGGAGGCAGCGGATGGCGTTCGCGTCTGGCGCGTCCGCCCCCCAGGAGCGCCGCCACAGCAGGGCGGCCACTCGCGTGGGAATCCGCGAGTCCGGGGCGACGAGGGCACGGATGGCTCCGTTGCTGCCCGTCTTCGCCTCCTGACGCAGCGATTCCAACGTGGCGACGACCTCGGGGCAGCCCTCGGGGCAGTTGTAGAGGAAGACCGCGTGCCCGTGCTCCAGGTTGTGCAGCCACACGCACCGGTTCTGCTCGGTGTCGTGGACCCGGCAGCGCAGCGTGTCGCCACAGTGGTCCCCGCTCGTGGGCGGGTTCTGCCCGTCTCCGCACGCGGTGCTCGAGCAGGTGAGGTGCCTCGCGCTCGCGGGCGGCGGGGACAGGGAAATGCCGTAGCGGGAGCAGTCCTCGGGCTCGCTCGGACCACAGGCGAGCAGGGAGGACAGCAGCAGGGCGGGGAGCGCACGGTGGAGCACGGACATCGGGGTCCCTCTTACCACGGGTGCATCTCACGGGCTCAACCCGGGACGCGCGATACCCTCACCCCAACCCTCTCCCGGAGGGCGAGGGAGCGTGGGGAGTCCCTGTCGCCCGGGGCGGCTCCCCAGCGGTGAACATCCCGTCACTTTGAAGGTGCGTTGCCCGAGGGCCTTCCTCTACGGTTGCGCCCCGACATGAACAGCACCTCTCCCATCAAGTCCCTCGTGCGCGCGGCCCTCGTGGTCGTCCCGCTCATCGCCTCTCCTGGCTGTACGTCCTCGGCCCATGGTTCCACCACCGGTTCTCCCGAGGAGACGCGCCCCGCCGCCGCCGCGCCCGCCGCGGAGCCGCAGAAGCCCGCCGAAGCCGCGCCGTCCACCGCCGAGGACGCGCGTCAGTTCGCCACCCGGGTGAACGAAGATCTCAAGCGTCTGTGGACGCGGCAGGCCACGGCGGACTGGATCAAGTCCACGTACATCACCGATGACACCGAGCGGAACGCCGCCCTGGTCAACGAGGAGGTGCTCGCCTACGTCAGCCAGGCCATCAAGGAGGCCGCGCGCTTCAAGGACGTGCAGGGCCTGGACGCGGACACCTCGCGCACGCTGCACCTGTTGCGGGTGTCCTCCACGCTGCCCGCGCCGAGCGATGCGCAGAAGCGCGCGGAGCTGGCCGGTATCGCCGCGAAGCTCGACGGCATCTACGGCAAGGGCAAGTACTGCGGCAAGGATGGCAAGGGGCAGTGCAAGGACCTGGGCGATCTGTCCGATGTGATGGCCAGGAGCCGCAACTACGACGAGCTGCTGGAGGCGTGGACGGGCTGGCACACCATCTCGACGCCGATGCGCCCGCTCTACCAGCGGCTGGTACAGCTCTCCAACGAGGGCGCCCAGGAGATCGGCTTCGCGGACACGGGCGCGCTCTGGCGCTCCAACTACGACATGCCGCCCGAGGCCTTCGAGAAGGAGGCACAGCGGTTGTGGGGGCAGGTGAAGCCCCTCTATGACGATCTGCACTGCTACGTGCGCGCCCGGCTGGCGAAGCAGTACGGCGAGGACAAGGTGCCCGCCGGCAAGCCCATTCCCGCGCACCTGCTCGGCAACATGTGGTCCCAGGAGTGGAACAACATCTACGCCATGGTGGAGCCCTACAAGGGCCAGCCCAGCCTGGACGTGGACGCCGAGCTGAAGCGGCAGAACTACGATGCCCTGCGCATGGTGAAGATGGGCGAGAGCTTCTTCACCTCGCTGGGGCTCAAGTCGCTTCCGGAGACGTTCTGGCAGCGCTCGCAGTTCACCAAGCCGAGGGACCGCGAGGTGGTGTGCCACGCCAGCGCCTGGGACATCACCTACGACAACGACGTGCGCATCAAGATGTGCATCAAGCCCACCGAGGAGGATCTGGTCACCATCCACCACGAGCTGGGCCACGACTACTACTACACGTATTACTACAAGCTTCCGGTGCTCTATCAGGCCGGCGCGCATGACGGCTTCCACGAGGCCATCGGCGATGCGCTCACCCTCTCCATCACCCCGGGTTACCTCAAGCAGGTGGGCCTGCTGAAGGAGGTCCCCAAGGGAGACAAGGGCCTCATCAACCTGCAGATGAAGGACGCCATGGAGAAGGTGGCCTTCCTGCCCTTCGGCCTGCTGGTGGACCAGTGGCGCTGGGAGGTCTTCTCCGGGCGGGTGAAGCCGGAGGACTACAACAAGGCCTGGTGGGCGCTGCGTGAGAAGTACCAGGGCGTGCGCGCCCCGGTGGAGCGCACCGAGAATGACTTCGATCCGGGCGCCAAGTACCACGTCCCCGCCAACGTCCCCTACACGCGCTACTTCCTGGCGCGCATCCTCCAGTTCCAGTTCCACCGCGCGCTCTGCCAGGCCGCGGGCCAGAAGGGCGCCCTCCACGAGTGCTCCATCTACGGCAACAAGGAGGCCGGCCGCCGCCTGCAGGCCATGCTGGAGATGGGTGCCAGCAAGCCCTGGCCGGATGCGCTCCAGGCCCTCACCGGTGAGCGCGAGATGGATGCCTCGGCGATGCTGGAGTACTTCGCTCCGCTGCGCACCTGGCTCCAGGAGCAGAACAAGGGCCAGAAGTGTGGGTGGTAGGGGCTCGCCAGGAGTAGACAGGGTTGGCGGCCCCGCTTAAATTCGTGCCCGCTTGGCTGGGTATCGACCAGCCGGGCCGGGCGGCAGATTTCCGCGCCCGTCTGTCTGAAAGAAGAAGAGCAAATGGCGACTGGTACCGTGAAGTGGTTCAACGATGCGAAGGGGTTCGGATTCATCACGCAGGATGGCGGTGGCGAGGACGTGTTCTGCCACCACTCCGCCATCAACATGGATGGCTTCCGCACCCTGGCCGAAGGCCAGCGGGTGGAGTTCGAGGTGGGCCGCGGTCCGAAGGGCCTGCAGGCGCAGAACGTCCGCGCCGTCTGATTCCGGCTGTTTCGTACGTTGTTCCTGAAAAGGGTCCGACCCACTGGGGCCGGGCCCTTTTTCATGTCTGGAGTCCTCGCGTGTCCCTCTCACCGTCCAGGTTTCTCATGAAGCGTGCCGCGTTGTTTCCATTGCTGGCCGCGCTTGGTTGCGCGTCCGGCCCGTCCCCTGTCCCAGCGGGTGCTTCGCCCGCGGAGGCCCGTCCCATGAAGCACACCGCCGATCTCCCGGCCCTGAAGGCCGAGCTCGTCTCCCGTCATGGCGAGGCGCAGCGGGTCCGCATCGAGCGGGGCGTGGACCAGGTGGCCTCATTGTGGCGCGTTGAGGACGGGGACCTGGGCGCCTTCGTGTGCGAGCACTTCATCGCCGACGAGAAGCAGCTCGATGCCACCCTGGCCCGGCTGGAGACGACCTTCGAGCAGCTCGATGGTCACCTGCATGAGATCAACACGGAGCTGCGGCGCCCCACGGACCTGGACCTCGGGCCGCTGCTGCCGGTGGATCCGCTGCTGGCCGCGTATGATCCGGCGGCGCACGTTACCGAGGATCTCTTCCGGGCGAAGGTGGGCTTCGTGGCGCTGCTCAACTTCCCACTCACCACGCTGGCTGAGCGGATGGAGAAGGGCCCCGGCTACACGCGCCGCCAGTGGGCCGAGGCCCGGCTCACCGGCCGATTCAACAGCCGCGTGCCCGCGGAGGTGCGGCAGGCCTCCTCGCGGGCGGGCGCGGACGCGGACCTCTACATCGCCGAGTACAACATCTGGATGCACCACCTGCTGGACGAGCAGGGACGCCGGCTCTTCCCCTCGGGGATGCGGCTGATCAGCCACTGGAACCTGCGTGACGAGCTGAAGTCCCGTTACGCGGATCCCGAGGGCGTGGCGAAGCAGCGGATGATCGTCAAGGTGATGGAGCGCATCGTCACGCAGAGCATCCCCGCGGCGGTCATCGACAACCCGAGGGTGGACTGGAATCCGTTCACCAACGAGGTGAAGGAAGCGCCGGCCAGCGAGGTGGAGAAGGACGCGCCCCAGCGTCCGGTGGTGCTGGAGGGCAAGCGCGAGGAGGACGTGCGCTACGCGAAGCTGCTCGCGCAGTTCCACGCGGCGCGGATGGAGGATCCGTATGTGCCGGTGGCGCCCACGGCCGTGGCCCGCAGTTTCGAGCTGGGGCGCGAGCTGCCCGAGGCCCGGGTGAAGGCGTTGCTGGAGCAGGTGCTGGCGTCGCCGCTGGTGCCCCGGGTGGCGAAGGAGATCGAGTCCCGGTTGGGCCGGAAGCTGGAACCGCAGGACCTGTGGTACGCCGGTTTCAAGGCGAGCGGGAAGCTGTCCGAGGACGAGCTGAACACGCTGACGCGCCAGCGCTACCCGACGGCGGATGCGTTCGCCAGGGATCTGCCGCGCATCCTCCAGGGGCTGGGTTTCTCGAAGGAGAAGGCGGCCTTCCTGGCGGCGCACATCCGGGTGGATGCCTCGCGTGGGGCGGGGCATGCGATGCAGGCGATGCGGCGCGGGGACTTCCCCCGGCTGCGTACGCGGGTGGGCCCCCAGGGCATGGACTACAAGGGCTACAACATCGCCGTGCATGAGTTGGGGCACAACGTGGAGCAGGTGTTCTCGCTCTATTCGGTGGACCACACGTTGCTGACGGGCGTGCCCAACAGCGCCTTCACCGAGGCGCTGGCCTTCGTCTTCCAGGCGAGGGACCTGGAGCTGTTGGGACAGGCGAAGCCGGACGCGGCCAGCGAGCGCGAGCGGGTGCTCAACGACTTCTGGCAGACGTGGGAGATCGCCGGGGTGGCGCTGGTGGATGTCGCCGTGTGGCACTGGCTCTACGAGCACCCGGATGCCACGCCCGCGCGGTTGCGCGAGGCGGTGGTGCGCATCGCCCAGGAGACGTGGGACCGGTACTACGCGCCGGTGCTGGGAGGGCAGGGGACGCCGCTGCTCGGCATCTACAGCCACATGATCTCCTATCCCCTGTACCTGGCCGACTATCCGTTGGGGCACCTGATCTCCTTCCAGATGGAGGAGCACCTGAAGAAGGCAGGCAACCTGGGGGCGGAGTTCGAGCGGATGGCGAGCCAGGGTGCGTTGACCCCGGACGTGTGGATGACGAACGCCACGGGCGCTCCGGTGAGCGCCGAGCCGCTGCTGCGAGCCACCGAAGCCGCGCTCGCCCGCTGATGGCCCCGGGCCCGGGTGTTCAGCTCCAAGCGGATGTTGTATGGATTCTCACCTCATCGGGCCCGGCGTGAACATCCGGGCCCCCGCTGGCGAGAAAGCCCTTGAGCACCACGGATGAACTGAGCGCCCTGACGGCAGGTGTGGATCCGCGAGCCTTCGATCCCTTCTCCTGGTTCAACATCATCGGGGAGATCGGCTGCGTCTTCTGGATCATCGCCTATGTCTTCGCCATCCGGCAGGGATTCAGGGATCGGGCCCCTGGGTTCCCCCTGGTCGCCATCTGTCTGAATTTCGCCTGGGAGTTCCTGGCGTCCTGGGTCATCCCGAATCCCGTGCCGCTGTGGCATGCGTTCGATCGCATCTGGTTCTTCGTGGATGTGCTCATCGTCTACCAGCTGCTGCGCTACGGGGCCTCGCTGCAGCGCATCCCCGAGGTGCGCCGCTACTTCCATCCGATCGTGGCGGTCACCACGGTGATGGGAGGCATCGGGCTCTACACCTTCTATCTCCAGTACCGGGACATCCTGGCACTGGTCGGCGCGTTCATGATCAACCTCATCATGAGCGTGGCCTTCATCTTCTTCTTCTTCGAGCGCCGCCACCAGGGAGGCCGCGGGCTGTCGGTGCCAGCGGCGTGGTTCAAGCTGTTGGGGACACTCGGCACGTCCATCGAGTGCCATTACGTCATCGGCCTGGCCGAGCCCTGGCTGCCCAGCCTCTCCTTCCTGCACTTCGTCTGCGCGTCCATCTTCCTGGTGGATCTGCTCTACGCGGTGATGGTGACGAGGTGGGCCGCCCAGAGGGCGCGTGGACAGACGCCGCTCGAGGAGCAGGATGCTCGGGCGCCCATGCGCGAGGCCGCCTGAATCCCATACTGGAGATCCTTCATGATGCAGCCGTCCGAATTGGCCGAGGTTCCCTTTCCGCCCGCCCCCTGGCGGATGAGCGGGGAGTGCTGGGGAGGGTTGGTGAAGGCGGACCGGGACGTCCCCTGCCCGGCGCCCTGGAAGCCGCTGCTCTCCTCGCGCATGGCCATGGTGGTGTTGATGCGCTACCGCGCGGGCACGCTCCAGTATGACGAGCTGATGGTGGGCCCGCTGGTGCGGCACGGTCTGCACGTGGGCCTGTGGATCCCCCATATCTGGGTGACCAGCGAGGCCTCGCTCTGGGGCGGCCGCCGCATGTGGCGCCTTCCGAAGGAGCTGGCCACCTTCACCTGGGAGGAGGGGCGCGTGCGGGTGGCGGACGCCTCGGGTCCCATCGCCACGTTCGGGATGAATCAGCGCCCGGGTTTCTGGCCCCCGCTCCCGGTGCCCATGCCCGGCGTCGGAGGTGCGCCGGGTGGGTGGACCACCTTCGTGGGATGGATGAGTGCGCGGCTCGCGCCGGGAGGACTCCGGGTGGAGGAGTGGTCGGAGCGCTTCCCGTTTCGCCTCCAGGGTCCGGCCTCGTGGAGCGTCAGGGCCCACCCCATGTCCATCACCGTGCCCGGGCCCACGGTGGAGACCGCGTTCTAGCCGCCCGTGTGAGCGGCGGGGTGGGGGACGCGTTCTCCGCCCCCCACCCGGGACTGCCTACTTCTTCGGCTGCGGAGCCGCCCGGGGCACGTCCGCGCCCTGGCCGCCAATGCCGAGCAGCTCGATCTCGAACACCAGGGTGGCGTTGGGCGGGATGGTGGGAGGCGAGCCCTGGTCGCCGTAGGCCACCTTCGCCGGGCACACGAGCTGCGACTTGCCGCCCACCTTCATCTTCTGCACGCCCTCGGTCCAGCAGGGGATGACGCCGTTGAGGGGGAACTCCGCGGGCTCGCCGCGCTTGTACGAGCTGTCGAACTCGGTGCCAGTGATCAGGGTGCCGCGGTAGTTCACCTTCACCGTGTCGGTCGCCTTGGGGCTGGAACCGGTGCCGGCCTTGAGCTCCTTGTAGACGACGCCCGAGGGCAGCTTCGTGGCGCCCTTCTCCTTGGAGGCCGTCTCCAGGAACTTCTGCCCAGCGCGCTCCTGCCGGCTCTTGGCGAGCGGCTGCAGATTGGGCCCGTACTTCTCCAAGTCCACCGCCGGCTTCGCACCCGTGGCCGCGTCCGTCATGCCCTTCTTGACGAGCTCGAGCTCCGCCGGGCTCAAGTCGAACATCTTGATGCTCCGGCCGATCGACAGCCCCAGCGCGTAGACCGTCTTCTCCTCCTCGGTCTTGAGCTCCTGCGCGTTCGCCTGGAGCCCGGTGAGGGCGAGCATGACCGCTCCCAACATTCCCAATCGCATGTGTCTCCGCCTTTCTCAGTGGCAGCGGAACAATAGGTCCGCCCGTCTCTTCCCGCTGGCGGTTTTCTTGCCCTCCGGCCGGATGCTCCTACCCTCGCCACAGGCTGCTGCGGCGCTGAAGCGTCCTGTAGCGGCTCCGGCCACCCGGAGGGCGAGAGAGATGAGCGACAAGCGGAAGAACGCGCGGGTTCCCCTCGACATCTACCTGAACAAGTACATGGGGGGCGTGCCGTACATGGCGCGCGCCGCCGACATCAGCCACGAGGGCGTGAGTCTGGCGCGCCTGCTCGAGCCCGAGCAGGACACCCGGCGGGTGGGGCTCCAGTTCCAGCTTCCCGGCTCGACCGAGGTCATCTACGCCGAGGGCGAGGTGGTGCGCGAGTGGGTGGAGGCGGGGGCGCGCCGGGACGAGCGCTCGGGCGTGCGCTTCACGCTGCTCACCCAGCGGCACCGCCAGTTGATTGATGAGTACGTGACACGCAGCACGCAGGCACACTGAGCCGCGCTCCGTTGGCAGGTGGGCGGGCGGGCCTTCCTTGACCTGGCTTGGAGCGGGCCGGTTGAATCCGGTGCTTCGAAACAGGAGCGGGGAGGATACGTGAGGCGTGCACTGTGGGCGCTCGTGCTGGCGGTTCCGCTGTCGGCACTGGCGCAGGGCAACGGGGTGGATTGGCAGCGGCAGGTCCTCCGGGAGACGGGGGATGGACCGCCGGACGTGAAGGCCTCCAACCCGTCCCAGGCGAGATTGGGCGCGGAGCGCTCGGCGAAGGAGGATGTCCTCGCGGATCTGCTGGAGCAGGTGAAGGGCCTGCGTCTGCGCGCGGACAGGACCGTGGGCGAGGAGATGGCCCGCGAGGAGACCCGCCGCCAGATCGAGGACGTGCTGCGCGGCTACAAGGTCGTCCAGAAGCGCTACTTCTCCGATAGCGGCGTGCAGATGGCGGTGGAGGTGCCGCTCGGGGCGTTGACCTCGGTGCTGGTGACTCCGGCATCCGCTGGCACCACGACTACCGCGACGACGGAGCCGGCGGAGGCGAAACCGGCCGGGCCGAAGAAGGACGCGCGGGAGAAGCACACGGGGCTGGTGCTGGACGCGCGGAAGCTGGACATGACGCCGGTGCTGGCGCCCCGGGTGCTCGACGAGTCCGGGCAGTCCCTCTATGGCCTGGAGACGCTGTCCGCCGAGACCCGGAAGAGCACGGGCGTGGCGGGCTTCTTCAAGAGCCTGGAGGCGGCCCGGAAGTCGGAGCTGGTGGGCGCGAAGCCGCTGGTGCTCGAGGCGTCGCGGCTTCAGGGCTCGGATCTGCTGCTGGGGCCGGACGCGGCGAAGGCGCTCGCGGGGATGGACCCGAGTCTCCTGGCCGGGGGCCGGGTGGCGATCCTCATCAAGTAGAGGCGGACGAGATGGCCCCGGAGCGGATGAAGCGCAGTCGCGGGTGGTGGGCCCTGGTGGGGCTGGTGCTCGGGTGTGCCTCGGGTCCCGAGCAGGTGGATTCTCCGGCGGCGGACCGGGCGCGCGAGCTGATGCGCGCCATGCGGTCGCGCAACGGCAACCTGCTGCTGCGGTGCGAGCCCGAGGACGCCGAAGTGCATCTGGACGGGGTGCTCCAGGGCGTGTGCACCGACTTCGGTGGCAAGCCGAGCGGATTGCAGGTGGGCCTGGGGATGCACCGCATCGACGTGAAGAAGGACGGCTACTGGCCGTACACCACGTACTTCGAGCCCAACAGTGCCCGGGCGGGGCTGACGATCAAGCTGAAGTCGATGCAGCAGCAGAGCGGCGGCACGGACTGATCCAACGCGGGCGCTCCTCGCGCACAGGAGGCGGTTTTGCGTAGCGGCCTGTAGCACCCTGTAGCGGCTGCTACATGTATCGCGTGCGGGGGCCGATATTCCGGCTCCGCGGATCGTTCACGCCCGGCGGATCAGCGGAGCCGGGGCTAGACGATGCGGATGGGACGGCGCAGATCGCGGGGCATGGATCACGCCGATCAGTGCGGCCTTCTCGTGTTCGAGGAGGGTGGCACGGCGTTCCCTTCGAGCCGGACCCAGGGGAGGCGTTGAGCATGGCCGGGTTGGACTGGGTACAGGTGGACGTGGGCTTTCCCATGAGCCTCCCCGTGGTGTGCGCCGCTCGCACCCTGGGGATGGAGCGGCGGGCCTTCGTGGGGGCCATGGTGGAGCTGCAGATCTGGGCGGTGCAGGCGTTGCCCTCGGGACGGTTCGAGCCCTTCGGACTGTCCGGCGGACGGTCCACGGACGCGTCCGCGGACATGTCCATGGACGAGGCGGTGTGGCAGGAGGCGGTGGAGGGCGCGGTCCGATGGACGGGCGCTCCCGGCGCGTTCTGGGACGCGCTGCTGCGCGCGGGGATCCTGGTGAGGGAAGGGGACAGCGTCCGCTTCACCCTCTGTGATCGCTACGTGCAAGTCCTCGAGAAGAGGAGCAAGGAGGCCGAGCGCAAGCGCCGGGAACGGGCTGCCAAGGCCACGGGCGCGTCCGCCGGACGTCCCGTGGACACGTCCGGGACGTCCTCCTCCAGAAAGAGAAAAGAGAAGGAGAGTGAGAAGAAGACTTCTTCTTCTGCAGCAGCACTGGAGACGGGATCATCGGGCGGACGGCTCACTCCCGTCGCCCCGCCCTCGGACGAGGAAGTGCCCGTGGTGCCGGTGGAGGCCACGCCCGTCCAGCTCGCGCTGCCAGGAACGCACATGGTGCCGGTGTCCTCTCCGCCGCGAGACGTATGGCGGGCTCCGGAGTCCGAGGACGCGGCATCCGAGCCGTCCCCGGTCGAGGAGGAGTCTCCGGCCCGGGCCGCGGCTGCCTTCTTCGAGACATGCCAGGAGGAGCGCGGCCGGGCACTTCCCGGACTCCCCTCGGAGGAGCAGCCCAAGGCCTGGGCGAGCTGGTACCGCGGAGCCCTGCGCAAGGTGGGCGGGGACGAGGGACGTCTTCTGGACGCCTGGCGCGGGTACCTCCACTCCGACTGGGGGCGTAGCCGGGAGCCCCGCTGCACGGCGCAGGCGTTCTGTACGCCCCGGGTCTGGAGCCGTTACCTCGAGCCCGTGAAGCGGGAGGATCCCTCCGAGCTGTCCGGTGCACCGTCCGTGGACGTGTCCACGGAGGCGGGCCGCCACTGGCGGGAGTGCCTCGCGTGGCTGCACGACCATGGGAAGCGGTACGCCCTGACATGGCTGGCCCAGGCCCGGGCGGTGGGGGTGGAGAATGGCCGCCTGGTGCTCGAGGTGCCGGACGCGCACTTCCGCCAGTGGGTACAGGAGCACTACGGCCCGATGGTGGAGCAGCTCGCGCGGGAGCGTGGCCTCGAGGGCGTGTGCTGGCGGGAGGCCGAGGGCGTCTGTGCGCCGCTTCTCGGATAGACGGGGTACTATCCCGCGGACGATACGGAACAAGAGGAGCCCGCCATCGGACGTAACAAGAGAGGCAAGGCGCGCGCGGTGAAGGCGCCAGTGGCGCGGGTCGCTCCAGCGGAGACGTCCCTGCATGTGGTGAAGACCGAAGCGGTGGAGCCGCGGCCGGCCCCCGAGCCCGTTCCCGTGGAGCCACCGCCCGCCGAGGGCGAGCTCTCCGAGGCCGAGGCCCGGCGGGTGGATTTCGCCTGGTCGGCGGCCATGGTGGGCTCGCTGGCGCTGGTGTTCGCGCTGCTGTCGGTGTTCGGAGGCGTGGCGGTGCCGGTGCTGCTGGCGCTCGCCATGGCGTACGTGCTCAACCCGCTGGTCACCGCCATGGAGCGCCGGGGCCTCAACCGCACCCTGGGGACGAGCGTGGTGTTCACCGGGAGCCTGCTGCTGCTGATCGGCGCGGTGCTCTACCTCATCCCGGTCTTCCGGGAGGAGGCGGTGAAGCTGCCGGACTTCTTCCGCCGGGCGAGCGAGCGGGTGGTGCCGCAGGTGGAGTTGCTGCTGGGACGTCCGTTGCCGGATCTGCTGCGCCAGCGCATGACGGAGCTGGGGGCGCAGGCCTCGGAGATCCTCCAGAGCGCGGGGCCCACGGCGGCACGGCTGGTGGCGAGCTTCGCGGGCAACACCGCGCGGGTGGTGGCCACGCTACTGGGCCTGCTGGTGGTACCGGTACTGGGCTTCTTCTTCCTCCAGGACTACCCGCAGCTGGTGGGCATGGTGAAGGGACTGATGCCGCGCCGGGCGGTGGGGCTGGTCAGCCGGCGCTTCTCCGAGGTGGATGACGTCCTGTCCGCCTTCGTGCGTGGGCAGATCACCGTGGGGGCCATCCTCTCGGTGCTCTACGGCACGGGCTTGTGGTTCGCGCGCATCGACCTGGCCATCGTGATCGGCGTCATCGCCGGGTTCGGCAACATGGTGCCGTACCTGGGGACGGGGCTGGGGATTGTGCTGGCGGGGCTGGGGCTGATGCTGTCCTGGCAGGGACCGTGGCAGCTCGCCGCGGTGGCGGGCACCTTCGTGGTGGGCCAGATGGCCGAGGGCTTCTTCATCACCCCCAAGGTGGTGGGAGACAAGGTGGGCCGTCTCGTCGGTGGCCGTGAT
>NZ_JPMI01000276.1 GCF_000733295.1 Archangium violaceum Cb vi76 | reverse complement strand
GATCATCGCCATCCTGGCCTTTGGAGAGCTGTTCGGCTTCACCGGCATCCTGCTCGCGGTGCCCACGACGGCCATCCTCAAGGTGGTGCTGAGCGTGGTGGTGGAGCGCTACAAGCGGACCGGCCTCTACACGGGCGAGCAGCCCGCCCCCTGAGCCTCGCGTCCCCGGGCCCGAAGCCGTCCAGAAGAGTGGACGGTGGCGCGAGGGTAGGGCGGGGCGCTAGGGAAGGGGATCGTGGCGAAGAGCAATGCGACAGGGATGACGGGCGCGGCGGGGCTCGCGCGCCTTCACGAGGAGATCATCACCTGCCGGGCGTGTCCCCGGTTGGTGGAGTGGCGCGAGCAGGTGGCCCGGGAGAAGCGGCGGGCCTTCCGCGACTGGACGTACTGGGGCCGGCCGGTGCCGGGCTTCGGGGACCCCCAGGCGGAGCTGGTCATCCTCGGACTGGCGCCGGCGGCGCATGGGGCCAACCGGACGGGCCGGGTGTTCACCGGGGACCGTTCGGGGGACTTCCTCTTCGCCGGGCTGCACCGGGCGGGTTTCGCCAACCAGCCCCGGAGCGAGCACCGGGACGACGGCCTCGCGTTGACGGGGGCCTACATCGTCGCGCCGTGCAAGTGCGCGCCGCCGGACAACAAGCCCCTGCCCGAGGAACTGGCCCGGTGCGCCCCCTTCCTGGACCGGGAGATGGCCCTGTTGCCTGGCCGGGTGGTCCTGACGCTGGGGGCGATTGCCTGGAACGCGACGCTCGCCTGGCTGGAGAGGGCGGGGGTCTCCGTCCCCACGCCGCGGCCGTCGTTCGGACACGGGGCGGAGCTGGCCCTGCCGGGGGCCCCGGTGCTGCTGGGCTGCTACCACGTGAGCCAGCAGAACACGCAGACGGGGCGGCTCACCCCCGCCATGTTCGACGCGGTGATGGCCCGGGCCCGGGTGCTGATCGGAAATCGACGGGGAACATGACGCATCCATGTCGGTGTTTCCTTGACAGCTCCGGGCTGCCCATCGTATTCCCCGCCCACCTTCGACGGCGGCAGTCGCGGCGGCGAACGGGTCGTTAGCTCAGCGGTAGAGCACTACCTTGACACGGTAGGGGTCAGTGGTTCGATCCCACTACGACCCACTTCAGTACGGGTTTTCAACTGCGGGCGGCAGGGCTGATGAGCCTGCCGCCCGCGTTCTTTTCCGAGGTCTCGCATGGCGGATCAGATCACGGTGACCCTCCCCGATGGCAGCCAGAAGCAGGCGCCCCGGGGCACGACCATCGCGGACTTCGTGCGCGACAGCATCGGGGCGGGCCTGGCCAAGGCCGCCCTCTTCGCGCGCGTGAACGGCCAGGACATGGATCTGGCCCGTCCGCTCACCGAGGACGTGAAGCTGCAGATCTTCACCTCCAAGAGCCCCGAGGGCCTGGAGCTCATCCGGCACGACGCCGCCCACGTGGTGGCCAGCGCGGTGCAGCGGCTCTTCCCGGGCACGCAGGTGACCATCGGTCCGGCGACGGAGGAGGGCTTCTACTACGACTTCTTCCGCGAGAAGCCCTTCACGCCCGAGGATCTCGAGAAGATCGAGGCCGAGGCCAACAAGGAGATCGCCAGCAACCTGCCCTTCGTCCGGACCGAGATCTCCATGGACGAGGCGATCAAGCTCTTCGAGGACAAGGGCGAGAAGTTCAAGGTCGAGATCGTCAAGGACATCGCGGCCAAGGGCGCCAAGACGCTCACGCTCTACACCCACGGCGAGTGGGTGGACTTCTGCCTGGGGCCCCACGCTCCGAGCACCGGGAAGATCGGCGTCATCAAGCTGCTGTCCACCAGCGGCGCGTACTGGCGCGGAGACCATCGCAACCCGATGCTCCAGCGCATCTACGGCACGGCCTTCTTCGACAAGAAGGCGCTCCAGGAGTACCTCAACCGGATGGAGGAGGCCCGCAAGCGCGATCACCGCAAGCTGGGCAAGGAGCTGGATCTCTTCCACTTCCACCCGTACTCGCCGGGCGCGGCCTTCTGGACCCCCAAGGGCACCACGCTCTACAACACCCTGGCCGCCTTCATGCGCCGCATGACGAGCGAGACCGGCTACGTCGAGATCAAGACCCCGCTGCTCTACAACAAGGGCCTGTGGGAGACGAGCGGCCACTGGGGCAAGTACAAGGAGAACATGTTCCTCGTGCTCGACAACGACACGGGGGAACATGACTTCTCGCTGAAGCCGATGAACTGCCCCAGTCATCACCTGTACTACGGCTTCAAGAAGCACAGCTACCGCGACCTGCCCCTGCGCCTGCACACCCAGGACGTGCTCCACCGCAACGAGGCGGCCGGTTCGCTCGGCGGCCTCACCCGCGTGCGCCAGTTCGCCCAGGACGACGCCCACATCTACTGCATGGAGAGCCAGATCCCCGACGAGGTCCGGCGCTTCGTGCAGCTCCTGGATCGCGTCTACAAGGCGGTGGGCCTGTCCTACTCGGTGAAGCTGTCCACCCGGCCGGAGAAGCGGCTCGGCGATGACTCCCTGTGGGATCGCGCCGAGGCCGGCCTCAAGAGTGCCCTGGAGAGCCTGGGCCTGGAGTACGAGCTCAAGCCCGGCGACGGCGCCTTCTACGGCCCGAAGATCGACTTCGACGTGTCCGACAGCATCGGCCGCAAGTGGCAGCTGGGCACCATCCAGCTCGACTACCTCGCCCCCGAGCGCTTCGATCTCACGTACATCGGCGACGACAACGCCGAGCACCGCCCCGTGGTGCTCCACCGCGCCATCTTCGGCTCCTTCGAGCGCTTCATCGCCATCCTCATCGAGCACTTCGCCGGCGCCTTCCCCGCGTGGCTGGCCCCGGTGCAGGCCGTGCTCGTCACCGTGGCGGACCGCCAGCGCGACTACGCCCTCGAGGTGCGCGACCAGCTCCGGGCCAAGGGTTACCGGGTGGACTACGACGAGCGCGGCCTCACGCTCAACGCGAAGATCCGCGACGCCCAGCTCCAGAAGATCCCCTTCACCCTGGTCATCGGCGACAACGAGGTGGACGGCGGGGGCGTGTCTCCCCGGCGCTACGGCGGCGAGGACCTCAAGACCATGAAGCTGGAGGCCTTCGAGGCCCTCCTGGAGAAGGAAGCCGCCTGGCCGTGAGGCCCCTTGGGGGGGTCTGGGTCATTATCACCCCTTGACTCCCTCTCGCTGGCAAGTATCTTGCCCCCCCTTCAGAGGGGAGTACCTGCTCCCACTGTCTGAGGAGTTCTGCCGACTCCGGTGCCTGCTCCCTCGGCAAGCGCTCCGGCGCAGGCCGAGGGCGCGAAATAGTAGGACCCGGCTGGCGGCTTCCAAGCCGTCAGCCCTGACACACGCTGACGGCGATTCGCTGCGGCGGATGGGTAGTTGAAGGAAGGAACCGCAAGATGCCCAAGTTGAAGACCCGTAGCGGCGCCAAGAAGCGCTTCCAGGTGAAGAAGACCGGCAAGGTGAAGTTCGGCAAGGCCTTCGGTAAGCACCTCTTCACCCACGCCAAGAGCCAGAAGCTCAAGCGCGACCACCGCGGCACCGGCCATCTGAAGGACATGGATGGCAAGAAGGTCGTCAAGGAGATGTTCCCCTACGGGGCGAACTGAGCAGGATGCAGTAAAGAGGGCCCTGTCGGTGCGGTGAACAGCCGGAGCCGGGGGTTTTCAAACACCTCGCAGCAGTCAGGAGTCAGCAATGCGCGTCAAGAAGGGCGTCAAGGCTCGTCGTCGTCGTAATAGGATTTTGAAGCTGGCCAAGGGTTACCGCGGCCGTCGCAAGAACTGCTACAAGCGGGCCAACCAGGCCGTGGAGCGCGCGCTCGATTACGCCAGCCGTGATCGCGCCGTTCGCAAGCGCAACTTCCGCTCGCTGTGGATCGTCCGCATCAACGCGGCCGCCCGCACCGTGGGCCTGTCCTACTCGCGGCTGATCGCCGGTCTGGCCAAGAACAAGATCGCCCTCGACCGCAAGGTCCTGGCCGACATGGCCATCGCGGATCCCGCTGGTTTTGCCGCTGTCGCCAACATCGCGAAGGCGGCCTGAGTGATGACGGCTGGCCCCCTCGGCCAGCCTCGAAAGTGAGCGGCCGCGGTCTTCCTGTGAAGGCCGCTGCCACTCGCGGATTTGAAACGGGCTGCCCCCAGGGCGGCCCTTTTTTTTGGCCCCGGCCCGGCCGGGAAAAGGGAGGCGAAGTCCCCATGCGAGATCGCTTGCAGGCACTCGCGGACGCGGCGCGGCGGGAGATCTCCGTCGCCTCGGAGCCGTCCGCGGTGGAGGCGCTCCGAATCCGCTACCTCGGCAAGAAGGGTGAGCTGTCCGGCGTCCTCGGAGGGATGGGCAAGCTGCCCCCCGACGAGCGCCGCGCCCTCGGCGAGGTGGCCAACCAGGTCAAGGCGGAGATCGAGAAGCTCCTGGCCGAGGCCGTCCAGCGCGCGGAGGACGCGGCCCTCGAGGCCGAGCTTCGCGGCCCCAAGCTGGACGTGACGCTGCCCGGCCGCGCCGCGAAACCCGGCAGCCGCCACCCGGTGTCCCGGACGATGGAGGAGATCGTCCGCACCTTCCAGCGGCTCGGTTTCGAGGTGGCCCACGGGCCGGAGATCGAGCTCGACTACTACAACTTCGAGGCGCTCAACCTCCCGGAGAACCACCCCGCGCGCGACATGCAGGACACCTTCTACGTGGACGAGTCCTCGCTCGGCCACGCGAAGAAGGCGGACAGCTCGCCGCTGCTGCGCACGCACACGTCCCCGGTGCAGGTGCGCTTCATGCTCAACCGCAAGCCCCCGTTCCGCGCCGTCATGCCCGGCCGCGTCTACCGGCGCGACTCGGACATCACCCACACGCCCATGTTCCACCAGGTGGAAGGGCTGCTGGTGGACAAGGACGTCAGCTTCGCCGAGCTCAAGGGCACCCTGGATGCCTTCGTGAAGGCCTTCTTCGGCTCGGACACGCGCACGCGCTTCCGCCCGTCCTTCTTCCCCTTCACGGAGCCCTCGGCCGAGGTGGACATCTCCTGTACCTCGTGCGGCGGTAAGGGCTGCCGCATCTGCAAGCAGACCGGCTGGCTGGAGGTGCTCGGCAGCGGCATGGTGCACCCCAACGTCTTCAAGTACAGCGGCTACGACCCCACCGAGGTCACCGGGTACGCGTTCGGCATGGGCGTGGAGCGCATCGCCATGCTGCGCTACCGCATCGACGACCTGCGGATGATGTTCGAGAACGACGCGCGCTTCCTGGAGCAGTTCTGATGAAGATCTCGGTCAAGTGGCTCGGTGACTACGTGGCGCTGCCGGCGAGCGTCGACGAACTGGCGCGTAGGCTGACCGCCGTGGGTCTGGAGATCGAGGGCCTGGATCGCCCCGGCGAGGGTCTGCGCGGCGTGGTGGTGGCGCAGATCAAGGAGTCCGTCCAGCACCCCAACGCGGACAAGCTGTCCGTGACGAAGATCGACATGGGTGGCTCGGAGCTGCTGCAGGTCGTCTGCGGCGCCAAGAACTTCAAGGTCGGCGACAAGGTGCCGCTGGCCACCATCGGTACGAAGCTGCCCAATGGCGTGGAGATCAAGCAGGCCCCCCTGCGCGGCGTGGACAGCTTCGGCATGCTCTGCTCCGCCAAGGAGCTGGGCATCTCCGAGGAGTCCTCCGGTCTGCTCATCCTCTCGCAGGACCTGAAGCCGGGGACGCCCATCGCCCAGGCGCTCGGGATGGATGACGTGGTGATGGAGGTGAACGTCACCCCCAACCGTCCGGATGCCCTGTCGCACCTGGGCGTGGCCCGCGAGGTGGCCGTGGCCACCGGCGACACCCTGCGTCCTCCCCAGCCGAAGCTCGCCGAGTCCGGCGCCCCCGCCTCCGAGAAGGCCAAGGTGCGTATCGAGGATCCGGTGCGCTGCCCGCGCTACGCGGCCCGCGTCATCGAGAACGTGAAGATCGGCCCCTCGCCCCAGTGGCTCCAGGACCGGCTCAAGGCCTGCGGCGTGCGCCCCATCAGCAACGTGGTGGACGTCACCAACTTCGTCCTCCTCGAGTACGGCCAGCCGCTGCACGCCTTCGACCTGGACAAGGTGGCCGGCCAGGAGATCATCGTCCGCACCGCGAAGCCGGGCGAGAAGATGACCACGCTCGACGGCAAGGAGCGGGCGCTGTCGCCCGAGGACCTGCTCATCTGCGACCGCGACCGCGCCCAGGCCCTCGCCGGCGTCATGGGTGGCCAGGACAGCGAGGTGAGCGCGGGCACCACGCGCGTGCTGCTCGAGTCCGCCTACTTCCAGCCCTCCAGCATCCGCCGCTCCTCCAAGCGCTACGGCCTCCACACCGAGGCCTCGCACCGCTTCGAGCGCGGCGCGGACCTCGACGCCACCATTCCCGCCGTGGACCGGGCCGCGGCCCTCATCGCCGAGCTGGCCGGTGGCACCGTGGCCCCGGGCCGCATCGACGTGTACCCGCAGCCTCAGCCGCAGCGCCGCGTGACGCTGCGCTACGGCCGCGTGGAGAAGGCGCTGGGCGTGGCCATCCCCGAGGCCGAGTGCCGCCGCATCCTCGGCACCCTCGGCTTCAAGCAGGTGGAGGAGGGGAGTGGGCAGACGACCTTCGAGGTGCCTCGCGCCCGCGTGGACGTGGAGCGCGAGGAGGACCTCATGGAGGAGCTCGCCCGCGTCTACGGCTACGACAACATCCCCGCCAGGCTGCCCCGCGGCCTCGCCGAGCTGGGCCCCGAGCCGGCCACCGCCGAGGCCGAGCGCCGCGCCCGCCAGGCCCTCTCCGGCGTGGGGCTCAGTGAAGTGGTGAACTACTCCTTCGTCGCGCCGCGCTCCCTGGAGGTGCTGGGCGGGAAGGACAAGCCCGTCACGCTCCTCAACCCGCTGAGCGTGGAGCAGTCCGTCATGCGCACCAGCCTGCTGCCGGGTCTGCTGGAGAACCTCTCCCGCAGCGTCCGTCACCAGGTGGAGTCCGTGGCCATCTACGAGACGGGCCGCGCCTACTTCCAGGACCCCGAGGGTGGCCAGGGCCAGCGTCCCGCCGCTCGCGAGGTGCACCGCCTGGGAGGGCTCGTGTGGGGCCTGCGCGGCGGCCGGACGTGGACACAGAAGGACGCCCGGGCGGACTTCTATGACGCCAAGGGTGCCCTGGAGGCCGTGCTGCACGCGCTCCACGTGGACGGCGTCCGCTTCGTCCCCGCCGAGGCCCCCGCCTACCACCCCCGCGCCTGCGCCCGGGTGGAGCTGGCCGATGGCACCGTGCTCGGTCACGTGGGCGAGCTGCACCCGCGCGTCACCAAGGCCCTGGATCTCCCCCGCGACGTCTTCGTCTTCGAGGTGGACACGGCGCCCCTGTACGCCGCCTCCCGTCTGGTGCCCGAGTACCAGGGCCTGCCGCGCTTCCCCGCGGTGCTCCGGGACCTGGCCGTCGTGGTGCCCCTGACGCTCCAGAACGACGAGGTCCGCCGCGTCATCCTCGAGGTCGGTGGCCCCCTGGTGGAGGACGCCCTCATCTTCGACGTCTACACCGGCAAGCCCATCCCCGAGGGCCACAAGAACCTGGCCTACGCCATCCGCTACCGCTCCCCCGAGCGCACGCTCACCGACGCGGACGTGACGGCCGCCCATCAGCGCATCATCTCCGAGGTCAACCAGCGCCTGGGTGGTGCCCTGCGGACCTGACGTGGTGGGTTCGCGGGAAAACCTGAGTGAAACCGGTGGGTTGACAGCTATCAGGGAAGGCTGTCACAGTCCGCCGGGTTCACCGCAGAGAGGGGCGCGAAGGTACTCGCATGACCAAGGCGGACATCATCGAAGGGGTCTACGAGAAGGTCGGCTTCTCCAAGAAGGAGTCAGCGGAGATCGTCGAGCTCGTCTTCGACACCTTCAAGGAAACTCTGGAGCGCGGGGACAAGATCAAGATCTCGGGGTTCGGCAACTTCCAGGTGCGCCAGAAGAAGGCGCGCGTGGGCCGCAACCCGCAGACCGGTAGGGAGATCGAGATCTCGGCTCGCCGCGTGCTGACCTTCCGGCCGAGCGCGGTCCTCAAGGCCGCCCTCAACGGCGAGCAGATTCCCGAGAACCACTCGGAACTGGACGCCGCCGAGGACGCCGCCGCCGACGCGGCCGAGGCCGCGGGTCTGGATCCCGAGGATCTGGACGAGGAGCTGGAGGAGGTCGAGGAGTACAAGGCCTCCGCCAGCGGAATGAAGGCCAAGGCCGAGTGAGTTTTTGAAGGGCCGCCCGATCTCGTACTTGACCTGTGAGTCGGGTGACGGCATAAGGCAGCCCATCTCGCCGACGGGAACGCCGACGAGACGCCGCAACGGGGCGTAGCGCAGCCTGGTAGCGCACTTGCTTGGGGTGCAAGTGGTCGCTGGTTCAAATCCAGTCGCCCCGACCAAAGAAGGCCCTGGAGTTTCACCGCAAGGTGGGCTCCAGGGCCTTTGTTTTTTTGGCCTCCCTGACGGAAGCGAGCCGTGCAATGCCGAAGCGCCCCGAGCGAGACGTGGAGAAGACGTACCCGCGCAAGGACTTCGTCGCGAAGCTGCGGCGGTTGGCGGATGCCATCGAGGCCAGTGAGGCCTTCACCATCCAGGTCGCTGGCGAGCGTCTGCGCATCCCCGCGGATGCACTCTTCAACATCGAGCACGAGCGCGAAGAGGGCGTGGACGAACTCGAGTTCCAACTTCGTTGGAAGCGGGACTGAGCTCCCCCGGACGCTCGGCGGCCGGCCAGACCCAAGAGGGACCTGGCGGTTCACCCTGACTCGCCTGCCGTGAGCTTCGGGCCCGGCGGTAGATCCCCTACGATGCGGGCGATGGCTTCGCGCGTGCTCATTGGAGGGCTGGTCCTGCTCCTGCTCTCCCTCCTGGGAGGTGTGGCGTTGCTCCGCCCTCGTTCCCACCAGGAACGGAGTGGCGTGACGCCGTCCTCCGCGAACACAACGGAACGGGGCGCTCGGGAGGACACGGGCGACAAGGGTCTGCTGGGCGTGGTGATCTCGGATGCATCCGTGAACCTCGCCGCGCGGCTGGAAGGGCGCGTGGAGGACGTCCGGGTGCAGGTGGGCAGTGTGGTGCGCCGGGGGGAAATCGTCGCGACGTTGGAGTCCGCGAGCACGAGGCAGGAACTGGCCATCGCCGAGGCTGCCTTGCTGTCCAGCCGCGCGGAGCAGCAGGTGGCGGCGGTGTCCCTGAAGCAGGCCCAGGAGCGGTTGCAGCGGCGGGAAGACACGACACAGATCGCCGTGGGGGCCATCTCGCAGGAAGAGGTGTCCGCGGCGCGTTACGAGCAGCAGCTCTCGGAGGCGAAGCTGGCGCAGGCCCAGGCGCGCGTGCAGGAGCAGGAGGCTCGCGTGGCCCAGTTGCGCCAGCGCGTGGAGGAACTGGTGGTGCGCGCTCCCTTCGATGGACAGGTGGCCGGGCGCTTCACCCACCCCGGGGCGCTGGTGCAGCCGGCACAGGCGCTGGTGCACGTGCTCCGCCGTGGAACGCCGCAGGTGCGCTTCGCCATCCCCGCCCACCAGCTCCAGCGCGTGGAGGTGGGGCAGCCGGTGCGGGTGGAGGTGGCCGAGCAGAAGCTGACGCTCCAGGGCCGCGTGAGCCAGGTAGCGCCGGAGGTGGATGTCGCCTCCCTCATGATCTTCGCGCTCGCGGACGTGGAGGTGCCCCCGGGCGTCTTCGTCCCCGCGGGCACTCCCGTGCGGGTGAAGCCGGCGGCCCAGGAGCAGGCCCGGCAGGCTGACGGTGCGGTGGGGGCACGGCAGTGAGCGAGCAAGGCCAGGGCAAGCCGTCCATCTTCCGCAAGGAGGCGCTGGAGTACTACCAGCACTACCGCAGGCAGGAAGGCGATGTGTTGCAGCTCGCCCCTGGCTGGACGCGTTGGACGTACGCGGTGCTGATGGTCATGTTGGGCGTGGCGCTGCTCGCGTGCGTGATCGGCACGGTCTCCGAGTATGCCTCCGGGAGCGCGGTGGTGCGGATCGAGCGGCGCACGGAGGTGACGACGCCCGCTGGCGGCGTGGTGGCCTCGGTGCGGGTGCAGCCCGGCCAGCGCGTGGAGGCCGGACAGCTCCTGGTGACGCTGCAGTCCGAGGAGGAGCGCAATACGCTCACGCGCGTTCAGCACGAGCTGGAGCTGAACCTGGTGCGCTACATGAGGGACCTGACGGATCAGTCCGCCCGCCTGGCCCTGACGACGCTGAGGGCCGAGCAGGAGCTGGCCCAGGCCCGCGTGGAGGCTCGCTCCCTCCGCGCACCCGTGTCCGGAGTGGTGGGGGATCTGCGCATCCAGCCGGGGCAGTTCCTCACCGCGGGCACTCCCGTCGCGTCACTGGTGGAGGACGATGCGCCGGTGTTCCTGCTGGCCTTCCTGCCCGGCTACTACCGGCCCTTCCTCAAGCCCGGGATGCCCGTGCGCGTGGAACTGGATGGCTTCCACTACGACTACCGTGAAGTGCTCATCGAGTCGGTAGGCGATCAGATCATCGGCCCCACCGAGCTCAAGCGCTACCTGGGTCCGGACCTGGGGGACGCGGTGAAGGTGGACGGCCCCATCGTCCTGGTGCGGGCGAGAATCCCCTCGCGGACCTTCACCCACGATGGGCGGGTGCTGGATTTCTTCGATGGCATGCCGGCGCGGGCGGAGGTCGCGGTCCGCTCCGAGCCCATCCTCCTGACGCTCCTTCCGGGACTCAAGGCCCTCTTCCCCCATGAAGACTGAGCAGACGCCCTCCGAGCACAAGCCCGGGTTGTTGGAGCGCTTTCCCGCGCTCAAGCGGCTGCAGGAGCGGCTGAAGACCCTGCCCGACGTGCGCCAGTTGTCGGTGGCGGACTGCGGTGCCGCGTGCCTGGCCATGGTGCTGGGCTACCACGGCCGGGACATGAGCCTGGACCAGGTGCGCGAGGTGACCGGCATCGGGCGCGATGGCATCTCCGCGCGCACGATCCTGGAGGCGGGGCGCCGCCTGGGACTCCGGGGACGGGCCGTCTCCATCGATCTGGATCGGCTCGAGCACCTGCCAACGGGCAGCATCCTCCACTGGGACTTCAACCACTACGTCGTCTTCGATCGGGTCGTCCGCGGCCGGGTGCAGATCGTCGATCCCGCCCAGGGCCGGCGGCTCGTGTCCATGGAGGGCTTCAGCCGGCACTTCACCGGCGTGGTGCTCCTCTTCGAGCCGGGCGAGGACTTCCAGCGGGTGGCCACCCCTCGCGCCGGGGCCTTCCGCTACCTGGTGCCGCTGCTGCGCCAGTCCGACACGATCAAGCGCATCGTCGTGCTGTCGGCCACCCTCCAGCTCTTCGCGCTCGCCGTCCCCATGCTCATGGGCATGGTCGTGGACCGCGTGGTGCCTCGGGGCGACTACCACCTGCTGGCCGTGCTGGCACTGTCGCTGGCCGGGCTCGTCCTCTTCCACCTCATCGCCTCGCTGCTGCGCGGCCACCTGCTCCTGGAGATGCGCACCCGCATCGACTCGGGCATGACGCTCGGCTTCCTGGACCACCTGGTGGATCTGGCGTTCTCCTTCTTCCAGCTCCGCCCCGCGGGCGATCTGATGATGCGCGTGGGCATGCAGTCCAAGGTGCGGGAGGTCCTCTCCTCCACCGCCATCTCCACCATGCTCGATGGGACGATGGTGCTGCTCTACTTCGTGCTGCTCTTCCTCGTCAGTCCGTTGCTCGGGCTGGTGGTGATGGGGCTGAGCATCCTGCAGGTGCTCGTCTTCCTGGTGACCCGGGAGCGGCGGCGCGGCCTGCTGTCCCAGAGCCTGGAGCTGGATGCGAAGAACCAGAGCTACCAGATCGCCATGCTCACCGGCATGCAGACGCTGAAGTCCTTCGGCGCCGAGCGGCGGGCGGTGGAGTCCTATTCGCACCTCTACGTGGACGTGATGAACGTCACCCTGGAGCGGGGACGGCTGGGCCTCTGGGTGGAGTCGCTCACGAGCATGCTGCGGTTGGCCTCGCCGCTGGTGCTGCTGTTGGTGGGGGCCTATCAGGTACTCGAGGGGCACTTGTCCCTGGGCGAGATGCTGAGCCTCAACGCGCTGGCGGGCGCCATGCTGGTGCCGCTGGCCAACCTGATTGGCGCCGCCGGCGAGTTCCAGGTCCTGGGCAGCTACCTGGAGCGCATCAACGAGGTGCTGGACGCGCCACCCGAGCAGCCTCGCGACAAGGCGGGCACGCTGGTGACGCTCGAGGGCGCCATCGAGCTGGAGAAGGTGTCGTTCCGCTACGGCCCCTCCTCGCCCCTGGTGGTCCAGGACGTGTCGCTGAAGATCGAACCGGGGCAGATGGTCGCCATCGTGGGACGCTCGGGCGCCGGCAAGTCGACGCTGGCCAACCTGCTGCTCGGGCTCTACCTGCCCACCTCGGGCCGCGTCACCTATGACGGTCTGGAGCTGGTGAACCTGGACCTGCGCTCGCTCCGGTCACAAATGGGTATCGTCCTGCAGGATCCGGCCTTCTTCGGCTCGTCGCTGCGGGACAACATCACCCTGGCCAGCCCCGAGCTGCCGCTGGAGCGGGTGATCGAGGCCGCGAAGCTGTCCTGCATCCACGACGACATCATGGCCATGCCCATGCAGTACGACACGCTGCTGGTGGATCGCGGCTCGGCCCTGTCCGGAGGCCAGCGGCAACGGTTGGCCCTGGCGCGAGCCCTGGTGCACCGGCCCGCGGTCCTGCTGCTGGATGAGGCCACGAGCGCGCTGGATGCCATCACCGAGGCCCAGGTCCAGCAGGCCCTGGCGAGCCTGAAGTGCACGCGCCTCGTCATCGCCCACCGTTTGAGCACCATCCGCCGGGCGGACGTCATCGTCGTCATGGACGCGGGACGCGTGTTGGAGACGGGCAGCCACGAGGAACTGGTGGCGCAAGGCGGATATTACGCGAGGCTCGTCAACGCGCAGATGGAGCAGCCCGCGGCGCCCACGGCCCGGGCCGGATAGTCGCCGCCACCTCCCGCTCTCCGCGAATCCGAGAGGCGCTCGCTCCATTGATGGGCCCGGCGCTGAGCAGGCACTCGACCGTCCGTCCTTTCGCCTGAACTGTTCAGCAAGCGGCAATCTATACTGCCGCCGCTTTTGTGCGCCCGCCTCGCCCCCCCTCAGGAGCCCATGAGCCTTCCCGGTCAACCGTCCTCCGCCACCACGCTCCTGGAGTTGCTCGAGACGCGCGCCAGCGCCCAGCGTGAGCAACCCCTCTACACCTTCCTCGAGGAAGGGGAGGAACAGGTGGTGAGCTACGCGGCGTTGGACCTGCGGGCCCGGCGCATCGGCGCGATGCTCCAGTCCCTGGCACGGACCGGAGAGCGCGCCGTCCTGCTCTATCCGCCGGGCCTGGAGTACGTCGCGGGCTTCTTCGGCTGCGTCTACGCGGGGCTCGTCGCCGTGCCCGCATATCCGCCGGAGCCCACGCGGCTCGAGCGCACGCTCCCCCGGCTTCGCGCCATCATCCGCGATGCGCGCGCCAGCGTCGTGCTCACCATCTCCTTCATCCGGGAGATGGGCGAGAGCCTCTTCGAGCAGGCCCCGGAGCTGGCCGCGTTGCGCTGGGTGGCCACCGACGCCATCGACGAGGGCGTGGAGGCCGGCTGGCAACGGCCCGAGGCGACGCGCGACTCGCTGGCCTTCCTCCAGTACACGTCCGGCTCCACGGGCGATCCCAAGGGCGTGCGGCTCAGCCACGGCAACCTGCTGCACAACCTGTCCCTCATCTCGCGCGCCTTCGAGGTCCGCGCCGAGAGCGTGGGCGTCATCTGGCTGCCGCCGTACCACGACATGGGCCTCATCGGCGGCATCCTCCAGCCGCTCTACGCCGGCTTCCACACGGCCCTCATGTCCCCGCTCGCCTTCCTCCGGCGCCCCCGGCTCTGGTTGGAGGCGCTCTCCCGCTTCGGCGGCACCATCAGCGGCGGGCCCTGCTTCGCGTTCGATCTCTGCGTCCGCAAGGTGCCTCCTCCCGAGCGCGAAGGGTTGGACCTGAGCCGCTGGGATCTCGCCTTCTGCGGCGCCGAGCCCATCCGCCCCGAGGTGATGACCCGCTTCGCCGAGGCGTTCGCCCCCGCTGGCTTCCGCTCCGAGGCGTTCTATCCCTGCTACGGCCTCGCCGAGGGCACGCTGATCGCCTCGGGCGGCAAGAAGGGCGAGGGCATCCTCGTCCGCACCTGGGAGGCCGCGGCGCTGGAGCGCAACGAGGCCGTGGTGGCCGTGGATGGGCCGGGCGCTCGTCCGCTGGTGGGCTGCGGCAAGGTCATGCCCGAGCAGTCACTCCTGATCGTGGATCCGGAGACGCGGCGGGCGTGCCCCGAGGGCAGGGTGGGGGAGATCTGGATCTCCGGCCCGAGCGTGGCCCACGGCTACTGGGAGCGGCCCGAGGAGAGCGAAGCCGCCTTCCAGGCCACCGTGATGGAGGGGGGCCCGGAGCGGTTCCTGCGCACGGGGGACCTGGGTGTGCTCCACGGCGGCGAGCTCTTCGTCGTGGGCCGGCGCAAGGATCTGATCATCCTCCGCGGCCGCAATCTGCACCCGCAGGATCTCGAGCTGACGATGGAGCGGAGCCACCCCGCGCTCCGGCCCGGGTGCGGCGCGGCGTTCTCCATCGAGGTGGAGGGCGAGGAGCGGCTCGCGGTGGTGTACGAGGTGGATTCGCGCAAGCCCTGGACGCCCGATGAGGTGGTGGGCGCGGTCCGCCGCAGCCTGTCCGAGGCGCACGAGGTGCAGCTCCATGCGTTGGTGCTGCTCGAGCCCGGTGCCCTGCCGAAGACGTCCAGCGGGAAGATCCAGCGCCGCGCCTGCAAGGCCGAGCTGCTCGCCGGTTGGCCCCGCGCGCTCCTGTTCTGGCGGGATACGGACGGTGTGGCGCGAGGGCAGGGGACTCCGGCGCTGGAGGCCCCCGTCGATCCGGTCTCCGTCGAGGAGCTGGAGACCTGGCTCGTGGCCCGGCTCTCGGCGCGGCTGCGCGTGCGTCCGGAGGAGCTCGCGAAGGATGTTCCCATCACGAGCTTTGGTCTCGACTCACTCGCCGCCGTCGAGCTGGCCCATGAGATCGAGCATCTGGGCGCCGTCCTCCGCATGGACGAGCTGCTCCATGGGCCCACCGTGGCCGCGCTGGCTCGTACGATCTTCAACGCGCGTGACGCGGGGCTGCCGTCCATTCCCCGCCGTGCCGAAGGGGCAGGGGCTCCGCTCTCGTCCGCCCAGCAGCGGTTGTGGATCTTCGAACAGCTCGAGCACGGCAAGCCCGCATACAACCTTCCTTCCGCCCTCCGGCTCGTGGGTGAGCTGGATGTGCCGGCGCTCGAACGGAGCTTCACGGCGATCCTCGAGCGGCATGAGATCCTCCGGGCGACGTTCCTCGAGGTCGATGGCTCGCCCCGGCAGGTCATTTCGTCCGTGCCCCCGTCCGTGTTCCGGCTCGTGGAGCTCCAGGCCGTGCCTGGACGTGAAGAGGAAGCGCTCCGGCTGGCCCGGGAGGAGGCGAGTGCTCCCTTCGACCTCGTGCGCGGCCCGTTGATCCGGGTCACGTTGTTCCGTCTGGACGCTCGCGAG
Source organism: Archangium violaceum Cb vi76 (assembly GCF_000733295.1). Taxonomy (GTDB): domain Bacteria; phylum Myxococcota; class Myxococcia; order Myxococcales; family Myxococcaceae; genus Archangium; species Archangium violaceum. The sequence continues at coordinate 89,510 of NZ_JPMI01000276.1, read as the reverse complement.
CACCTGCTCGTCGTGGTGATGCACCACATCGTCTCGGACGGTGCCTCCTTCGCCCTCGTGGCCCGGGAGTTGAGCGCGCTCTACGCGTCCTTGGCTCAGGGGGCCTCTGCCTCCCCGCTGCCGCTCCCGGTCCAGTACCCCGATTACGCGCTCTGGCGCCGGGAGCGGGAGACCGATGCGGCCCTAGAGGAGTCGCTCTCCTGGTGGCGGCAACGTCTGGCCGGTGCTCCCGCCGCCCTGGAGCTGCCCACCGACAGGCCTCGTCCTCCCTCTCCGTCGTATCGGGGCGCTCGCGTTCCGCTGCACCTCTCCGCGCCGCTCACCGCCCGCCTGGAGACGCTGGGCCGCGGCCAGGGCGCCACGCTCTTCATGACGCTGCTCGCGGCCTTCCAGGCCGTGCTGCTGCGTCACTCGGGCCAGGAGGACCTCTGCGTCGGAACTCCCGTCAACGGCCGTGACCGCGCCAGCCTGGAGGGGCTGATCGGCTGCTTCCTCGATCTCCTCGTCCTCCGCACGTCCCTGTCTGGCGATCCCTCCTTCCGCGAGCTGCTGGCCCGCACCCGGACCACGTCGCTCGAGGCCTTCGCCCATCGCGACGTCCCCTTCGAGCGCATCACCGAGACCCTTCCGTCCTCGCGTGACCGGAGCCGCTCGCCCCTGTTCCAGGTGCTGTTCGTCCTCCTGCCCGAGCCCGGCGCGGAGCTTTCGCTGCCCGGTCTGGAGGCTCGCCGCGTGGAGCTGGATCCGGGTGCCACGGCCTACGAGCTGACCCTGTCCCTCGCGCACGGTGCGAAGGGGCTGGAGGGCTGGCTCGAATACGCCACGGACCTCTTCGATGCCTCCACCGTGACCCGGATGGTGGAGCGGCTGCTCGTGGTTCTGGAGGCCGTCGTCGCCGACCCGGACCAACGGCTTTCCGCGCTTCCGCTGCTGCCGGAGCACGAGCGGCGCCAGGTGCTGGTGGACTGGAACGCCACGCGCACCGAGTACCCGGAGGCCTGCGTCCATGCGCTCTTCGCGGCACAGGCGGCGCGGACACCGGATGCGCTGGCCGTCGTCTGTGGCGACGAGTCGCTCACGTACCGGGAGCTGGAGCTGCGGGCCAACGCGGTGGCCCGGCGGCTTCGTGCCGCGGGCGTGGGTCCCGAGGTGGTGGTCGGCCTGTGCGCGGAGCGCTCGCTGGAACTGGTGACGGGACTCCTGGGCATCCTCGAGGCCGGGGGCGCCTATCTCCCGCTGGATCCCTCGTACCCCGAGTCCCGGCTCGCCTTCATGCTGGAGGACTCCGGAGCTCCCGTGGTGCTCGCGCACCGGCATCTGGTGGGGGCGCTCCCGTCCGGCACCCGGACCGTGGTTCCGCTGGATCCGCCCGGAGCGCCCGAACTGGCCGAGGAAGCCCCGGCGACCGGCGTGGGTCCGGACAACCTCGCGTACATCCTCTACACCTCCGGCTCCACCGGCCGCCCCAAGGGCGTGCTGATCCCCCACCGCAACCTCGCCAACTTCTTCACCGGCATGGATGCGCGCGTCGGCTCGACGCCGGGCTCGTGGCTCGCCGTCACCAGTGTGTCCTTCGACATCTCCGTGCTGGAGCTGCTCTGGACCCTGGCTCGCGGCTTCAAGATCGCCGTGCAGGGTGAACAGGGCGCGCTGGCCGCCGCTCCCCGCCGCACTCCACGCCGCAAGCCCCTGGGCTTCAGCCTCTTCTATTTCGCCGCGGACGATGGCGCGCGGCAGGACGGCGAGCCCTACCGGCTCCTCCTGGAGGGCGCGCGCTTCGCGGACCGCCACGGCTTCGAGGCCGTCTGGACCCCCGAGCGGCACTTCCACTCCTTTGGTGGGCTCTATCCCAACCCCTCCCTCACGGGCGCGGCGATCGCCGCTGTCACCGAGCGCGTGGGCATCCGCGCCGGCAGCATCGTCCTCCCGCTGCACCACCCCGTGCGCGTCGCCGAGAACTGGGCCGTCGTCGACAACCTCTCCAAGGGGCGCGTGGGTCTGTCGGTGGCGCCGGGTTGGAACGCGGACGACTTCGTCCTCGCGCCCGAGCGTTATGCCGAGCGCCGTGCGCTGGCCGTGCGCGACCTGGACACCGTGCGGCGGCTCTGGCGTGGAGAGGCTGTCTCCCTCCCCAGCGGCACGGGTGAGCCGGTGGAGGTCCGCATCCGCCCGAGCCCCGTGCAGCCCGAACTGCCCATCTGGCTCACCGCCGCTGGCAACCCCGAGACGTTCCGCGAGGCCGGCCGGCTGGGCGCGGGCGTTCTGACGCACCTGCTCGGCCAGCGATGGGACGAGCTGCGGGAGCGTGTGGCCCTCTACCGCGAGGCCTGGCGCGAGGCCGGCCACGCCGGCGAGGGACACGTCACGCTCATGCTCCACACCTTCGTGGGGCAGGAGCTGGACCGGGTGCGCGCGACGGTGGAAGGGCCCTTCCGCCGTTACCTGAGCAGCTCCGCGGACCTGATGCGCGGACTGGGGCGGACCTTCGGGTTGGAGCCCGCGTCCGTTCAGCCCGAGGACCTGGAGGCGCTCTCCCAGCGTGCCTTCGACCGCTACTTCGAGGAGGCGGGGCTCTTCGGAACGCCTCGGACCTGCCGCGAGCAGGTGGCGCGGATCGAGGCGCTCGGTGTGGACGAGGTGGCCTGCCTCATCGACTTCGGAGTGGACTCGGACACCGTGCTGGCCAGCCTGCCCGCGTTGGATTCCCTGCGGCAGCGCTCCGAGCGCGACTTCCGCCTCCAGGGACAGCACGGCCTGACGGTGCCCGCGCAGATCCGGCGCCATGGCATCACCCACCTGCAATGCACGCCCTCGCTGGCCCAGGCGCTGCTGTTGGAGCCCGACGCATCGGATGCGCTCGCGGGCCTGTCACGGTTGATGGTGGGCGGTGAGGCGCTCGCGGCGGACCTCGCGGCCCGGCTGCGCGGTGCGGTCAGTGGAGAGCTGTTGAACATGTACGGCCCCACCGAGACCACCATCTGGTCGTCCACGCACCGTGTGGAGGGGTCCTCGGGTCCGGTGCCCATCGGGACGCCCATCGCGAACACCTCGCTCTATGTGCTGGACGCGCGGTTGCGGCCCGCTCCCATCGGCGTGCCCGGTGAGCTGTTCATCGGCGGCGCGGGTGTCGCTCGTGGCTACCACGCCCGGCCCGAGCTGACCGCCGAGCGCTTCCTGCCGGATCCGTTCAGCGCCCAGGACGGCGCGCGGATGTACCGGACCGGAGACCTCGCGCGTTGGCGGGCGGATGGGACGGTGGAGTTCCTCGGCCGTGTGGATCATCAGGTGAAGATCCGCGGCTTCCGCGTGGAGCCCGGTGAGATCGAGGCCGCCCTGGAGAAGCACCCCGGCGTGCGGCAGGCGGTCGTGGTGGCCCGCGAGGACTCGGCCGGCGGTGCGCGGCTGGTGGCTTATGTCATCCACCGGCCGGAGGGAGCTCCCTCCACGGACGCGCTGCGCACCTTCGCTCGCCGGCTCCTGCCCGAGCACCTGGTGCCTTCCTCCATCGTGACGCTCGAGGCCTTCCCCCTCACGCCCAATGGCAAGGTGGATCGCAAGGCGCTGCCCGCTCCAGATGGACTGCGCGAGGCCGCTCGGGACTACATCGCCCCGCGCACCCGCACCGAGCGGCGTGTGGCGGAGATCTGGTCCGCCGTGCTGGGCGTCGAGCGGGTGGGGGCAGGGGATGACTTCTTCGCGCTCGGTGGGCACTCGCTGCTCGCCGCCCGCGCCATCTCCCGCCTCCGCGATGCCTTCGGCGTGGAGCTGGCCCTGCGTGAGCTGTTCGAGGCCGGTACCGTGGCCTCGCTCGCCGAGCGCATCGACGCGCTACCGAAGACGGCTCCACGGACGCCTCCCCTGGTGGCGGGCTCCCACGAGGGCGCGCTGCCCCTGTCCTTCGCCCAGCAGCGGCTCTGGTTCCTGGAGCAGCTGGATCCCCAGAACGCCGCCTACAACGAGGCCGTGACGGTCCGCGTCGAGGGGGTGCTCGACGTGGCGGTGCTGGAGCGCTGCCTCCTCGAGGTCGTCCGGCGCCACATGGGCCTCCGGACCACCTTCCGCGCCGAGGACGGCAAGCCGGTCCAGGTCATCTCCCCGGAGGTCCGGCTCCCGCTGGCCCGGGTCGACCTGACGGGGCTCTCCGGCTCCGCTCGGGCCGAGGCGGTCTCGCGGATCGCGGGCGAGGAGGCGCTACGGCCCTTCGCGCTCGTTTCGGGTCCGCCGCTGCGGGTCTCGCTGATGCGCCTGGGCGAGCGCGAGCATGTGCTGCTCGTCGTGCTCCACCACCTCGTCTCGGATGGGTGGTCCCTGGGCGTGCTGGTCCGCGAGGTGGCCGCGCTCTATCCGGCCTTCTCCGCGGGCCAGGCCTCGCCCCTGCCGGAGCTCTCGCTCCAGTACGTGGATTACGCCGCCTGGCAGCGTGGATGGTTGCGAGACGAGGCCCTGGAGGCGCAGCTCGCGTACTGGCGGACCCGCCTGGCGGGAGCGCCCCAATCGCTGGAGCTGCCCACGGATCATCCCCGGCCTCCGGTGCGCAGCTCCCGGGGCGCGAGCCGGCACACCCTCCTGAGCCCCGAGCTGTCCCAGGCCGTGAAGGACCTGGCCCACCGCGAGGGCGCGACCCCCTTCATGGTCCTGCTCGCGGGTTTCTCCACCCTGCTGTCCCGCTACAGCGGCCAGGATGACCTGTGCGTGGGCACGCCCGTGGCCGGCCGCGACCGCACCGAGCTGGAAGGGCTCATCGGATGCTTCGTCAACACGCTCGTGCTCCGCGTGTCGACCGCGGGCAACCCGTCCTTCCGCGAGCTGCTCGGCCGCGCCCGCGAGACCGTGCTGAGTGCCTTCGCCCACCAGGACGCTCCCTTCGAGAAGCTCGTGGAGGTGCTCCAGCCCGAGCGCGACCTCGGCCGTAGCCCGCTCTTCCAGGTGATGCTCGTGCTCCAGGAGGATCCGCTGCCGGAGATCTCCCTGCCGGGCCTCGAGCTGCGCGTGCTGGAGCAGGAGAGCCGCACGTCCAAGTTCGATCTGCGCCTCAGCCTCATGGAGACGGCGGCCGGGCTCTCGGCGACCCTCGAGTTCAGCACCGACCTCTTCGAGCCCTCCACCGCCGAGCGCATGCTCGCGCACCTGCGTGTCCTCCTGGAGAGCGCCGTTCGCGAGCCCGCCTGCCGCGTCCAGGAACTGGCGCTGCTGGCACCCGAGGAGCGCCACCGCGTGCTGGTGGCGTGGAACGACACCCGGCTGCCTCGCGAGCCGGACGCGTGCCTGCACCGGCTCATCGAGGCCCAGGTGGAGCGCACGCCGGACGCCGTGGCCGTGTCCTTCGAGGGCGCGCACCTCACGTACCGGGAGCTGGACAGCCGTGCGAATCAGCTCGCTCATTACCTGCGTGCTCGGGGCGTGGGCCCGGACCGGCTGGTGGCGCTGTGTGCCGAGCGGTCGCTCGAGATGGTCGTGGGGCTGCTCGGCATCCTGAAGGCGGGCGGCGCCTACGTGCCGCTGGATCCCGAATACCCGCGCGAGCGGCTCGAGTACATGCTCGCCGATGCGTCCGCGCCCGTGCTCCTCACCCAGGCGCGGCTCGCCCCGGGTCTGCCTCATGGCGATGCGGCCGTGGTGTGTCTGGACTCGGAGTGGGAGGCCGTGGCCCGCGAGTCCACCGCGCGCCCGGAGGTCTCGTTGGCCGGCGGGAATCTGGCCTACGTCATCTACACCTCGGGCTCCACCGGGCGTCCCAAGGGCGCGATGAATACCCACGCCGCCATCTGCAACCGGCTCCTCTGGATGCAGGAGGCGTACGGGCTGGGCGCGGAGGATCGCGTCCTCCAGAAGACACCGTTCAGCTTCGACGTCTCCGTCTGGGAGTTCTTCTGGCCGTTGATGACGGGCGCCCGCCTGGTCATGGCTCGGCCCGGTGGACACCGGGATCCGGCATATCTCACCGGCGTCATCGCCAGCGAGCGGATTACCACGCTGCACTTCGTGCCCTCCATGCTGCGACACTTCCTGGAGGCGCCGGAGCTGGATGCCCGCTTCAGTCCGAAGCGCGTGATCTGCAGCGGCGAGGCCCTGCCTCCGGAGCTGAGGGATCTCTTCCACTCGAGGCTGCGCTCGGAGCTGCACAACCTCTACGGGCCCACCGAGGCCGCCGTGGACGTGACGTTCTGGGCGTGTGTGCCCGAGGACCGGCGGCCACTGGTTCCCATCGGGCGACCCATCGCCAACACGCGGATGTACGTGCTGGACCGGAACCTGCGCCCGGTGCCTCCCGGTGTGCCGGGTGAGCTGTACATCGGCGGCGTGCCGCTGGCCCGTGGCTACTGGCGGCGGCCCGAGCTGACCGCCGAGCGCTTCATCCCGGATCCGTTCGCGGAGACTCCGGGCGGCCGACTGTACCGGACCGGGGATCGCGCCCGGTTCCTGGCGGATGGTGCCATCGAGTACCTCGGCCGGTTGGATGACCAGGTGAAGCTGCGCGGCTTCCGCATCGAGCTCGGAGAGATCGAGTCCGCGCTGCTGCGCCACCCGCACGTGCGCTCGGCCGCGGTGGTGGTGCGCGAGGACGTGCCGGGAGATCGCCGCCTCGTGGCCTACGTCATCCCCGCTGGCGAGGAGCTCGCGCCCAACTCGCTGCGCTCGTTCCTGGGGAGCTCGCTGCCCGAGCACATGGTGCCCTCGGCCTTCGTGCCCCTGGAGGCACTGCCGCTCTCGCCAAGCGGCAAGCTGGATCGCCGGGCACTCCCCGCGCCGGTTCGCACACGGGTTGGCGGTGGCGAGGCCTCCGTCGAGCCCCGCACGAAGATGGAGCGCCGGCTCGCGGAGATCTGGGCCGGGGTGCTCGGAGTGGAGCGTGTGGGCGCCTACGATCGTTTCTTCGAGCTGGGCGGGGATTCCATCCTCGGCCTGCAGGTGATCGCTCGCGCACGGCAGGCGGGGCTGCACCTCACCGTCCGGCAGCTCTTCCAGCACCAGACCCTGGCCGAGCTGGCCCGCGTGGCCGGAGCGGGCAGGGCCCTCGGCGAGCAGGGGCCGGTGTCCGGGCCGGTGCCGCTCACGCCCATCCAGCGGTGGTTCCTCGAGCGGGAGCTGCCGGAAGCGCACCACTTCAATCAGGCGCTGTTGCTGGAGACGCACGAGCCCGTGGACGCCGCCCTGCTGGAGCAGGCACTGCGCGCACTGGTGGAGCACCATGACGCTCTCCGCTCGAGCGTGAAGCGCGTGGGGATGGGTTGGGAGCAGGACTGCGCGGCCCCGGGACGCGAGGTGACGCCGCGCCGGGTGGATCTGTCGGCGCTGCCAGAGTCCGAGCAGGCCGCGGAGCTCGAGCGTGTCTCGGCCGAGGTGCAGGCCAGTCTGTCGCTGGACGAGGGTCTGCTCGTGCGCGCGGTGCTGTTCGACCGCGGCCCGGCTCGGACTGGCCGGCTGCTGCTGGTCATCCACCACCTCGCCGTCGATGGCGTCTCCTGGCGCGTGCTGCTGGAGGACCTGACGACCGCGCTGCACCAGCTCGGCCGGAGCGAGCCGATCACGCTGCCCGCGAAGACGACGTCCTTCCAGGCGTGGGCGCGGCGGTTGGAGGCGTATGCGCGGTCGGAGGCCGTCGCGGCGGAGCTGCCCTTCTGGTTGGAGGAGGTTGGGGGCGATGTGTCCGCGCTGCCCCGGGATCGGCAAGGAAGCAACACGCCCGGTTCCGAGCGCACCGTCACGGTGACACTGGAGCCCGAGGTGACGCGGGCGCTCCTGCACGAGCTGCCGTCCGCCCTGCGCGCGGGTGTGGATGACCTGTTGCTCGCGGGAGTGGCCCGGGCCCTGGCTCGCTGGAGCGGCCAGAATCGGCTGCTCGTCGACGTGGAGGGACACGGGCGCGAGGAGCTCTTCAAGGACGTGGATCTCTCGCGCACGGTGGGCTGGTTCACCGCGCTCCATCCGGTTCGCCTGGTACTCCAGGATGCGAACCCCGAGACGGCGCTCGAGGCGGTCCGCGCCGCGAGGGAGCGGCGAGAGGACAGGGGACTCGGTTACGGCCTGCTGCGCTACCTGCGCCGGGATGAGGCCTCCGAGCAGCTCCGCGCACGGCCCTCCGCCGAGGTCTGCTTCAACTACCTCGGGCAACTGGACGTAGGGGCGCTCGGGGCGTCCCGGTTCGGCCTCGCGCCTGAATCCGTGGGGCCCTCGCATGGGGCCGGCGGACTCCGGAGCCATGTGCTGGAGGTGGTGGCTCGTGCCGCGGGTGGGCGCCTGGAGTTGTCCTGGATCTACAGCGACGCGCTGCACGCCCGCGAGACGATCGAGGCCCTGGCCGCGGATTGCGCGGAGTCGCTCCGGGCGCTCGCGCGGACCGATATTGCCGAGGGGAGCTACCCTCTGTCTCCGCTTCAGCATGGGCTCTTGTTCCAGGTGCTGCTGGAGCCCGGAACGGAGGCGTACTTCGAGCAGCGGAGCTGGACTCTCACCGGGGCGCTCGATGCCGCCGCGCTTCGCGAGTCCTGGGCGTTGGTGGTGGAGCGCCACTCCGCGCTGCGGATGGACTTCCAGTGGGCGGGTCTGGATGAGCCCATGCAGGTGGTGCGAGCCCGCGTGGAGCCGCCGTGGAACGAGCTCGATTGGCGTGGAGTTCCGGCGGAGGAGCAGGTGCGCGGGCTGGAGTCCTTCCTCCGCGAGGATCGGGCTCGTGGCTTCGAGCTGACGCGGGCGCCCCTGATGCGCTTCACGTTGATCCGGCTGGGGGAGCAGGCCCATCGGTTCATCTGGAGCTTCCACCACCTGTTGCTGGACGGATGGAGCCTGGCACGGGTGCTCTCGGAGGTGCTCGAGGCCTACGCGGCGCTCGTCCGTGGTGAGGCGTGGCGGCCCCCGCGTGCGCTGGACTTCCGCACGTACATCGGGTGGCTGAGACGGCGGCGGCCCGATCGGGATGAGGCGTTCTGGCGAGAGCTGCTGGCGGGCGTGGACGCGCCGACCCCGTTGCCGGGAGCGGGTGACTCCGGTGGGGTGAGCGGGGCGGGAGAGCGGGAGGCCGTGCTCGACGCGCGCACCACCGCGGCGTTTCAGGACTTCGCGCGGCGTCACGGGCTCACGCCGAGCACGGTGGTGCACGGCGCGTGGGCGCTGCTGCTGTCGCGGTACGGGGCGGGCGAGGACGTTGTCTTCGGCACCACGCTCTCGGGCCGTCCGCCGGAGCTGCCGGGCATCGAGAAGGCGGTGGGGTTGTTCATCCACTCGCTCCCCGTTCGCGTCCGGCTCCGGAGTGGCGAGGAGCTGGTCCCCTGGTTGCGCGAGCTCCAGGCACGGTTGGTGGAGCTGGCCCAGCGCGACAACGTTTCGCTGGCGCGCCTCCAGGGCTGGAGCGAGGTGCCCCGCGGCACGCCGCTCTTCGAGAGCCTGCTCGTCTTCGAGAACTATCCGATCGATGCCGCCGCGCTCGAGCGGGGCGTGGCCGGCCTGTCGCTCGGGGACTTCCGCCCCTTCGAGCGCACGCACTACCCGTTGACCGCCGTGGCCACGCCGGGCCGCGAGCTGCACCTCAAGCTGCTGTACCGCTCCGAGCGCGTCTCCGCGGATACCGCCGCCCGGCTTCTGGCGCACTGGTGGTCCCTGCTGGAGGAGATGGTTTCCGCTCCCGAGCGGCGGCTCGGAGACGTGCCCCTGCTGTCCACCGCCGAGCGCCGTCGAGTGTTGGTGGAGTGGAACGCCACGAGGACCTCGTTCCCGCGCGAGGCCACGATCCACTCGCTGTTCGAGGCCCAGGTGGCCCGTACGCCCGATTCCGTGGCGGTGTCCTTCGGCGAGGTCTCGCTCACCTATGCCGAGCTGGAGCGGCGGGCGAACCGGCTGGCGCACCGCCTCCTGTCATGGGGGGTCTCGCGAGGCTCGGCCGTGGGCCTGTGCGTGGAGCGCTCGGCGGACCTGATCGTGGGCGTGCTGGGCATCTTGAAGGCCGGTGCCGCCTACGTGCCGCTGGATCCGGCGTACCCGAGCGAGCGTCTGGCCTGGATGATCCAGGATGCCCACGTGCCGGTGCTGCTCACCCAGCAGCGGCTGCGGGACAGTTTGTCACCGGGGGCCGCGCGAGTGCTCGCGTTGGATGGGGCAGGGGAGCTCGAGGGGCTGCCCGACACGGCTCCGGCACCGAGCGCCTCGGCGGATGACCTCGCCTACGTCATCTACACCTCGGGCTCCACGGGCGTGCCCAAGGGCGTCTGCGTCCCGCACCGCGCCGTGGTCCGGCTGGTGGTGGAGACGGACTTCATCCAACTGGTGCCCGAGGACCGCGTGGCGCAGGCGTCCAACGCCTCGTTCGACGCGGCCACCTTCGAGATCTGGGGCGCGCTGCTGCACGGGGCCCGGCTGGTGGGTGTGGATCGCGAGGTGGCGCTCGCGCCGAGGTCGTTCGCCACGTGGCTTCACGAGCAGCGCATCAGCGTCCTCTTCCTCACCACGGCCTGGTTCAACCAGATCGCCACCGAGGTGCCGGACGCCTTCCGAGGGCTGCGGCAACTCCACTTCGGCGGTGAGGCGGTGGATCCCCAGCCGGTCCGCGCGGTCCTGCGCGAAGGCCCGCCGCGGCGGTTGCTCCATGTCTACGGTCCCACCGAGAGCACCACCTTCGCTTCCTGGCACCTCGTCCGCGAAGTGCCCGAGGGAAGCACGACGCTCCCCATCGGCCGGCCGCTGGCCAACACGGAGTTGTACGTGCTCGACGAGGCCCTGGCGCCGGTGCCGCCGGGTGGAGCAGGGGAGCTGTGGATCGGCGGGGACGGCCTGGCCTGGGGCTACCTCGGGCGGCCGGAGCTGACCGCGGATCGTTTCAGGCCGCACCCGTTCAGCGCCGAGCCCGGGGCTCGAATGTACAAGACCGGCGATCGCGTCCGGCTGCTCGCGGACGGCTCGGTCGTGTTCCTCGGGCGTGTGGACGCGCAGGTGAAGGTGCGCGGCTTCCGCGTGGAGCCGGGCGAGATTCAGGCGGTGTTGCTGCGTCACCCCTCCGTGCGCGAGGCCGCCGTGCTGGCGCGCGAGGATGCCGCTGGAGGCTCGCGGCGGCTCGTGGCCTATGTCGTGCCCGCGGCGGGTCAGTCCGTCGAGGGACGCGCACTGCATCGTTTCCTCGCGGAGCGGCTGCCCGAGTACATGGTGCCGTCCGCCTTCGTTCCCCTGGAGCGTCTGCCGCTGACGCCCAATGGCAAGGTGGACCGACGCGCGCTCCCCGCGCCCTCCGAGGTGCCGGGCGAGGTGGACGCTTCCCATGTGGCTCCGCGCGGTCCGGTGGAGGAGTTGCTCGCGGGCCTCTTCGGCGAGCTGCTCGGCGTGCCCCGCGTGGGCGCTCATGACAGCTTCTTCGAGCTGGGCGGGCACTCGTTGCTGGCCACCCGCGTGGTGTCGCGCATCCTCGCCGCCTTCGGGGTGGCGCTGTCGCTGCGAGAGCTGTTCGAGGCGCCCACCGTGGCGCGGCTGGCCGAGCGCATCTCCGCGGCCCGCCAGCTCCCGGACTCCGCGCGCCCGCCGCCGATCGTTCCCGTGCCGCGCGAGGGGCGCCTGCCGCTCTCGTTGATGCAGGAGCGGCTCTGGCTGCTGGAGCAGCTCCAGCCGGGGACGGCCCTCTACAACGTCTCATGGGGAGCCCGGCTGGAAGGGCCTCTGGACACGTCCGCGCTGGAGCGGACCCTGTCCGCGCTCATCCTCCGCCACGAGGCGCTGCGGACCACCTTCCCGCTCGAGGCGGGTGAGCCCGTGCAGGTGCTCCATCCCACGGTGTCGTTCCCCCTGCCGAGTGTGGATCTCCGCGAGCTGCCCGGGCCGGAGGCCGAGGCCCAGGCCCTGCTCGTGGCCTCCGAAGAAGTGCGGCGGCCGTTCGAGCTCTCCCGGGGGCCCCTCATCCGCGCGCTGCTGCTGCGCACGGGAGAGACTTCGCACCTGCTCGTCCTGACGCTGCACCACATCGTCTCGGATGGCTGGTCCCTCGGCGTGGCCACGCGGGAGCTCGCGGCGTTGTACGAGGCGGAGCTCGCCGGGCGGCCCTCGCCGCTCCCCTCGCTGGCCCTTCAGTCCCTGGATCATGCCGTCTGGCAGCGGGGATGGCTCCAGGGCGCCGCGCTCGAGGCCCAGCTCGGCTACTGGCGCGAGCAGCTCGCGGGCGCGCCGCCGGTGCTGTCCCTGCCCACCGACTTCCCACGTCCGGGAGTCCAGCGCTTCCGCGGCGCCACCGTCCGGGTCCACCTCCCGGCCACGTTGTCCGGTGCGTTCCGGGCCCTCTGCCGCCGCGAGGGGGTCACGCCCTTCATGGGCCTGCTGGCCGCCTTCCAGCTCCTGCTGTCCCGCTACTCGGGCCAGGACGACGTCAGCGTGGGCGCTCCCATCTCCGGCCGTCATCACGCCGGGCTGGAGGAGCTGATCGGCTTCTTCGTCAACACGCTGGTGCTGCGCACGCGCCTCTCTCCGGAGCTCTCCTTCCGCGAGCTGCTCGGCCGGGTGCGCGAGACGACGCTCGGTGCGTATGCCCACCAGGAGCTTCCCTTCGAGAAGCTGGTGGAGGCGCTCCAGCCCCCGCGCAGCCTGAGCCACTCGCCGCTCTTCCAGGTCATGTTCGCCCTGCAGGAGTTGCCCGGTACGCCCCTGTCCCTGCCGGGGCTCTCACTGCGCCCGCTCGAGCTCGACACCCGGACGGCCAAGTTCGATCTCACCCTCACGCTCGCCGAGTCCCCCGAGGGCTACACCGGCACGTTCGAGTACGACACCGATCTCTTCGAAGCCACCACGGTGGAGCGCATGGCGGGGCATCTGCGCGTGCTGCTCGAGGCGCTCGTCGAGGACGCGGGTCAGCCGCTCTCCCGCGTCTCCCTGCTCACGGCCCAGGAGCGGCAGCAACTCCTGGTGGACTGGAACGACACCACCGCTCCCTTCCCGGCGGAGCTCTGCCTCCATGAGCTGGTGAGGCAGCAGGCCGCGCGAACCCCGGAGGCCCTCGCGGTGGTGGCCGGGGACGTGCGCCTCACCTACCGCGAGCTGGAGTCGCGTGCCCACCAGCTCGCCCTCCACCTGCGCGCGTTGGGCGTCGGCCCCGAGGTCCGCGTCGGCCTGTGCGTGGAGCGCTCGGCGGACATGGTGGTGGGGGTGCTCGGCATCCTCGAGGCGGGCGGTGCCTACGTCCCGCTGGATCCGGCCTATCCCCGCGAGCGCCTCGGCTTCCTCCTGGAAGACGCCCGGAGCCCGGTGATCGTCACCCAGTCGAGACTGGTGGACCTGCTGCCGCCCCATTCCGCGCACGTGCTGCGGCTGGATGACGGGGTTCCTCTTCCTGTCTCCGAGGCGGCGCTTCCGGTCCGCCTCCACCCGGAGAACCTCGCCTACCTCATCTATACGTCCGGCAGCACGGGCAGGCCCAAGGGTGTCGCCATCACCCACCGCGGCGCCGTGGCCTTCCTGCGCTGGGCCCTGGACACCTTCGAGGCCCCGGTGCTGCACCGCACCCTGGCCGCCACCTCGCTCAACTTCGACCTGTCCGTCTTCGAGCTCTTCGCTCCCCTGTGCAGCGGGGGCGCGGTGGTGGTGGCCGACAACGCCCTGCACCTGGCCGAGCTGCCCGCGGCCTCCGAGGTGACGCTCGTCAACACCGTGCCCTCGGCCATGGCCCAGCTCGTGAGCATGGGGGCACTGCCCGCCTCGGTGCGCGTGGTGAACCTGGCCGGCGAGCCCCTGCCAGAACCGCTGGCCCGGCAGGTGTACGCGGTGCCGGGTGTGCAGCACCTCTACAACCTCTACGGCCCCTCCGAGGACACCACCTATTCCACCTTCGCCCGCGTGAAGCCCGGCGAGGTGCCTCCCATTGGCCGCCCCATCTCCAACACCCGCGCCTACGTGCTGGACGCGCGGCTGCAACCCGTGCCCGTTGGCGTGGTGGGCGAGCTGTACCTCGCGGGCGAGGGCCTCGCCCGTGGCTACCTGGGCCGGCCGCACCTCACCGCCGAGCGCTTCCTGCCCAACCCCTTCGGCCTCGAGGGCAGCCGCATGTACCGCACGGGCGACCGCGTCCGGTACCGGCCCGATGGCGTCCTCGAGTACCTGGGCCGCGTGGACTTCCAGGTGAAGGTGCGGGGCTTCCGCATCGAGCCCGGCGAGGTGGAGGCCGTGCTGCGCGAGCACCCGGACGTGCGCGAGTCGCTCGCCGTGGTGCGGGTGAATGGCGCGGGGGATGGGCGCCTGGTGGCCTACGTGGTGCCCCATGAGGGCGGCTCCCTCGACGTCTCCGCGCTGCGCGACTTCCTCGTGAAGCGCGTGCCGGGCTGGCTGGTGCCTTCCTCCTTCCTGGTGCTGGCGGCCTTCCCGCTCAACGCCAACGGCAAGGTGGATCGCGCCGCGCTCCCGGAGCCCGAGGTGACGCGTACGGCCGAGGCCGTCTTCGTGGAGCCCACCACGCCCCTGGAGCAGCAGCTCGCGGAGCTCGTCGGCCGCGTGCTGGGGATTCCGAGGGTGGGCGTGGAAGACCATTTCTTCACGGCCCTGGGAGGCAGCTCCCTGTCGGCCGTGAAGCTCCGCGTCCTGATTCGTGACGAGCTGAAGCGTGAGGTTCCGGTAACGCGCTTCTTCGAGCAGCCCACCGTGCGCGCGCTGGCCGCGTCCCTGGAGCGGGACACGCCCGGTGCCGAGGGTGAGGTGGACAACCGGGCTCATGAAGATCGCGCCGACCAGCGGCGCCAGGCACTCCGCCGGCAAGGCAACAAGAGGGGACCCCGTGGCAACGGATGACAACGTGCAGTCCGGCGAGGATTTCGGCAACGACATCGCGGTGATCGGCATGGCGGGGCGTTTCCCCGGTGCCCGGGAGCTGCGGACCTTCTGGCGCAACCTCCGCGAGGGCGTGGAGTCCATCTCGTTCCTCTCCGAGCAGGAACTGGAGCGCTCGCCCTTCGTCCCCGACAAGATGGTGCGCCACCCGTCCTTCGTGCGCGCCGGGGGCTTCCTGGAGGGGGCCGACCGCTTCGATCACGACTTCTTCGACATCCCCCTGCGCGAGGCGCAATGGATGGATCCGCAGCAGCGGCTCTTCCTCCAGTGTGCCTGGGCCGCGCTGGAGGACGCCGCGTACGATCCCTCGCGCTTCCCCGGGCGCATTTCCCTGTACGCGGGCGCCGGAGCGTCCGGGCACATGCTGTCGCTGCTGGGCAGCATGCGGGATGATCCCGGCGCGGGCCTGGAGCTGACCACCGCCGCTCCCGAGAGCCTGGCGATGAAGGCGTCCTTCAAGCTCCAGCTCCGGGGCGAGAGCGTCGCCGTGTTCACCGCGTGCTCCACCGGCCTGGTGTCCATCCACATGGCCGCCCAGAGCCTGCTGACGCGGCAGTCGGACATCGCGCTGGCCGGCGCGGTGCGGATCGCCAGCCCCCAGCGCACCGGCTACCTGTTCCAGGAAGGGCTCATCTACTCGCCGGACGGACACTGCCGCGCCTTCGATCACCGCGCGGCCGGCACGGTGGCGGGCAACGGCGTGGGCGTGGTGGTGCTCAAGCTCCTGTCCGATGCGCTGCGCGACGGCGATCACATCTACGCGGTGCTCAAGGGCTCGGCCATCAACAACGACGGCCACCAGAAGGCCGGTTACACCGCGCCGAGCACCGACGGCCAGGCCGAGGTGATCGCGGACGCGCTGGCCTATGCCGGAGTGGGCGCGGAGGACATCGGCTACGTGGAGGCCCACGGCACCGGCACGGCGCTGGGAGACCCCATCGAGATCGCCGCGCTCACCCGGGCCTTCCGCAAGACGTCGAAGCGCCGCAACTACTGCGCCATCGGCTCGGTGAAGACGAACCTGGGGCACCTGGACACGGCGGCGGGCGTCGCCGGGTTCATCAAGGCGGTGCTCGCGCTCCACCACGGGGAGCTGCCGCCCAGCCTGCATTTCGAGCGCCCCAACCCGGAGATCGATTTCGGGAACAGCCCCTTCTTCGTCAACGCGGCCCTCAGGCCGTGGCCGCGCGATGGCTCGCCGCGCCGCGCGGGCGTGAGCTCCTTCGGCATTGGCGGCACCAATGCCCACGTGGTGCTGGAGGAGGCGCCCTCCGTGGCCAGCGCTCCGGCGGCCCGGCCGATGCACCTCGTGACGCTGTCGGCGCGCACACCGACGGCCCTGGATGCGATGGCCCGTGAGCTGGCCGGGCACCTGGAGGCCCACCCGGGCGCGGTGCTGGCGGACGTGGCCTTCACGCGCAACGTGGGCCGCAGGGCCTTCGAGCACCGGCGCGCGGTGGTGGCCGCCGATGCGGCCGGGCTGGTGGAGCAGCTGCGCCAGTCCGTGGCTCCGGTGGAGGCGCTCCGGGCCCGCCGCGTGGCCTTCCTCTTCCCGGGACAGGGCGCACAGGCGGTGGGCATGGGCCGCGAGCTGTACGCGGCCGAGCCGGGCTTCCGGAAGGACGTGGACGCCGCGCTCGCACGGCTGGAGCCCTCGCTCTCGGCCGAGGTGCGCGCGCTGGTGCTCCCGGCACCGGGGACGGAGGAGAGCGCCGCCCGGATGCTCGCGGCTCCGCGCGTGGCGCTGCCCGCGCTCTTCATCGTCGAGCACGCGCTGGCCCGGCTCTGGATGTCCTGGGGCGTCCAGCCGCACGCGCTGCTGGGACACAGCTACGGTGAGTATGTGGCGGCCTGCGTGGCCGGCGTGTTGTCGCCCGAGGACGGGCTGCGGCTCGCGGTGATCCGCGGTGCCCTGATGGCGCGCCTGCCTCCGGGGGCCATGCTCTCGGTGGGGATGGAGGAGGCGGAGCTGCTGCCGCTGCTCGGGGACGGGCTCGCGCTGGCGGCCGTCAACGGTGCCGGGCGTTGCGTCGTCTCCGGCACCGTCGAGGCCGTCGAGCGGCTGGAGCGGGAGCTGTCCGGCCGGGGCGTGGGAACCGTCCGGCTGGCCGCCGCGCACGCGTTCCACTCCAGCGCGGTGGAGCCGGTGATGCCGGACCTGGCGCGCGCGGTGTCCGCGTTGCGTCTCCAGGCGCCGAAGATCCCCTACGTGTCGAGCCTCACCGGGACGTGGATCCGCCCCGAGGAGGCCACGGATCCGTCCTACTGGGCCCGGCAGATGCGCCAGCCGGTCCGCTTCGCTGCGGGGCTGGAGGTGCTGATCGGCGAGGGTTGCGGTGTCCTCCTGGAGGTGGGCCCGGGTCAGGAGCTCACGTCCAATTGCCGCGCGCGCGTGCGCAAGGATCGGCGGTTGCTCGCGGTGCCCTCGCTGCGCCGCCGGCCCTCGGAGAGCGACTACAGCGGACTGCTGCGCTCGTTCGGTGACCTGTGGTGCGCGGGCGTCGAGGTGGACTGGGAGCGCTTCTACTCGGGTGAGTCCCGCCGTCGCGTCCCGCTGCCCACGTACCCCTTCGAGGAGAAGTCCTGCGCCCTCGCGGCACCGGCCTCGCTGCCGGCGCTGGAGCTCCTGGCCGCCCGGCCCGCCGAGGCCACCACCGCACCCGCCGCCGCGCCCGTTGCCGCGTCCGCGACTCCCGCCGCATCCGCTCCCCGGAGCGAGATCGAGCGCCGCGTCCTGGAGATCTGGCGCGAGCGCCTGGGCACCGGGGAGATCGGCCTGCATGACGACTTCCTGGAGCTGGGCGGCAACTCGCTGATGGCGGCGCAGATGCTCACGCGCCTGCGCGAGGCCTTCTCCGTGCAGCTCCCGCTCAGCGCGCTCTTCGATGCTCCTACCGTGGCGGGGATCTCCGCGCGCATCGAGGCCATGCTCCAGACGTCCCGGCCGGACGGCGGGGCGGCGATCGACGTCATCTCCCGGATCGATCGCTCGGGTGAGCTGCCGCTCTCCGTGGTGCAGGAGCGCGTCTTCCGCATGGATCAGCGGGATCCGGGCAACCCGGCCCTGAACATGCCGTTGGCCATCCGGCTCTCGGGGACGATCGACGCTAGACTGCTGGAGCGGAGCGTCAACGAGGTGATCCGCCGGCACGAGGTGCTTCGTTCCACCTACGCCGAGGTGGAGGGGCGGGTGGTGCAGCGCTTCGCCGCCAGGGTTCAGATCGACGTGCCGGTGGTGGATCTCCAGCGCCTGGGCGGGGATCGCGAGGCCGAGGCGCTGCGGCTGGCGCTGGAGGACGCGGAGCGGCCCTTCTCGTTGGAGCATGGGCCCATCGTCCGCGTCAGCCTGCTGCGGCTGGAGGCGGCGGAGCATCTGCTGCTGATCAACATCCATCACATCGCCGCGGACACGCTCTCGCTGGTGGCCTTCCTGCGCGAGACGGCGGTGAACTACCAGGCCTTCCAGGCGGGGAAGCCGGCGCCGCTGCCGGAGCTGGCCGTGCAGTACGTGGATTACGCGGCCTGGGAGCGCCGCGCGCTGGCCGGAGGCGGGCTGGCGGAGCAGGAGACCTACTGGCGAGAGGTGCTCGCCGGGCTGCCCGGCTCCCTGGAGCTGGCCTCGGACAGGCCCCGCCGGGCCGAGCAGCGCCTGCGTGGCGCGCGCATTCCCGTGGGCTTCTCCCGGAAGACGGGCACCCAGCTGCTCGCGTTCAGCCAGCGCGAGGGCGTGACGCCCTTCATGACGCTGCTGGCCGCGCTCTCCGCGCTGCTCTCTCGCTACTCGGGACGCGAGGACATCGTGGTGGGCACGCCGGTGGGCAACCGCGCCAAGGGCGAGCTGGAGCCGCTCATCGGTTTCGTGGCCCACGCCATGGCGCTGCGGACCGACCTCTCGGGCGATCCCACCTTCCGTGAGCTGCTGGGCCGCACTCGCGACGTGACGCTCGAGGCGTCCTCCCACCAGGACGTGCCTTTCGAGCACGTCCTGCCGAAGGTGGCCCCGGGAAGGGATCCGGGACGCTCGCGGCTGTGTGACGCGGTGCTCATCCTGCACTCGCACGTGGCCACGGCCCTGCCGCAGATGCCCGGGCTTGGCATGCGGCTGGTGGATGTGGCGGGCACGCCCGCCCAGTTCGGTGCCACGCTCGGCGAGCTGACGCTGCTGATCAACGAGGGCGAGCATGGCTTCGTCGGCCATCTCGACTACGCCACCGAGCTCTATGACGAGGCGCGCGTCCGGCGGTTGTTCGGCCACCTCGAGGCGTTGCTGGAGGCGGCCATCGCGCAGCCCGAGCAGCGGTTGTCTCGCCTGGCCCTGGCGGCGGCCGATGAAACGCGGCGCCTGCTTCCCGGGGTGGAAACGGGGCCAGGCCTGTTGGAGCGGCTCGGGGCCCGCGTGGAGCGGATGCCGGACGCGGTGGCGATCAGCTCGGGCGCGCGGCGCCTGACGTGGCGGGAGCTGGCCGCGTGTGCCCGGGGACTCGCTGCCCGGCTTCGGAGCGAGGGCGTGGGCCCGGAGGTGCCGGTGGCCCTCTGCCTGGAGCCGTCGATCGAAGCGGTCTGCGCGCTCTGGGGCGTGCTGGAGGCGGGCGGCGCCTGCTTGCCAGTGGCCCGGGGGGAGCTGGCGGCGTTGCCGTCCCTCCTGTTGGAGCACGGGCCCCGGTTGCTGCTGGTGGCCAGGTCTGAAGGGCTCACGCTCCCGGCGGGCGTGCGTGCACTGAAGGTGGAGCTGGATGCGCGGGCGGAGGGCGGACACGCCGCGGGCCCGGTGCCCGGCGAGCGGCTGGCGCTCATCGTGCCCGCGCCCGAGGTGATGGGAGGCCAGGGACGCATCTCCCTGAGCCATCGCAACCTCGCGCACCTGCTGGCCTCGCTGGACGAGCGGCTCGGCGGGGGCGAGGGAGAGGTGTGGCTGGCGGCGGGTGGGCCCGCGGCGGATCCGGCGGGGTTGGATCTGCTGTGGGCGCTCGCGCGGGGGCTGCGTGTCGTGCTGCCCCCCGAGCGGATGGCCGCGCGCTTCGTGGCCGTGTCGCGGCGGGCGGTCCAGCGGCCGCTCGAGTTCAGCCTCTCGTACTTCGCCAACGACGAGGACTCGCTGGGCGAGCGCAAGTACGAGCAGCTCATCGAGGGCGCGAAGTTCGCCGACGCGCACGGCTTCTCCGCCGTCTGGACGCCGGAGCGCCGCTTCCACTCGTTCGGTGGCCTGTACCCGGCGCCCTCGGTGATCGGCGGAGCGCTCGCGATGCTCACGCGTCACGTGCACATCCGCGCCGGCAGTGTGGTGCTCCCGCTGCACGAGCCCCTGGAGGTGGCCGAGCAGTGGTCCGTCGTGGACAACCTGTCCGGCGGGCGCGTGGGCCTGTCGCTCGCGACGGGCTGGCACGCCAATGACTTCGCGCTCTCGCCGGACACGTACTCCCGGCGGCGCGAGGTGTTGCAGGAGCGCGTGGAGGAGCTGCGGCGGCTGTGGCGGGGCGGCACCGTCCGGCGGCGCAATGGTGCCGGAGTGGAGGTGGATCTCTCGCTGCGGCCGAAGCCCGTGCAGCCGGAGCTGCCGGTGTGGCTCACCTCCGCGGGCAACCCGGAGACGTTCCGCCAGGCGGGCGACATCGGCGCGGGCCTGCTCACCAACGTGCTCGGGCTGGGCGCGAACCTGGAGGAGCTGGCGGCGAAGGTGGCGCTGTACCGCGAGGCGTGGCGCAAGCGCGGCCACGGACCCGGCCGGGGTCACGTGACGCTGATGCTCTACACCTTCCTGGGCAGGGATCTCGACGAGGTCCGCGACATCGTCCGCGAGCCGCTCCTGCGCTACTTCCGCAGCTCGGTGGACATCTTCAGCAACCTGATGGCCAGCCAGGGCCTCCAGGTGGATGTGCGGGGGCTCACCGAGCAGGACATGGACACGCTGCTCGGTCAGGCGTTCGAGCAGTACCTGGCGGACGGCGGCATCTTCGGCTCGGTGGAGGATGGCGTGCGCGTCGTGGAGCGGGTGCGGACGCTGGACGTGGATGAGATCGCCTGCCTCGTCGACTTCGGCGTGGATCTGCCGTCGATGATGTCCAGCCTCCGCCATGTGGACAAGCTGCGGCAGCGGTTCCAGTCGCCCGTGGCTTCCGCGGAGCCGGTGCTCGCCGAGGGGGAGGGTGGACTCGGAGAGTTGCTGGAGCTGGTCCGGAGCGAGGGCGTCACCGCGCTGCGCTGCGCGCCGTCCCAGGCCCGTGCGCTGGCGGAGCTGCCAGGAGCAGCCGGGGCGCTGGGCGGCGTGCGCCGGCTGGTGCTGGGAGGCGAGGCGGTGGATTCAGAGGTGGACTCGGTGCTGGGCCGGGTCTACGTCGCGGAGCGTGGGGTGGTGGAGGCGTCCTCGGTGGAGGTGGCCTGGCCGGCCTCTGGCTCCGGGGCATTCCGCGTCCTCGATGCGTCCGGGGCTCAGGTGCCCGTCGGAGTCGTGGGTGAGCTCGCGATCGGCGGGGGAGCCGTCCCACTCGGCTTCTGGAAGGATGCCGAGGCGTCCCAGGTCCGCTTCCTCTCTGGAAAGGGGGCGGACGAGCGCCTCCTGCTGACGGGCCAGCGCGCCCGCTTCCGCACCGATGGAGAGGTCGAGCGGGTGGCGCCTCCCCGCGCCTCGAAACCGCGCCGTCCGGCCCGTGTGGCGGCCGCGCGCAAGGAGCAGGCTCCGCGTGTTCCCTCGGGGATGGACTCGCCCGTGGTGCGGGTCCCGCGCGATCGGCCCCTGCCGCTCTCGTTCGCGCAGCAGCGGCTCTGGTTCCTGCAGCAGCTCGATCCGGCGGATGTCGCCTACAACAACGCGGTGGGACTGCGCCTGTCGGGCGTTCTGGAGTTGGCGCCTCTCGAGGCGGCGCTGAACGAGGTGATGCGCCGGCACGAAGTGCTGCGGACCACGTACGTCCTCGCGGACGACGGCGCGCACCAGGAGATCGCCTCGGAGATGCCGCTGGTCCTGGAGCACCGGGAGGCCGTCGGTGCGTCCGCACGGGAGCGTGAAGAGGACGCCTTCCGGCTGGCGCGAGCCGAGGCCCTCCGGCCGTTCGATCTCTCGCGAGGACCGGTGATCCGGGCCGTGCTGATCCGGGTCGGCGAGCGGGAGCACATCCTGCAACTCACCCTGCATCACGTGGCCTCGGACGCCTGGTCCTCCGGGGTGCTGTATCGCGAGCTGGGGGTGCTCTACGAAGCCTTCCTGGCGGGCAGTCCGTCGCCGCTGCCCGCGATGCCGGTGCAGTACGCGGATTACGCCGTCTGGCAGCGCAACTGGCTGAGTGGCCAGGCCATGGAGTCGCAGCTCGGCTACTGGAAGAAGCAGCTCGCCGGGGTGCCGCCGCTGGAGCTGCCCACGGACAGGCCTCGCCCCGCGAACAGGACCTCCGCGGGCGCCTTGCACCATTTCGTGTTGCCTCGCGAGCTGTCCGAGCCCCTGCTGTCGCTCGGCCGGCGCGAGGGCTCCACGCCCTTCATGGTGATGATGGCCCTCTATCAGGCGCTGCTGCACCGCTACAGCGGCCAGGAGGACTTCGCCGTGGGCTCTCCGCTCGCTGGCCGCAACCGGCCGGAGGTGGAGGGGCTCATCGGCTGCTTCATCAACACCCTGGCCTTCCGGGCGCCGCTCGCGGGTGCTCCGAGCTTCCGCCAGCTCCTCGGACGCGTGCGGCACCAGGCCCTGGAGGCCTATGCCCACCAGGACGCTCCCTTCGAGCGCGTGGTGGACATCCTCGAGCTGCCGCGTGACACGAGCCGCACCGCCGTGTTCCAGGCCAGCCTCAACCTGATCAACACCCCGGAGACGGGCGTCGAGCTTCCCTCGTTGAAGCTGGGCGTGATGGACGTCCCCGTGGGCACGGCCAAGTTCGATCTGACCCTGACGGTGCGCGAGGGGCGCGAGGGGCTGGGCTGCATCTTCGAATACGCCACCACCTTGTTCGATGAGGCCACGGTGGCGGGCATGGCCCGGTGCCTGGCCTCGCTGGCGCGCTCCGTGGTGGGCTCGCCGGACAAGTCCCTGGCCCTGCTGCCGCTGCTGGAAGAGGGGGAGACGCGCCGGCTGCTGGTGGAGTGGAACGACACCCGCGCCGCCATGCCGTCCTCCACCCTCCACGCGCTCTTCGAGGCGCAGGTGGAGAAGACCCCCGAGGCCCTGGCGGTCATCGCCGGGGACGCGCGGTTGACGTACCGGGAGCTGAACCGGCGGGCCAACCAGCTCGCCTGGCACCTGCGGGAGCTGGGTGTGGGCCCGGATGTGCCGGTGGGCCTGTTCCTGGAGCGCTCGGTGGAGGCGCTGGTGGGCCTGTGGGGCATCCTCAAGGCCGGCGGCGCCTACGTGCCCCTGGATCCGGCGTTCCCCGCCGAGCGCCAGCGCGGAATCCTCGAGGACTCGCGGGCGCGTGCGCTCGTCACCGACTCGCGGCTGGCCGCGGGGCTCGGTGGGTTCGGCGGGACGCTCGTGTGCCTGGACACGGACGCGGCGCGGCTGGCCACTCGTAGCGAGGCCAACCCTCCGTCCGCCGTGGCGCCGGAGAACCTCGTCTACATCATCTTCACCTCGGGCTCGACGGGACGGCCCAAGGGCGTGGCCATCGAGCACCGGCAGCTCGTCAACTACGTGGAAGGCGTCTCGCGGCGGCTGGAGCTGCCCGAGGGCGCCAGCTTCGCCTCGGTGTCCACGCTGGCCGCGGATCTGGGCAACACCGCCGTCTTCCCCACGCTGTGCCGGGGTGGCGCGCTGCACTTCATCTCGAAGGAGAGCGCCTCGGATCCCGCCGAGCTGGCGAGGCTCTTCGAGAGCGGGGCGGTGGACTGCGTGAAGATCGTCCCCGCGCACCTGCAGGCGCTGCTGGCCTCGCCGGACGCGGAGCGGGTGTTGCCACGCAAGCGCCTGGTGCTGGGCGGAGACGTGTCCGACTGGTCCCTGATGGACCGGGTGCACGCGCTGTCGCCGGACGTGGTGGTGTTCAACCACTACGGCCCCACGGAGACGACGGTGGGTGTGCTCACCCAGCGCGTGGAGCGAGGGCCCGAGGGGCGCGTGTCCGCGTCGGTGCCGCTCGGCAGGCCGATTCCGAACGCGCGCGTGTACGTGCTGGATACGCACCTGCAACCGGTGCCGCCGGGCGTGCCGGGAGAGCTGTGCATTGGCGGGAGCGTGGTGGGCCGGGGCTACCTGGGAAGGCCGGAGCTGACGGTGGAGCGCTTCGTGCCGGACCCGTACTCGGATGAGCCGGGCGCGAGGATGTACCGCACGGGAGACCGGGCGCGGCTGCTGGCGGACGGCCGGGTGGAGTTCCTGGGCCGTGTGGACCACCAGCTCAAGATTCGCGGCTACCGGGTGGAGCTGGGAGAGGTGGAGGCGGCGCTGGAGCGGCACCCGGCGGTGCGCGAGTCGGTGGTGGTGGCGAAGGAGGTGGCCGCGGGAGACAAGCGGCTGGTGGCCTACGCCGTACCGAAGTCCGGACACGCGGTGGATGCCACCGCGCTGCGCGAGTTCCTGAGCGGGGCGCTGCCGGACTACATGGTGCCGTCGGCCATCGTGACGCTGGAGGCGCTGCCGCTGACGGCGAACGGCAAGGTGGACAGGGCGGCGCTGCCGGCGCCGGTGCTCGACAGGGTGGCGGAGAAGTTCGTGGCGCCGCGCACGCCCGTGGAGGAGGTGCTGGCGGGCCTGTGGGGCGAGCTGTTGCGCGTCCCGCGGGTGGGAGTGAACGAGAGCTTCTTCGAGCTCGGCGGCCACTCGCTGCTGGCGATGCAGTTGGTGGCGCGGCTGCGGAGCGCGCTGCGGGTGGAGCTGCCGCTGCGCGAGGTATTCGAGGCGCCGACGGTGGCGGGGCTGGCCGAGCGGGTGGGCCGGGCGCTGGCCGCCGCGGAGGGAGCCACGCGGGTGCCGCCGTTGAAGCGGGTGCCTCGCGGGGGCGCGCTGCCGCTGTCGTTCGCCCAGGAGCGGTTGTGGTTGCTGGATCGGCTCGACGGAGGCGGCGTCTTCTACCACATCCCCATGTCGGTGGAGCTGACGGGGCCCGTGGACGTGGCGGCCCTGGAGCGGAGCCTGCTCGAGCTGGTGCGCCGTCACGAGGCGTTGCGGACCCGGTTCGTCGAGAGCGCCGGGACACCGGTTCAGCTCATCGAGGAGTCGGCGGAGCTGCCGCTGGTGGTGGAGAGTCTGGAGTCGGAGCCGGAGTCCGCGCGCGAGGCGGCGGTGCGCCGGCGCATCCAGGAGGAGATGCGCAAGCCGTTCGAGCTGGCGAAGGGCCGGCTGGCGCGGGCGTTCCTGCTGAGGCTGGAGCCGGAGCGGCACGTGCTGCTGCTGGTGGTGCATCACATCCTGTCGGATGGCTGGTCCATGGGGGTGCTGGCGCGCGAGGTGGTGGCGCTGTACGAGGCCTTCACGCAGGCGCGTCCGTCCCCGTTGGCGGAGCTGCCGGTGCAGTACGCGGATTACGCGGTGTGGCAGCGGGAATGGCTGAGAGGCGAGGTGCTGGAGGAGCAGCTCGCCTGGTGGCGCGAGCAGTTGAAGGGTGCGCCGCACGTGCTGGAACTGCCGGCGGATCGGCCGAGGCGGGCGGGAGCGGGGCGGGCGGAGCAGCGGATGGCGCACCTGCCGTTGCCGCTGGTGGAGCGCTTGGAGGCGGTGGCGCGCGGCGAGGGCGCCACGCTCTTCATGGCGGTGCTGGCCGGATGGCAGATGCTGTTGTCTCGCTACAGCGGGCAGAAGGATCTGCTGATGGGCGTGCCGTTCGCCAACCGCGGCCGGGTGGAGACGGAGGGGCTGCTCGGCCTGTTCTTCGAGCCGCTGGTGCTTCGTGGCGACCTGTCGGGACGGCCGGACTTCCGCGAGCTGCTCAGGCGGGTGAAGAAGTCGGTGCTGGGGGCCTTCACGCATCCGCACGTGCCTTTCGAGCCGTTGCTGAAGGCGCTCGGGGTGCAGCGCGATGTGGCGCGCGCGCCGCTGTTCCAGGTGCTCTTCGCGCAGGTGGATGAGGTGCCTCGGCCCGAGTCGCTGCCGGGTGGGCTCCAGGTGCGCCAGGTCCAGTCGGAGCCGGCGGCCACGGAGCTGGATCTGACGATGCTGCTGACGCGGGTGGCCGACGGCGCCATGTTCGGGGCGCTGTACAACGCGGATCTGTTCGATGAGGAGCGCATCCAGCGGATGCTGGAGCGGCTGCGGTCGCTGCTCGAGGAGGCGGTGGCGGCGCCGGACAGGGCGGTGGAGGAGTTGCCGCTGCTGACGCGGGACGAGCGCCACCGGCTGCTGGTGGAGTGGAACGGGGCGCGCGAGGAGGTACCGCGCGAGACGTGTCTCCACACGCTGTTCGAGGCGCAGGTGGAGAGGACGCCGGACGCGCTGGCGGTGATGGAAGGGAGCCGCACGGTGACGTACCGGGCGCTGGACGCGCGGGCGGCGCAGCTGGCGCGCCAGTTGAGGGCGAGTGGGGTGGGGCTGGAGACGCGGGTAGGCGTGTACGTGGAGCGCTCGGTGGAGATGGTGGTGGCGCTGCTGGGCGTGTTGAAGGCGGGAGGCGCCTACGTCCCGTTGGACACGGAGTACCCGGTGGAGCGGCTGCGCTTCATGCTGGAAGACAGCGGAGCGCGGGTGGTGGTGGCGCGAGGGGCTCTCAGGGAGAAGCTGGGAGAGGCGGCGGGCCGCGTGTGGCTGGACGTGGACGAAGCGTCGCGGACCGTGGCGGGTGAGCTGGTGCTGAAGGTGGACGTGCCGCCCGAGGCCGCGGCGTACGTGCTGTACACGTCGGGGTCGACGGGCAAGCCGAAGGGAGTGGTGGTGCAGCACCGCTCGCTGGTGAATTTCACGCGGGCGGCGTGGCAGTCCTTCCCCGTGGAGCCGGGAGACAGGGTGCTGCAGTTCGCTTCGGTGAGCTGGGACACGAGCGCGGAGGAGTTCTACCCGTGTTTGACGCGGGGCGGGACGCTGGTGTTGAGGACGCCGGAGATGCTGGACGTGCCGGAGGCATTCCTGGCCCGGTGCGAGGCGGCGGGAGTGACGCAGCTGAACCTGCCGACGGCGTTCTGGCACGAGGTGGTGGCGAGCCTGGAAGCGGGACAGGGGAAGCTGCCAGCGGGGCTGAAGTGGGTGGTGATTGGTGGCGAGCGAGCGGTGCCCGAGCGCGTGGCGCAGTGGAGGCGGCGCGTGGGCAATACGGTGCCGCTGCTCAACACGTACGGTCTGACGGAAGTAACGGCGGTCGCCACATCGGTGGAGCTGACGACGTCCGCGCCCGAGGAGGCCGGACGCGAGGTGGCCATCGGCGGGCCGCTGAAGAACGTACAGGTGTACGTGCTGGATGGGGTGCTGGAGCCGGTGCCGGAGGGTGTGGTGGGAGAGCTGTACGTGGGAGGAGAGGGGCTGGCGCGAGGCTACCTGGGCCGAGCGGAGCTGACGGCGGAGCGCTTCGTACCGAGCCCATTCGGAGAGGGAGAGAGGCTGTACCGGACGGGAGACAGGGCGAGGTGGAGGAAGGACGGGAGGCTGGAGTACCTGGGCCGGGGTGACGAGCAGGTGAAGGTGCGGGGCCACCGCATCGAGTTGGGCGAAGTGGAGGCGGGGCTGCTGGGGCACCCGGGAGTGAGGGAAGCCCTGGTGGTGGTGCGAGAGGACGTGCCCGGAGACAAGCGGCTGGTGGCGTACGTGGTGGCGCGTCCCGGACAGGCGCTGGAGAGCGTCGAGGTGCGTACGTCCCTGGCGCAGCGGCTCCCGCACTTCCTGGTACCGCAGGCTGTAGTGGTTCTGGAGCAACTCCCCTTGCTGCCCAGCGGGAAGGTGGACCGCAAGTCACTGCCGGCGCCGGAGCATGCCGGGAGCGCACAGCGGGAACAGTACGTGGCTCCGCGCACGCCCCTGGAGGAGAAGCTGGCGGGCTTCTGGGCGGAGGTGTTGCGCCTGGAGAAGGTGGGTCTGCACGACAACTTCTTCGACGCGGGCGGGCACTCGCTGCTGGCGATGCAGCTCGTCGCCCGTGTGCGTGAGGCCGTGGGCGTGGAGCTGCCGCTCCGCGCCGTGTTCGAGTCACCCACCCTCGGGGGAATGGCGGATGCGGTCGCGCGCCTGACGGAGTCGACGAAGCGCGTCGCCGAAGCGCCCATCCCGAGGGTTTCGAAGAACCTGGATACGGAAGCGCTCGAACAGCTCTCGGACGAAGAGCTGGACGCGCTGCTGAACGCCACCGAGTCGGAGAACTGAGCCCATGGCGAACGAGACGGAGAAGAAGCCCACGCTCTCTCGTGAGGAGAAGCTCGCGCTGCTGGCCAAGAGGCTGGAGAAGACGAGCCGGCCCGCGCTGCCCCTGTCGTTCTCCCAGCAACGGCTGTGGTTCCTGGAGCAGCTCTCTCCAGGGCTCAAGGCCTACAACATCCCGCTCTCGGTGCGCATCTCGGGCGAGCTGGACGTGGGCGCGCTGGAGCGAGGCTTCAGCGAGCTGGTGCGCCGGCACGAGGTGCTGCGCACGACGTTCCGCACCGGTCCGACGGGGCCCTCGCAGGTGGTGGGGCCCGTGGCGCCCTTCCCGCTGCCGGTGGTGGACCTGTTGGACGTGCCCGGGCCGGCCCGCGAGGAGCAGGCCCGGCGGCGCGCCAGTGAGGAAGTGCAGCGGCCCTTCGAGCTCACGCGCGGCCCGCTGATGCGCGGGCTGCTGCTGCGGCTCGGCGAGCGCGAGCACGTCCTGGTGGTGGTGATGCACCACGTCGTCTCGGACGGGTGGTCGCTGGGCGTGCTGGTGCGCGAGCTGGTGACGCTCTACGGGGCCTTCACCGAGGGCCGGCCCTCGCCGCTGCCCGAGCTGCCGTTGCAGTACGCGGACTTCGCCGCCTGGCAGCGGCGCCAGCTCGAGGGCGCGGTGCTGGAGGAGCAGCTCGCGTACTGGCGCAAGCAGCTCGCGGGTGCTCCGCGGGCGCTGGAACTGCCCACGGACAAGCCTCGCCCGGCGGTGCAGCGCTACGAGGGTGCTGTCTCCCGGCTCCGGTTGCCGAGGGCCCTGGCGGAGAAGGTGAAGACGTTCGCCCGGGCCGAGGGCGCCACGCCCTTCATGGTGCTGCTCGCGGCCTTCCAGGCGGTGCTGCACCGCTACTCGGGGCAGGAGGACGTGTCCGTGGGCACGCCCGTGGCCGGGCGCAACCGCGCGGACCTGGAGGGGCTGATCGGCTTCTTCGTCAACACGCTGGTGATGCGGGCGAAGCTCTCGGGCACGGTGTCCTTCCGCGAGCTGGTGGCGCGGGTGAAGGAAGCGGCCCTCGGGGCGTACGCGCACCAGGACGTGCCCTTCGAGCGTGTGGTGGAGGCGCTGCAACCGGAGCGGGATCAGAGCCGCGGCCCGCTCTTCCAGGTGATGTTCGTGCTGCAGAACGCGCCGTTCCCCGAGCTCCGGGTCGGTGGCGCGCAGTTCCGGGCCTTCGAGGTGGAGGCGGGGAGCGCGCAGTTCGATCTCAAGCTGTCGCTGGTGGAGACGCCCGAGGGCTTCGAGGGAAGCCTGGAGTACGCCACCGCCCTCTTCGAGGCGGAGACGGCGGCCGGGCTGGTGGAGCACCTGGGCCGGTTGCTGGAAGGTGCGCTGGAGGCACCCGAGCGCGGAATCGGAGCGTTGGAGCTGCTGGGCTCGGAAGAGCGGCGGCGGCTGGTGGAGGAGTGGAGCGGGCCGAGGATGGAGGGCGTGCCCGCGCTGCCGTACGCGCGGCTCTTCGAGGAGCAGGTGCGGCGGACGCCGGACGCGGTGGCGCTGAGCTTCGAGGACACGCGGCTCACCTACGCGGAGCTGAACCGGCGGGCCAACCGGCTCGCGCACCACCTGCGTGGGCTTGGGGTGGGGCCCGAGGTGCGGGTGGGCGTGTGCGCGGAGCGCTCGGTGGAGATGGTGGTGGCGCTGCTGGGCGTGCTGAAGGCCGGAGGCGCCTACGTGCCGCTGGATCCGGAGTACCCGGAGGAGCGGCTGCGCTTCATGGTGGAGGACGCGCGTTGCCCGGTGGTGCTGGTGCACCGGCCGGTGGAGGCACGGTTGCCGGAGCCGGGCGGCACGACGGTGGTGCTGGACGGACGGTGGGAGGCGCTCGGGGAGCGCGAGGATGATCCCGGGGTGGACGTGGCGGGGGACGGGCTGGCGTACGTCATCTTCACGTCGGGCTCCACGGGCAGGCCCAAGGGGGCGATGAACACCCAGCGCGGCATGGTGAACCGGCTGGAGTGGATGCAGCGCGCGTACGGGCTCGGGCCCGGGGACGTGGTGCTTCAGAAGACACCCTTCAGCTTCGACGTGTCGGTGTGGGAGTTCTTCTGGCCGCTGATGGTGGGCGCGCGGCTGGTGGTGGCCCGTCCGGGCGGACACCGGGACGGCACGTACCTGGCGAAGCTCATCCAGGACGAGGGCGTGACGGCGCTGCACTTCGTGCCGTCGATGATGGAGGTGTTCCTCGAGGAGACGCTGGACGGCTGCGGCTGCATGAGGAAGGTGTTCAGCAGCGGCGAGGCCCTCCCGGGTGCGCTGGTGAAGCGCTTCCAGCAGAAGCTGCCGTGGGCGGAGCTGCACAACCTCTACGGGCCCACGGAAGCCGCGGTGGACGTGACGTACTTCGCGTGCACCCCGGGCTGGGAGGCGGCCTCGGTGCCCATCGGCAAGCCGATCGGCAACCTGAAGCTGTACGTGCTGGACGGGCGCCTGGAGCCGGTGCCCGTGGGCGTGCAGGGCGAGCTGTACATCGGCGGCGTGGGTCTGGGCCGTGGCTACCTGGGCCGGTCGGAGCTGACGGCGGAGCGCTTCGTGCCGAGCCCCTTCGGCGACGGGGAGCGGCTGTACCGGACGGGCGACGTGGCGCTGTGGCGGCGGGACGGGGAGATCGAATACCTGGGCCGTGCCGACTTCCAGGTGAAGCTGCGCGGCTTCCGCATCGAACTGGGCGAGCTGGAGGCCGTGGCGCGCCGGCACGAGACGGTGCGCGAGGCCGTGGCGGTGGTGCGCGAGGTGGGGACGGGAGAGAAGCGCCTGGTGGCGTACCTGACGCCGGGCACGGGCCATCAGGTGGACGTGGCGGGCGTGCGGGCGCTGCTGGCTCGCGAGTTGCCCGAGTACATGGTGCCCTCGGCCTTCGTGGCCATGGAGGCGCTGCCGCTGCTGCCGAGCGGCAAGGTGGACCGGAAGGCGCTGCCGGCGCCGGTGATCGAGCGGGCCTCGGAGCGGTGGGTGGCTCCGCGCACGCCGATGGAGGAGCTGCTCGCGGGTCTGTGGAGCGAGCTGCTCCAGGTCCAGCGGGTGGGCGTGGACGAGAGCTTCTTCGCGCTCGGTGGCCACTCGCTGCTGGCGATGCAGTTGGTGGCGCGGCTGCGGAGCGCGCTGCAGGTGGAGCTGCCGCTGCGCGAGGTGTTCGAGGCACCGACGGTGGCGGGGCTGGCCGAGCGGGTGGGCCGGGCCCTGGCCTCCGCGGCGGGGGCCGCGCAGGTGCCGCCGTTGAAGCGGGTGTCTCGCGAGCGCGCGCTGCCGTTGTCGTTCGCCCAGGAGCGGTTGTGGCTGTTGGATCAGCTCGAGGGAAACAGCGCCGCCTACCACATGGCGCTGGCGGTGGAGCTGACGGGGCGCGTGGACATGGCGGCCCTGGAGCGGAGCCTGCGTGAGGTGACGCGCCGTCACGACGCACTGCGGACGCGCTTCGTGGAGAACGGCGGAACGCCCATCCAGCTCATCGAGGAGTCGGCCGAGCTGCCGCTGGTGGTGGAGAGCCTGGAGGCGGAGCCGGAGTTCGGGCGCGAGGCGGTGGTGCGCCAGCGCATCCAGGAGGAGATGCGCAAGCCGTTCGAGCTGGCGGTGGGGGCGTTGGTGCGAGCGGTGCTGCTGAAGTTGGACCCCGAGCGGCACGTGCTGCTGCTCGTGGTGCACCACATCCTGTCGGACGGTTGGTCCATGGGGGTGCTGGCGCGCGAGGTGATGGCGCTGTACGCGGCCTTCACGCACGGGAGACCGTCGCCGTTGCCGGAGCTGCCCCTGGGCTACGGGG
This sequence comes from Archangium violaceum Cb vi76, assembly GCF_000733295.1. Lineage (GTDB taxonomy): Bacteria > Myxococcota > Myxococcia > Myxococcales > Myxococcaceae > Archangium > Archangium violaceum. Next base: position 57,743 of record NZ_JPMI01000276.1, on the reverse strand, counting down.
ACTACGCGGTGTGGCAGCGGGAGTGGCTGCGAGGCGAGGTGCTGGAGTCGCAGCTCGCCTGGTGGCGCGAGCAGCTGAAGGGCGCGCCGCACGTGCTGGAGCTGCCGGCGGATCGGCCGAGGCGCATGGCGGGCTCGGGGCGGGCGGAGCAGCGGATGGTGGTGCTGCCCGCGCGGCTGGTGGAGCGGTTGGAGACGCTGGCGCGCGCCGAGGGCGCCACGCTCTTCATGGCGCTGATGGCTGGCGTGCAGGTGCTGCTGTCGCGCTACAGCGGACAGAAGGATCTGCTGCTCGGCATGCCGTTCGCCAACCGCAACCGGGTGGAGACGGAGGGCGTGTTCGGCCTCTTCTTCGAGCCGCTGGTGCTGCGGGCGGAGCTGTCTGGACGGCCGGGCTTCCGCGAGCTGCTGAAGCGGGCGAAGAAGGGGATGCTGGATGCTTTCGCGCATCCACACGTGCCCTTCGAGCCGTTGCTGAAGGCGCTCGGCGTGCAGCGGGATCTGACGCGGGCACCGTTGTTCCAGGTGCTCGTCGGGCAGGTGGAGGCGCTGCCAGAGGTCGCGCAGGTGCCGGGGCTCGGGGTGAAGATGCTCGAGGCGGAGCAGGCGAGCACCGAGCTGGACCTGACGGTGATGATGGCGAAGCTCTCGCACGGCGTCACGCTGGGGGCGATCTACAACGCGGAGCTGTTCGACGCGGAGCGCATCGAGCGGATGCTGGAGCAGTTGCAGGTGCTGCTCGAGGCGGCGGTGGAGGCGCCGGACAGGGCGGTGGAGGCGCTGCCGCTGCTGAAGGAGGCCGAGCGCACCAAGCTGTTGGTGGAGTGGAACGGAGCGAGCGAGGCGCTCTCACGGGAGACGTGTGTCCACGCGCTGTTCGAGGCGCAGGTGGAGAGGACGCCGGACGCGCTGGCGGTGATGGAGGGAAGCCGCACGGTGACGTACCGGGAGTTGGACGCGCGGGCGGCGCAGCTGGCGCGCCAGTTGAGGGCGAGTGGGGTGGAGTTGGAGACGAGGGTGGGCGTGTGCGTGGAGCGCTCGGTGGAAATGGTGGTGGCGCTGCTGGGCGTGCTGAAGGCGGGAGGCGCCTACGTGCCGCTGGATGCGGAGTACCCGGTGGAGCGGCTGCACTTCATGCTGGAGGACAGCGGAGCGCGGGTGGTGGTGTCTCGCGCGGCGCTGAGGGAGAAGCTGGGAGAAGCAGCGGGACGGGTGTGGCTGGACGTGGACGAGGCATCGCTGCCGGTGGCGGGAGCGGCTGAGCTGAAGGTGGAGGTGCCGGCGGAAGCAGCGGCGTACGTGCTGTACACGTCGGGGTCGACAGGCAAGCCGAAGGGAGTGGTGGTGCAGCACCGCTCGCTGGTGAATTTCACGCGAGCGGCGTGGAGCGCGTTCCCGGTGGAGCCGGGAGACAAGGTGCTGCAGTTCGCCTCGGTGAGCTGGGACACGAGCGCGGAGGAACTCTACCCGTGTTTGACGCGGGGCGGGACGCTGGTGTTGAGGACGCCGGAGATGCTGGACGTGCCGGAGGCCTTCCTGGCCCGGTGCGAGGCGGCGGGAGTGACGCAGCTGAACCTGCCGACGGCGTTCTGGCACGAGGTGGTGGCGAGCCTGGAAGCGGGACAGGGGAAGCTGCCAGCGGGGCTGAAGTGGGTGGTGATTGGTGGCGAGCGAGTGGTGCCCGAGCGCGTGGCGCAGTGGAGGAAGCGAGTGGGCAGCGCGGTGCCGTTGCTCAACACGTACGGCCTGACGGAGGTGACAGCGGTGGCGACGTCGGTGGAACTGACGACGTCCGCGCCCGAGGAGGCGGGAAGGGAAGTGGCCATCGGCGGGCCACTGAAGAACGTGCGGGTGTACGTGCTGGATGGGGAGCTGGAGCCGGTGCCGGAGGGTGTGGTGGGAGAGCTGTACGTGGGAGGAGAGGGCCTGGCGCGAGGCTACCTGGGCCGAGCGGAGCTGACGGCGGAGCGCTTCGTACCGAGCCCGTTCGGCAACGGAGAGAGGCTGTACCGGACGGGAGACAGGGCGAGGTGGAGGAAGGACGGGAGGCTGGAGTACCTGGGCCGAGGGGACGAGCAGGTGAAGGTGCGGGGCCACCGCATCGAGCTGGGCGAAGTGGAGGCGGGGCTGTTGGGGCACCCGGGAGTGAGGGAAGCCCTGGTGGTGGTGCGAGAGGACGTGCCCGGAGACAAGCGGCTGGTGGCGTACGTGGTGGCGCGTCCGGGTCAGGCGCTGGAGAGCGCCGAAGTGCGCGCATCGCTGGCGCGGAAGATGCCGGCATACCTGGTGCCGCAGGCGGTGGTGGTGTTGGCGCAGGTGCCGCTGCTGCCCAATGGGAAGGTGGACCGCAAGGCACTGCCCGCGCCGGAGCAGGCTGGAAGTACACGGCCCGAGGAGTACGTGGCGCCGCGCACGGAGACGGAGCGGAAGCTGGCGGGCCTCTGGGCGGAAGTGCTGCGCCGGGAGCGGGTGGGCCTGCACGACAACTTCTTCGAGGCGGGTGGGCACTCGCTGCTGGCCATGCAGCTCGTCGCACGGGTACGTGACGCGTTCCGTGTGGAACTGCCTCTGCGGAACGTCTTCGAGGCGCCCACGGTGCAGGTGCTGGCCGAGCGTCTGTCGCGGATGGCCGCCACCTCGGGCAACGCCGAAGCGCCGCTGCTGAAGCGCGGCTTGAGGGAGAGGGCGCTGCCGCTGTCCTTCTCGCAGCAGCGATTGTGGTTCCTGGAGCAGCTCGCGCCGGGGAACACGTCCTACAACCTCTGGGTGCCCGTGCGGGTGACGGGGATGCTGGACGTGCGGGCGCTGGAGCGGAGCTTCGAGGAGTTGGTGCGCCGGCACGAGTCGCTGCGCACGACGTTCCGCCAGAAGGGTGCAACTGCGGTGCAGGTCATCTCGCCCGAGGTGCGCTCGACGCTGGAGTGGGTGGATCTCCAGGAGGTGTCAGAGGCGGATCGTCAGGCCGCGGCGAGGCGCGAGGCGGAGGAGGAGGCCCTCCGTCCGTTCGACCTGGGTCGTGGCCCACTGCTGCGAACGACGCTGCTGAAGCTGGGAGAGCAGGAGCACGTGCTGGTGCTGGTGATGCACCACATCGTGTCGGACGGCTGGTCGCTGGACGTGCTCGTGCGGGAGGTGGCGGCCTTGTACGAGGCGTTCTCGCAGGGCAAGCCTTCACCGTTGGCGGAGCTGCCGGTGCAGTACGCGGACTACGCGGTGTGGCAGCAGGAGTGGCTGCGCGGCGAGGTGCTGAAGTCCCAGCTCGGTTACTGGCGCAAGCAACTGGAGGGAGCGCCGCCCGCGTTGGAGTTGCCGACGGACAAGCCTCGCCCGGCGGTGCAGACGTCGCGGGGTGAGAGCCGGCACGTGAAGTGGCCGAAGGAGCTGTGGCGGGAGGTGGAGGGATTCGGCCGGCGTGAGGGGGCAACGCCCTTCATGGTGTTGCTGGCGGCGTTCCAGACGGTGCTGTCGAGGTACTCGGGCCAGGACGATGTGAGCGTGGGCTCGCCGATCGCGGGCAGAACGCACGCGCAGACGGAGGGGCTGATCGGCTTCTTCGTGAACACGCTGGTGCTGAGGACGAAGCTGTCGAGGGAGCAGAGCTTCCGGGAGCTGCTGAACCAGGTGCGGGAGGTAACGCTGGGGGCGTACGCGCACCAGGACGTGCCGTTCGAGAAGCTGGTGGAGGAGCTCAGGCCCGAGCGCGACATGAGCCGCGCTCCGCTCTTCCAGGTGACGCTGACACTGCAGAACACGCCGATGACGGAGGTGCGGCTGCGGGGAATCACGCTCAAGGGCGTGGAGGCGGACGAGAAGACGTCGAAGTTCGACCTGTCACTGCTTGTGACGGATCTGCCGGACGGAGTGGCGGTGACGGTGAACTACAACAGCGACCTCTTCGAGCCCGCGACGATGGAGCGGCTGCTGAGGCACCTGCGGGTGCTGCTCGAGGGAGCTGTGCGGGCGCCGGAGAGCAAGCTGAAGGAGTTGCCGCTGATGGGGGAGGAGGAGAAGCGGCAGGTGGTGGAGGAGTGGAGCGGGAAGGTGAAGGAGTACCCGCGGGAGAAGGCGCTGCACGAGCTATTCGAAGCGCAGGTGGAGAGGACGCCACACGCCATCGCGGTGGAGTGCGAGGGCAGGAGCCTGACGTACGAGGAGTTGGACCGGAAGGCGAACCAGCTGGCGCACCACTTGAGGGGAATGGGAGTGGGCCCCGAGGTGAGGGTGGGGCTGAGCGTGGAGCGCTCGGTGGAGATGGTGGTGGGGATGCTGGGAATCCTGAAGGCGGGAGGAGTGTACGTACCGCTGGAGGCGAGCTACCCGGCGGAGCGGTTGGAGTGGATGAAGAGGGAGGCAGGGGTAGCGGTGGTGGTGGCGCAGGAGAAGGTGGCGGAGGAACTACCGGTGGGAGTGGAGCCGGTGGTGAGCGTGGACGGGGAGTGGGAAGCCATCAGCGAGCAGCCGGAGAGCAGGGTGGAGTCAGGAGTGGGAGGGGGGAACCTGGCGTACGTGATGTACACGTCGGGCTCGACAGGCCGACCCAAGGGAGTGGGAGTGCCGCACAGGGCAGTGGCGAGGCTGGTGCTGGGCGCGGACTACGTGAAGCTGGGAGCCGGAGAGGTGGTGCTGCAACTGGCGCCGATGGCGTTCGACGCGTCGACGCTGGAGGTGTGGGGAGCACTGCTGAGCGGAGCGAAGCTGGTGGTGTACCCCGCGGGGACGCCGACGCTGGAGGAGCTGGGAAGGGCGTTGGGCGAGTACGGCGTGACGGTGCTGTGGCTGACGGCGGCGCTGTTCGAGCAGATGCAGGCGCGGCAGGCAGAGGCGTTGGGGAAGGTGAAGCAGGTGCTGGCGGGAGGAGATGTCCTGCCGGTGGAGAGGGTGAAGGAGAGGCTGGCGGCGGGAGGCGTACTCATCAACGGGTACGGGCCGACGGAGAACACGACGTTCTCGAGCTGCAACCGGATGGAGGGAGGGGAGGAAGTAGGGGCGAGGGTGTCCATCGGAAAACCCATCACGAACACGAAGGCATACGTGCTGGATGGGGAGATGGAGCCGGTGCCGGTGGGAGTGGTGGGAGAGCTGTACGTAGGGGGAGACGGACTGGCGGTGGGGTACGTGAGCCGGCCGGAGCTGACGGCGGAGAGATTCGTACCGAGTCCGTTCGGCAGCGGAGAGAGGCTGTACCGGACGGGAGACATGGTGAGGTGGCAGGGGGACGGGAAGCTGGAGTTCCTGGGCCGCCGAGACGGACAGGTGAAGGTGCGGGGCTACCGCATCGAGCTGGGAGAAGTGGAAGGGGCGCTGAGCAGGCACCCGGCGGTGGGGGAAGTGGTGGTGGTGGTGAGGGAGGACGCACCGGGAGACAAGCGGCTGGTGGCGTACGCGGTGGCGAAGCCCGGACAGAGGCTGGAGGCCGGAGAGCTGCGCGGCTTCGTGAAGGGAACGCTGCCGGAGTACATGGTGCCGTCGGCGGTGGTGGAGCTTGAGGCGTTGCCGCTGACGCCCAACGGCAAGGTGGACCGGAAGGCGCTGCCGGCGCCGGACTTCGGTGAGGTGCGGGGAGAGGACTTCACCGCACCGCGAACGGAGGCGGAGCGGAAGCTGGCGAGCATCTTCGAGGAGGTGCTGGGGCTGGAGCGGGTAGGCGCCCGGGGAGACTTCTTCGAGCTGGGAGGGCACTCGCTGCTGGCGACGCAGTTGGTGTCGAGGGTGAGAGAGTCCTTCGGGGTGGAGCTGCCGCTGAGGGACGTCTTCGAAGCGCCCACGGTGGAGGCCCTCGCTGGAAGGGTGGAGGCATCCGTGGCTTCGGGAGCCACGCTCTCGGTCCCACCCTTGATGCCGCGAGTGGGTCGGCAGGAGGCGGCGCCGCTGTCGTTCGCGCAGCAGCGGCTGTGGTTCCTGGATCAGCTCGAGCCGGGGAGTTCCCTCTACAACGTGCCCACGGTGGTGAAGCTGACGGGCGTGCTGGACGTAGGCGCACTGGAGCGAGGCTTCGAGGAACTGGTGCGCCGGCACGAGTCATTGCGCACGACGTTCCGCGCCGAGGGAGGCAAGCCCGTTCAGGTGATTGCCCGGGCGCCGGTCCTCGCGTTCACGGTGGAGGACCTGAGCGCGCTCCCCGAGACCGAGCGAGAGGTCGAGGCGAAGCGGAGGGCGGAGCGGGAAGCACAGCGTCCGTTCGATCTGGAGCGAGGCCCGCTGCTGAGAACGACGCTGCTGAGATTGATCGAGCGGGAACACGTGCTGGTGCTGGTGATGCACCACATCGTGTCGGACGGCTGGTCGATGGGGATTCTCGTGCGGGAGCTGGTGGGCCTGTACGAAGCCTTCTCACAGGGGAAGCCGTCCCCGTTGGCGGAGCTGCCGGTGCAGTACGCGGACTACGCGGTGTGGCAGCGGCAGTGGCTGGAAGGAGCGGTGTTGGAGGCGCAGCTCGGCTATTGGCGCGAGCAGCTCGAAGGAGCCCCGCCGGCGCTGGAGCTGCCGACGGACAAGCCTCGCCCGGCGGTGCGGACCTTCCGCGGCGAGCACCGGGGCTTCCAGTGGCCGAGGGAACTTCAAGACGCGGTGAGGGCCCTGGCGCAGAAGGAGGGCGCCACGCCATTCATGGTGTTGCTGGCGGCGTTCCAGGTGGTGCTGGGGAGGTACGCGGGGCAGCAGGATGTGAGCGTGGGCTCGCCCATCGCCAACCGCACCCGAGCGGAGACGGAGGGGCTGATCGGCTTCTTCGTGAACACGCTGGTGTTGAGGGCGAAGCTGGATGCCAACGCCACGTTCCGCGAGTTGCTGGCTCAGGTGCGGGAGGTGACGCTGGGCGCCTACGCGCATCAGGACGTGCCCTTCGAGAAGCTGGTGGAGGAGCTCAAGCCCGAGCGGGATCTGAGCCGCAGTCCGTTCTTCCAGGTGATGTTCATCCTGCAGAACGCTCCCGAGCCGGCCGTGTCGTTGCCGGAGCTGCGCCTGGAGGCGGCCGGAGCTGGGGGGCATACCTCGAAGTTCGACCTGACGCTGGAGATGGTCGAAACGGTCCAGGGTCTCGCGGGCGGGGTGAGCTTCAACAGCGACCTGTTCGAGGCCGCGACGGTGGAGCGGTTGCTGGGACACCTGCGGGTGCTGGTGGAATCGGCTGTGTCCCGGCCGGAGACGCGGCTGGGTGAGCTGCGGTGGATGGACGAAGCGGAGGCTCGCCGGCTGCTGGTGGAGTGGAACGACACCCGCGCCGCCATGCCCGTCACCACCCTCCACGCGCTCTTCGAGGCACAGGTGGAGCGGACGCCCGACGCCCTGGCGGTGGTCGCCGGTGCGTCGCGGTTGACGTATCGCGAGCTGAACCGGCGGGCCAACCAGCTCGCCTGGCACCTGCGCGAGCTGGGTGTGGGGCCGGACGTGCCGGTGGGTCTGTTCCTGGAGCGCTCGGTGGAAGCGCTGGTGGGGCTGTGGGGCATCCTCAAGGCCGGAGGCGCCTACGTGCCTCTGGATCCCACGTTCCCCGCCGAGCGTCTGTACGCCATCCTCGAGGACTCCGGGGCGCGCACGCTCGTCACGGACTCACGCCTGGCCGAAGGCCTGAGCGGATTCGGCGGGGCGGTGGTGTGCCTGGACTCGGACGCGGCCCGGCTGGCCACACGTGGCGAGGCCAACCCGGCGCCCACGGCGGTGCCGGAGAACCTCGTCTACGTCATCTTCACCTCGGGCTCCACGGGGAGGCCCAAGGGCGTGGCCATCGAGCACCGGCAGCTCGTCAACTACGTGGAAGGTGTCTCGCGCCGGCTGGAGCTTCCGGAGGGTATCCGCTTCGCCTCGGTGTCCACGCTGGCCGCCGACCTGGGCAATACCGCCGTCTTCCCGGCGCTCTGTCACGGTGGCGCGCTCTACCTCGTCTCGAAGGAGAGCGCCTCGGATCCCGCCGTGCTCGCCGGGATTCTCCAGGGCGGCGCGGTGGACGGACTGAAGATCGTGCCCGCGCACCTGCAGGCGCTGTTGGACTCACCGCACCCGGAGCGGGTGCTGCCGCGCAAGCGCCTGGTGCTGGGCGGAGATGTCTCCGACTGGTCACTGGTGGAGCGCGTGCACGCGCTGTCGCCGGAGCTGGTGGTGTTCAACCACTACGGCCCCACCGAGACGACGGTGGGCGTGCTCACCCAGCGGGTGGCTCGTGGGCCCGAGGGGCGTGTGTCCGCGGCGGTGCCGCTGGGCCGGCCGATTCCGAACGCGCGCGTCTATGTCCTCGATGCGTCCCTGCGGCCCGTGCCCGTGGGAGTGCCAGGAGAGCTGTGCATCGGCGGCAGCACGGTGGGCCGGGGCTACCTGGGCCGGCCGGAGCTGACGGTGGAGCGCTTCGTGCCGGATCCGTACTCGGATGAGCCGGGCGCGAGGATGTACCGCACGGGCGACAAGGCGAGGCTGCTGGCGGACGGGCGTGTGGAGTTCCTGGGCCGTGTGGATCACCAGCTGAAGATCCGCGGTTACCGGGTGGAGCTGGGAGAGGTGGAGGCGGCGCTGGAGCGGCACCCGGCGGTGCGCGAGTCGGTGGTGGTGGCGAGGGAAGTGGCGGCGGGAGACAAGCGGCTGGCGGCGTACGCGGTGGTGAAGCCCGGGCGGAGCGTGGAGCCCGCGGAGCTGCGCGAGTACCTGAGCGGAGCGCTGCCCGACTACATGGTGCCACCGGCCATCGTGGTGCTGGAGGCGCTGCCGCTGACGGCGAACGGCAAGGTGGACCGGAAGGCGCTGCCGGTGCCGGACTTCCGTGGAACGGAGCGCGAGGACTTCACCGGACCTCGTACGGAGCTCGAGGAGCGGCTCGCGGCCATCTTCGCGGATGTGCTGGGCCTGGAGCGCGTGGGAATCCACGGGGACTTCTTCGCGCGGGGCGGGCACTCGCTGCTGGCCACGCAGGCCATCTCCCGGGTCCGGAGCGCGTTCGGCATCGAACTGCCCCTGCGCGAGCTCTTCGAGGCGCCCACCGTGGCGGCCCTCGCCGAACGGGTACGGCGGGCCCTGGGGGCGGGGAGTGCGCTCGCGGCGCCACCGCTCGAACCGCGAGCGGACCGCCGGGCAGCCGCGCCGGTGTCGTTCGCACAGCAGCGGTTGTGGTTCCTGGACCAGCTCGAACCAGGCAATGCCTTCTACAACGTCCTGGCCGTGGTGCGGATGCAGGGCACGTTGGATGTGGGGGCGCTGCAGCGGAGCTTCGAGGAGCTGGTGCGCCGGCACGAGTCCCTGCGTACGACGTTCCGCGCCGAGGGCGGGATGCCCGTGCAGATCATCTCGCCGGAGGCCCGGGTGGTGCTGGAGGTAGAGGACCTGCGCGCGTTGCCGGAGGCCGCGAGAGAGGCCGAAGCGAGGCGCCGCTCGGAGCAGGAGGCGCAGCGCTCGTTCGATCTGTCCCGAGGCCCGTTGCTGCGGACGACCCTGCTGAAGCTGGGAGAGCAGGAGCACGTGCTGGTGCTGGTGATGCACCACATCGTATCGGACGGCTGGTCGATGGGGATTCTCGTGCGGGAGGTGGTGGGCCTGTACGAGGCGTTCTCGAAGGGGCGGCCCTCTCCGTTGCCGGAGCTGCCGGTGCAGTACGCGGACTACGCGGCGTGGCAGCGGCAGTGGCTGCGCGGCGAGGTGATGGAGTCCCAGCTTGGCTACTGGCGCAATCAGCTGGAGGGTGCTCCTCCGGTGCTGGAGCTGCCAACGGACAAGCCGAGGCCCGTGGCACAGACGTTCCGGGGTGAGAGCCGGCAGGTGGTGTGGCCGAAGGAGCTGTGGCGGAAGGTGGAGGGACTCGGCCGGAGTGAGGGGGCAACGCCCTTCATGGTGTTGCTGGCGGCATTCCAGACGGTGCTGTCGAGGTACTCGGGCCAGGAGGACGTGAGCGTGGGCTCGCCCATCGCGGGCCGTACGCACACGCAGACGGAGGGGCTGATTGGCTTCTTCGTGAACACGCTGGTGCTGAGGACGAGGCTGTCGAGGGAGCAGAGCTTCCGGGAACTGCTGAACCAGGTGAGGGAGGTAACGCTGGGGGCGTACGCGCACCAGGACGTGCCGTTCGAGAAGCTGGTGGAGGAGCTCAGGCCGGAGCGGAGTCTGAACCACTCGCCGCTCTTCCAGGTGACGTTGACGTTGCAGAACACGCCGGTGACCGCGGAGGTGAAGCTGGACGAACTGCGGCTACAGGGGGTGGAGGCGGACGGCAAGACGTCGAAGTTCGACCTGTCGCTGCTGGTGGAGGAGCTGCCAGCGGGCGTGGTGGCGATGGTGAACTACAACAGTGACCTCTTCGAGGCCGCGACGATGGAGCGGCTGCTGGGGCACTTGCGCGTACTGCTGCAAGCGGCGGTGGAGCAGCCGGAGAAGAGGCTGAAGGAGCTGCCGCTGATGGGGGAGGAGGAGCGGCGGCAGGTGGTGGAGGAGTGGAGCGGGAGGGTGGAGGAGTACCCGCGGGAGAAGGCGCTGCACGAGCTGTTCGAAGCGCAGGTGGAGAGGACGCCACGGGCCATCGCGGTGGAGTGCGAGGGCAGGAGCCTGACGTACGAGGAGTTGGACCGGAAGGCGAACCAGCTGGCGCACTACTTGAGGGGGATGGGAGTGGGCGCGGAGGTGAGGGTGGGGCTGAGCGTGGAGCGCTCGGTGGAGATGGTGGTGGGGGTGCTGGGAATCCTGAAGGCGGGAGGAGTGTACGTGCCGCTGGAGGCGAGCTACCCGGCGGAGCGGTTGGAGTGGATGAAGAGGGAGGCAGGGGTAGCGGTGGTGGTGGCGCAGGAGAAGGTGGCGGAGGAACTACCGGTGGGAGTGGAGCCGGTGGTGAGCGTGGACGGGGAGTGGGAAGCCATCAGTGCCCAGCCGGAGAGCGCGCCGGAGGCGGGAGTGGGAGGGGGGAACCTGGCGTACGTGATGTACACGTCGGGCTCGACAGGCCGACCCAAGGGAGTGGGAGTGCCGCACCGGGCAGTGGCGAGGCTGGTGCTGGGCGCGGACTACATGAAGCTGGGAGCCGGGGAAGTGGTGCTGCAACTGGCGCCGATGGCGTTCGACGCGTCGACGCTGGAGGTGTGGGGAGCACTGCTGAGCGGAGCGAAGCTGGTGGTGTACCCCGCGGGGACGCCGACGCTGGAGGAGCTGGGGAGGGCGCTGGAGGAGTACGGGGTGACGGTGCTGTGGCTGACGGCGGCGCTGTTCGAGCAGATGCAGGCGCGGCAGGCAGAGGCACTGGGCAAGGTGAAGCAGGTGCTGGCGGGAGGAGATGTCCTGCCGGTGGAGAGGGTGAGGGAGCGGTTGGCAGGGGGAGGAGTACTCATCAACGGGTATGGCCCAACGGAGAACACGACGTTCTCGAGCTGCAACCGGATGGAGGGAGGAGAGGAGGTAGGGGCGAGGGTGTCGATAGGCAAACCCATCACGAACACGAAGGCATACGTGTTGGGCGGGGAGATGGAGCCGGTGCCAGTGGGGGTGGTGGGAGAGTTGTACGTAGGGGGAGAGGGATTGGCGGTGGGGTACGTGAGCCGGCCGGAGCTGACGGCGGAGAGATTCGTACCGAGCCCATTCGGCAGCGGAGAAAGGCTGTACCGGACGGGGGACATGGTGAGGTGGCAGGGGGACGGGAAGTTGGAGTTCCTGGGGAGGCGGGACGGGCAGGTGAAGGTGAGGGGCTACCGCATCGAGCTGGGGGAAGTGGAAGCAGCGTTGAGCAGGCACCCGGCGGTGGGGGAAGTGGTGGTGGTGGTGAGGGAGGACGTGCCGGGAGACAAGCGGCTGGTGGCGTACGCGGTAGCGAAGCCCGGGCAGACGCTGGAGGCCGGAGAGCTGCGCGGCTTCATGAAGGAAACGCTGCCGGAGTACATGGTGCCGTCGGCGGTGGTGGAGCTTGAGGCGCTGCCGCTGACGCCCAACGGCAAGGTGGACAGGAAGGCGCTGCCGGCGCCGGACTTCGGTGAGGTGCGGGGAGAGGACTTCACCGCACCGCGAACGGAGGCGGAGCGGAAGCTGGCGAGCATCTTCGAGGAAGTGCTGGGGCTGGAGCGGGTGGGGGCACAGGGAGACTTCTTCGAGCTGGGAGGGCACTCGCTGCTGGCGACGCAGTTGGTGTCGAGGGTGAGAGAGTCCTTCGGGGTGGAGCTGCCGCTGAGGGACGTCTTCGAAGCGCCCACGGTGGAGGCGCTGGCGAAGAGAGTAGACAGCGAGTCGGACAGAGAGGCGTGGGCCAAGGCACCGCCGTTGAAGCGTGTAGCGAGAGACGGAGCGCTGCCGCTGTCATTCGCGCAGCAGCGGTTGTGGTTCCTGGATCAGTTGGAGCCAGGGAGCGCGTTCTACAACGTGCCGGTGGTGGTGAAGCTGACGGGCGTGTTGGACGTGGGCGCGTTGGAGCGGAGCTTCGAGGCGCTGGTGTATCGGCATGAGGTGCTGCGCACGACGTTCCGAGTGGAGAACGGGGCACCGGTACAGGTCATCTCCGAGGAGCCAGCACTGGCCTTCCCGATGGAGGATCTGAGCACGCTGGCGGAAGCCGATCGGGAGGTCGAGGCGAAGCGTCGGGTGGGTGAGGAAGCACAGCGGCCGTTCGATCTGGCTCAGGGCCCGCTGCTGAGGACGAGGCTGCTGCGGCTGGGCGAGAGGGAGCACGTGCTGGTGCTGGTGATGCACCACATCGTGTCGGACGGCTGGTCGATGGGGCTCCTGGTGCGGGAGCTGGCGGGCCTGTACGAGGCGTTCTCTCGAGGCAAGCCGTCCCCGTTGGCGGAGCTGCCGGTGCAGTACGCGGACTACGCGGCATGGCAGAGGCAGTGGCTGAGCGGAGAGGTGCTGGAGGAGCACCTGGGCTACTGGCGCAAGCAGTTGGAGGGAGCACCGCCAGCGCTGGAACTGCCGACGGACAAACCGCGCCCGGCGGTGCAGACCTTCCGGGGTGAGTACCGTGGATTCAAGTGGCCGAGGGAGCTGCAAGACGCGGTGAAGCGCCTGGCGCAGCGTGAGAGCGCTACACCGTTCATGGTGCTGCTGGCGGCGTTCCAGACGGTGCTGTCGAGGTACTCAGGGCAGCAGGACGTGAGCGTGGGCTCTGCCATCGCAAACCGGACGAGAGCGGAGACGGAGGGGCTGATTGGCTTCTTCGTGAACACGCTGGTGCTGAGGGCGAAGCTGGACGGCAACGCCACGTTCCGAGAACTGCTGGGACAGGTGCGGGAAGTGACGTTGGGGGCGTACGCGCACCAGGAAGTGCCATTCGAGAAGCTGGTGGAGGAGCTCAAGCCCGAGCGAGACCTGAGCCGCGGCCCGCTGTTCCAGGTGATGTTCGTCCTGCAGAACGCGCCAGTGAAGGAAGTGAAGCTGGAGGGGCTGACGCTGGCGGGAGTGGAAGCGGAAGGTGGGACGTCGAAGTTCGACCTGACGCTGGCGATGGAGGAGACGGAGCAGGGGCTGGCGGGAGGGATGGAGTTCAACAGCGACCTGTACGAAGCCGCGACGGTGGAGCGGCTCCTGGGTCACCTGAGGGTGCTGGTGCAGGCGGCGGTGGATCAGCCGGAGAAGAGGCTGAAGGAGCTGCCGCTGATGGGGGAGGAAGAGAAGCGGCAGGTAGTGGAGGAGTGGAACGCGACTGGGAGCGCGGGCCCCGAGGACGCGTGCCTGCACGAGCTGTTCGAGAAGCAGGTGGAGAGGACGCCGGAAGCGGTGGCGGTGGTGAGCGGGCGAAAGGAGCTGAAGTACGGAGAGCTCAACCAGAGAGCCAACCAGCTGGCGCACCGGTTGAGGAAGTTGGGAGTGGGTCCTGAGGTGAGGGTGGGGCTGTGCGTGGAGCGCACGGAGGAGATGGTGGTGGGGGTGTTGGGGGTGCTCAAGGCGGGAGGGGCCTACGTGCCGTTGGACCCGAACTACCCGAGTCAGAGGCTGGGCTTCATGTTGGAGGAGGCCAGGCCGAGGGTGGTGGTAGGCCAGTCGCACTTGCTGGAGAAGCTGCCGGAAGTGGGAGCGCAGCGGGTGGCGCTGGAGGGAGAGGAGCTGGCTGGAGAGAGGACGGACAACCCGGGAGGGAGCGCGGAGCCGGGGAACGTGGCGTACATCCTGTACACGTCGGGCTCGACGGGTCGGCCGAAGGGAGTGGCGCTGGAGCACCGCAACGCGGTGGCGTTCGTGAGGTGGGCGGCCGGGGAATTCAGCGCAGAGGAGCTGGCGGGGGTGCTGGCGGCGACGTCGCTGAACTTCGATTTGTCGGTGTTCGAGCTGTTCGCGCCGCTGACGAGGGGAGGGGTGGTGGTGGTGGCGAGGAACGCGCTGGAGCTGCCAGAACTGGAGGGGGTGGGGAGAGTAAGGCTCGTCAACACAGTGCCGTCGGCGATGGCGGAGCTGGTGCGGACGAGGGGAGTACCGGAGTCGGTGCGGGTGGTGAACCTGGCGGGAGAGCCGTTGGCGGGAGCGCTGGTGAGGGGGGTACACGAGGAGCTGCCCGGGGTGGAGAGGGTGCTCAACCTGTACGGACCGACGGAGGACACGACGTACTCGACGTACAAGCGAGTGCCCGGGGATACGCGGGGAGAGCCGACGATTGGGCGGCCCCTGAAGGGGAAACGGGCATACGTGCTGGACGGGGAGATGGAGCCGGTGCCGGTGGGAGTGGCGGGAGAGCTGTACCTGGGAGGAGAAGGCCAGGCGCGAGGGTACTTCGGCAGGCCGGAACTGACGGCGGAGCGCTTCGTACCGAGCCCGTACGGCCATGGAGAGAGGCTGTACCGGACGGGAGACCGGGTGAGGTGGCTGGCGGGAGGAGAGCTGGAGTACCTGGGGAGAATCGACCACCAGGTGAAGGTGAGGGGCTTCCGCATCGAGTTGGGCGAAGTGGAAGCGGCACTGCGCAGGCTCCCCGCGGTGGCGGAAGTGGTGGTGGTGGTGAGGGAGGACGTACCCGGGGACAAGCGCCTGGTGGCGTACGCGGTGGCGAAGCCGGGGCAGACGTTGGAGGCCGCGGCGGTGCGCGGCTTCCTGGGCGGAGTGTTGCCCGAGTACATGGTGCCCACGGCCATCGTGGTACTGGAGGCCCTGCCGCTGACGCCCAATGGCAAGGTGGACAGGAAGGCACTCCCGGCGCCGGCTCAGGAGCGGGGGCGCGAAGGCCATGAGGCACCGCGTACGGAGACGGAGCGGAAGCTGGCGAATCTCTGGGCGGAGGTGCTGCGCCAGGAGAAGGTGGGCCTGGGAGAGGACTTCTTCGCGCTGGGAGGGCACTCGCTGCTGGCGACGCAGCTGGTATCGAGGGTGAGAGAAGCCTTCGGAGTGGAGCTGCCGCTGAGGACGGTCTTCGAGGCGCCGACGGTGGAGCGGCTGGCGGCTCGGGTGCAGGAGGCGAAGCGAGGAATCAAGGCGCCGTTGACGCGGGTGCCGAGAGATGGAGCGTTGCCGCTGTCGTTCGCGCAGCAGCGGTTGTGGTTCCTGGATCAGCTCGAGCAGGGAAGCGTCTTCTACAACGTACCCGCGGTGGTGAGACTGAGGGGCGAGCTGAAGACAGAGGCACTGGAGCGGAGCTTCGAGGAGTTGGTGCGCCGGCACGAGGCGCTGCGCACGACGTTCCGAGTGGAGAACGGGGCGCCGGTGCAGGTCATCTCCGAGGAGCCGAGGCTCGCCTTCAGCGTGGAGGATCTGAGCGAGCTGCCGGAGCCGGCGCGCGAGGCCGAAGCGAGGCGGAGGGCGGAGCAGGAAGCACAGCGTCCGTTCGACTTCGAGAAGGGTCCGCTGCTGAGGACGAAGCTGCTGAAGCTTGGCGAGAGGGAGCACGTGTTGGTGCTGGTGATGCACCACATCGTGTCGGACGGCTGGTCGATGGGGATTCTCGTGCGGGAGCTGGCGGGCCTGTACGAGGCGTACTCGCGGGGCAAGCGCTCTCCGTTGGCGGAGCTGCCGGTGCAGTACGCGGACTATGCGGCGTGGCAGCGGCAGTGGCTGAGCGGGGAGGTCCTCGAGGAGCAGCTGGGGTACTGGCGCGAGCAGCTGGCGGGGGCGCCGCCAGTGTTGGAGCTGCCGACGGACAAGCCGAGGCCCGCGGTACGGACGTACCGGGGCGAGAGCCGGCACGTGATGTGGCCCAAGGCGCTCTGGAAGGCGGTGGAGGCGCTTGGCCGGAGAGAGGGCGCGACACCGTTCATGGTGCTGCTGGCGGCATTCCAGACGGTGTTGTCGAGGTACTCGGGCCAGGAGGACGTGAGCGTGGGCTCGCCCATCGCGGGCCGTACGCACGCGAGGACGGAGGGGCTGATCGGCTTCTTCGTGAACACGCTGGTGCTGAGGACGAGGCTGTCGAGGGAGCAGAGCTTCCGGGAGCTGCTGAAGCAGGTGCGGGAGGTGACGCTGGGGGCGTACGCGCACCAGGACGTGCCGTTCGAGAAGCTGGTGGAAGAGCTCAGGCCGGAGCGGAGCCTGAATCACTCGCCGCTCTTCCAGGTGACGCTGACACTGCAGAACACGCCGGTGACGGCGGACGTGAAGCTGGAGGCGCTGACACTGGAGGGCGTGGAGGCGGAGGAGAAGACCTCGAGGTTCGATCTGTCGCTGCTGGTGGATGAGGTGCCGGACGGGGTGGCGGCGACGGTGAACTACAGCAGCGATCTCTTCGAGGCCGCGACGATGGAGCGGCTGTTGGGGCACTTGCTCGTACTGCTGCAAGCGGCGGTGGAGCAGCCGGAGAGGAAGCTGAAGGAGTTGCCGCTGATGGGGGAGGAGGAGCGGCGGCAGGTGGTGGAGGAGTGGAGCGGGAAGGTGAAGGAGTACCCGCGGGAGAAGGCGCTGCACGAGCTGTTCGAAGCGCAGGTGGAGAGGACGCCACGGGCCATCGCAGTGGAGTGCGAGGGCAGGAGCCTGACGTACGAGGAGCTGGACCGGAAGGCGAACCAGCTGGCGCACTACCTGAGGGGAATGGGAGTGGGCCCCGAGGTGAGGGTGGGGCTGAGCGTGGAGCGCTCGGTGGAGATGGTGGTGGGGATGCTGGGCATCTTGAAGGCGGGAGGAGTGTACGTACCGCTGGAGGCGAGCTACCCGGCGGAGCGGTTGGAGTGGATGAAGAGGGAGGCAGGGGTAGCGGTGGTGGTGGCGCAGGAGAAGGTGGCGGAAGAGCTACCGGTGGGAGTGGAGCCGGTGGTGAGCGTGGACGGGGAGTGGGAAGCCATCAGCGCGCAGCCGGAGAGCAGGGTGGAGGCGGGAGTGGGAGGGGGGAACCTGGCGTACGTGATGTACACGTCGGGCTCGACCGGCCGACCCAAGGGAGTAGGAGTGCCGCACCGGGCAGTGGCGAGGCTGGTGCTGGGCGCGGACTACGTGAAGCTGGGAGCCGGAGAGGTGGTGCTGCAACTGGCGCCGATGGCATTCGACGCGTCGACGCTGGAGGTGTGGGGAGCGCTGCTGAGTGGGGCGAAGCTGGTGGTGTACCCGGCGGGGACGCCGACGCTGGAGGAGCTGGGGAGGGCGCTGGAGGAGTACGGGGTGACGGTGCTGTGGCTGACGGCGGCGCTGTTCGAGCAGATGCAGGCGCGGCAGGCAGAGGCGTTGGGGAAGGTGAAGCAGGTGCTGGCGGGAGGAGACGTCCTGCCAGTGGAGAGGGTGAGGGAGCGGCTCGCTACGGGAGGCGTACTCATCAACGGGTATGGCCCAACGGAGAACACGACATTCTCGAGCTGCAACCGGATGGAGGGAGGAGAGGAAGTAGGGGCGAGGGTGTCGATAGGCAAACCCATCACGAACACGAAGGCATACGTGTTGGACGGGGAGATGCAGGTAGTGCCGGTGGGGGTGGTGGGAGAGCTGTACGTGGGGGGGGACGGACTGGCGGTGGGGTACGTGAGCCGGCCGGAGCTGACGGCGGAGAGATTCGTACCGAGTCCATTCGGCACAGGAGAGAGGCTGTACCGGACGGGAGACATGGTGAGGTGGCAGGGGAACGGCAAGTTGGAGTTCCTGGGCCGCCGGGACGGACAGGTGAAGGTGCGGGGCTACCGCATCGAGCTGGGGGAAGTGGAAGCAGCGTTGAGCAGGCACCCGGCGGTGGGGGAAGCGGTGGTGGTGGTGAGGGAGGACTCGCCAGGAGACAAGCGGCTGGTGGCGTATGCGGTGGCGCGAGAGGGGCACGCGCTGGAAGCCACGGCATTGCGCGGTTTCCTGGGAGGAATGCTGCCGGAGTACATGGTGCCGTCGGCCATTGTGGAGTTGAAGGCGTTGCCGCTGACGCCCAATGGCAAGGTGGACCGGAAGGCGCTGCCGGCGCCGCACCTCGGTGGAGAGCAGGATGCGGATTTCACCGCGCCGCGCACGGAGGCGGAGCGGAAGCTGGCGAGCATCTTCGAGGAGGTGCTGGGGCTGGAGCGGGTAGGAGTCCGGGGAGACTTCTTCGAGTTGGGAGGGCACTCGCTGCTGGCGACGCAGTTGGTGTCGCGGGTGAGAGAAGCCTTCGGAGTGGAACTGCCGCTGAGGGATATCTTCGAGGCGCCGACAGTGGAGGCGTTGGCGGAGAGGGTAGGCAGCGAGTCGAGCAGAGGAGCGGGAGTCAAGGCACCGCCGTTGAAGCGTGTGGCGAGAGGCGGCGCGTTGCCGCTGTCATTCGCGCAGCAGCGGCTGTGGTTCCTGGATCAGTTGGAGCCAGGGAGCGCGTTCTACAACGTGCCATCGGTGGTGAAGCTGACCGGCGAGCTGGACGTAGAAGCGCTGGAGAGGAGCTTCGAGGAGTTGGTGCGCAGGCACGAGGCGTTGCGCACGACGTTCCGAGTCGAGAACGGCGAGCCGGTGCAGGTCATCTCCGAGAAGCCGGCACTGGCGTTCACCGCGGAGGACCTGAGCGATCAGCCCGAGGCTCGGAGAGAGGCCGAGGCACAGCGTCGAGTGGAGGAGGCGGCCCGGCGGCCGTTCGAGCTCGAGAAGGGTCCGTTGTTGAGGATCACGCTGCTGAAGCTGGGAGAGAGGGAGCACGTGCTGGTGCTGGTGATGCACCACATCGTGTCGGACGGCTGGTCGATGGGGATCCTGGTGCGGGAGGTAGCGGAGCTGTACGAGGCGTTCTCTCGAGGCAAGCCGTCCCCGTTGGCGGAGCTGCCGGTGCAGTACGCGGACTACGCGGCATGGCAGAGGCAGTGGCTGGATGGAGAGGTGCTGGAGGAGCAGCTGGGCTACTGGCGCAAGCAGCTGCGGGGAGCACCGCCCGCGCTGGAGCTGCCGACGGACAAGCCTCGGCCAGCGGTGCAGACCTTCCGGGGTGACTCCCGAGGCATCCAGTGGCCGAGGGGGCTGCAAGACGCGGTGAAGAGCCTGGCGCAGCGTGAAGGCGCCACGTCGTTCATGGTGTTGTTGGCGGCGTTCCAGGTGGTGTTGGGGAGGTACGCGGGGCAGGACGATGTGAGCGTGGGCTCTGCCATCGCAAACCGGACGAGAGCGGAGACGGAGGGGCTGATTGGCTTCTTCGTGAACACGCTGGTGTTGAGGGCGAAGCTGGACGGCAACGCCACGTTCCGAGAGCTGCTGAGGCAGGTGCGGGAGGTGACGCTGGGCGCCTATGCGCACCAGGAAGTGCCCTTCGAGAAGCTGGTGGAAGAGCTCAAGCCCGAGCGAGGCCTGAGCCGCGGTCCGCTGTTCCAGGTGATGTTCGTCCTGCAGAACGCGCCAGTGAAGGAAGTGAAGCTGGAGGGACTGACGCTGGCGGGAGTGGAGGCGGAGGGGAAGACGTCGAAGTTCGACCTGACGTTGGGGCTGGTGGAGACGGAGCAGGGGCTGGTGGGAGGGATGGAGTTCAACAGCGACCTGTACGAAGCCGCGACGGTGGAGCGGCTCCTGGGGCACTTGCGGGTCTTGTTGCAA
This sequence comes from Archangium violaceum Cb vi76, assembly GCF_000733295.1. Classification (GTDB taxonomy): domain Bacteria; phylum Myxococcota; class Myxococcia; order Myxococcales; family Myxococcaceae; genus Archangium; species Archangium violaceum. The sequence continues at coordinate 37,935 of NZ_JPMI01000276.1, read as the reverse complement.
GCGGCAGTGGAGCAGCCGGAGAAGAGGCTGAAGGAGCTGCCGCTGATGGGGGAGGAAGAGAAGCAGCGGCTGTTGGTGGAGTGGAGCGGGAGGGTGGAGGAGTACCCGCGAGAGAAGGCGCTGCACGAGCTGTTCGAAGCGCAGGTGGAGAGGACGCCCCGGGCCATCGCGGTGGAGTGCGAGGGCAAGAGCCTGACGTACGAGGAGCTGGACCGGAGGGCGAACCAGCTGGCGCACCACTTGAGGGGAATGGGAGTGGGCCCCGAGGTGAGGGTGGGGCTGAGCGTGGAGCGCTCGGTGGAGATGGTGATGGGGATGCTGGGAATCCTGAAGGCGGGGGGAGTGTACGTACCGCTGGAGGCGAGCTACCCGGCGGAGCGGTTGGAGTGGATGAAGCGGGAGGCGGGAGTGGCGGTGGTGGTGGCGAAGGGCAAGCCACCAGAGGGTACGGAGCCGGTGGTGAGCGTGGACGGGGAGTGGGAAGCCATCAGTGCCCAGCCGGAGAGCGCGCCGGAGGCGGGAGTGGGAGGGGAGAACCTGGCGTACGTGATGTACACGTCGGGGTCGACGGGAAGGCCGAAGGGAGTGGGAGTGCCGCACCGTGCGGTGGCGAGGCTGGTGATGGGTGCGGACTACGTGAAGCTGGGAGCCGGAGAGGTGGTGCTGCAGCTGGCGCCGATGGCATTCGACGCCTCGACGCTGGAGGTGTGGGGAGCGCTGCTGAGCGGAGCGAAGCTGGTGGTGTACCCGGCGGGGACGCCGACGCTGGAGGAGCTGGGGAGGGCGCTGGGGGAGTACGGGGTGACGGTGCTGTGGCTGACGGCGGCGCTGTTCGAGCAGATGCAGGCGCGGCAGGCAGAGGCGTTGGGGAAGGTGAAGCAGGTGCTGGCGGGAGGAGATGTCCTGCCGGTGGAGAGGGTGAGGGAGCGGCTCGCTACGGGAGGAGTGCTCATCAACGGGTACGGGCCGACGGAGAACACGACGTTCTCGAGCTGCAACCGGATGGAGGGAGGAGAGGAGGTAGGGGCGAGGGTGTCCATCGGCAAACCCATCACGAACACGAAGGCATACGTGTTGGGCGGGGAGATGGAGCCGGTGCCAGTGGGGGTGGTGGGAGAGTTGTACGTAGGGGGAGAGGGATTGGCGGTGGGGTACGTGAGCCGGCCGGAGCTGACGGCGGAGAGATTCGTACCGAGCCCATTCGGCAGCGGAGAGAGGCTGTACCGGACGGGAGACATGGTGAGGTGGCAGGGGGACGGGAAGTTGGAGTTCCTGGGGAGGCGGGACGGGCAGGTGAAGGTGAGGGGCTACCGCATCGAGCTGGGGGAAGTGGAAGCAGCGCTGAGCAGGCACCCGGCGGTGGGGGAAGTGGTGGTGGTGGTGAGGGAGGACGCACCGGGAGACAAGCGGCTGGTGGCGTACGCGGTGGCGAAGCCCGGACAGAGGCTGGAGGCCGGAGAGCTGCGCGGCTTCATGAAGGAAACGCTGCCGGAGTACATGGTGCCGTCGGCCATTGTGGAGCTAGCGGCGCTACCGCTGACGCCCAACGGCAAGGTGGACAGGAAGGCGTTGCCGGCGCCGCACCTCGGGGATGCGCAGGAGGAGAACTTCACCGCACCGCGAACGGAGACGGAGCGGAAGCTGGCGGGCATCTTCGCGCAGGTGCTGGGGCTGGAACGGGTAGGAGTCCGAGGAGACTTCTTCGAGCTGGGAGGGCACTCGCTGCTGGCGACGCAGTTGGTGTCGAGAGTGAGAGAAGCCTTCGGAGTGGAGTTGCCGCTGAGGGACGTCTTCGAGGCGCCTACGGTGGAGGCTCTCGCCGGACGGGTGGAGAAGCCCGTGGGCTCTGGGGTGGTACTCCGGGTTCCGCCGCTGAAGCCGCGAGTGGATCGGCGAGCCGCGCCGCCGCTGTCGTTCGCGCAGCAGCGGTTGTGGTTCCTGGACCAGTTTGAGCGAGGGAGTGCCTTCTACAACGTGCCCGCCGTGGTGAGGCTGACGGGAGCGCTGCGGGAGGATGTGCTGGAGAAGAGCTTCGAGGAGCTGGTGCGTCGGCACGAGGCGTTGCGCACGACGTTCCGCACCGAGAATGGGAAGCCGGTGCAGGTGATCTCCGCTCAGGTCCGGGTGCCGTTGGAGCGAGTGGATCTCCGTGGGCAGCCGGAAGTGGAGCGAGAGGCCCAGGCGAGGCAGAGGGCGGAGCAAGAAGCGCAGAGTCCGTTTGATCTGGTCAGCGGACCATTGCTCAGAATCACGCTGCTGAAGCTGGGAGAGAGGGAGCACGTGTTGGTGCTGGTGATGCACCACATCGTGTCGGACGGCTGGTCGATGGGGATCCTGGTGCGGGAGGTCGCGGAGCTGTACGAGGCGTTCTCGAAGGGGAAGCAGTCCCCGTTGGAGGAGCTGCCGGTGCAGTACGCGGACTACGCGGCGTGGCAGCGGCAGTGGCTGGATGGAGAGGTGCTGGAGGGGCAGCTCGAGTATTGGCGCAAGCAGCTGCGGGGAGCGCCGCCGGCGCTGGAGTTGCCAACGGACAAGCCACGGCCAGCGGTGCAGACGTACCGGGGAGGGCACCGAGGCATCCAGTGGCCGAGGGAGCTGCAAGACGCGGTGAAGAGCCTGGCGCAGCGTGAAGGCGCCACGCCGTTCATGGTGTTGTTGGCGGCGTTCCAGGTGGTGTTGGGGAGGTACGCGGGGCAGGACGATGTGAGCGTGGGCTCTGCCATCGCAAACCGGACGAGAGCGGAGACGGAGGGGCTGATTGGCTTCTTCGTGAACACGCTGGTGCTGAGGGCGAAGCTGGACGGCAACGCCACGTTCCGAGAGCTGCTGAGGCAGGTGCGGGAAGTGACGCTGGGCGCCTACGCGCACCAGGAAGTGCCATTCGAGAAGCTGGTGGAGGAGCTGAGGCCGGAGAGGGACCTGAGCCGCGGCCCGCTATTCCAGGTGATGTTCGTCCTGCAGAACGCGCCAGCGAAGGAAGTGAAGCTGGAGGGACTGACGCTGGCGGGAGTGGAAGCGGAGGGGAAGACGTCGAAGTTCGACCTGACGCTGGCGATGGAGGAGACGGAGCAGGGGCTGGCGGGAGGGATGGAGTTCAACAGCGACCTGTACGAGGCCGCGACGGTGGAGCGGATGCTGGGTCACCTGAGGGTGCTGGTGCAGGCGGCGGTGGAACAGCCGGAGAAGAGGCTGAAGGAGCTGCCGCTGATGGGGGAGGAGGAGCGGCGGCAGGTGGTGGAGGAGTGGAGCGGGAGGGTGGAGGAGTACCCGCGAGAGAAGGCGCTGCACGAGCTGTTCGAAGCACAGGTGGAGAGAACGCCACGGGCCATCGCGGTGGAGTGCGAGGGCAGGAGCCTGACGTACGAGGAGTTGGACCGGAGGGCCAACCAGCTGGCGCACCACTTGAGGGGAATGGGAGTAGGCCCCGAGGTGAGGGTGGGACTGAGCGTGGAGCGCTCGGTGGAGATGGTGGTGGGGATGCTGGGCATCCTGAAGGCGGGAGGAGTGTACGTGCCGCTGGAGGCGAGCTACCCGGCGGAGCGCTTGGAGTGGATGAAGCGGGAGGCGGGAGTGGCGGTGGTGGTGGCGAAGGGCAAGTCGCCAGAGGGCACGGAGCCGGTGGTGAGCGTGGACGGGGAGTGGGAGGCCATTAGCGCGCAGCCGGAGAGAGCGCTGGAGTCGGGAGTGGGAGGAGGGAACCTGGCGTACGTGATGTACACGTCGGGCTCGACAGGCCGACCCAAGGGAGTGGGAGTGCCGCACCGGGCAGTGGCGAGGCTGGTGATGGGTGCGGACTACGTGAAGCTGGGAGCCGGAGAGGTGGTGCTGCAGCTGGCGCCGATGGCATTCGACGCGTCGACGCTGGAGGTGTGGGGAGCACTGCTGAGTGGGGCGAAGCTGGTGGTGTACCCGGCGGGGACGCCGACGCTGGAGGAGCTGGGAAGGGCGTTGGGCGAGTACGGGGTGACGGTGCTGTGGCTGACGGCGGCGCTGTTCGAGCAGATGCAGGCGCGGCAGGCAGAGGCGTTGGGGAAGGTGAAGCAGGTGCTGGCGGGAGGAGACGTGCTGCCAGTGGAGAGGGTGAGGGAGCGGTTGGCAGGGGGAGGAGTACTCATCAACGGGTACGGGCCGACGGAGAACACGACGTTCTCGAGCTGCAACCGGATGGAGGGAGGGGAGGAAGTAGGGGCGAGGGTGTCCATCGGAAAGCCCATCACGAACACGAAGGCATACGTGTTGGACGGGGAGATGGAGCCGGTGCCAGTGGGGGTGGTGGGAGAGTTGTACGTAGGGGGAGAGGGATTGGCGGTGGGGTACGTGAGCCGGCCGGAGCTGACGGCGGAGAGATTCGTACCGAGTCCGTTCGGCAGCGGAGAAAGGCTGTACCGGACGGGAGACATGGTGAGGTGGCAGGGGGACGGGAAGCTGGAGTTCCTGGGGAGGCGGGACGGACAGGTGAAGGTGCGGGGCTACCGCATCGAGCTGGGGGAAGTGGAAGGGGCGCTGAGCAGGCACCCGGCGGTGGGGGAAGCGGTGGTGGTGGTGAGGGAGGACGCACCGGGAGACAAGCGGCTGGTGGCGTACGCGGTGGCGAAGCCGGGACAGAGGCTGGAGGCCGGAGAGCTGCGCGGCTTCGTGAAGGAAACGCTGCCGGAGTACATGGTGCCATCGGCGGTGGTGGAGCTTGAGGCGTTGCCGCTGACGCCCAACGGCAAGGTGGACCGGAAGGCGCTACCGGCTCCGGAGCAGGAGAGAGTGCGGGAGGGACACGAGGCACCGCGCACGGAGACGGAGCGGGAGCTGGCGAGCCTATGGGAGGAGGTGCTGCACCAGGAGAAGGTGGGCCTGGGAGAGGACTTCTTCGAGCTGGGAGGGCACTCGCTGCTGGCGACGCAGCTGGTGTCGAGGGTGCGAGAGGCGTTCGGAGTGGAGCTGCCGCTGAGGGCGGTCTTCGAGGCGCCGACAGTGGAGAAGTTGGCGGCGCGGGTTCTGGCCACGAAGGTGGGACTCGAGGCGCCGCCGCTGATGCGTGTGCCGAGAGACGGCGCGCTGCCGCTGTCATTCGCACAGCAGCGGCTGTGGTTCCTGGATCAGCTCGAGCAGGAAAGCGCGTTCTACAACGTGCCCGCGGTGGTGAATCTGAAGGGGGCATTGGACGTGGGCGCGCTGGGGCGAGGCTTCGAGGAACTGGTGCGCCGGCACGAGGCGCTGCGCACGACATTCCGGACCGAGGGCGGGGAGCCGGTGCAGAGCATCTCCGAGGAGCCGCGGCTCGCTTTCACCGTGGAGGATCTGAGCGCGCTGCCCGAGGCCCGGAAAGAGGCCGAGGCGAAGCGTCGAGTGGAGGAGGAGACCCAGCGTCCATTCAACCTGGCCCAGGGTCCACTGCTGAGGACCACCCTGCTGAAGTTGGGAGAGCGGGAGCACGTGCTGGTGCTGGTGATGCACCACATCGTGTCGGATGGCTGGTCGATGGGGCTCCTGGTGCGGGAGCTGGCGGCCCTGTACGAGGCGTACGCGCAGGGCAGGCCCTCCCCGTTGGAGGAGCTGCCGGTGCAGTACGCGGACTACGCGGCATGGCAGCGGCAGTGGCTGAGTGGAGAGGTGCTGAAGGAGCAGCTGGGCTACTGGCGCAAGCAGCTGGAGGGAGCCCCGCCTGCGCTGGAGTTGCCAACGGACAAGCCGCGGCCGGCGGTGCAGGCGTACCGGGGCGAGCATCGGAGCTTCCACTGGCCGAGGGAGTTGCGGGAAGCGGTGAAGGTCCTGGCACAGCGCGAGAGCGCCACACCGTTCATGGTGTTGCTGGCGGCGTTCCAGACGGTGCTGTCGAGGTACTCAGGGCAGCGGGACGTGAGCGTGGGCTCGCCCATCGCCAACCGGACGAGAGCGGAGACGGAGGGGCTGATCGGCTTCTTCGTGAACACGCTGGTGCTGCGGACGAAGCTGGAAGGCAACGTCACGTTCCGAGAACTGCTGGGACAGGTGCGGGAAGTGACGTTGGGGGCGTACGCGCACCAGGAAGTGCCATTCGAGAAGCTGGTGGAGGAGCTCAAGCCCGAGCGAGACCTGAGCCGCGGCCCGCTGTTCCAGGTGATGTTCACGCTGCAGAACACTCCGGTGAAGGGTGTTGAGCTGGAGGGACTGACGCTGGAGGCGGTGGAGGCGGAGGGGAAGACGGCGAAGTTCGATCTGACGCTGGCGATGGTGGAGACGGAGCAGGGGCTGGCGGGAGGGATGGAGTTCAACAGCGACCTGTACGAGGCCGCGACGGTGGAGCGGATGCTGGGGCACCTGAGGGTGCTGCTGGAGGCAGCCGTGCGTGCGCCGGAGAAGAGGTTGATGGAGCTGCCGCTGATGGGGGAGGAGGAGAGGCGGCAGGTGGTGGAGGAGTGGAGCACCACCGGAAGGACGGGACCCGAGGACGCGTGCCTGCACGAGCTGTTCGAGAAGCAGGTGGAGAGGACGCCGGCGGCGGTGGCGGTGGTGAGTGGGCGAAAGGAGCTGAAGTACGGAGAGCTCAACCAGAGGGCCAACCAGCTGGCGCACCGGTTGAGGAAGTTGGGAGTGGGCCCCGAGGAGAGGGTGGGGCTGTGCGTGGAGCGAACGGAGGAGATGGTGGTGGGGGTGTTGGGGGTGCTCAAGGCGGGAGGGGCGTACGTGCCGTTGGACCCGAACTACCCGGGGCAGAGGCTGGGCTTCATGTTGGAGGAGGCCAGGCCGAGGGTGGTGGTGGGCCAGTCGCACTTGCTGGAGAAGCTGCCGGAAGTGGGAGCGCAGCGGGTGGCGCTGGAGGGAGAGGAGCTGGCTGGAGAGAGGACGGACAACCCGGGCAGGAGCGCGGAGCCGGGGAACGTGGCGTACGTCCTGTACACGTCGGGCTCGACGGGCCGGCCGAAGGGAGTGGCGCTGGAGCACCGCAACGCGGTGGCGTTCGTGAGGTGGGCGGCCGGGGAATTCAGCGCAGAGGAGCTGGCGGGGGTGCTGGCGGCGACGTCGCTGAACTTCGATTTGTCGGTGTTCGAGCTGTTCGCGCCGCTGACGAGGGGAGGGGTGGTGGTGGTGGCGAGGAACGCGCTGGAGCTGCCAGAACTGGAGGAGGCGGGGAGAGTAAGGCTCGTCAACACAGTGCCGTCGGCGATGGCGGAGCTGGTGCGGACGAGAGGAGTACCGGAGTCGGTGAGGGTGGTGAACCTGGCGGGAGAGCCGCTGACAGGAGCACTGGTGAGGGGGGTGCACGAGGCGCTGCCCGGGGTGGAGCGGGTGCTCAACCTGTACGGACCGACGGAGGACACGACGTACTCGACGTATACGCGAGTGTCCGGGGATACGCGGGGAGAGCCGACGATTGGGCGGCCCCTGAAGGGGAAACGGGCATACGTGCTGGACGGGGAGATGGAGCCGGTGCCGGTGGGAGTGGCGGGAGAGCTGTACCTGGGAGGAGAAGGCCAGGCACGGGGCTACTTCGGCAGGCCGGAGCTGACGGCGGAGCGCTTCGTACCGAGCCCGTACGGCCATGGAGAAAGGCTGTACCGGACGGGAGACCGGGTGAGGTGGCTGGCGGGAGGGGAGCTGGAGTACCTGGGGAGAATCGACCACCAGGTGAAGGTGAGGGGCTTCCGCATCGAGCTGGGCGAAGTGGAAGCGGTGCTGCGGCAGCAGGATGGCGTGCGCGAGGCAGTGGTGGTGGTGAGGGAGGACGGAGGCGAGGGCAAGAGGCTGGTGGCGTACGTGGTGCCGGAAGGAAGGGCGCTCGAGGCGGCGGTGTTGCGGCAGTACGCGAGGGAGAGGTTGCCCGAGTACATGGTGCCCACGGCCATCGTGGTCCTGGAGGCCCTGCCGCTGACGCCCAACGGCAAGGTGGACAGGAAGGCACTCCCGGCTCCCGAGGGGCTCTCGCTGGAGTCCTCCGTCGTGGCGCCTCGGGACGCGTGGGAGCTCCAGCTCGTCCGCATCTGGGAGGAGCTGCTGGGCGTCCAGCCGGTGGGGCCCGGGAGCAACTTCTTCGAGTTGGGAGGTCACTCCCTGCTGGGCATGCGGCTCATGTCGATGATCCGCGAGCGTCTGGGCCGGAGCCTGCCCGTGGCTGCGCTGTTCCAGACGGCCACCCTTGAGGAGCTGGCGGTGCGGCTGCGCCAGGCGCCGGGACACGTGTCTCCGCTGGTGCCCCTGTCGATGGGGGGCTCGGGCCGTCCCTTCTTCTGCGTCCACCCCGTGAGCGGCACGGTCCTGCCCTACCTGGAGCTGGCGCGGCGGCTCGGCCCGGAGGTGCCGTTCTACGCGTTGCAGTCCCCGGGGCTCGAAGGGGAGTGCGTGCCGCTCCAGACGGTCGAGTCCATGGCGGCCCGCTATGTGGAGGCCCTCCGCACCGTCCAACCCATGGGCCCGTACCGGTTGGGTGGCTGGTCCCTGGGAGGGGTGGTGGCCTTCGAGATGGCGCGGCAGCTCGAGCAACAGGGCGAGCGTGTGGAGCAGCTCGTGCTCGTCGACGCCTACGCCTTCGAGCAGCGCCTGCCCGAAGGGGCCGGTGCCGCGTGGATCGCCTCCCGGTTCGTGGAGTTCACGGCCCGGCTCCTCGGCCTGCCCGTTCCCGCGCTGCACCTGGAGGACTCACTCCCGGAGCCCGAGGAGGTGTTGCTGCGCCGGCTGCTCGACCTGGGCCGCGAAGCGGGGGTCCTGAAGCAGGGCGTGGGATTCGAGGAGCTCCGTCTCCTGTACCGCGTCTTCGAGAGCAACCTGCGTGCCCTGGCGCGGTACGTGCCGGGGCCCTACGGCGGCCGGCTCACGCTCTTCCGGGCGAGCGGGACGGCCGTGCCCGTGTCGGCGGGGAGTCCGGGAGGCTGGGGACGCTGGGTGGCCGGGGGGGTGGAGGAGCACCAGCTCCAGGGCGATCACCACTCCATCCTCCAGGCTCCGGAGGTCCAGACGCTCGCCGAGCGGCTGGGCATGCTCCTGACCGCCCGGTCCGGAAAACCTGAGTCTTGACACGGAGTTCCGATCAGTTAATAACGCCTGCACACAGCGACGCCGCTCGGGGTGCGACCCGCTCCGAGCCGTCTCATGGGGAGTTAGTTCAGTTGGTTAGAACGCCGGCCTGTCACGCCGGAGGCCACGGGTTCAAGTCCCGTACTCCTCGCCAATAGAAGGGCCCGGAATCGTAAGGTTCCGGGCCCTTCGCCTTTTCTACAATGCTGGGCGCCGGCCACCTTCAACAGCAGGTTGAACACCGTGAGGACGGTGTGGGGGCAGCTCGGGCAGGTGCAGGTGGCCAAGAATGCGCCGGATGACGCAGCCACGTGGTGCCCACGTGCACCACCAGCACCAGGCCCGAGTGGGGTTCCCGCCGGACTATCTGGCCGCGCGAAGCGCCGCCACCACCCAGTTGACGTGGCGCTCGGGGGCGGTGTCGCGCATGTGCTGCTTCATGAGCGGCATCTCGAGGATGCGCACGTGGTCCCCGAGGTTGGTCAGGAAGGGCTTGCCGTCCAGCGCGACGCCGTCCGGGCGCACCTGCCGGCCCTCGATGCGCATCTGCGCGAGGACCTCGATGCAGACCAGGCGGAGCAGCTCGTAGGCGTTCTCCTCCGCGGCCACCGAGATGATGAGCTTGCCGAACGTCGGGTCCTTGTTGACCAGGGTGTCCCCGGGCTCGAAGCCACAGTCGAACCGGATCTTCAGGTCCTGGAGCCCCGTCGTCCCCGCCTCCTTCAGCTTCGCGAGGATGACGTCCGTGGCGGGAATCTCGATGCGGTCGAACTTGCCCGCGTTGGGGACGAACAGGCCCACCCCACCGTCGCGGCTGTCCTTCAGGTTCGGCATCCAGCTCTCGGCGTTGATGCGGAACTCGCGCCCCACGTGGGTGCACACGAGCTGGCCCTGCTCGAAGTCGATGGGCTCGCCGTTGGCAATCCGCATCTGCCACTGCACCAGGTTGAGCGGCTCGAGCTCCTCGCCGCGGCGGATGGCGTGCACTTCCTCGGTGACGGGGTGCTCCACCTGGATGCGCGTGTTCATCTCCAGGAAGTAGTACCGCCCCGCCTTGTACATGAGCTCGATGGTGCCGGCGCCCACGTAGCCCACCTCGTCCGCGAAGCGCACCGCGAGCTGCTGCACACGCTCCCGCAACTCCGGCGAGGCCCGCAGCAGGGCCGGAGGGGCCTCCTCCTGAATCTTCTGGCTCGCCCGCTGCTCGCTGCAGTCCCGCATCCCGAAGTGGCGGGTGTTCCCGTAGCGGTCCCGGAGCACCTGCACTTCCAGGTGGATGGTCTCCGGGATGTTCTGTTCGAACATCACGCCCGCATCCCAGCCGTTCGCCTGGATTTCCCCCAGCACCTTGGTGATGGCCGCCGGCAGGGCCTCGAGGCTCTGGCAGACGGCCTGGCCGCGGCCACCGCCGCCGTTGGCGGCCTTGAGCCGGCCCGGGAAGCTGAAGACGCCGTTGCGGAACGCTTCCTCGATGCGCTCTTGGATGACCTTCGCGTCGCTCGCCTCCAGGGTGATGCCCGGCGTCACCGCGCGGGGGTCGAGCTGCTGCACCATGGAGCGGAAGGTCCGCTTGTCACCCGCCCGCTCCACCACGTCCTGCATGGGACCGATGAAGATGAGGCCGTTCTGGCGGAAGTGGCGGATGGCGGAGGCGTTCTCGGCGAGCGGCCCGTAGCCCGGGTAGACGGCGGCCCGGGCCAGCTCCCGCTCCCATGTTTTTCCGAAGCGCTCCTGGAAGGCGCAGGTGACCTTGTCCGTAATCTGGACGTAGTTGGCGTACGTCTCGCGGAACGTCCCCTGCAGGCCCACGGTGAAGCCACCGTGCGCGCGTGCGAGCCGGACCTGCAGCGCGTCCGCATCGTCCTGCAGGCTGTGGCAGACCACGGGCGTCATCCCGAGCGCGATGCACTCGCGGACCGCCCGGACCCCCATCTCCCCCTTGTCCACGACGATGATGTACTTCAGCGCCCCGGCGCTCACGGTGGTCGCGGGGAAGGCGTACAGGTCCGTGGTGGCCAGATAGAGCAGATCCAGGGCCGCGGGCGCGGTGTTCAGCAGCTCCTCCGCCCGCGCGCGCACCCGTCCGAAGAGGTGCTTCCGCAGCTCCTCGTCCACGTGCATCAGCACCAGGAAGCGCAGCGTCTCCGCCTCCGCCAGGTACTCGCCCAGGCGCCGCCCCGCCTCGGGAGACACGAAGTCGCGGGCCCATGCGTGGTGCGCCCGCGGGTCCACCGACAGCTCGGCCTTCAGCCGGGCGATGTCCGCGAGCAGGGCCTCCACGGCGGCGGCGGCGGCCGTCTCCCCGCCCGAGAGGGCCTGGAGTGCCGGCTTCCACACGAAGCGGGTCTGCCAGATGGCCCCGTTGGCGATGATGTAGCGCAGGGCCAGCAGCCGCTGGCCGCGCTCTCCCTGGACCACCGTCCCCAGGTCCGTCAGCCGGGCCCCGGGGTACGCCAGCCACACCAGGAAGGCCTGCTTGGCGCTGACGTGGCCACTGCCGGGATAGACGAGCTCCAGCGGGTGTTTCGACACGCGTCCGGTGGGGACAGCGGAGTGCGGGGCGCCATGGGCGGCCTCGGCCTGCGGAAGGAACTCCGCGTTCGGAGCGTGGGCGATGGGGGAAGGGGTCGTCATGGTGTTCAAAGTCCTGAAGCCGCGGACAGCTCTCGTGTCTCGCGCGAAGGACGCATTTCGCGCCTACCCGTGTGCATGTTGTCAATGCAGTCGCAGGTACAGCACGCACGGAGCACCGCGCAGGATGTTACGCACTCGCCGGGTGCGCGACGCACTGCGCAGAACCCCACCGCACCGCGGCATCCGCTCGGCAGCCCCCCTGGGAGCGGAGCCCGGTAGACGGTCTGGGGCTCGGGAGGACGAGCAGGTACAGGGGGCCCGGAGTCACCCCGGGCTGGGCTGCGGCTGCTGCGACTCCGGGGCCCCCGCCGCCCCTGCTTGCTCCCCCTCGAAGCGGTCGAAGAGTTTCGCCAGGACGAACTCGTAGAGCCGCAGTTGCCCGGTGACGATCTCGCCTCGCACCTTGTAGCCCGGACGGACCTCGAACGGGTGTGGCGGGGGCAGGTCCACGATGGCGAAGAACTCATTGGCATCGTTCGGTGGGGACACGTAGCGGACGCGCCCCTCGAGCACCCCGTACCGATGGAAATGAAACGCGTCCACCTTGAGGTGCGCCGGCTGGCCCGCCAGCACTCGCTTCACCTCGTTCTGCGTCAGCTTGAACCTCGCATACAGCGCGTGCTCCTCCTCCAGCACGGGCGCCACCTCGACCAGGATTTCTCCCGCGATGAGCCGGTCGCTGCTCGCTTTCGTATTGTAGACGTAGCGGATGGTGCCGCGGATGTCCGCCCGCACCTCCCGCCTGGCCGCGAGCCGGCCGCGCAGCTCCTTCTCCTCGCGCTGCTTCTCCAGCTCCCTCCGCAGCTTGTTGGAGCGCTCGAGCAGTGAGAGCCGCGCCGCCTCCGCGCCGAGGAGCTCCAGCTCGACACGTGTGAGCTCGTCGCGGTAGGTGCCCCCCAGCTTCTTCCCGGCCGCCTCCTGCTCCCGCCGAAGCCTCAGCAGCTCGGTGGCGGCGCTCCTCGCCTCCAGGACGCCGCGGTAGTCCGTCTCGTGCTCCTCCTTCGAGAGCAGCCCTCGCTCGTGCAGCCCGCGGCTGCGCTCCGCCTTCACCTCCGCCAGTGCCTGCTTCTCCCGGGCGAGCTCCAGCTGGCGGGAGAACGCGCCCAGGCTCTCGCGGGCCTGCGCCTCCTCCACCTCGTGTTTCCGCCGCAGGATGGCGAGCAGACGGCGGTGGCGCACGGCCCGCTCGCCCGCATTGTCCATCTGCTCCACCACTGTCCGCAGCTCCTCCTCCAGGGCCTGGTAGTCCGCCTCCGCCTTCCGCGCGGCGGCGTCGACCTCCTCGTTGTCCAGGCGCATCAGGAGCTGGCCCTCCTGTACCGCGTCTCCCTCCCTGACGTACTGGGCCACCACCCGCACCTCGTACGGCGCCTTGTGGACGGAGCGGGGCCGGGAGGAGAGCACCTCTCCCTCGCGGACGTGCACGACGGCATTCACCTCCACCGTCGCGAAGAGCACCACCCCGATGCCGAAGCACCCCAAGAGCAGGGCAAACATCCTCCTTATATGGCCGAGGCCACCCATGCCACCTCCCGGGCCGACTTGCCGTCCGTTGCCTCGTCCCCGCCCACCTGCTGGATGCGCCCGCCGTGCAGCAGGACCTTGCGGCTCAGGTGCAGCCCCTCCACGGGCTCGTGCGAGATGAAGAGCATCGCTCGATCGCCAATCTCCCCCAGCAGCCTGGCGATGGCGGCCTTCGACTCCTGGTCAATCCCCCGGAAGATCTCGTCGAAAATCAGGACGTCCGCATCCGAGAGCAGGGCGCGCAGCACCAGCACCTTGCGCCGCTGGCCGGTGGACAGGTTGCGCCCCCCTTCCTCGATGAGCCGCTCCAGGTGATCCGCGTGCTGGACGATGCAGTCGTAGAAGCCGATTCGCTTCGCCAGCTCCACGATGCGCCGCGTGCTGTGGCGCCGGCCGAAGGTGATGTTGAAGCGCAGCGTCTCGTTGAAGAGGGTGTCCTCCGCCGAGACCAGCACCACCCGGCGCCGCAGCGCTCGCTGGCCGAGGAGCTCACGCGCGACGTCGTTGACCAGCACCGTCCCACTGGAGGGCTGCTGGAGCCCGGCCAGCACTCGCACCAGGGTGGACTTCCCGCTCCCGTTGGCCCCCATCAGGAGCACCTTCTCCCCCCTGCGCAGCGTCAGGTCCACCCCTTCCAGGACGCCCAGGCCCGAGGGGTAGCGGTAGGTGAGCCCTCGCGCCTCCAGTACCTCCACCCGAACGTCCTCCTCCGGCGCGTGCGGGGCGCGGCTGGCTCCGCCCTCGCCGAAGTCGAAGTAGCGCCTCAGAATCACGAGGTTCTCCTGCAGGGAGAGGTTCTCCTCGAGCAGCGTGGTGAAGGAGGAGAAGATCTTCGACGACAGGGCGATGAAGGTGAGGAGCTGTCCGAGCGTGATCGTCTGCTGGGCAATCAGCCCACGGGCGCACAGCAGGATGAGCAGCATCGAGGCGGTCGTGGTGACGAGGGAGACGGCCGTGGTGCTGGCGAGATCGAGCAGCTTCCCCTTGCGCTGCGTCTCCAGGTAGCGCCCCGCCTGGGCCCCCAGCTGCGCGTTGAAGTGCGCCTCCAGGTTGAAGGCCCGGATGGGCTGTACCCCCTCCATTCCTTCCATCATGCAGGAGAGCAGGTCGGCCTTGTTCCGGAAGCGCTCGCTCTCCAGCCGCCGCAGCACCGGCGTCACCCCCACGAGGAGGGTGCCCAGCAGCAGCAGGGTCAGCAGCACGAGCGCGGCGGCCCGCCAGTTGAGCACGAACAGCACGACGAGCGCGTTGAGCGAGACGCAGGCGTTGACGACGATTCGTGAGAAGTAGCTGGTGAAGAAGCTCTTGAGCTTGAGGCTGTCGCTGACGCGCTCGAGCAAGTCCCCCCGAGTGAAGGAGCGCAGGTACTGGATGCTCCCCGTCAGGATTCGATCTCCGAAGCGCAGCAGGAAGTAGCGGTCCAGCGCCAATCCCAGATGCACCGACACGTACCGGGTGTACACCCACAGGAGAAGGTCGAACAGCTTGAAGAGTCCCAGGCCCAGGGTGAAGGTGGCCAGCACTCCGAAGTCGAACTGAGGGATGATCTCGTCAACGAGCAACTGATTGACGAAGACGGCGGTGTGCGTCGTCACGGACGAGAGCACGGCGGCCAGGAGGAAGAGGTACCAGATACCGCGCAGCGCGCCGAGTTCCTTCAACAGCCGCCGGATCGGATGGGCCGGCGTCTCGTCAGTCACCTGCCGATCCGCCCTCGAGGCGGGTGGCCGCACCGCGAGCACCACGGGCGCCGCCAGCACCCGCCTCTCCTCACTGCCCTCCACCGCGCGGAAGCGCTGGGGAACGGACGAGAGCTGCTGGTGGTGGACCAGGTCGGCGAGGAAGGCGCGCTCGGCCGCCTCGTCCTTCAACCCGAAGTTCTGCTTCACGTAGCTGAAGTAGAGCAGCTTGTTGTACAGCGCCGCGACCTCGGCCTCGCTGGGAGGAGCGTCCAGCTGGAGTCCGTACCTCTCCAGTTCCTGCATCACCTGGCCCCGGATGCGGCTGTTCCACAGCTCCTCCGTCAGGGGCACCTGGACGGTGTGCGCGCGCCGGACGAAGTCGGCCACTGTCCAGCGCTCCACCTGCCCGTGTGTGGGGTTGAGGATGCGCAGCCGTCCCTGCTCCACGCCGTCGACCACCACGTAGTGCAGCAGTCCAGTGGCCTGTATGCGCACCGTGGCCAGACACGGGGCGAGCTCGCTCAGCTTCCTCTCCAGCCCCGCGGCATCATTGACGTCCAGCGGTTGCGTGCGTACCCCGAAGCCGTGCTCCCGGAGAAACGCCTTGAGGCTGTCGAGGCGCAGCCCCTCGACGTCCAGGGGGAGGGTGGCGGCAATGGCCTCGCGACTCATGGGGACCCCGAGCCGCTCGCAGAGCGTCTTCACCGCGCTGATTCCGCAGTCGTTGCTCCTCAGCTGCGAGTCCACCGTCGGGCGGGCCCGGCGCAGCCATCCCCCGAGGCTCATGGGCTGACACGCTCCCCGGCCCGGGCGGGCCGCGCGCCGCGCCGCCAGGCCGCACGCCAGGCCTCCAGCATCTCCACGGCGCGAGGGAAGCGCTCCTCCGGGGCCTTGGCGAGGGCGCGCCCGATGACGTCGGCGAGGGGCTCCGGGATGCGCTCACCCTCGGGAGTCCGCACCGCGCGAGGGGCGGGCTGGCCGCGGATGGCCCGCGCCAGGGTCCTCCACAGCACTCCCTTGGAGAAGGGCTCGTGGCCCGTGAGGATTTCGTGGAGCAACACTCCCAGTTGGAACACCTCCGAGCGCATGTCTCCCGGGCGGCTGCTGATGCGGAGCGAGCCGGGCTCGATGCGCTCGGGGGGCATGAAGGTGGGAAGGCCGCCGTGGGGGACGGAGGCCTCCTCCGCGGCGTCGCCGCTGCGCCGCGAGAGGCCGAAGTCGATGAGCTTCACCCGGTGCTCGTCCGTCAGCATGAAGTTGCGCGAGTGGACATCGCCGTGCAGCAGGCCGTGGTGGTGCAAGTGGGCGAGCGCGGCGAGCGCCTCGGCGCCGATGCGCACCCGCTCCGGCAGGGGCAGAAAGGCCTCCGCCATGGAGTGACGAATCGGAGTGCTGCCGGCGTACTCCAGCGCGGCGTAGCAGGGCTCCCCGGGGTGGAAGGCCAGCAGGTGACAGACGTTCTCATGCGGGGCCAGCCCGGCCATGAGGGAGAACTCCCGCTCGAAGAGCTTGCGCTCATCGCTCGCCCTGGGCCCCCGCAGGATGAAGACCTTGAGCACCACGAGCGTCCCGGTGTCCACCTTCCGCGCGAGATGGAGCGCCACGTCTGGCTTCTCCACGATCAGCTCTCCGACGCGGTACTCACCGAGCACTTGCCCGGGGGTGAGCGCCAAGATGGATTCCTCCTGGAGGTCCGCCCCCGCGGAGCGCAGCAGGCCGGCGCGCCGCATGCGCTGGAAGAAGGTCCGCACCGTGGCGGCGATGGCCTCCGGCGGACACTCCGCCTGGCGCGCCAGTTCCTCCAGCGCCTCCGCCTCTGTCCGCGGCTCCCTGAACAGCTCCAGGTAGCTCTTGATGACCGGGTTGATCAGATAGCAGTGTTGGTCATCGCGCGTGTCCACCACCATGAAGCGCTCGCCGCTCCTCGCACGGGCGCTCGCTTCCGAGTCACCGAGGAGACTCGAGCCCTCGCCCTCACTCCAGGGGAGGAGCTCGAAGTACTCCGGAAACACATAGAGACGTTGCCGAGTCATGACCGAGACAGGGGCGTGGTGCGCCAGGGCTGAATCCTGTTCTTCAGCCCGCTCTACCTGGACCTACAGGTATGGCTCTTGCTCTTACTCTTGCTCTTACTCTTACTCTTGCTTTTACTCTTGCTCTTGCTGTGCGACTTCTTCCAGCCGGCCTTGAACTCGAGGACGCGATCCATCTGCTCTTCGCTCAACTCATCGAGAATGTTCGAAAGGTTCAGCATTGAAGTCTCTCCAAGAAAGAACTGATGTGGATTTTGCAAATGCCGTAGCGCACCCCGCCCCCGATGCGAATCATTCCGAATCGCATCGCAACGAGATGTTAGGCGTGGCCCTCTCGTGGCAGCACTGTCCTCGAGGCTGGCCATGGGGGCGCATAGGATACAGATGCTGCTCCTTCACTTCGTAGAGCAGCACGGCAAAGCCATACACATCCCCTGGTGCTAGGACGGGAGGGCCCACCGTCCTGCCGAGCCCGGCACGCGATGTCAGCGCGCCCGCTTCGGGGCAGCCGGCTTCTTCCCTGCGCTCTTCTTCCTGGCTGGAGTGGCCTTCGGCTTCGCGGCCTTCGATTTCGCGGCCGCCTCCATCGTCTTTCGTGCCTCGGTCTTCTCGCCTCGACGCAGCGCGAGCGACGCCGCGATCCACTCCGGCGCGTAGCTCGACGTGCAGCCCTTCGGGATCGGCCGCGGGTCCCACCGGCCGAGGCGCTCGCCGATCGCGATGGCCTCCGCCGTGTACTCGGGCAGGTGGAGGCCGATCCAGACGAGACAGAAGTTGATGCCCTCCTTCACCCGGTACGGTGCGGGCGGCAACTCACGCTCGATGCGCGCGAGCGTCGCGGGGACGTCGAGGTCCTTCGCGAGCCCACGCGCGATGCGCCCGGCGAGGATCTTCCACCCGGCGCGGCGGGGAAGCTCCTTGCCGCCGTCCATCCATCGCACCTGCAGCGCCTCGGCGACGGGGGCATGCACGAGCACCCGTCCGACGAGCTCGTCGACCAGGGTCGGGTTCGAGAGCGGCTCGAGGAGCGCGCGCGCCTCCTTCTCGGTGAGCGCCGCGGGATCGAGCAGCATGCACGCCAGGATGCGCGCCTCGTGGTTGCCCGTCTCCCACAGCTCCAGGCCGAGCCCGTGGTTCGTCCCGAGCGCCTCCGCGAGGCCGCGGATCTTTCCGAGCAGCACGCCGAAAACGTTGTCGCCCGCGCCATCGCGCACGTAGCGCTGGCGCACCTTTTCGTCGCCCTGCTCCTCGAGCTGCTTCATTACCTGGGACAGCGTCATCGTTTTCGGCATCCGAGCCTCCTCGAGTGCGGTTTCTTACCCGATCGGACGGCGGGCGGCGCGCATGGGGTGGAGCACCTGATACCCGAGCCCCCGGTACAGCCGCACCGCGGGCTCATTCTCCGCTCGGGCGACGAGGTGCGTCACCTTCACCTCGTCCCAGGAGAACATCCACCGCAGCGCCGCCGCCACCAGCTTCCTCCCCAGGCCCCGGCCGCGCGCCCGCTCCGCGACGGCGACGTGCTCGATGAAGCCCTCGCCAAACTCCGGCTGCACCTTCGCGAAGACGTACCCGAGCAGCTCCGGCCCTTCCGTGAGCACCAGCAGCCGATGGTTCTCGTCCTGCTTCTCCAGCAACTGCTCGCCCGTCAGCCAGGAGACGGGCCACAGCTCATGATGGAGCTCCTTCAGCGCCTCATGGTGGGCCGGCGTGAGTGACTCCGCCGTCTCATGCGGCACCTCCGTCATGCCGCCCCGCTCGAAACGCAGGACATAGGAATCCCCCGCCGAGGTGAAGCCCCAGCGCACCGCCGCCTCGTGACAGCGTGTGTTGCGAACGTCGTAGTACAGCTCCAGCTCCCGCACGTGCTCGGGGAGCAGCGGGCACACCGCGGCGAAGAGCGCATCCGCCACCGCGTGCCATGCCTCGTGCTCCACCTGCGGTCCGAAAAGCCACGCCCTGCCGAGCCTCGCGTCCGTGTCGAAGCCGAACGCCCCCACCAGCCGCTCGCCCTCGAACGCCAGCCGGAACGTGTCCACCGGCGCCGGGCTCAGCCGCGCCAGCGTGTCCCCCATCATCTCCGGCGTGTCGTCGCAGTAGCCGATGTGCCGCTCGGGCTCGCGGTTGAGCCGCGCGAGAAAGGGCGCGAGCACCGTCGCCACTTGCTCCCGTGAGACCGGGCGCAGCGTGAACTCCTCGGGCAGGGGGGACATGGTGGGCCTCGGGGGGCGCGGCCCGAGCCGGGCCGCCGCCAGCGCGACGAGAGCAGGGACACCGGCGCCAGGCAAGCCCATCCTCCTCGACGACGGCCCGCACCTCGAGGATGTCAGCCCCCCACCCGAAAATCCCCATGCCGTTCCCCCCACCGCCACCGCCTGGCGGCCCATCCGCGCTCACCTGTCCGAGCGCGCGTGAGAGACACCATGGCCATCGACATCCCCGAGCTCCTTTCTCCCTCGGCCGCCGAGAAGGTCCAGTCCGTCCTCGGTGAGTGCATCGCGAAGCACGGAGAGGCGAAGCTCCACCGCATCCTCGAGGGCCTGCGGATCGCCTTCGGCGAGAAGGAGCCGCGGTACCCGCATCCGCTCCAGCGGCCCGAGCTCCTCTACATCCCGGGCCTGCCCACCCGCCCGTGGTACTCGCCGGACGAGTACCCCTCCCTGAAGCAGGCGACACGCACGCTCGAGGCCATCTCGTCCGTCATGCGCGAGGAGTACCTGCGCGCCAGCACCGAGCGGAGCCACCTCGCCACCTACATGCCGGGCAGGCACGAGAAGTTCTACACGCTCCAGGACGACAGCCAGTGGATGGCCCTGTTCCTCCGGAAGGAGGGCAAGCTCAACGCGCGCAACCTCCGGGCGTGCCCGGAGACGGCCCGCGCCCTGGACTCGCTGGCCCCCCTGCTCATGTCCGATGGCGAGGCGTTCTTCTCCGTCCTCAAGCCCGGCACCGTGTTGCCGCCACACCATGACGCGACCAACTGCAAGCTGACCATCCACATGGCCGTCATCATCCCGCCGGACTGTGGCATCCGCGTCGGCGGCGAGGAGCGCCAGTGGACCGAGGGCCGCTGCGTCGTCTTCGATGACACCTTCCTCCACGAGGCCTGGAACAGGAGCACCCAGACCCGCATCTGCTTCATCATGGACGTGTGGCACCCGGCCCTCGGCGAGGAGGAGATCGACACGCTCCGGGCCCTCATCGCCACCGTCCCGCGCAACGGAGCCCAGGTCCCCGCCACCTGAGCCCAGGCCCCCGAGCCGGGCAGCGGCCGGAGGGTCGCCTCCTTACTCCCGAAGTGCCCGGATTCACTCGCGATTCCTCGGAAGGCGGGTGCCACCGCGGGTGGGGTTCCCCTGGTCCACGGGCTGGGGCCCCGTCCTTCTCTTTTTCCCAACCGGCGCGCCGAAATCCCGCGATTGGCATAGACTCGGGGCGCGTTGCCGCGGGGGCCTCCGCTTCCCTGGCCGAGGAGACGAGACGATGTTTTCGAGATGGACAGTGGGGAGGCAGTTCCTCGCGGGTTTGCTCCTGATGTCGGCGATGATCGGGAGCTTCATCGTCCTGACGCGCAAGGGCAACCAGACGGTGATGGACGCCAATGCGCTCGTGCTGCAGAGCTACGAGTCGCTCGCCCACATCGAGCGCGTCTTCTCCCTCGTCAAGGACGCGGACGCGGGCCACCGCGACTACATCCTCTCGGGTAACGAGACCACCCTCGATTCCTTTCGTCAGGCCCAGGGGAGCTTGAGCAAGGAGCTCGAGCGGCTGCGCCAGTTGCTGGCCGGCGACGCCGAGCGGTTGCGGCTCCTGGAGTCCTTCACGTCCGCCCTCGAGCAGAAGCTCAACAGCGTGCGTGGCAACATCGAGGTGCGCCGCGCCCAGGGGCTCGACGTCGCCGTGGCCCGCCTCAACGCAGGCGAGAGCGCGCGGCTGATGGGCAACCTCCGCACGGCCTTCTCGGATCTGCGCCAGCACGAGGAGCAGCTGCTCGCGGCGCGGGACGCGAAGCAGATCGAGGAGCTGGTGGGCCTCGACAAGTTCTATTGGATCGACGGCATCGGGCTCCTGGTCATCTGCATGGGGATCGCCGCGCTCATCGGCAGGAGCCTGGAGCGCCGGCTGTCCACCGCCATCACGCAGGTGCAGGGTTCCTCGGCCGATCTCCATTCGGCGGCCTCGCAGCAGGTCAGCGGTGCGCGCGAGCAGGCCTCGGCCACCACGGAGATCTCCACCACCGTCAAGGAGCTGCTGTCCACCTCGAGGCAGATCGCCGGTAGCGCCCAGCAGGTGGCCCGCGTGGCGGATGACACGGCCGGCGCCGCCCGCACCGGCAACGACACGGTGCTGCGCGCCCAGGAGGCCATCGACGTGGTGAGCCGCCAGGTGGACTCCATCGTCAATCACATGCTGGAGCTCGGCAAGCGCTCGCAGGAGATCGGCGGCATCCTGGACATCATCAACGAGCTGGCCGAGCAGACGAACATCCTCGCCATCAACGCCACCATCGAGAGCGCCGGGGCAGGGGAGCACGGCAAGCGGTTCGCCGTGGTGGCCGATGAAATCCGCAAGCTGGCGGATCGCGTGGGTGGGGCCACCAAGGACATCCGCGTGCTCATCGATGAGATCCGCGCCGCCTCCAACACCACCATCATGGCCACCGAGGATGGCTCCAAGGCGGTGCAGAGCAGCGCGAAGCAGTTCGGCGAGGTGGCCGGCAACTTCCGCCGCATCGTGGAGCTGGTGCGCGCCAACCTGGACGTGGCGCGGGAGATCGAGCTGAGCACCCAGCAGCAGACGACGGCGGTGGAGCAGGTGAACACCGCCATCCTCGAGGTGGCGCAGACGGCGCGTCAGGCCGAGTCCACCTCCGCGCAGACGCTTCAGACGGCCAACCAGCTCTCCCAGTTGTCCAAGCAGCTCAGCGCCATCCTCGACGCGAGCGCCGCGGCCTCGGCCTCGGCCTCCTGAGTCCGGGACGAATCCCGTACCCACGGGGGAGGGCTTGTGTTCACCTCCCCCGTCATGATCGCGTCGCGACCCGCCGGGCGCTCCCGGCTGCTGTGGTTGTGGGTGCCGTGCCTCCTGGGTCTCTCCTGTGTGTCGGCCCGCTCCGAGCCGCCTCCCGCTCCGGTGAACGCGGGGACGGGCACGGTGGACGCGGGCCTGGAGCCGGTGGTGGACGCGGGCACTCGCTGTGTGCCCCTCACCTGTCTGAAGGCCCGCGCCCGCTGTGGGGTCATCTCCGATGGGTGTGGAGGCTCGGTGGATTGCGGCCCGTGCTCCCCGCCCTGCGCGCCGGATGAGATGAACTGCTGCGGCACCTGCATTCCCCGCTCCGAGGGCCGCTGTCCCGACAACATCCACTGCCGGCTCAACACCACCCCGCCTCCCGTGGAAGTGGAGCGGTAGGCGTGGAAGACTGCGCCGTGGAGGTGATCCCGGTGAGTCAGGATGTTCGAGAGATCTACGACGATCTCGGCCAGAAATACGATGTGTGGACCTCGTTGCCGGACCGTCTCTTCCTGAACCGGTGGCGGGGTGAGCTGCTCGCCAAGGCCCGGGGAGAGGTGCTCGAGGTGGCCGTGGGCACGGGGAAGAACCTCGCCTTCTACCCCGAGGCGTGCCGGGTGACGGGCCTGGACTTCTCGCGCGCGATGCTCGACGAGGCCTCGCGCCGCGCCCAGGCGCTGCGCCGTCCATTCGAGGCCCGGGAAGGCGATGTCACGGCGCTGCCCTTCGCCGATGCGAGCTTCGACACGGTGTCGTCCACGTTCGCGATCTGCACCTTCACGGAGCCGCTCGCCGCGTTGCGTGAGATGCGCCGGGTGTGCCGTCCCGGTGGCGCGGTGCTGTTGTTGGAGCACGTGCTCCCGCGGGACCGGCCCCTGGCCTGGCTCGCCCGGTCCATGGCCCCCCACACGCGCAAGGCGGTGGGCTGCAACCCGGACCGGGACACGCTGGCGCTGGTGCGCGAGGCGGGGCTGCACGTCGACTCCATGCTCGGACGGGCCCGCGACATCATCCTCGCCGTGGTCGCCCGGCCCTGAGGTGCCTCGATTGTTGCTGTGCAAAGTAATTCATTTGCATGGCAATCATTTCGTGTGAACAAATATTTCGAAGAATAGTCTCACATAGACGACATTCCTGGTTCTGTTATAAGAACTGGTTAACCGGGTTAGCCATGAGCTATCGGTTTTGACAGGCAAAGGAGTCACTGCGTGAGCAAGAGCGTTCGCGGTTTCAAGTGGCTGGTGGGAAGTCTCGTCGGAGTGTCCATGCTGGGCGCGTGCGGCGCGCCGGAGGAGCTCGAGACGGCCTCGGAGCAGGTCGCGCAGGCCACCGGCGAGGTGGCGGTGAGCCTGTCGGTGAGCAAGGCCACGCTGAGCGCCCGCGAGGACGTGTCGGTGATGGTCACCCTCACCAACGTCTCGTCCCACCCCGTGCAGCTGCTCAAGTTCTACATCCCGGACGGCCGCCTGAAGGAGGGGCTGTTCGAGGTGACGCGCAATGGCGAGCCCGTGGAGTACATCGGTCCGCACATCAAGCGCGCGGCCCCCACCGCCCAGGACTACGTCACCCTGGCCCCCGGCGAGAGCATCTCGGGCCTGGCCCCCGTGTCCGGCATGTATGATCTGTCCGAGTCCGGCGCCTACACCGTCAGCTACGCCGCGCCCTCGCTGGATCAGCACCACGCGGTGATCACCAAGGCGGCGCAGCTCGACTCCAACCTGGTGAACCTGTGGATCGAGGGCCGCGGCCAGCCCGAGCTCGAGGCGCAGGGCACGGTCTCCGCCCAGGGCCTGTCGTACTCCGGCGCCTGCACCAGCTCCGAGCAGTCGTCGATCTCCTCGGCGCTGACCTCCGCCCGGACGTACGCGAACAACGCGTCCACCTACCTCAACGGCATCTCCGCCAGCACCACGCGCTACAAGACCTGGTTCGGCACCTACTCGAGCACCAACGTGGGCACGGCGCGCAGCCACTTCACCAACATCAAGAACGCCCTGGCCAACGCGGCCATCGTGGTCGACTGCAGCTGCAACGACAGCTACTACGCCTACGTGTACCCGGCCTCGCCGTACAAGATCTACGTGTGCAACGCCTTCTGGAGCGCCCCCACCACGGGCACGGACTCCAAGGCCGGCACGCTGGTCCACGAGATGAGCCACTTCAACGTGGTGGCCGCCACGGATGACCACGCCTACGGTCAGAGCGCGGCCAAGAGCCTCGCGATCTCCAGCCCCACCCGCGCCCTGGACAACGCGGACAACCACGAGTACTTCGCCGAGAACACCCCCTCGCTGCCGTAATCGATCAGCCCAGGGTGTAGTCCCGAAGTGTGGTAGCGAGAGACGGGAGCGGCGACGCTCCCGTTTTTCTTTTTTCCGGAGGAGAGCATCCGTCCCATGACTCGTGGATATGGCCGTTGGGTCGCGCTGTGCTGTCTGGCATTGAGTGCGGGCGCGTGTGCGCCGCGCAAGGAGACCGTGGATCCGAAGCCGGCCCCCGCGCCGGAGCAACCGGCCCCGGCGGCTCCCGAGCCTCGGAAGGAGAATCCGGCGATGGCGGCGACCCTGGACTGTGTGGTGAGCGTGCCCGCCAGCGTGCGCGCGGGTGAGCCGGTGCCGCTGCGCTTCCAGCTCACCAACCGGACGGCGCAACCGCTGTACGTGCTCAAGTGGCGCACGCCGCTCGAGGGCCTGATGGGCAAGGACTTCGAGGTGACCCGCGACGGCACCGAGGTCAACTATCTGGGGCGCATGGTGAAGCGGGGCAACCCGTCGGCGGACGCCTACGTGACGATCGCGCCCGGCGCCTCCGTGGACGCCCAGGTCGATCTCTCGCAGGCCTACGAGATGAAGCAGCCGGGGCGCTACCGCATCGCGTTCAACGGCGGGCTCATGGACGTCGTGGAGAAGCAGGCGGAGGTGCCGCGTTCGCTGGAGCAGCTCCAGTCCCGCCCGGTGTCCTGCCCCGCGGTGGAGACGACGATCTCCGCGCCCTGAGCCGCGCGCTTCGAGCCGTGCTCCTGGAAACACCCTCGCGCGAGCCGTGCCGCGAGGGTGCTACCGGGAGAGGGTGCTGACGAGCGACGGGGACGGTGTGGAGAGCGCCCGGCTGATGGCCCCGGCGGCCTCGGGAAACGGCCCACGTACGAGCTCCCGCCCCCGGGGCCCCAGCGCCTGGACGAGCACCTGGCGGAAGCCCTTCTCCAGCCCCAGCGCGCTGTGCGGCGCCCCGGTGGTGTCGGCCACCATGTAGAGCGACTGCTCCAGGTCCGCGGGCGGCTGCTGGCCCTGCGAGAGGAACAGCTCGCGCACCCGGGTGAGCGAGTCGTTGTGGATCTTGCGGATCTCCCGGCTCGCGGCGCCCTTGAAGAAGCCGGGGATGCCCCGCAGGTCCACGCGCACCACCACGATGGGGTGCTGGCGGCGCAGGTCATACGCGAAGCGCAGGGCGTGCTCGCGCAGCACGTCCCGCGTGTCCCGGTTGGCGTACAGCACCACCGCCGGCCGCCCCTGTCCGAGCGGCACTTCCCGGCCGAACACGTCCTCGAGCCCCGAGGCGTGGGCGGGAAGGGCGCCGAACAGCCCCATCAAGCAGGCGATGACCACCAGGATTCGCATGGGTAAGGGTCTCCTCCGGGGTATGGGGACGGGCTGCTCACCGTCCCTCGCCGCCGGGGCGCATGGACGACAGTGTACGGGCCCACCCTGACGGTCCCCGCCCAACAGCGGCCCCCTTCCGCTTCTGCCTGACCCGGCCCTCCGGGGGTTCCTGGCCGCCTGTCCAGCCGGGAACCGGGCCCCCTCCCGTGGGCCTCGCGCGCGGTGCCCTGGGCGGCCCCATGCTTCTCGCACTGGCCAAGCCCCGCTGTTTCCTCCATGGTACGGAGCCGTACCAGCCCGGGCGCCGAGTGCCCCGGGGCCATGTGGAGAAGAAGGAGAAGGGATGAGTCGCGTTCTGGAGGAACTGTTGGCGCTGCTCAAGCTGGAGCCCATCGAGGAGAACCTGTTCCGGGGGGCGAGCCAGGATCTGGGCTACCGGCAGCTCTTCGGCGGGCAGGTGATCGGCCAGGCGTTGTCGGCGGCCAGCCAGACGGTGGAGTCCGAGCGCCACGTGCACTCGGTGCACGGCTACTTCCTGCGCCCCGGGGACGCCAGCCTGCCCGTGGTGTACACGGTGGACCGCGTCCGCGACGGCGGCAGCTTCACCACCCGCCGCGTGGTGGCCATCCAGAAGGGCGAGTCCATCTTCACCATGATGGCCTCCTTCCAGGGGGACGAGCCCGGCTACGAGCACCAGGTGAAGATGCCCGAGGTGCCCGGACCGGAGGGGCTGGCCTCGGACATCGAGCTGCTGCGCCGCCGGGCCCACCTCATCCCCGAGCGCGTCCGGGAGAAGTTCCTGTGCGAGAAGCCGATCGAGATCCGTCCGGTGACGCTCTTCGATCCATTCGAGCCGAAGGTGAGCGAGCCGGTGAAGTACGTGTGGTTCCGCGCGGACGGCGAGCTGCCGGAGGATCCGCAGGTGCACAAGTACGTGCTCGCCTACGCCTCGGACTTCAACCTCATCACCACCGTGCTGCAGCCGCACGGCGCCAGCTTCATGCAGCGCAACATGCAGATGGCGAGCCTGGATCACGCCCTGTGGTTCCACGGGAACCTGCGCGTGAACGACTGGCTCCTGTACGCCATGGACAGTCCGTGGACGGGCAATTCGCGCGGCCTGGCGCGCGGGCACATCTTCACCCGCGAGGGCCGGCTGGTGGCCTCCGTGGCCCAGGAAGGCCTCGTCCGCATCCGCCAGGACAAGCGCTGAACGGCGGCCCGGGGTGAGGGAGCCGCCGCCCGGCGCTCAGCCGCGGGGGGCGGTCTGGCGGCTGCCGGACCCGGGAGGGGTGGGGCGGTCGGCCAGTGCGACGAGCACCTCGTGGACCCCGGCCAGCAGCACCGCGACGCCGAGGATCAACGGGGTGATGGCCGCGAGCCCGAGCCGTTCGCCGATGAGGCCGGCGGCGCTCGGGACGACCGCGACGCCCATCGTCGCCGCGCTCACCTGGAAGCCGACGGCGTGCGCGGCGGCATCCGCGCCCACGCGCCGGGGCGTCTCGGACATGAGGGCCGGGAAGATGGGCGCCAGGGAGAAGCCGAGCAACGCCAGCCCCAGGACGGCCGGGACCGCCGGGAGGGCGAGGAGGAGCGCGCCCACGACGGTCCCCGCGGTGCCGAGCCGCAGGAGCCGGACGGGGCCCATCCGCTCGACGACGAAGCCGAGCACGATGCGCCCGGCCAGCAGGCCCGCCCAATACAAGCTGACCCACGTTCCGGCCAACGCGGTGCCGAGCCCGCGCGCCTCGGTGAGGACGGTGTAGCTCCACTGTCCCGCGGTGACCTCGACGCCGGAGTAGAGGAAGAAGATGGCGATCTGCAGCCAGACGCGGGGACGGCGCAGCGTGGCCCCCGCGGTGACCGTGGGGGAGGTGGCGTCCACGGGGGCCGGGGCCTCGGCCGTGGGAGGGCTCGAGCCCGGCCCGGCGTCCCACTGCCGGCGCATCCCGGTGAAGGCCACCGCGAGCAGCGCGAGCGCTCCGCCGATGACGGCATAGCCGGCCCGCCACCCCGCGCCGTGCGTGAGGAGCGCCGTCATGAGCACCGGCCCGAGCGCGGCCCCGACGCTGTAGGCGGCGTGCAGCCAGGTCATGTGGCGCGCTCCGAAGTGGTGGGCGGCGTACGTATTGAGCCCGGTGTCGATCGCGCCCGAGCCGAGCCCGACGAAGCAGGCCGCGGTGATGAAGAGGGCGAACGCGGGGGCGACTCCGTAGCCGGTGACACCGGTGGCGGCGAGCGCGGTGCTGACGGCCAGGAGGGTGCCGATTCCAGCGGTGCGCATGAACCGCCCCGCGAACAGGCCCGAGGTGAAGTACGCCGAGGCCGCCATGGCGAGCGCGGCGCCGAGCGCCGCTTGCGGCAGCGAGAAGGTCTCGCGGACGGACGGCCAGGCGACGCCGATCACCGCGTCCGGCAGTCCCAGGCTGACGAAGGCCAGGTACGACAGGGCCAGGAGCCCCGGGCGCGGCGCTGCCGGGGTGGATGAGGGCTCGGGCGGACGGCTCATGGGCGTGCCCCTCTCGCTGTTCGCGGATATCCGATGTGGATCATGCCATGCCTACATTTCGGCATGTTTCCTTTCCCCGGCTGTGCCATGGGACGGATATCGTGCCTACATTTCGCCACATGTGCGTCTTTTTGTTGACCCATCATGCCTACATTTCCATGCATGTAGGCGCCCGTCCGCAGAAAAGAAATACATCAATTACTGACGTTCGACACGTCTGTGATTGATGTCAATTGCTTGCATTTATTTGCCTGATATTTAATTGTTGGTCCGGTTTTTGCATTTGGAGTGTTTTGATTTGATTTTTTGTTTTTTGTTGTTTGGATTGTTGTATGTGTTTGTGTTTTACTTGTCTTTGTGTCTGTGGTTTTGTGTTTGTGATTGGGGTCCGCCAATGGCTCACGGAGAAGTCTTGCCGGGGGCCTGTGTGAACTCGGGCAGGAGGAACTCGTCCACGACCGGCGCCTTCTCGATGAGGCCCAGCTCCACGAGCTGCCGTCCCAGCGTCTCCCAGCGCTCGCGGCTCATCGACCCCAGGCCCCGGGTGCGCGTCTCCTCGGTCTCGATGAGGGGCTTCTGCGCCTGCGCCGCCGCCGCGAACGTCTCCGCGTCCAGGGTGGTGTTCAGCTTCGCCATCACCGTGTTGGCCGGCGCCGGATTGTCCAGGTAGGCGCGCCAGCCCTCGCGCACCGCCGCCACGAAGCGCTTCACGCGCTCCGGCTGCGTCTTCCACAGCTCCCGGCGGGTGGCGACCACGGCCGTATAGGGATTGAAACCCTCATCGGCCACCAGGAACACCACCGGCTCCGCGCCCTGCTTGCGCGCCGCGATGGGCTCCGAGGTGATGAAGCACTGCTGCGCGAAGTCCTTGTTCGTCACGAACTGCGCCACGCCGCCGTCGTAGGGCACCACCTTCACCTTGTCGAAGCCGTACTTCTTCTTCAGGAACGCGGCATACGGCAGGCCAGGCTCCAGGGCGATGGTGCCCGAGGAGAGCACGTCCTGGATGTTCTTCGCCCCGCGGGAGGCGTGCGCCATGATGGCCTGCGGCGACGTCTGGTACACGGCGAACAGCGGAATCAGATCCACGCCGCGCGCCCGGGCGGTGAGCAGCTCGTCCCCGCCCACGATGCCGAACTCCACCTGCCCCGTGGCCACCATCTGCAACACGGGCACGCCGGCCCCGCCGCCGAGGATCTCCACCTCCAACCCGTGCTGCTTGAACGCGCCCTGATCCCTCGCGGCGTAGAAGCCACCGAACTCGGGCTCGGGCACCCAGTTGAGCGCCAGCTTCACCCGGGCCGCGGCCTGCGCGCCGCCCGCGTCCGAGCCTCCCGCCTGCTGCGCGCCTTCCTTCGAGCGCGAGCACGCTCCCGCCACCACGAGCAGCACCAGACTTCCCAGCAATCCGACGAGACGTCCTCTCACGTGTGGTTTCCTCCGACGAAGCAGAAGGGGATGGGGGCCCTCACGAGCCCGAGGCGGATGGGTGCCAGCGCCGCAGCATGCGCTCGCCGGTGAGGCTCACCGCGCCGAACAGCAGCAGTCCCAACGCCGAGGCCGCCAGGACGGCGGCGAAGACCAGGGCCGTGTTTCCCTGCCGGTTGGCCACCAGCACCAGGATGCCCAGCCCGGAGTCGCCCTCGACGACGCCGGCGACCCACTCGCCCACGATGGCGCCGACGACGGACAGGCCCGAGGCCACGCGCAGGCCGGTGAACAGGTGGGGCAACGAGGCGGGCAGCTCCAGCTTCCACAGCGTGGCCACCCGGCGCGCGCCGTAGAGGCGGAACATGTCTCGCAGGGCCGGGTCCACCGAGCGCATCCCGGTGTGCGTGTTGGCGATGACGGGGAAGACGGAGACGATGAAGGAGGAGACGGCCACCGCGCGCGCGCCATGGCCGAACCACACCACCAGCACCGGGGCGATGGCGATGATGGGCACCATCTGCAGGAAGAGGGCGTAGGGGTAGAGCGCTCGCTCCAGCACCCGCGACGAGGACAGGATGATGGCGGCCAGCACGCCCACCCCGGTGCTCAATCCGAAACCCACCAGCGCCGAGCGGCCGGTGGACAGCGCCCCGCTCAGCAACGAGCCCGCGGAGCGGCTCGCCTCGAGGCCGATGGTGGACGGGGGGGGCAGCACCATGGGGTTGAAGGAGAAGACGCGCGCCACCGTCTCCCAGAGGGCCAGGAGGATGACGAGCGCGGCCAGCGGAGCCAGGGCGTCGCGCAGGGCCTTCATGCGGCTTCTCCTTGCTCCAGCGCTTGGAGCAGCAGGCCCATCTCCCGGGCGAAGCCGGGATCGGCGCGCAGGGCGGGGAGGCGCTCCGGGGGGAGGGCCAGCCGCCGATCCAGCATCACCCGCGCGGGCCTGCGTGACAGCACCACGACGCGCTCGGCCAGGTAGGCGGCCTCGGACAGCGAGTGGGTGACGAAGAGGACGGTCATTCCCAGCTCCTTCCACAGCGCGAGGAGCTGATCATCCAGCCGGTTGCGGGTGAGCTCGTCGAGGGCGGCGAAGGGCTCGTCCAGCAGCAGCAGCCGGGGACGGGTGACGAGCGCCCGGGCCAGGGAGACGCGCATGCGCATGCCGCCGGAGAGCTGGGCCGGGTAGCGCGAGGTGGCGTCGCCGAGCCCCACCTCCTGGAGCAGCGCGTGGGCCGAGGCATGGCGCTCCGGGGCCGGCACCCCGGCCAGCTCCAGGGGCAGGGCCACGTTGTCGAGCACCGAGCGCCAGGGCAGCAGGTGCGCGTCCTGGAAGACGAAGGCGATGGGGGGGCGCGCACCCGGAGTGTGCTCCAGGGGA
This sequence comes from Archangium violaceum Cb vi76, assembly GCF_000733295.1. Classification (GTDB taxonomy): domain Bacteria; phylum Myxococcota; class Myxococcia; order Myxococcales; family Myxococcaceae; genus Archangium; species Archangium violaceum. The sequence goes on along the minus strand of NZ_JPMI01000276.1, from coordinate 7,150 downwards.
GGGGAGAAGGTGAGGGTGCCGGCGTCGGGCCTGTCCAGCCCGGCCACCATGCGCAGCAGGGTGGACTTGCCGCAGCCGGACGGGCCCACCAGGGCCACGAAGGAGCCCGCGGCGACGTCCAGGTCCAGCCCGTCGAGTACGGAGACTCCCCCGGAGAAGGTGCGCCGGATGCCGGAGATCCGCACGCGGACGCCCCCCCTGCCAGGGTCGAGCGTGGATGGAGAGGCGGAGACGGGAGGGGGGGAAACCATGGGGCGAACCGGGTTCTAGCCGCCCTGTGCGCTCCCGGCCAGACTCTCATTGGAGGGCGCGAAGAAGCCGCCCTGCACAGCTGTGAATCGCTCTGCACATCGGCCGCGAAATCCTTGCGCCGGATCCCGGTTCCTGGCGCCGTCGTCCAAAGGGGAATCCTCTTGTTCACGAGTTGGCACGAAGTCCGCAGAGCCACGCACGCCCCTCGCCTGGGGCATCCGGCCTCGCCTCGCGGGGCCTCCGAGAGGTGATGATGAAGCTCCCCCTCCTCCTGTTGCTGTTGTTGTCCGCTCCCGCCCTCGCGGCCCCACGCGCGGCGTACGTGCTGCGCATCGAGGGCGCGGATGCCTTCGTCGATCTCGGGCGCGCGGATACGGCGCAGCCCGGGGAACGGCTGCGCGTCTACCGCGTCATCGAGGCGCGCCACCCGGCCACGGGCAAGGTGCTGCGCGACCGGTTCCTGCTCGGCGAGGTCACCGTGCTGGAGGCCGGCGAGACGCTCTCGCGCATCTCCGCCCCGGACGAGCTCCTGGCCCGCATGGAGGTGGGTGACGAGGTGGAGCAGGTGAATCCCCTGGCACCGCGTGAGCGGCCCACCTCGCCAGGTGCGGCCACTCCGGCGCAGCCTTCCGCGACCGCCTCCGCCGGCCCGTCCGACGCCGAGCGCACCGCGCTGCGCACCGCGTGGAACACTGCCTTGAAGCTCCCGCCCGCCGAGCGCGCGAAGGTGTGGGAGGGCTTCCTCGCCAACTGGCCCCAGTCGGACCTGGCCGGCCCCATCCGCACGGAGATCTCCCTGCTGCGCGAGGCGCCCGTGGCCTCCTCGACGACGAAGGTGCCCGCCTCGCCGGTGGCGCCCGTCCTCAAGGTGAGTGCCCCCACCAGCGCGCTCACCGACGAGCTCATCACCGTGTCCCTCTCCAGCCTGGCGGGTGCCACGCCGCGCGCGGTGATGGTGCACTGGCGTGAGCGCGGCTCGCCCACCTACCGCACCGTGCACATGCGCGCCGAGCCCCATGGTCACTTCCGCGCCACGCTGCCCAAGGAGGCGGCGGTGGAGGCGGGTATCGAGTACTACGTCGAGGCGGTGGAGCCCGCGGGCGCCACGCTCGCCGCGGCGGGCCTCCCTTCCCGGCCCCAGCACATCACCATCCGCCGGCCGCCCCGGGACGAGCGCATCGAGCACCGCAACCGCAGCCGCGTGCGCGTCAGCGACGAGTACGTCGACTTCAACCGCTTCAAGGGCAACGACGTCTACAACCTCTTCGAGGCGGACTTCCTCTACCGCGTCTACACGACGGTGCACGCGGTGCGTGTGGGCTTCGGCAACTACCGGGGCACCGGCAAGCCGCGCGATCAGCTCGATGACCCGACCATCCCCGGCCAGGAGGTGGGCTACACCTACGGCTTCAGTGAGCTGGAGCTGCGTCTGCACCCGTCCCTCGCGCTGCTGCTGAAGGGCACCGCGGGTGTCACCTCGGACGGGCTCAGGGGCGGTTTCGATCTCGGCCTGCGCATCGGCAGCGAGACGGGCACCTCCCTGCTGATCCGCGGCGCCAGCATCGCGGACATCGGCCAGCGCGGCAGCCTCGCGCTGTCGTGGGACGCCGTGAAGAACTGGCCCATGAGCGCCGAGGTCGTCGTCACCAACGAGCCCATCGGTGAGGACCTGGGCGTGCGCCTCATCTACACGGTGGGCCGCTCCATCACCCCCTGGCTCGATGTCTCCGGCCGCGTGAGCTACCAGCTGCGTGACATCAACCACTCCGGCCTCGGCTTCGGGCTGGGGACCACCTTCCACTGGTAGCGGACTCCGGGAGAACACCTCCGATGATGACCCTTTCCACCGTTACCTGCCTCCTGTTGTTGCTCGCTCCTCCCCAGACGCCGCCGGCCAACGCCGCTCCGGCCGCACCCGCCGAGCCCCTCGAGGTACGGCACGTCCCGGCCGCCCAGGTCCTGGTCGGCAACAACCTCGTGCTCCGCGCCGAGGTGGCTCCGGCCTGGCGCCTGGGGGCGCTCGTCGCCCACCACCGCTCCGTGGGCGAGCCGGCCTTCCGCGAGACGGCCTTCGAGCTCAGCGCCGACGGCACCTACGCGGCCGTCATTGCCCTGTCCCCCGAGCAGCGCGTGCCCGTGGAGTACTACGTCACCGCCCGGGATACCGATGGCGTGGAGACCGTGCGCTTCGCCAGCGCCGCCGCTCCGTACCCGGTGCTCATCGAGGTGCCCCAGCACACGCTGGAGCGCGAGGCGTTGCTCGAGGTGTACGGCCAGCGCCGCTCGCGCGTGAGCGCCTTCGCCGAGTACGTGGACTATGGCTCCCAGACGATCAACGGTACACGCTACGCGGACCGCTACTACCGGCTGGAGGCGGACTACCTCTACCGTCTGTTCACCCAGGTGGGCGGCCTGCGCATCGACTCCATCCGCATCGGCGTGGGCCACCTGCGCGCGAATACGCCGCCCTTCGGCCTGATCGCCCAGGAGGGGGAGAGCCTGCCGGGGCTGCGTCCGGGCCTCGACTATGGTTTCTCCGAGGTGGACGTGGGCTTCAGCCCGTTCTTCGGCCTCGGTGTGCGCCTGACGCTCGGTGGCAACGCGATCGGCTTCTCGGCGGGCATTGGCGGCAAGGTGCGCATCGGCCGGCCCAATGGGGCTCGCGCGGAGATCGAGGGTGAGTACACCGGAGGCCTTGGCGGCGCCGCGACGATCCGGCTCGCCTGGGACACGGTGTATCGTTTCCCCATGAGCGCCGCCGTGCAGGTGACGAACGTTCCCTCGGGTCCCACCGGTGTGCGGCTGCTCTACCGCGTGGACTACAAGTTCTCCGACGCCTTCTCGCTCGGCGCCGAGGCCGGTTATCAGGCCCGTGCCTCGCGGGGTGGCGGGCCGACGCTGGGACTCGCCGCGAGCTACGGCTGGTAGGGGAGGGTGCGCCCATGATGCTCACCGCGCTCACGTTGCTCCTGCTGTCGGCGGACCCGGCTCCACCGGCTTCGTCCGCTCCGGCCTCGTCCCTGATGGTGGTATCCACCGCGGACCCCGGCCTGGAGAAGACCGCCCTCGAGGCGGGGCGGACGCTTGGCTCTCGTCTCGAGGCCCCCTATGTGGACCTGGGCGGCTACCTCAAGTCCCGGGGCGAGGGGTGTCAGAATGATCCGCGCTGCCTCCTGGCGGCTCCCGGGCTCTCGGGCGCCACGCGCCTGCTCCTCCTGAGCCTGCGCCCGGTGTCCGCCGGGCGGCTCGCCGTGGATCTGCGCCTCATCGAGCTCGAGTCCCGGAAGGTCATCGGCCGGAGTGCCTCGGTGGTGGAGACAGGGGGGCTCTCCGCGTGGGTGGAGGCGTCCGCCACCCGGCTCATCTCCCGGGCCGACCCGTATGCGAAGGATCGGCCCCAGAGCCCCTTCGCGGTGAAGCCCGCTCCGGAGTCGCCCGCCGTGCCGCCACCGCCGGCCGGTGACGCCCGGCCGCGCCCCGCGCCCGAGACGAAGTAGGCCCGCTCCGGGCCGTGCGGAACCCTGGGCGCGGCGGTATGGTCGCCGCGCCCATGAGCCTCACCCTCCGGTTCGCCACGCCCGCCGATGCCGCCCTGCTCGCCGAGCTGGGCGCTCGCACGTTCCGGGACGCCTTCGCCGCCGACAACCGGCCCGAGGATCTGGCGGCCCACCTGGCCTCGCATTATTCACCCGCCCTCCAGGAGCGGGAGCTGCGGGATCCCCAGCGCTCCTTCCTGCTGGCGGAGGCCGCCGGTGTTCCCGCGGGCTTCGCGCTGCTCCATGACATGCCACCCGAGCCGGGTGTGCCGGGGCGCCGGCCGCTGCGCATCGAGCGGCTGTACGTGGACAAGCCCTTCCATGGCACCGGAGTGGGTGCGGCGCTCATGGGGCGCTGCCTGGACGAGGCCCGGGCCCGGGGTCATGACGTGATCTGGCTGGGGGTCTGGGAGCGGAACTTCCGCGCCCGGGACTTCTACGCGCGCTGGGGCTTCACCGAGGTGGGCGAGACGACGTTCGTCATCGGCGACGATGCCCAACGCGATCTCGTGCTGGCTCGCCCCCTCTAATCACGTGGCCATTTCCCCTCGCCCTCCGGGAGAGGGACGGGGTGAGGGTGCCACGCATCCCGGGTTGAACCCCTGTCCACATTGGGGTCCATGGGTTGGAGAACAGGGACAGATACCCTCACCCCGACCCTCTCCCGAGGGGAGAGGGAATGTTCAGTCACTTCCCTGAAAGGATTGCCACCCGAGACACTTCGGGACCTTCGAGCAGTTGGCGAAGGAATCCGAGGTCCGCGCCGCCCCGAGGGTGATGTCCACCTACGAACGGCCGCGCCACCGCCCCCGAGGACTTCCTCCAGAAAAAGAACAAAGTCTTCCCAATCCAGGCTTTCCCTGTGTTAACGGAGTTCCATGCTCACGCGCCCGGCCAGCATCTGTCCTGCGCCGCGGGCGCACGGGAGGAACACATGGCCTGGAAACTGGGAAGTGCGGCGACGAGCGGTTGGATGATGGCGCTCGCCGTTGGAAGCCTGCTGGCGGGTATGGACGCGGACGCCGCGCCGGTCGGGCAGACCATCTGGCTGAAGGCGTGCGCGACGCAGCAGTACGTGTCGGCGGACCAGAACCTGGGAGCCACCGCGCCCCTGGTGGCGAACCGCACGACGGTGCAGGGCTGGGAGCAGTACCAGGTCATCGACGCGGGCGGCGGCCTCATCGCCCTGCGCGCCAGTGAATCCGGCCTGTTCGTGTCCGCGGACACCAACCTGGGCGGGCAGCTCGTCGCCAACCGGACCACGTTCCAGGACTGGGAGAAGTTCGAGTGGGTGGAGCTCGGCAACGGCTCCATCGCCTTGAAGGCCCGGAGCAACGGCCTGTTCGTGACCACGGACCTGAACCAGGGAGCGGCCGCGCCGCTGTACGCCACCCGCGCGTCCGTGGGCGGGTGCTGGGAGTCGTTCACCTGGGGTGCCCTCGGCGGTGGTGGGGGCGGCTGGGTGCAGATCTGGAGTGACGAGTTCGACGGCACCAGCGTCAACCCGTCCAACTGGTTCGCCAACACCGGCGTGCACGTGAACAGCGAGCAGCAGCAGTACACGAACTCGCCCAACAACATCCAGGTGAGCAACGGCACGCTGAAGCTCATCGCGCGGCGGGAGTGGAACAACGGCTACCCGTTCACCTCGGGGCGGCTGGAGAGCGCGGGCCTGCGGGAGTTCGGCCATGGCCGCGTCGAGGCGCGCATCAAGATGCCCGTGGGCCCGGGGCTGTGGCCCGCGTTCTGGATGCTCGGCAACAACATCAACCAGGCCGGTTGGCCCGCCTGCGGCGAGCTCGACATCCTGGAGAACGTCGGCTACTCGAACTGGACGTCCGGCGCGCTGCACGGCCCGGGCTACTCGGGCAACACGCCCATCTTCCAGCAGTTCTACCCGAGCTCCCCCGTCAGCGAGTGGCACGTGTACCGCACCGAGTTCTCCAGCTCGGACATCAAGTGGTACATCGACGGCGCCTTGATGAAGACGGTGACGCGCGCGGAGGTCGAGCGGTACGGGCCCTGGGTGTACGACAGGCCCTTCTTCATCATCCTGAACCTGGCCGTCGGCGGCGTGATGCCGCATGGCTACAACGGCGCGACGACGCCCCACTACGGCGTGCCGCAGTCCACGGCCGATCTCATCGGCAGGACGCCGCAGCAGATGGAAGTGGACTGGGTGCGCGTCTACCAGTGGCGGTGACGGCGTCCGGGGGAACCGCTCGATTCCTGGAGCGGCTCCCCCCCTCTCAGCCCGCCTTCGCGTGCCCCGCGTCGCCAGGTGCCGGGAACAGGGCCCGGCGGAGCGCGGCCGTGTAGACCCCCCGGAACTCGCGCGCCACCCCGGCGTCGCGGGTGACGACGTCGAAGCCGTGGAAGGCGCCGGGCACCACGGTGACGTCGCACGGCACGCCAGCGGCCTCCAGGCGCCTGGCGTACGCGATGTCTTCGTCGTGGAAGAGATCACAGGTGCCCACGCCCATCCACGCCGGAGGCAGGCCCGAGAGGTCCTCGCGCCGCGCGGGCACGGCATGCGCCGGAACCTCCGCGCCCCCCGGCTCGCGTCCCAGGTAGGACCTCCAGCCGAACACGTTGCTGCCCTGGCTCCAGAGGCGGAGGCTCGTGCCGTCGATGTCCGTGCGCGTCGTCGTGCGGTCATCCAGCATCGGGTAGACGAGCAGCTGGAAAGCGGGCCGGACCTCCTTGCGATCGTGCGCCAGCTGGGCCAACGCCGCCGTGAGCCCACCACCAGCGCTCGCCCCGCCGATGGCGATGCGCTCGGGGAGGACGCCGAGCGTCCCCGCCTGGGCGAAGAGCCACCGCAGCGCCGCGTAGCAGTCCTCCAGCGGTGCCGGGAAGGGATTCTCCGGTGCCAGCCGGTAGTCCACGGAGACGACGACGATCCCCAGCTCGCGCGCGAAGTCGAGGCAAAGCGCATCGTCCTGCTCCGGCTGGCCGATGATGTATCCGCCACCGTGAATCCACAGGAGCGCCGGTGTCGGTCCCTGGGCCTTCCGAGGCCGATAGGTCCGCACGCGCACCGGCGGCGCCCCCGCGGGCCCGGGCACCCTCACGTCTTCCACGGCCACGGCCTCGTCCTGGGGGACGCGGGGCGCCGGGCGGAAGCGGCCGAGGAACCGCACCATGGCGAGCAGCGGCCGGTTGGCCGTGACGTTCGGGAGGAAGCGCGCGGCGCGTTGCAGGTCGGGGTGGAACGGATTCGCGGTTGGCTTCATGTCTCTGCTCCTTGTGGCGGGCGCTTGCCGCCAGATAGCAACCTGGAAGCCAGTCTGCCGCTCCATCGCGGGATTCGTACAGCGCCCCCCCGAGTCGCGGCCCGTGCCACACGTCCAACGCACCAT
>NZ_JPMI01000275.1 GCF_000733295.1 Archangium violaceum Cb vi76 | reverse complement strand
ACGGGGTGAGGGTGCCACGCATCCCGGGTTGAACCCCCTGTCCACACTGGGGTCCATGGGTTGAAGAACAGGGACAGATACCCTCACCCTGACCCTCTCCCGAGGGGAGAGGGGATATTTTCACTGACAGGGATTAGAGCGGCGAGTCCAGGAAGCCCGGCCGGAACTCCGTCACCTGCCCACCGCTGAAGGAGAAGCGGCCACCGAACTCGGGGCGCTCGTCGTTGATGACGTACCCGAAGTCGAGGCGGAACGGGTAGGTGTTGAACTGGGGGAAGAGCAGCCGCAGCCCCACGCCCACCGAGTGCACGACGCCAGGGCGCTCATCGAACGCCGAGCCCCCATCGTAGAAGAGCACGCCCCCCAGGTGCACCGTGTAGAGGATGAGCGGCCGGGTGCGGTACTCCACGTTGAGCAACGCCATGCGCTTGCCCGAGTAGGCCTCCGGCCGCGCGCCCCGCAGTCCGTTGCCGCCACCGAGCAACAGCACGCGCTCGTTCAGGTCGTCGATGTTCACGTCCAGCAGGCCCCGCACCACGAAGCGCCCGCCGAGCACCTTCGGGGAGACCTGCTGAAACTCCACGGCCCAGCGGCGGTTGCTCCACGTCCCCGCCCCCTGCCCACCGAGAATCCTGCGCACGGAGGCGGCGGTGGCCAGCGAGGAGAGCGCGTCTCCCAGCCGCACCCGGTAGCGGCCCGTGAGACCCACCTCGGCGAAGTTCCCCGCCCCGGCCAGCAGCGGGGGGGCATAGCGCGCCGTGGCGGTGAGGTAGGGCCCCACCTGGAAGTCCTCGGAGAGGGCGTAGGAGTCCACGTCGCGCATGACCTCGTAACGCGTCTCCCAGAAGCGCGCGTAGCCGAGCACGTACGTGGCGTCCTCGGCGCGAGGCAGATAGGTGTCCCGCAGCCAGGCGCGCTGGGCCTCGTCCAACCCGGAGTCCGCGGGAGCCCCATAGCGCCGGTGGTACACGCCCACGCCTCCGCCCGCGTCCACCTTGTAGCGCGAGCCCCAGGAGCGCAGGTACAGCATGCTCCCGCTGAGCTCGCGCGCATCGTAGATGTAGGGCACCGTGCCGCCCTCGGGATACGGCAGTGCCCAGACCTCGGCCCCTCGGAAGACGCGAACGGGTTGCACGCGCCACACCGCCTGCACCTGGTAGCTCCAGGGCGTGTCCAGCGCGTAGAAGGGCCGCGTCACCAGCACGCTGCCTCGGGAGCCCTCGAGCTGACCGTTCTCCCGCCCGAAGATGAGCGAGGCCGTCTCACTGAGGTACCAGCGGCTGCCACCCAGGCGCGGATCCACGTACGTCTGCCCGAGGCTCACCGAGTCCCGGCGCAGCAGGAAGTCCAGCGCCACCTTCTTGTTCAGCCCGAGGAAGTTCTGCTCCGTGCCCTGCAGCCGCAGCGACTGGATCAGCGTGCCCACCACCTGGAAGTCCTGGTTGAGCCTCAGCGACCACAAGTCCTTGGTGATGACGAGCAGCGACACCGTGTCCGGCGTGGAGCCGCGCACCGGCACCACCCGCACCACCGCGAAGATGCCCAGCTTGCGCAGGTTGCGCGCCGTCTCGTACGCCAGCGCCGCCGAGTAGGGCTTCCCGGGCTCCAACAGCACCTCGCGCCGGATGACCGCCTCGCGGGTACGTGCGTGGAAAACATTGAGCAGCAGCGGATACGGGTCACTCGGGGCGACGACATCCTCGGAGGCCACGAGCACGGCCTCCAGGCGCTTGCCCTCGGGCTCCGGCTCGAGGCTCCGGCCTTCCTCGAGGGACAGGCCCCACTTCACGAGCGCGTCCTCGTAGCCCTCGGCGGGAGGGGGAGGGTCCGCCGCCAGCAGGGGCGCGATCAGGAGGGGCAGCCAGGCGAGCGACACGCTCACATCCTGACACGCCGCCAGGGCCCGGGAATACGCTAGTGAACAGCTCCTGCCCCCGCCGGGCTGGAGGGGATTCCCGGGCATGGCCGGAAGCGCGAGACTTCAGCCTTTCAAGAGATGCACCCCGTAAGGTCCGGACTCAACGTGAAGATTCTCCTGGTAGAGGACAACGAGGACATCCGCGAAGGGCTGACCGATCTCCTCGAGAGCGAGGGCTATTCGGTCTGCGGCAGCGGCACCGCGGAAGAGGGACTGGCCCGTTTGAGGTCGGACTCGTTCCATCTGGTCATCACCGACTACATGCTGCCGGGACAGAACGGCGATTGGATGCTGGAGCAGGCGGAGCGGGAGCACCGGCTGCGCGGCACGGGCGCGCTGATGATCACCGCCCACCCCCGGGTCCAGCCTCCCGCGGGCGTGCGCCTGATGCACAAGCCGCTGGACATCGACGACTTCCTGCGCGTGGTCTACGAGTCCATCACCCCATTACGGGCGGTCGGCGGGTAGCGGCGCGGCACGCAGATCTCCCGGGCGGGGCGAGGGCAGCTTCTCGCCCCGGGCGATGGCCGCCACGATGGCCGCGAGCTGCTCCACCCCATCCGACAGCGCCGCCGGGCCCGGCTGGAGGATGAACGAGCTCTTCACCTCGTAGAGCTGATCCTCCACCACCGCCGTCACCCGCTCCCAGCCCGGCCGCGAGGCGATCTTCTCGCGCTTCGCCTTGCGGCCACACCAACTGGCGATGACGCCTTCCGGGTCTCTCCGGGCCACCTCGGCCGGCTCGAAGATGCGGCCCTTCGCGGCCTGGGACTCGCGCGACTCGCGGCACACGTCCTCCCCGCCCACCAGCTCCACCAGCTCCGAGCACCAGCGGATGCCGGAGATGAGCGGCTCGTGCCACTCCTCGAAGAAGATGCGGGGCCGGCGGGGGAGACGCTCCGCCGCCTCCGCGTGCCGCACGAGGTGGGCCTCCAGCTCGTCCGCCAGCTTCTCCGCGGCCTCGGCCCGTCCCACCAGCGCCCCCACCACGCGCACCGTCTGGAGGATCTCCGCGAGCGAGCGCTGGTTGAAGAGGTACACGGGCACCCCGCGCTTGCACAGCTCGCGGCCGATGTCCGCCTGCAGGTCCGAGAATCCCAGCACCAGGTCCGGCTTCAGCTCGAGGATGCGCTCGAAGTTGGCGTCCAGGAAGGAGCTGACACGCGGCTTCTTGCGTGCCTCGGGCGGACGCACGGTGAAACCGGAGACGCCCACCACCAGGTCTCCAGCGCCAATGCGGTACAGCGTCTCGGTCGTCTCCTCGGTCATGCAGACGATGCGCTGGGGGTAGCGCGGCGCGGAGGAGAGCAGGGCCTTCAGCCGGTCGGTCATGAGACTCACTGTAAGGCTTCAACGGCTCTGGATCAGCGTCCCGTGTGGCCCCCTGGGCTTCCTCCCACCCGCCCTTCCGGACCATGCTCTGCCCTACCCCGAGCAGGGGATGGCGACCGACATGACACCCGTACGCACGACCTCCCGCACCTGGCTGCTCCTCGTCCTCCTGGCGGTGGCCTCGAGCGCCTGTGGCCCCCGTACCAAACAGCAGCGCCAGTCCCATGGCGAGAAGCGGACCGACGAGGCCACCCTGCTGCTCAACGAGGCCACGAACCACCTGCGGGAGCTGAACGCGGACCGGGCCGAGCCCCTGCTCGCCAAGGCGCAGGAGACGCTGGCCCACCCGGACGTGGAGTTGTCGCCCGAGGGGGAGATGCTGCGCTCGGAGCTGGCGGAGCTCCAGGCGCGAGTCCCCCGGGTGCGCGAGGAGAAGGTCCGGAGGGAGAAGCAGGCCGTCGCGGAGCGCGAGCGCAAGGAGCTCGAGGCCGCGGTGGAGAAGCAGCGGGACGCGGTGATGGAGGCGCTGTTCGCGGCCAACGAGGCACTGGATGCACTGGAGGGCAAGGAGGCTGGAAGCGCGCAGGTGACGGCGGCGAGCGACGCCATCCAGCGCACCCGCGAGCGGGTGAAGGCGGGCAAGGAGCTGGAGGCGAAGAGCGAGGACTACGCGGCCTCGGCGCGGAGCACCGAGCGGAAGCTGGAGCAGGCGGAGGCCCGGCTGAAGCAGGGGCGGAAGGTGATCGACTTCGTGTCCGGGCCGCTCAGTGGCAGCCTGGAGGCGCCGGAGCTGGAGAAGAAGGCGAGGAAGGAGAAGGACATCGCTGCGAGGCTCTCGCTCTACACGGAGGTGCGGGACCGCCACCGCGTGTGTGGAAGCGAGGCGGAGAAGCTGCTGTCCGAGATGCCCGAGCTCGCGCGCAGCCCGCTGCCGGTGAAGGGCCGTCCGATGGTGCTGAAGGCCGTCATCACGGGGTGCAAGAAGAAGGCGGGCCTCACCCAGCGCACGGTGGTGAAGCTGGAGAAGGCCAAGGTGAAGTTCGAGAAGGCCCAGGCGAAGCGCGAGAAGGCCCGGGAAGCCGCGAAGCAGAAGGCGCTCGCGCGCAAGCGCAAGTAGGCCTCACACCCACGGAGAAATCACCCCGGACGGGCCCGCGTTGACGCGGTGCGCAAGCCCAACGCCTCCTCCGGACGTGACGGATGTACGCCGGAGCCGTATTGTCGGCCCTCCATGAAAGCGGGAATCCAGCCGCTCCCGACTTTTCGGTATCAGCATGTCTGGTGGTAGCATACGAGACAGGTCACATTTCGCCCCACCCACTCGGCGGGCGGCGGGGGAGCTCATGGTACAAAGCGGCGCGCAACCCCAGAGCGCACCGGCCGACGTCGGAGATCCCCTCATCGGCAGGGTCCTCAACGACAAGTTCCGCATCGTCGAGGCGCTCGGCTCGGGTGGCATGGGCCGCGTGTACAAGGCCGTGCAGTCTCCCCTGGAGCGCCTGGTGGCGCTCAAGGTGCTCAACCCCCAGTACAGCGAGGGCAAGGACCCCGGCTTCCAGAAGCGCTTCTTCATGGAGGCGGCCGTCACCGCCAGGCTGCGCCACCCCAACACCGTCACCGTCATCGACTACGGCCGCACGGACGATGGCGTGCTGTACATCGCCATGGAGTACCTGGAGGGGCAGACGCTGGCGCAGCTCCTCACCCAGCACGGGCCGCTGCCGTGGATGCGGGTGATGAACATCGCCCAGCAGGTGGCGCGCTCGCTGCGCGAGGCGCACCGGGTGGGCCTCATCCACCGCGACCTCAAGCCCGCCAACATCATGGTCCTCAACCAGGAGGACGACCATGACGTGGTGAAGGTGCTGGACTTCGGGCTGGTGAAGTCCTTCCTCCCGGACCGGGGCGGCGCCCACGAGACGGAAATCACCCAGGCCGGCGTCATCCTCGGCTCGCCGCAGTACATGGCGCCCGAGCAGGCGCGCAACGTGTCCGACCCGCGCAGCGACGTGTACTCGCTGGGCGTGGTGATGTTCCAGATGCTGCTCGGGCGCCCGCCCTTCATGGCGGCGCAGAGCATCGACGTCATCTTCAAGCACCTCAACGAGGCCCCGCCCGTCTTCGCCGCCATCTGGCCCGGGCACACCGTGCCGCAGGAGGTGGAGGCGCTGGTGATGCGGTGCCTCTACAAGCGCCCCGAGGAGCGCTTCCAGTCCATGGACGAGGTGCTGGAGGCCATCCGCCGCGCCGCCTCGTCCGCGGGCTTCAGCGGGGCCTTCTCCAGCCCGCGCAACGCCATCACCAGCGGCTTCACGCCCCTGCCCGGTCAAGGCAGCGGACCGCATTCGGGCGCGCAGACCGGCCCCCTGCCCTCCCCGGGCTCCACCGGCGCGAGCACCGTGGCGCTCGACATCGCCGTGGAGGAGGCGCCCGCGAAGCCCTCCGTCCGGCGCACGCTGCCCCTGGCCCTCTTCGCGGGCTCGCTGATGCTCGGGCTCATCGTGGCCGCGGTGATGGCCATGCGCCCCCCCACGCCCCCGCCCGCTCCACAGCCCGAGCCCCTCCAGGCGGTGGCTCCGGCGGCGAAGACACCCGCCCCCGGGCCGCCCGCCACGGCGGAGGCCGCGCCCGCAGCCACGGCGGAGGCCGCGCCCGCAGCCACGGCGCAGCGGCCCGCCATCGAGCCCGACGTGTTGGCCGCTCCGCTCGTCCCGGCCGAGCCCGTGGCCATCCGCTTCGTGATCGACAGCGAGCCCGGTGGGGCGAAGGTGATGTACGAGGGGCGCGTGCTGGGAGAGACGCCCCTGGAGTTGCCGGTGCCTCCGGACGCCGATGGCCACGCGAGCGCCCGCCTCACCTTCGCGCTGGACGGCTACCAGCGCGTCACCGCCATCGCCACGGGCGAGGGGCCGGTGGTGCACCATACGCAGAAGCTGAAGAAGAAGTCCGGCTCCCGATCCTCCTCGGACAGGGGCTCCGCCGGCTACAAGGACGACCCCTACTGAGATTGTGATGAACCCGACCGCCTTGAAGCGAGCGGGCGCCCTCGCGTTGGTGCTGTACGCGGGGAGTGCCTTCGGCGACGCGCGCCTGGAGGCCCGCCGTCATTTCCGCACCGGGATGAGCCTCATCGGCCAGGGTCAGTACGACCAGGGCATCGCCGAGCTGCTGATCGCCTATTCCATCAAGCCGCACCCCAACGTCCTCTACAACATCGCCCGGGCCTACCAGGACGCGGGCCAGTTGACCGAGGCGGCTGACTACCTGCGGCGTTACATCGCCGCCAACCCGCCGGACGTGGCCACGGCGCAGGCCACGCTGACGAAGCTGGAGGAGTCGCTGCGGGCCGCCGAGGCGGCGAAGCAGGCCGAGCCAGCGGTGCCGGGGAAGAAGCCCGGACTGCCGCCCATGCCCCCGGCGCCCGGGGGTGCCGAGGCGGCCCGCTCGCTCGCGGTGCTGGTGGAGCGGTTGGAGAAGGCCATCGCCCGCGCCGAGTCCCTGCCCGCGGCGCCGGAATCCACCCCCACCGCGAAGTCCGCGCCGGCCGAGGCCAATGCGCCCGGAACCGGGGACGTGGCCAGTTCCGTCGAGGACGCGGGGGAAGTGCCCTACGAGGAGCGCGTGGTGACGGCCAGCCGCCGGGCCCAGTCCTCGCTGGAAGCGCCCAACGCCACCACGGTCATCACCTCCGAGGACATCCGCCTGTCGGGTGCCACCAGCCTGCCGGAGCTGCTGCGCCGCGTGCCGGGCGCCGAGGTGATGATGCTGGGGCCGGGCAGCGCCAACCTGTCGCTGCGCGGCTTCAACCAGCGCATCGCCAACAAGGTGCTGGTGCTGGTGGACGGCCGCACCGAGTACCAGGACTTCCTGGGCATGACGCTCTGGTCGTCCATCCCCGTGGAGCTGGAGGACATCGAGCGGATTGAAGTCATCCGCGGTCCGGGCAGCGCGCTCTACGGCGCCAACGCGATGCTGGGCGTGGTCAACATCATCACCCGCGCGCCGGGCACCGGCCCCGCCGCGCGCTTCCAGGCCCATGCCGGCAATGGCAACACCGCGGGTGGCAGCTTCGTGAGCCATGGCGGCACGGGCGGGCTGCGCTACCGCGCCTCGGCGGCGTACTCGCAGGCGGACAAGTGGAGCCGGGACTTCGCGGGAGACCGGCCGGACATGGCGGTGGTGGATCCTCAGCCGAACCTCGGCCTGCGCAGCGCGCGCGGCAACATGGCCACCAGCTACCGGTTCGACTCGGGGGCCACGCTGGGCCTGTCCGGCGGCGTCAACCGCTTCTACACGGAGGCCTACCCGCTCGGGGTGCTGCGCAACTTCTACCTGGACGGGGTGAGCGCCTTCGCCAAGGCGGACGCGGAGCTGGGGCCACTGAAGGTGAAGGCCTTCTGGAACCACCTCTCCGCGGACGCGGGGCCGCAGTACGAGGCCGTGGGCCAGCGCTCGCTGGCCACGAGCGTCGAGTCCAACCTCTTCAACGGCGAGGTGCTCTTCAGCAAGAGCTTCGAGTTGCTGGGTGAGCACCAGGTGAACGTGGGCGTGGAGGGCCGCCTCAAGCGCGTGGCGTGGAGCTACCTGGGCCCCCTGCGCGAGGAATTCCACGCCGCGGCCTTCGTGCAGGACGAGTGGCGCCTGGCGGAGCCCTTCCGCGTGGTGGCCTCCTACCGCGTGGACCGGCACCCGCTGCTGGACAATGGCCAGCCGGGCCTGGCCCACTCGCCGCGCGTGTCCGCCCTCTTCATGCCCTTCGAGGGCCATGCCTTCCGCGCCAGCGCGGCCTCGGCCTTCCGCGTGCCCACGTTCCTGGAGAGCTACATGGGCGTGCGCGTCCCCATCCCGGGCGTCAACGGCGCCAGCGCGCTGTCCAGCGGCAACCGGGCGCTCCAGGCGGAGCAGATGCTGGCGCTCGAGCTGGGCTACCGCGGCGAGGCCCCCAGCCTGGGCATGGACTGGGACGTGGCCCTGTACCAGAACCGGGTGAGCAACCTCATCCACCTGTCCGCCGTGAAGCCCCTGCCGGCGGGCGAGTCCTGGGACGCGGAGACGGGCACGTATCTGCTGGGCCGCTCCCTCTTCGAGAACGAGGCGGCCGTCTACACCGCCCGCGGCGCCGAGGCCGGCGTGACGCTGGCCCCGGTGGACGGCCTCGGCATCAAGGCCAACGCCGCCTACCAGCTGGTGTCGTCCGAGGGCGAGCAGGGCCTGTGCGGCCCCTGCAGCCAGGCGCCCCAGTTCAAGCTCTTCGGCGGCATCACCTACCGCACGCGCCAGGCGCTGGAGCTGGGCGTGGACGTGGCCTGGACGTCCGCCACCACCTGGGTGGAGCGGGAGCCCTCGTCCAAGGACCCCACCCTCATCGAGCCGCTGGCCAATGCCCTGCCCGCCTACGCCGTCATCAACGCCCGCGTGGGCTACACGCCGGTGAAGGACCGGGTGTCGGTGGCGCTGGTGGGCTCCAACCTGGGCCCCACACACGCCCAGCACCCCTTCGGCAACCGCATCGAGCGCCGCGTGCTCGCCCTCCTGACGGTGACCCCATGAGCTCCTCCTTCCCCAAGACGCTGGTGGGGCTGGCCCTCGCGTCCGTGCTCGCCACGGGCTGCGAGCCCCCACCCGTGAAGCCCACCGATGACCAGCGCCAGAACCAGGAGCTGTCCCGCATCGACGGCCAGGTGGTGGTGCAGAGCCAGGCGCGCGGCAACGCCATCGTCCTGCTCTACGACGCCACCCATCCGCCTCCGCCCCAGGGCGCGGGCCGCCCGGTGAGCTTCACCGTCATCCCCGCGCAGAAGCTCTTCGGACCGGCGCAGCCGGGCTCCTCCGGCCCCTTCACCGCGTCCTTCTCCTTCAGCCTCGTGGCCCCGGGGCGCTATCTGCTGCGCGGCTTCATCGACGCGGACACGTGCCTCACGGGTGCCTCGCCCTGCCACGGCCCGGACTTCATCCCCTGGTACGGCGTCACCGGCGAGCCCAACGCCGGAGACGTGGGCGGCGCCGCGGTGGACCCCGTGACCCGCGTGCCACGCGTGGTGGAGGTGGGCGAGGGCCCGGACGGAACCCTCCAGGCCACCACCGGCGTCATCGTGAGCTTCAGCGACACGAGCGCCATCCCCCTCGAGCGGCCCGCCTTCCGCGTGGAGGGCTCCCCCCGGTTCGACCTCGTGATGGGGACCAAGCGGCTCGACCTCTGGCCCGTGCAGGTGCGCGAGGGCGGGGTGACGGCGGGCGCTCCCGCCCTGGTCGTGCGCTACGTGGACGACAACGGCGACGGCGTGCCCGACGACGCCGACGCGGACGGCCAGCTGGACCTGTGGCCGCGCGTGCTGGTGCGCAAGCTGGCCGACACGGAGGGCTCGCTCGCCGACGAGAACGACCTGGACCGGGACGGCATCCTCGATGACTCGGGCGCCGACTACCCCCGGAACGATGGCACCCTCGACGGGATGCCGGATCAGGTGGTGCTCGCCGCGGGGCTGGTGACGGACCCGGTGTATGCCGCGCTGCGCAAGCCCGATGGCACTCCGCGCATGGAAGCCGTGGCCGTCCCTTCACTGGGAGTCTTCATACAACCCCATGCGTATGACGTGCGCGACCCGACCAGACGGGTGCCGCTGAAGTCCGTGCCCTCCGGCCGCTACGCCCTCACGCTCGTCCAGTTCACCGGCCAGACGTGGCGCGTGCCCAACGAGCTCTCTCCTCCTCTCGCAAAAGAGGACGGACTGCCCGCGGTGGAGAGCCAATCGTTCGTTCTCGAAGTGCCGTGAAAAAGGCTCATCCCAGCGGCGCGAAAAACTCCAGCGCCAGGCCACGGGCCGCTTTGACTTCGCGTTGTCCGTCGGACAACATACAGTAGGAATTCCCGGACAGGGATGTGGAGGGGGGACAGTGCAGGGAGACTCTCCAATGAAGCCGGCAACTGTTGTGCCAGAAGCAGCGGCGACCTCATCGCCACGTCCGACGTCGGCGCCCACCGAGCCGCCGCGGCCCGCTGCCGTTTCCACCGTGCCGGCGCTGACCCCGGTGCCCCCCTCCGAGCCGTCGCGTCCCTTCGGTGTGCTCAACGCCGAGACGGCGAAGGCCTTCGCCGCCGCGGCTTCCACCGAGACGCGCGCCTTCGCCCGTCCGGAGCCCGGCGTGCAGCCTCAGCGCGTGTTGCTGGTGGATGACAGCCGCTCCATCCGGACGCTGCTGAAGATCTACCTGATGGCGCGCTCCTTCGAGTACATCGAGGCCGAGTCGGCCGAGGCGGGCCTGAAGGTGCTGGAGACGCAGCCGGTGGACCTCATCCTCACCGACTTCCACATGGACGGGATGAACGGCGCGGACTTCGCGGCGACGGTGCGGGCCAGCAAGGACGCGAAGATCTCCAAGATTCCCATCCTGATGATGACGGGAGACGCGAACGCCGCCGAGGTGCGCAACAAGGGCCAGAAGGCGGGCATCAACGCCTTCGTGCGCAAGCCGGTGAGCTGCGCCCAGCTGATGACGCTGGTGGACACCATCCTGCCGCCGCCCAAGAAGGCCTGAGCGGCCGAGGCCCTCCCAGGTAGCCCCGCTCTTCCAAGCCCGGCCGGAGTGGCCGGGCGCCAGGGCCCGGAGACCGCTATCGCAGGCGGACCTTCAGGTGCTCCACCGTGAAATTGGGCCGCCCCATGAAGGTGTCGAGCAGGCGTTCCTCGACATCGGACTGCTCCCAGACCGCCAGTCGCTCGAGCCCGACACACTCCTGGGGCTCGGCATCTCTCGAATTGCCGGCGGTGTCGAAGATCTTGCAGCGACGGAAGTCTCCCACATCCTGCCTGAACTGGACGATGGGTTGAGCCAGCGGCTCCTCAATCGCTCTCCATCCGATGATCTCCCACGGACTCAGGTCCGAATGGCGGATGGCCACCTTGAAGAGGATTGGCTTGGATGCGATCCGGTCAAGGTCTGCGTCAGGACTGTTGGTCCTGTACTCGTAGAAGGCATCATGCGGTGGCTCGAGTACCCTCCCGTAGCCGAAAGAACCGTCGGCAAGGGGGATTCTCAGAAGGGCCCCCGGTCTATGTATGTTTTGACCATTTTCCAATATCCCGTGTAGGGATGGAGCTGACCCCAGCGCTCTGAAATTCCAGGGGTCTGGTGAGTTCGAAGACCATGCTGGCTCGTCCCGAGTAGTAGCGATTGGTACTCCTATTGAACCGCGTGCAGGTTGCATCAATGCGGCCCAGCATTGTCTTGTCATTCCTGCCTGTCTCTGGTTTCGGCGAGGCACAGGGAGGAGCGAGCGCGGCGGACGCCGTTCCCGTCTGGGCATTGGAAGCCCCTGTTTCCGCTCCGTTGGGCGCATGGGGTATTGACCATCAACACCATCAAGAAGCGTGCGCGGCAACCCCCTGGAAGAAGCCGTCCCTGCACCCGTCACTCGTTCCGGAACCACATCGCCGGGATGCCCAGCGCCGCCAGAATACGCTCAGGTGAACGCTCGCCCTTGATGTCGCTAAAAACCGGGAAGGGTGGAAGCTCATACGGCGGCTGCGCGAACTGTCCGATGCACTCTCCTCCCCGAAGTACGCTGACGTAAAATGTGTCCAGGCTCGGTGACGCTGTCACTCCATACACAGTCGCATGAGGGAGTCTTTCTGAAAGAGCAACATGAACGAAGCCTATGTTGCCTGTTTCGCTGGAAATCCGTAGCCCTTGCGGGGTCTCCTCGAATCGGTAGTGTCCTGGAGGAAACGGGTCGTCGGCCTCCTCCAGCACGCGAGGTGCCTCTTGCGCCCTGAGGCCTTCCACCAATGCGATCTTGCGCAAGGGTTTCCTCGCGGGCGAGTCCGGCGACGCCTCGCTGCCTGGCAGCGCGCAGCCAAGAGACTCCGCCAACTCTTCCGGATCCTCATCCTCCAGAACATCGAGCGCACCGTTTCGCCACGACATGACAGTCCACGGGTCATTGGCGCGCTCAATCGAGTACACGGACTCATCACATTCGAGCGACAGGGCCTCGGCGATTTGCATCTCGGCACCAATGTCGATGGGGTCCGTCCCCACGATGGCATGGTAACGGCCACTGCCCGGGATGAACTCGAAGGGCAACTCTTCCCCGTCCTCTTCATCCCAGTCCGGCATCGCGATGGCCCGCGCGCGGCTCTCCAGCCGTGTGGGCTCGCCTGGAGCCAGGACCGCCCAGAGAGGCCACCGGCTCATGGCGCACCTCCGGACAAGTTCTCCGGTAGATTCAGTGCCGCACGCAACTGCTTCGTCTTGTTCAGGATCTCCACTTCCTTCACCTGGATGAGCATTGTTCCTGGTGCGTTGTCCTGTAGAAAATCAAGGAGCTTGAATTTGGTGGGTCCGCTCAATTTGTCTGTGCTGACGAGAAACGGTTTCCCTCGGGGGGCCTTCGCCGCGTCCGCGAGTTGGTCGAGCAGTCGCTGGAGTTGCTTGACGAGCGTCCCCTGCTGCTTGTTGAGCTGGGCACCTCTTCGTCCGGCCAGCCAGGCGTCCAGCGCCGTGCGCCACCGGTTTTCGCTCCAACCTTTAACTTCCACCCCATGTTGAAGCTTCGGCCCCATCATGGCCGTCAGCACCTCGTCGATGATGTGCCCTCCTCCCATTTTCACCTGCCGCCCAGTCAACTGGAAGCCCGGGAAGAGCTTGCGCGCGTTGTCCTCTGTCAGCATCTCCGTCGCGAGACCTCGGAGTTGCTCGCGCACCCACCGCTGTAGCTTCAAATTCCCCGGTTCCGCCGCTGCCCGCTGGAAGTCTTTCCAGGGCGTCATCTTGTTCCTGCCCATGGCGTTGAGTGCCTCCAGGGTCAGCGATGTGGAGCGCAGCCAGCTCAGGTCCACCTTGCTCCGGCAGGCCTTCCTCGCCAGTGCAACCACTGCCTCAGCGTCCAGTTCCGGGTGACTGACGAGCCACTCGGCCTCCTTCAGGAAGGCAAGCGGGTCCTTCAAGCTCCGTGCTCCTGAGTGCCGCAGCAGCTCCGCGAGCGCCGGTGTCGCCTCACTACGGACAGAGGCGCGCAACGAGTCGACGGCGGCGAGGTAGGCCTGGGCCTTGTCAGCCGGCAGCGCCGCCGCACGCAGTGCCACCGCACCATAGGCACGCGCCAGCTGCTGGCTCTCCGCCGCCAGCAGCTTCAGCGCCTCCAGCGTCTTCTCGGCCTCCTGGGCCGTGAGCCCCGCACTGCGAATGCCACCGAGGGCCCGTGCGGCGGCGATTTCCCCGCGGATGGCGAAGAAGGCCTGCGTGAAAGCCTCGGCGCCGCCAGGAAGGGAAAACCGCAGTCCGTCCGGTGTCGCAACGGCCTTGCCCTCGGCGAGCATCCGCTCCAGCGTCTTCACCAGCGCGTGGACGGACTCCACCGACTCACGCATTCCGGACGAGGCCCGGGCGCCCGCCGCGCTCAACGCCAGCCTGCCCCGGTGTACCAGCTCGCGGCCGATGCCCGAGGTGGCGAGCTTGTGGATGTCCCTGCCGGCCAGCGCCACCATGGCCAGGTCGTGCACCGCGAGGAACGCCCGTCCCTCGGGCGTCCGCGACAGCTCGTCCCGGTACGTGTCCACTCCAGCCAGGACCGCCACCAGCGACATGCGGCCCGCGAACAAGCGCACCGCCGCTCCGCGTGCTGCGATGAGCGTGCTGCCTTGCGCGGCGTTGGCTGCCCCTGTTGTCAGCAGCGGCGGCTTCGCCAGGGCGGACACGGCGCCGTACACCATGTGCAGTTCGCCGATGCGGCTCACCGCCGACCAGGCCAGCGACGCGTCCGGCGTGGAGGCGAGCAGGGCCAGCTCCATGGCCGTCATCAGGCGCGTGCGCGGCTGCGGCCCATGCACTTCCACCCTCACCCACTCCAGCGGGTGCAGGGCCCGGCTGCGCGGCAGTTCGTCCACGGAGGAGAAGTAGCGCGCCTGGAATTCCTGCCGCACCGGCTGGAAGTACAGGGCCATGCGCCTGGCGAGCCCCACCGCTTCTCCGGGCAGGGCGGGTTCGGCTCCCAGGCGTACGCCCTGCCGCGCCTCCCATGCCTCCGGCGCCACCAACACCGTGGACACCCGCCCGGAGGCGACGTTGAGCAGGTGCGTCGTCTCGCCCTCACGCCCCAGGTGGAAGCCAGGCAGGGACTCGAGCAGGTCCAGCGTGAGGGGAAAGGAGGCGAGCGCCTTCTGGGTGAATGCCTGTCCCAGCAACACCTTGTTGTCGGGTGAATTGCCGCCGAGCAGCTTCTCCAGCGCCCCACTCGAGGTGAGCTTGCGCTCCAGCGGGGGGAAGTCCCCGTCCAGCGTGGACAGCAGCATCCGCGTCAGCAGGTGCACTGCGTCCTCCCTCCTGTCCGAGGTGAGCGCGGGGCCCGTGAGGACGGTGTTGAAGACACCCAGGCGCTCCTCCGGGGTGAGCAGGGAGAGCACATCGTGGTCGAGGGCGAGCAGCGGCTGGGGCTCATGCGGTGTCGCCGTGGCCAGGGCTGTCTCGAGAAGTTCCCGCCGAAGGGCCACCAACCCGCCCGTACCGGCCCCCAGCCCCGGCCGCCAGTCTCCCGGGCGGATGAAGAGCGTCCCGGGGTAGTACCAGTAGAAGTCACCCTCGGGGTGCGCTAGCGGTTCGGGGGCCCCCGCGGAGAGGCGGAAGTAGACTCTGTAGCCACGCCAGCGCTCATCCTCCCCGGGAATGATGACGCACGAGCCCCTGTGGGGGAGGTTACGCACCCGCAGTTCGGCGCGCTCCAGGGAGGACTCCGAGGTGAGCAACTCCTGGAGTTGTACCTGGATGCTGGAGCCATCCGGGAAGTAGAAGCGCCCCACCACGTCTCCTGGCGAGAGGACGGGTGAACCATCCGTGACGGTGTAGCTCGTCTTCCAGCGCTCGGAGCGCAGGGCGATGGCCTTCCGCAGGGGCTCGGAGGCTTCTCCCAGAAAGTGCCAGTCCTGGGCGAGCGAGTCCCCCAGCAGCCCGCGTGGCTTCGCGTCCCGCCAGGGCGCCAGTGTCT
Source organism: Archangium violaceum Cb vi76 (assembly GCF_000733295.1). Classification (GTDB taxonomy): domain Bacteria; phylum Myxococcota; class Myxococcia; order Myxococcales; family Myxococcaceae; genus Archangium; species Archangium violaceum. Next base: position 112,841 of record NZ_JPMI01000275.1, on the reverse strand, counting down.
GGAGGTAGCTGTCGAAGTAGCTCTGGCCGGAGCCGTCTGGAATCTCCGAGCGCTGGGACCAGCGCAGGCCGCGCTCCACGAGCGCTTCGGCCCCGGGCCTGTCCACGGACTGAGCCGAGAGCCATGCGCGGCTCCACGTGTTGTCCGTTTTCAGCCGCTCGTCCAGGGCACCACGTACCTGCGCGAGGAGCTCGGGCCGCAATGAGGATGGCTGGCGCACGCGCACGCACTGGCGTGGCTCCCCTTCAGCGTTGGGGGGCGCCGGGCGGGGCTCGAAGTCGAAGGCGCCCACCGCGGACGCATCCCCGAAGAATCGCGAGGCGAGCTCCTCCCGGGAGGCGTACGCGGAAACCCAGAGCAACTCCGGACGCTCTGGGTCCACCTGCACGGAGAGCGGGACCTGCTGGGGCGAGAGGAAGGCCAGCGCGCTGTCCCCCTCGTCCTCCGGCGTGCCCTCTTGCTCCGTCTCCACTTGCTCATCCTCGAGCCACTCGGGTGGCATGTCCTCCATGGGCGGGAGGCGCCAGGTGCGCTCCAGGGCAGGCATGTCCTGGCGGCCCCAGTCATAGGTGAGGGTGAGCACCCCTCCGGCGCCCACGCCCTCCGGGACGGCCACCTCCACCTCTTCCCGGCCCGGCTCGGGACTCACCAGCCGGGGCAGCGGCGCAGGCGGGTAGCCCCTGCGTGGCTCCACCCGCAGCCGCGTTCCCTCGCCCCAGAGGAACTCCCCCGCGGCGATGACTTCATCGCCTGCTTCCACCACGAGGGTGCCCGGGTCCATCACCCTGAGGGAGAGCACGCCCTCCTTCCAGTCTTCCAGGCTGGGGCTGAGTGCTTTCTCTCGCATATGCGCTTTCACCGAGAGCATCACCCGCTCTCTCCTCAACTCACCGCCTGCCGCGCTCATGCTGGCTACAAGGTAGCTCATCACCAGGAGGGTCTGGAGGCTCTTTGCACGGGCGGCTTCACGCATGTTCCCATCCCTGTGCTCCTCCGGCCACCTCCCAAGCCTCCGCCGCGCACGTCGCCTGCTGCACGAGGACCAGCAGCACCAGCGCAGTAGCCCCTCGGCTCGGCCACCCTCGCTGTCGCGCCGGCCGTACCGCTCCTCGTCTCACCGCGCCCGCCCCCATCTCAAAACCGCGGTGCTTCTCCATGTGTCGCGCCTTCCCCCAGATGGAACAATCCTGAAGGATAGGATGCGGGACAGCCAACCATAAAGGGCGGAGGAGGCCCGCTCGAGACCGCCTATTGCAGGCGTACTTTCAGATGCTCCATCGTGAAATTGGGCCGCCCCATGAAGGTGTCGAGCAGGCGCTCCTCGACATCGGACTGCTCCCAGACGGCCATTCGCTCGAGCCCGACACACTCCTGGGGCTCGGCATCTCTCGAATTGCCCGCGGTGTCGAAGATCGTGCAGCGACGGAAGTCTCCCACGTCCTGCCTGAATTGGACGATGGGTCGAGCCAGCGGCTCCTCAATCGCTCGCCATCCGATGGTCTCCCACGACCCCGGCTCCAAATGGCGGACAGCCACCTTGAAAAGGATTGGCTTGGATGCGATCCGGTCAAGGTCTGCGTCAGGACTTTCGGTCCTGTAATCGTAGAAGGCATCATGCGTGCGCGCAATCGCCCTCCCATAGCCGAAGGAGCCGTCGGCGAGTGGAACTCTCAAAAAGGATCCCGGTCTATAAAAGCGCACTTTCGTCATTTCTATAATCCCGTATAAGGATGGAGCCGACCCCAGCTCTCCGTGGCTGCGGCGTGAAACCGCCTGCCCCACGGATTGTCTTTCGCCACACCGCGCACGACATTCTCGGTTCGATAGGGCTTTCCGGTGTCAGCCTGGGCACCGCCATGGGAATCAATCAACTGCTGCTTTCTTCCACGAATCCGCCAATACGCGGTGTCGTCATATCTTCGGCCATAATCAATGGCAGTCCCGACATCGAATTGATCAATCGTCGGCAGGGCGAACCCAGCCCACTTCGGCTCGTCGTTCTCGTCAATGTGATGATTCAGAGCTCGAAGAATAACGGCTAGAAACACCTGTTCTTCGAGGGGCTGGGTGAGATCGACGACCATACTGGTTCGTCCCGAGTAGTAGCGATGGGTATTCCTATTGAGCCGCGTGTAGGTTGCATAGATGCGCCCCAGCCGTGTCTTGTCATTCCCAGCTGGCTTTGATTTCGGCGAGGCACCGGGAGGAGTGAGCGGGGCGGACGCCGGTCCTCGGCGGGCCTTGGACGCCCCTGTTCCCGCTCCGTTGGGTGCATGGGGTGGGTATTGACCTTGAACCCACCCGGCTACATCGCCGAAGTGCGTGCCGTAGAACTCGTCCGCGATGTCGATCGGGGTCTCCGACCCATCCACCACCGCCTCGACGGTCAAGCAGAACAGGAGCACGCTACCGGCTGCCGCGACCACCGCGCCTCCCGTGACGAGGAGCTCTCCCGCCGCGCCTCCAGCCCCTGCTTCTCCCGCGGCCGTACCACCTTCTGGCACGAGCCGGAGCACGCCGCGTGGTATGCCATTACCCAGCCCCTCGCCAGAGAGCCCCTCCAACGGGGGTGACGAGGGTGGAGGCAGCGGCGCCGCGGGTGAAGCCGCCCCCAGCGCCGCCGCCACGGGCACTCCTCTCACGCCAGCACGAGCTGAATGAAATGCTTCCTTCAGTGCACCCGACGCAACGTAACGGCGCGGGACCTGAACGCAGCGCTCTTGCCGGCCCGTGGCGTGACGGACTCCCTGGGCAGCACCGCTACACCCCACGAGAAGCATGCAGAGCAGCACGGCCCACCCGTGTGACATGCAGCGCATCCTGTCGTTGACCGCATCCGCGAAGAGCTCGATTCGAGACTACAGGCAGGAAGTGCGTTCACGCCAACACGGCGCCCCCGCCCGGACAGGGCGGAGTTCCGAGGCAGTGCATGCACCAGACCATGTGGAGCACCGATTCCGGGGCAAGTGGAACGCACCCGGCGGGCAGGAACCAGGACAGGCGACCCACCCTCCTGCCTCCGGCCAGGAAGGCCTGAGCCGCTACACCGGGCGGGCCGGAACCTGGGCCGAGGAGCGCGCCCGCCGTTTGCGCAGCGCCTCGGCCACGCGGATGGCGAAGAGCAGCGCCAGCACGCCGCCGTAGACGAGCGGCTCGGTGAGGTCCTTCTTCACACGCCAGACGAAGTGCACCACGCCCAGCGAGGCCGCCACGTAGGCCAGCCGGTGCAGCCGCTGCCATGCGGGAAACCCCATCCGGCGCACCATGCGATTCGTACTCGTGACGGCCAGCGGCACCAGCAGCACCAGGGCCAGGAAGCCCACGGTGATGAAGGGCCGCTTCGCGATGTCCTCGAGGATGACGCCGAGGGCCAGCCCCTGGTCCAGCACGACGTAGGTGAAGAAGTGCGCCGAGGCGTAGGTGAAGCCCAGCAGGCCCAGCAGCTTGCGGAGGCGGATGGGCCACGTCCACCCGGACACCCCCTTGAGCGGCGTGCACGCGAGCGACGCCACCAGGAGGATGAGGGCGAGCAGCCCCGTCTGGTTGAGCACGCGCTCGATGGGATTGGCGCCCAGCGCCCCCCAGGCGAACGCGAGCGCCATGGAGGCCAACGGATGGAGGCCACCCACGAGGACGGCCGGCTTGAGCCAGGGGTGCGGAGGGGAGGCCATGGGCGTCAGAAGTTACCGCGCAGGTCCATGCCCTTGTAGAGCTCGGCCACCTGCTCGGCGTAGCCGTTGAAGGGCAGCGTGGGGCGGCGGCGCAGCTCTCCGATGCGGCGCTCGGAGGCCTGGCTCCAGCGCGGGTGCGCCACCTCGGGATTCACGTTGGCGTAGAAGCCGTACTCGCGGGAGTTGGCCTGGTTCCAGGTGGTGGGCGGCTGCTTCTCGGTGAGCGAGATGCGGACGATGGATTTGATGCCCTTGAAGCCGTACTTCCACGGCACCACGAGCCGCAGGGGCGCGCCGTTCTGGTTGGGCAGGACGCGGCCGTACATGCCCACCGCCATCATCGTGAGCGGGTGCAGGGCCTCGTCCAGACGCAGGCCCTCGACATAGGGCCAGTCGAGCACGGGGTACTTCTGGCCGGGCATCTGCGCGGGATCCTTCAGGGTGGTGAAGGACACGTACTTCGCCTTGCCGGTGGGCTCCACGCGGCGCAGCAGGCCCGCCAGCGGGAAGCCGAGCCACGGAATCACCATGGACCAGGCCTCCACGCAGCGCATGCGGTAGACGCGCTCCTCGAGGGGGAACCAGGACTGGAGCGTGTCCATGTCCACGCGCTGCGGCTTGTGCACCTCGCCGTCGATGACGACCGTCCAGGGCCGGGGCTTGAGGGTGTGCGCGTTCTCGGCGGGCTCGCCCTTGTCGAGGCCGAACTCGTAGAAGTTGTTGTAGGTGGTGGCGTCCTCGTAGGAGGTGGCGCGCTCGTCGGTGTCGTACGGGCCGCGGGGCCGCACCACCTTGGGGGCGTCGCCCGGCGTGGCGAGCAGCGGGGGACCGTCGCCCCCGGTGGGCCGGTTGCTGAGGAGCTGGAGACCAGCGCCCACGGCCGCGGCGGTGCCGGTGAAGAGGGCGGCGCTCTTGATGAACTCGCGCCGGCGCAGGTACAGCGACTCGGAGGTGATTTCGGACCCCTGGGGCTCGGGCAGCTTCAGGCGCATGGTTCCCTTGAGTACGCCCGAAGCGGAAGCTGGTTACAACCGGGCCACGTCCCTCGACTTCCACAGGCGCCACCAGGGAGTGGAGGGCGACTGGTGGTGCTCCCAGTGGTAGCCGAAGAAGTAGCAGGAGAGCATGGCCCACAGGTGGTTGCGCGGCAGGGAGCGGGCGTGGTGGGGCGCCATGTCCGGGGTGTCCGGCCGCCGGTGGGGCAGGTAGGTGCCGAAGTAGAAGAGCTGCACCGTGCCGAGCAGCGCGGGCACCACCCAGAAGGCCAGAAGCCGCCACTGCGCCACCCCGAGGTACAGCAGCAGGTTGAACTTGGCGGCCATGACGACGATTTGAAGCCAGGTGGTGTAGCGCACCATGAAGGTGGCGAACCACGGCCAGAAGGACTGGGTGCGGGTGGAGAAGTCCGGGTCGTCGGGGCCGGTGGGGTCGGCGTGGTGGGCGCGGTGGTTGACCACCAGGCGCCGGTAGGAGAGCCCGGCGAAGAGGAAGCAGGCGACCGTGCCCACGGCCTGATTCACCCACCGCGAGCGGCTCACCGTGCCGTGCATCGCGTCATGGCCGGTGATGAAGAGGCCGGTGGACAGGTACGCCTGCAAGGCGATGTGCAGCCAGGTGAGCGGCGAGGCGAGGGTCAGCCCGTCCGCCACCAGCAGCCAGACGAGATGAGCCAGCCACGCGCCGAGCACGGTCAGCGCGATGAGCACACCCCAGGGGTCGGGAGGAACGTGATTCCGCATCCAGCTCATCTCTGCGAGCCACCCGGCCCGCCGCGCACGGGAAAACGCACGCGGCGGGCGAGTGGACGGCGGGATTACTTTCCGGCCGGGGTGGAGAAGCCCCCGAGCTCGGCGGAGAGCTTCTCGGCGGTGACGTAGCGCGGCTCGACGTCCACGGGCACTTTGCTCAGCTTGTCCAGGACGCGCTTCACCTCGGGACGCACCACGCCCATCTTCTCGAGCATCGACTCGGCGTTGGCGCGGTTGCCGCTGGCCTGCAGCTCCATGAGCTGCTTCGTCAGGGCGGTGACGGACTCCTTGATCTTCCCGGGGACCACCGTGAAGGTGCCGTCCTTGTTCACCACCACCGCGCCAGCATCGAGGAGATAGTTGAGCTGCAAGGCGACGCCCTTGCCGTGCGCCTCGTTGATGCCGAAGCGGATGGAGCGGAACGCGGACGCCAGGAAGGTGGTGTACATGGTGCGCTCCAGGTCCTTGGAGAGCACGCCCTTGTCCACCAGCTGCTGCAGGGCCCACAGGCCGGAGATGTCCGCCTTGGCCTCCTCGATGGCGCTGGAGGACGCCTGGAGCGCCTGGCGCACCGTGGTCTGCTTGCCCTCCACGGTGATGTTGTGGGGCCCCAGCCCGTGCATGAGCTCGTGCATGAGGATGTGGGTGAAGAAGGCATCGAAGGAGACGTCCTTGCGGTCCTTCGCGGGCAGCGCCACCTGGGCGATGGGCAGCAGCACGCGCTGGAACTTGGCCTCCTGGATGTTCTTGAGCATCACGCGCTTGGTGCCCTTCTCGGCCGCCACGCGCTCGTCATTGGGCAGGTTGTAGGCCGCGGTCTGCACGCCGCGGTAACCATCACCGGAGGAGAAGATGCTGTTGACCACGCGGATGGGGGCGAGCGCGCCCAGCTTCGGGTTGCGCAGCTTCGGGTCGATGGGGAGGTTGTTCTCCAGCCCCTGCAGCTCGCCGCTGAACTTCGCGAGCTTCTGCGTCTCGGCGTCGTCGCGCAGGGTGATGAAGGCCTCGAAGGCGGCCTTGTAGTTGAACCACTCGTCCTCGTAGACCTCGTAGGGCCCGATGGTGGGCTCGATGCTGGCGTCGAGCTCCATCCAGGCGACCTCGCTGGGGTAGTAGTCGTTGCTGAGGAAGGCGTCGGCGCGCTTCACGAGGAAGGCCTTGAGCGTGGGCTGGGTGGTGAGCTCGGCGGCCTCGCGCAGCAACTGCGCGGCCTGGGCGAGCTCGCCCTGGTACTCGACGCTGTAGGGGACGGTGACGAACTTGCCGTTCGTGTCACGGCGGATGGTGGTGAAGAAGCCGGTGGCCTCGCGCTGCTGGGCCTCGGGGAGCGACTTCACCCAGGCCTCGATGTCGGCCTTGGAGGCACCGGCCGGGTAGAAGTTGCCCTCGAGGGGCTTGGCGGGGACGCCGGAGAGGAAGGGCGCGTTGTGGTCGAGCCGGGACCAGGGGCCCTTGTTGAGGATGAAGGAGTGCAGCCGCTCGCGGCCGAGGGGGGAGGTGTCCTTGAGGAGGTCGAGCAGGAGCGTCTCGTTGCCGGCCCAGACCTGGCGCAGGAAGAGCGAGTCCATGAGCTTGGCGGCCTGGACGGTCTTCGCGAGGGCACGGCGCTCGTTCTCGGGGAGCTTGGAGACGTCGGCCTGGATGTCGACGGGGGCGAAGCGGGACGTCATGCGCTTGAGCTCGGCGGCGTTGGGCGGACGGGCGGGAGCCTCGGCGGCGGCCGCGGGGCCCGAGAAGAGCAGCGCGGCGGCGGCGAGGGAGAGGAGTCGTCGGGTCATGGCGGCCCTTTTAACCGGAGGACACGGGGCAGGACAGCACGCACCACACCCCTCGCCCTCCGGGAGAGGGACGGGGTGAGGGTATCCAACATCCCGGGTTGAGCCCGTGTGTGCACCCTCTCCCTCTGGAGCCTGTCGCAAAAGAGGGCTCGAGAGGGGGGGAGCAGGAGGGTATAGCGCTCCCTGGAGCCGGAGGTTCCGGCGTTATGGAGCGTAGAGGAGCAGAGCGCAGTCCACCAGGAGCCAGGGGGAGCCAGGGAGGCGGGCAAGCAGAAAAAGCCGCACCACCACCACCTGGGAGCCCAGGGCCTGCTTGAGGTTGTAGGCGATGCAATGCAGGGCCAGTTCCATGGCGGCCTTGCGCAAGCCTCGACGGTGGAAGCGCCGCAAGCCCTGGCGCTCCTTGAGCTCGGCGAATACCGGCTCCACGATGGCGCCGCGCCGCCGGTAGCAGGCACGTGCGGCGGGCTGCTGCAGCACCTTCTGCATGGCCTCCTTGTACTCCTCGCCTTCGAAGCGCTTGAGCTTGCGGCCATGCTCCGCCTGGGTGCATTGCGCACGCAGTGGGCAGCCAGCACATGCCTGGGTACGGTACTCCCTGTAGCTGCGCTCCTGGCCCTGGTGTTGGAGGCTGCCGGTTGTTGTCAGCCTGTGCCCCGCCGGGCACGTGTAGCTGTCGGACTCCTCCTCGTAACGGAAGGCGCTCTTGGCGAACAGGCCCTTGTGTCCCTTGCGCTCGAAGTCCTCCTCCCCGTGGGCCTTGCCCGAGGGGCAGAGCACGTCCACCCCCACCTGCACGCACGTGCTCAGCACATTCAAGCTGAAGAAGCCCGCGTCCAGCAGCAGTTGCACCGGCAAGTCCTCCAGCACCTGTCCATGCTGCACCAGCAGTGGCACGACACTGGCCGTCTCACTGGCGGGGTGCAGACTCTGGCCGATGATGATTCGCTTCTCGTGCACCAGCAGGCATGGCTTGTAACTGGGACGCACCGGCCCGTCCTTGCGTGGCTGCACCATCGCCTCCGGCTCGCTGCTCGACACCTTCACCGACTCGCCTGGCTTGCCCACCTGCGCTCGTGCCTGCTGCCGCTGCTCGAGCACCTGCCGCGCCTGTTGCAGGGTGGCCGCCGTCCGCTGCGCCTGGGCGTTTGGCGGCTCGGCCTCGGCGCGGCTGCGCGCCTGGGCCACCTGCTCCTCCAAGGCCACCTGCTTCACCAGCGAGGCCAGTCCCGCCGCCGCCTCCACCACCGTGCCGTCCGCGGCCACTATTCCCGCTTGCACTCCCACCTCCCGCAACACCTTGCGTGTCACCTCCACGAAGAAGTCCTCGGTGAGTATTTCCAGGTGCAGCAGGCAGAAGCGTCCCAGGGTGCTGTGGTCGGGCTGCTCTCCGCCGCATAGCCACCACGCCCCCACATCCCTGCGCGCCAGCTTCTCCAGCGGCCTCAATCCCCACTGCTTGTTCAGCAGCCCGTACACGAACAACCCCACCACCAGCCTGGGGTGCAGCGGCGCTCTCCCCCCGGGTTTGTACGCCCCAAAGAAGCCCCCCCACTCCATCTCCTCCAGCCACTGCCCCAGCTTCACCACCCACCCCAACTGCGCCTGCTCCAGGTAGCTACCAAGCGGTTGCGTCCCGATGTGCAGCCTCTGCTTGTCGCCCACCACGAAGCGCAACTTCCCTACCCCCTCTACCTCCACCTCCTCCAACGTGCTGGCCAGCCGCTCGGCCTGCTCCGTCTCTGGCCTCATGTCCGGTAGTCGCCTGGCCGGCTGCTTCTTGCCTCGGGTTCCCATCCCCGAAGCTTCACCTCTTGTTGACCTGCGAAGTCAACCCCTCCGCACTACCTTTCGCGACAGGCTCTCTGGGAGAGGGCTGGGGTGAGGGTATCCAACATCCCGAGCTCGGCTCATGTCCCCAGTCCCCCTCGCTCCGAGCTACCGAGGGCTGGGGCCCAACCACGAGCCATCTGTGTACGGTTTTAGCCTATGCGCGCAAGCTGGTAGAGAAGGCTATCTGCTGCGGAGAGCGTCTAAATCTCTTGAGCGAGCGCCGGTTAGCCGTGTTTGAGCAACACGACTACTCGAACCTAAAGCCAAAGAGCCCCCCTGTGTCAGTCTCATCCGAAAGCCGTGTTGGCAGAACAGCCCGCTGCAAATCCAATTCACTGGGCAGCGGGAGATTCCCGAAAATGTCCGAGTTCATCGTAACGATGTACTGCTGTTGCCTTGATTCTGCCACTTGTGCGCCAAGAACCAGGGCCCTTGCGACCTGTCGCGGGTCCACCCCATCGAAAAGATGGCTGTCATGTATCAAGAAACCAGGGCCACCAAGGCGATCTCCAACCAACCTCATGAGTGCCAAATCCAAGCAAAAAATCTCCATATTGGAGATACCACCACCTCGATCCCCTTCAATGGAAATACGGAACTCAGGCCCATTATCTGTTGCATCAATGATAAAACGTCCTGCCCGATCGTCATACAAGGCCGCAATGGCGTCTGCGATAATTATAATAGCCTCGTCTATCAGGGCGTACCGTTGTTGATGGTCCTCCTGCAGACGTCGCTTCAAATTGATGCGATCTATGTCGAGTTTTGTCGCTTCGCCTTCGAGCATCTCCGCAGCCTTGAAGCGCTCGCGAAGAGCCGCCGCTGAAGCTTCTAACGTCGCAAGATCACCTTGAAGCTTAAGAAAATCCTCCAGCGCCCCGCGACCTTCGAGAGCGCGCAACAGTTCGCTGCGCTCAGTATCGAGTTTCGCCATACGGAGTTCTCCGTCAGCTATACGTGCACGAACATCTTCGATCTCTTGCCGAAGGTGTGAGCGACGATTTCCGATCACAGATTCATAAAACCGGTCAACATCCGCAAAGCGTCGCAGCGCAACCCCAGGCAACTCAAGGCCGACGGCAGCATAGAGCCGCTCAAGGTCCGACTTGGCCGGTGGTTGCTCTGCCTCCAGAGATCGCTCCAGGTGTTCGCGAGACTCATGGAGGGAGACGACTTCGCGACCAATCGCCTGCATGTCCGTCTTGGCCTTCGCTGCTCTCCGCGAGAGATCCCTGTAGGAATCAAGCACCTCGAAATTAGCAAGCTGCTCACGTAGTTTTTGCGCCCTGGTTTCCGCAATTGTTACCTGAGGCCGCAATTCTGCAGCCGTACCGAGGACCGCCCCCAAGGCACCACCTTTAGCAGCCTTTTTCAGTTCGGTTAACGTCCTCTCTCGCACCCGCACCTTTTCAAACTCGTGCGGGATCCGCCAATCGAGCCCTAAAAGGTAAGAAAGATTGACCTGATAATCGGACCGTTGCTGCGCCGTTGATTGCTTCTCTGGATTAAGAAACCCGCCTGTACTTCGTCGCCGCGCGAAGTACGAAAACATTGAGCGGAAAGATGGCGTAAACGACTCATCGTAGATTGTATTAGCCCGTTCAAGGGGTAAATCAAACATCTTGTGCCCAAGGAACGACCGCCAGCTATCTTGTGAAACATATTCGCGCCCTGTTCCCTTCTCGACCTTCACCGACAAGGGAAATCTACTTGCACTACCGTTCAACAAGAAGAATCTAGATGGCTCCAATCCTGTACGCGCGACCCTAATCGACTCACCTCCTATCAAGAAATCGCCGTAGAAAGTATGACCAACCAGGGCAGCAGTCTTGAACAAGGAGTCCTTGTCGACATTTGCTCCCAATAAAAAATGCACAATCTCAACAAGACTGGTCTTGCCAGCGCTGTTTCGTGTTTGTCCTAGCGTAGAGTCCGGCCGAGTATCAGCGAGCAAAACATTGAAGCCAGCATGAAAGCGCACGGGCTTGAAGGTTGGAATGCTACTCTCGATCGCGCGAATCATCGGGTACTCGCAGTGATTACGCCGTCAGCGAAGTCGATCGCCGAAACCGCGTAGAGGAAGCTCAACGCCAGAATGAACCAATCGAAGGTAAGTGTCACAGCGAAACTGCCATTTCGCGCTCGGCGAACACGTTCCCAGAGCTCGGAAACAGTGTAAGGCTCGTCGAGTTGTGACAGGATCTCACCACCAACACTCAGTATAGCCCGATCTTTACGAAGATGTTTCGTCGGCAGAATCATGACGCAACCTTCGCTGGCTCATCTTCAAAAATGTCGCAACTCTCGAAAAGAAACGAGAGCAGAGCCTGGGCAGCGACCATTCGCTCTGGGAGCACCGAACCTGTTCCAGTGACCATTTCGAAGAGACTAGACATGATTGCGCCGGGGTTCAGGTTCTGCGCCTTGAGGTATTGATATCGAACCCGGAAAATCTGCGCGACCCTCTCGCCCATGAGCGGGTCAGGATGGCGATCCAAATAAGATTTTACGACACCAGCATTTGGCCAGCCGCCAGCGATAAAGTTTCGCCAGTGGTTGGGCAGTTTATTGAATACCAGTTTATTTGGTGGCACTGGCTTGATGTTCGCGGAGTCAAAATCGACTGTATCGGAACTCGAAGCAATGTGCGCGACGAGTTCGCGAATCTCCGTAGCTTGCACATTCTGGGCATCCTTCGCTGTGGCGACGACACCCAACAGGTCCTCAATATCGCTCTCCATTAGGCCAAAAATCCGCTGCTCAAATCCTTCAATCCCGATAAATCCAAAGTGACGAGCAGGATCGCTCTTCTTAATCACGTCAAGCTTCTCGACTGCCTCAATCGGCAAACCATCGACGATATTATGAACCATGTGCCACTCCTTCATGAGACTAGGAATGGCAACCACCGCCTTCTGGTAATCATCTTCCATCTTGCCTATCAGGTAATCGACCTTTCCAGAGTCGCCGTTCAACGCGCCGTAACACTGGAACACCTGTCCGCTGGACTGTACGTAACCGTCACAGCCTTTATCGCCACGACGGCCATAGGCGCGAACGCGAACAAAATCAGTTCCGTGGACCTTGCCCATCATGACCGAAAAGAAGTCCTGAAAGGCATCGCCACTGCACTTACGCAGTTTCAATTCGAGGGCGATGCGCCACCAATATCGCTGCTCTGATGTCATCTGCGCGGTGTCTCCTTGTCGGTTCGTTCCTTCCAATAGTAGCGCCAGTACCGAAGAGGAACAGGAGCACAAATCGGGGCAGGTCGGGAACCGGTCCGTGCTCGGGCTCCCACCGCGGCCACTGCGCTGCGTCCAGTGACGAGACTGGCCCGCCCATTAGAACACCGGAAACAGGATGACGATGAGCAGATCCCACAAGGAGTGACTCACCATCGCGGCCACGAGGCCGCGTCTCCACTCGGCGAGCAGTCCCCACGCGAGAGACGTGGGGAACGCCGCCAGCGCCAGCAGCGGCTCACGGAAAACAAGCAGCACGAGGCTCGACAGCACCGCGGCCACCACCGCGCACCCGATACGCCCGAGCCTCGGCCGCAGTGCCTGTTGCACCGCGCCGCGCCAGAACAGCTCCTCGGCCGGGGCAATCACCAGCGCCAACGCCAACGCCGCTCCGAGCGAGCCCTGGCCGAACGTCGCGTAGATGGCCGTCAGCGGCTCGCAGAGCACATCCGTGAAGCCGCCACACGTCGCCCACAGCACCGCTCGCGAGCCCACGTACAGCACGCCCGCCAGCGCCACACCCCACAGCACGTCCGCGCGCCTTGGGAGGAGAAGCGTTCGGGCTTTCTCGCCCAGCGCCTTCCACGAGAGCACGTTCCACAGCGCGCAGTAGAGCGCCGCCCACAGGAAGAAACGCGGCGGGTGCACGTGCACCAGCGCGGTCCACGGAAGCACGGCCAGCGCCGCGGCCATGAACCAACCCGGGTGACGGATACCCTCACCCCGACCCTCTCCCGGAGGGCGAGGGGAGATGGGCTCAGTCGAGACCACGGTCCCTCAAGAGGGCTTCCGCGGCCCGGCGTCCCGAGACCATGGCTCCTTCAATCGAGCCGTTCTCCCGGTAGTCCCCACAGACGTACAGCCCCGGTGACAAACTCACCTTCCGGTGGGGCTCCTCGAAGGACTCGGGCGGCTCCGCTGGCAACGCATTGGGAATCGCGTACGTGCGCAGGTGCTTCCACTGCGCCACCCCAGCGCCAAACCACTCCGTGAGCTGCTCGCGCACCCGCGACTCCAGCGTCTCCGAGTCCTCCGCCGTCTCCACCACCGATACGGAAATCAGCGCCTGTCCCTCCGGCGCGTACGTGGGCGCCACCTCGCTCATCACCGCGAGGTTGTTCACCGGCCCCCTCCCCTCCCCGTTCAACACCAGGTAGGGCCCTCGCACCGGCGGCTCCGGTGCGGCGAAGTACAGGCACGTCACCGCGTTCATCTGTCTCGGCGGCATGCCCGGCAACAGCTCCTCCGCCGCGGGCGCGTCCGTGGCCACCACCACCGCGTCGGCCTCCTCCCGCGCCCCCGTCGCCAACCGCACCCGGTGGCCCCACACCTCCTCCACCAGCGTGTTCAGCCTCACCGTGCCAAAAGGCAGCTTCGACGCCAGTTGCTCCGGAATCGCCCCCATGCCCCGCGCCGGTACCACCGTGGCCCCCGTGGCGAACATCCGGAAGACGAACTCCAGCACCCGGCTCGAGGTGCGCAGCTCCTTCTCCAGGAAGATGCCCCCGAAGAAGGGCCGGAAGAACGCCTCCACCATCTCATCGGAGAAGCCCACGTCGCGCAGGTACACCCGCGAGGGCCACTGCCTCCGCAGGAACACGTCCTCCACCGAGCCCGCCAACGCCTGCTGGCGCAAGTCGAGAACGTGCAACTTGTCGGCGAGCGAGCCCACCGGGTTGAAGGCGTGCGCCGCGGCCTGCAGCGGCCGGCGCAACGGATCCGCCACCTTGTGCAACTTCCCCGCGCGCCACACCAGCGCCCCCGGGAAGAAGCGCTGGAAATCGAGTGCCTTGTAGTCCAACCACCGTCGCGGCTCCGGGTAGGCGGTGAGGAACACCTGGAAGCCCCGGTCCAGCAGGAAGCCGTCCACCAGGTCCGTGCGCACGCGGCCTCCCACGCCGTCGCCCGCCTCGAACACCCGCACCTTCACCTTGGCCTCGTGCAGCAGCCGGGCACACGTCAACCCCGCCAACCCGGCCCCCACCACGATGACGCTCGGCCTCGCCAAGACGCACCCTCCGTAAAAATGAAAATTCCCCGTCCTACATTGATTCCCACATACCGCCCAGCGAGACTCTTCGGGAATTTTCGGAAGAAGTGGACACCTTTCTTCACTGCAAGGCGCCCTCTTCAACCCGGCCGCCCACACCCCGGCGGCGGAACACTTCGGAGACCCGAGTAGGCACATGACGCTCAAGGAAGCGCTGGGCAGAGTGGTGGGCCGGCGCGATCTGTCGCGCGAGGAAATGGTCCGCGTCATGGGACAGATGCTCGCGGGCGAGGCGACGCCAGCTCAGGTGGGCGCCTTCGCGGTCGCGCTGCGGATGAAGGGAGAGACCGAGGAGGAAATCCTCGGCGCGGCGGAGGCCATGCGCGCCTGCGCCACGCGCATCCACCCCAGGGCCGAGGTGGTGTTGGACACCTGCGGCACGGGCGGAGACGGAGCGCACACCTTCAACATCTCCACCGCGGTGGCCTTCGTGGCCGCGGGCGCGGGGGTGACGGTGGCCAAACACGGCAACCGGGCGGTGTCCTCGCGCTGCGGCAGCTCGGACGTGCTGGCCGCGCTGGGCGTGCCCATGGACCGCTCGCACGAGCAGGTGACGCGGGACGTGGACGAGCACGGCGTGGGCTTCCTCTTCGCCCCCTCGCACCACAGCGCCCTGCGGCACGTGGCGCCCGCCCGGCGCGAAATCGGCCTGCACACCCTCTTCAACCTGCTGGGCCCCCTGACCAACCCGGCGGGCGCACGCTACCAGTTGCTCGGCACCTTCGCGGGCGAGCGCCTGGAGCAGACGGCCCGCGTACTGTCCAAGCTCGGCAGCAAGCGGGCGTGGGTGGTGCACGGCCGGGATGGGCTGGATGAGATTTCCCCCTGCACGGTCTCGGACGTGGCGGAGCTGCGCGAGGACGGCACGGTGCGGACCTTCTCCCTCTCCCCGGAGGACGCGGGGCTGGAGCGCGTGCCGCCCGAGGCCATCGCCGGCGGGGACGTGGAGGACAACGCCCGGCGCCTCGAGGCGCTGCTGGCCGGTGAGCGCTCCGGCGTGCGCACGGCGGTGCTGCTCAACGCGGCCGCGGCCCTCGTGGTGGTGGGCAAGGCGGCGGACCTCAAGGAAGGCGTGCTGCGCGCGGTGGAGTCCATCGACTCCGGCACCGCGGCGGCCAAGCTGCAGGCCCTGGTGGGCGGAGGCGCCTCATGAGCGCGCCCGAGACGGACAAGCTCGCCCTCATCTTCGAGCGCAAGCGCCGGGAGCTCGCCGCGCGCAAGCCGCTGGTGGCCCGCGCGCCCCGCCCGCCCTCTCGGGACTTCGCCGCCGCCCTCACGCAGCACCGGCCCGGGCTGCCGGTGAACGTCATCGCCGAGGTGAAGCGCCGCAGCCCCTCGGGCGGCGACTTCCCGCACCAGGACCTGGTCGCGGTGGCGCGGGCGTACGAGGCCGCCGGGGCGAGCGCGGTGAGTGTGCTCACGGACGACGTGGACTTCGGCGGCGGCCTCGAGGACCTGCTCCAGGTGCGCGCGGCCATCTCGCTGCCGGTGCTGCGCAAGGACTTCCTGGTGGCGCCGCAGGAGGTGGAGGAGAGCGCGGCGCTCGGAGCGGACGCGATCCTGCTCATCGCGGATGCGCTCGAGGACGGACCGCTCGCGGAGATGGTGGCCGCGGCGAAGGCCTGCCGGGTGGCGGCGCTCGTCGAGGCCCACACGCAGGAGCACGCCGAGCGGGCGCTGAAGGCGGGCGCGGAGCTGGTGGGCATCAACAACCGGAACCTCGCCACGCTGCGCACCGACATCAACACCGCCTTGAAGGTCATCCCCACGCTGCGCAGCCGGGCGAAGGCGCTGGTGGCGGAGAGCGGCCTCAAGACGGGCGAGGACTTCGTGGCGGCGCGGGCCTCGGGAGCCGATGCCGTGCTGGTGGGCGAGTCCCTGCTGCGCGACGCGGAGCCGGGCCGTGCGTTGGCGCGACTGCTCGCGGGGGCGCCGTGAGCACCCGGGTGAAGATCTGCGGTGTCACCCGCGTGGAGGACGCGCGGATGGCCTGGGCCGCGGGCACGGACGCGCTCGGGCTCAACTTCTACCCGCGTTCGCCCCGGTACGTGACGCCGGAGGTGGCGGCGGCCCTCGCGCGCACGCGGCCGGCACTGGGCGCGGTGGTGGGCGTGTTCGTCAACGAGTCGCCGGACATCATCCGCTTGCGGGTACGGGACTGCGGGCTGACGTCGGTGCAGTTGCACGGCGACGAGCCGCCCGAGGCCTGCGCGGGCTACGGCGTGCCGGTCATCAAGGCCCTGCGGGTGCGCGGGCCCGAGGACGTGGAGAAGGCGCGCACCTACGTGGGCGCGGGTGACGTGGCCACGCTGCTGCTGGACGGGGCGGCGCCGGGCTACGGGGGCGGCGGCGTGGGGTTCGACTGGTCGCTGGTGGCGCGGCTCGCGGACGCGGGCGTGCCGGTGCTGGTGGCCGGTGGACTCAATCCGGACAATGTGCGGGAAGCCGTGCGGGCCACCCGGCCCTACGGCGTGGATGTGGCGAGCGGGGTGGAAGTCAGCCCCGGCGTCAAGGATGCGGACGCGGTGCGCGCCTTCGTGCGCGCCGTGAAGACCCTGGCTTGGGAGTGATGGAGAACATGGACACGCAAACCGCCCCGGGCCGCTTCGGGCGTTATGGCGGCCGTTATGTGCCAGAGACGCTCGTGCCGGCGCTGTTGGAGCTGGAACAGGCCTATGCCGAGGCTCGCAAGGACCCGGCCTTCGATGAGCAGGTGACGCAGGTGCTGCGCGAGTTCGTCGGGCGCGAGACGCCCCTGACGCCCGCGCGCCGGCTCACCGAGCAGTGGGGAGGCGCCGAGGTGTGGCTCAAGCGCGAGGACCTCGCGCACACGGGCGCCCACAAAATCAACAACACCATCGGCCAGGTGCTGCTGGCCAGGCGGATGGGCAAGAAGCGCGTCATCGCGGAGACGGGCGCGGGCCAGCACGGCGTGGCCACCGCCACCGCGTGCGCCCTGTTCGGCCTGACGTGCGAGGTGTACATGGGCGCGCTGGACGTGGAGCGCCAGGCGCTCAACGTCTTCCGCATGAAGGCGCTCGGGGCCACGGTGCACGCGGTGGAGTCGGGCTCGCGCACGCTCAAGGACGCGATGAACGAGGCCATGCGCATCTGGGTGGCCCAGGTCGAGGACACCTACTACGTCATCGGCAGCGCGGCCGGTCCGCACCCCTACCCCACCATCGTCCGGGACTTCCAGTCCGTTATCGGCCGCGAAATCCGCACGCAGTCGCTGGTGGCCTTCGGCAAGCTGCCGGACGCCATCATCGCGTGCATCGGCGGCGGCTCGAACGCCATCGGCGCGCTCCACCCCTTCGTCGAGGACAAGGACGTGCGGCTGGTGGGCGTGGAGGCCGGTGGCCACGGCCTGGACTCGGGACAGCACGGCGCGTCCCTGACGCTGGGGACGGAGGGCGTGCTGCACGGCTCGCGCTCGCTGGTGCTGCAGGACGAGAACGGGCAGATCATCGAGGCGCACTCCATCTCCGCGGGCCTGGACTACCCGGGCGTGGGGCCGGAGCTGGCGCACCTGGCGAAGACGGGCCGCGTGGAGGTGCGCACCGCCACGGACGACGAGGCGCTGGCGGCCTTCTACAGGGTGTCCCGCACCGAGGGCATCCTCCCCGCGCTGGAGTCCTCGCACGCCTTCGCGCGCGCGGGTGAGCTGGCGCGGGAGCTGGGCAAGGGCAAGCACCTGGTCATCAACTGCTCGGGCCGCGGAGACAAGGACGTGGCCACCATCGCGGCGCGGGGCATTCCCGCCGCCACCCAGGAGAAAGCATGAGCGGCGAGATCGCGGAAGCGTTCGCCCGGGCGAAGGCCCGCGGAGAGGGCGCGCTGGTGGCGTACGCCATGGCGGGAGATCCGGACCTGACCCGCTCGGTGGACGTGTTCGCCGCGTGCGTGGAAGGCGGCGCGGACATCCTCGAGATTGGCGTGGCGTTCAGTGACCCCATCGCCGACGGCCCGGTCATCCAGGCCGCGTCCGAGCGGGCGCTGAAGGCGGGCGCCACGCTCAAGCGGGTGCTGGACGAGGTGGTGCCGGCGGTGCGTGCGCGCTGCCCCCAGACGCCGCTGGTGGTGATGACGTACGTCAACGTGGTGATGGCCCTGGGCGAGGAGCGCTACGCGAAGCTGGCCCGGGAGCGCGGAGTATCGGGCACCATCCTGCCGGACCTGCCGCCCGAGGAGAGCGAGGGCATCCGCGCGGCCTTCGACAAGGAGGGGCTGGACCTCATCCCCCTGTGCGCGCCCACCACGTCACCGGCGCGGGCGGAGAGCATCGCGAAGGATGCGAGGGGCTTCGTGTACTGCGTGTCGGTGGCGGGTGTGACGGGCATGCGCTCGGAGCTGCCGGCCAACCTGTCCGAGCGGCTGGAGATGGTGCGGCGCACGTCACCGGTCCCGGTGGCGGCGGGTTTCGGCATCTCCAACGCCGAGCAGGCGCGGGTGGTGGGTGCCCACGCGGATGGCGTGGTGGTGGGCAGTGCCATCGTCCGCGCGGCGCAGGCGGATGGGCCGGCGGCGGCCCGGCAGGTGTGCGCTGAAATCAAGCGCGGCCTGAAGCGCTGAGGCTCCCTCTCCCTCTGGGAGAGGGCTGGGGTGAGGGTCTTCCGCGATTGAGAAGACCCTGGCCCACCACCCCACGGATGCAGACCGCGACGATGAATCCGAAAGACATCCTCTATTCGCTGCCCTCCCTCTCGGACGCACTCCCCGGCCTCGAGGAGGGCTCGACGAAGCCGGGCCAGCAGGTGCTCGAGCTGCACGAGGACGACTGGCGGCAGATCGAGCTCGTGGCGCACACGCTCGAGGCCTCCATCGAGAAAGACATGAGGGCCGTGGCGCGCATCCACCAGGAGCACCGCCAGGGCGCCGGCTTCAACACGCTCCACATCCGCAAGGAAGTGCCCTCGCCGCTGGAGGGAACCTGGCTCACCCTGGATGAGCTGCGAAAAGACCTGGGGGAGACGGCCGCGTGGTTGGACGGGGTGTCATTCCAGGGCAAGGCGGGACGGGTCGCGGGAGGCTTCGCCGTGAAGCAGCCCTCGGGGCTCACGCTGTACGGGCTGCAGCGGGGAGGACGCATCCAGGTGCTGGCCCTCCGTTCGCCGAAGGGGCTCACCGGCGCCGAGGGAGACATCCGTCTGGTGGCGGGATTCGCCACGCGGCACCAACTGTACCTGGTGGATTGGTGCAAGGTGGACCAGTTCCCGCCCACGGCCGCGTACTTCCAGGAGTGGCTGTCCGGCCGGAGTTGAATCCCCGGCCCCCCTCCCTCACCGCCCGCTCACGTCTCCAGCAGGTTGTGGATGCGGGTGCGCAGGCTGCGCTCCGTCTTGTCCTGCGTGAGCGGTCACCTGCACTCGTGACGCCTCGTCCCCCACCAGCCCCAACAGCACCTGCTGGGACTGCTCGGAAGGCACCTTGCGCGGGGCCTTCGCCGCCGCCCGCCGCACCTCCTCGTTCGAGGAGCTCGCATAGCTGGAGATCAGTCGATGATGTTGTCCAGGGCGATGGGGTCCGGGTTCCACACCGGGCCTCGCCACCACTGGCCCGGTGTGCCATCCGCCCGCCTGTTGGATGAGGGTGTTGCAGAGGGCGTCGGGACAACCGTTGACGGAGTTCTGGCCCCCTGCAGCGTGTACGTGTGGAAGATTTCTCCCGTTCTACAAGAAAGGAAAGCGAGTCCGCCAGAAGCGGAAAATGCCGGGGAAGAAAATCGCGCCGTGCCGTTGAAGGGGTGTGGAGCTCCCAGCCAGGCGGGAGCAGGAGGGGCGGCACCCATGTTCGCTCAGGTGGCAATCGCAGGACCCGTGGGGGA
This sequence comes from Archangium violaceum Cb vi76, assembly GCF_000733295.1. GTDB lineage: Bacteria > Myxococcota > Myxococcia > Myxococcales > Myxococcaceae > Archangium > Archangium violaceum. Next base: position 92,692 of record NZ_JPMI01000275.1, on the reverse strand, counting down.
GCGACGAGTGCTCCGGGTGGCTGCCTTGACGGAGCCGGAGCGCGCGGGACAAGGTGCACGCGTGGAAGCACGGCCTGCCACCCCGCCCCGACTGGACAGCAGATGGTACGCCGCCTTCGCGCGGCAGCATGAGCCCGCCCTCCACGCCACGGCGCTGCGCCTGTGCGGCAACGCGGCGGACGCGCGCGACCTGGTGCAGGACACGCTGGAGCGGGGGCTGCGCAACCTGGAGCGCTTCCAGGTGGGGACGGATGGACGGGCCTGGTTGCTCACCATCCTCCACCGCCTCTTCATCGACAGGTGCCGCTCCCGCACGCGCGAGCCGCGCGCGGATGTGTCCGCGGAGGAGCTCGCGGAGCACGTGGCGGCCCCCGAGGGCGAGGCCGCTCCGGCCTGGGCCTCCATCAGCCTCGAGCAGCTGCGCGAGGTGCTGGGCCAGGTACCCGAGCCCTTCCGCGAGGTGTACCGGATGCACAGCCTGGAAGGCCGCTCGTACGAGGAGATCGCCCTGCGGCTGGGCATCGCGAAGAACACGGTGGGCACCCGGCTCGTCCGCGCGCGGCGCATGCTGCGCGAGCTGCTGGCCGGCCCGGTGCAACCAACCCCGGCCAAGGGGGAGCGCCATGAGTGAGATTCACGACCAGGTGCATGCCTTCGCGGACGGGGAGCTGGAGCCCGCCCAGGCCGAGTCCTTCCGCCAGCACCTGGGGGTTTGCGAGCAGTGCCAGGCGGAGCTGGGAGACATCCTCCAGCTCCAGGCGATGGGCGAGAGGCTGGGCGAGCAGCCAGCGGTGGCGCCCGTGGAGCAGGCGGCGCGCGCCTTCCGCCCCGCCTGGAGCCGGCGACGCCAGGCGCTGCTGGCCGTGGGGCTGGGTGGAGCGCTGGTGGCGCTCCTCGTGCTGGTGGTGCCGCGCGGCTCCGGGCCGGGAGAGGAGCCGGTGGTCCTGGCGCTCGCCCCCACGCGCTCACTGGAGGCACGGCTGAGCTGGCAGGGGGCCTCCGGCTGGCGGCCCTACGGCGTGCGGCGCTCGGGTGAGGAGCGCCCCCGCGAGCCACTGCCCCTCAAGGCGCTGGCGGCCCTGGAGGACGCGCGGGACTGGCACGGGCTGGCCATGGCCCAGTTGCTGGCGGGTGAGCCGGAGCGAGCGGCGGAGGCGCTGAAGCAGGCGGGTCACTCGCCCGGCGAGGACAGTGATCGGGCGGCGCTCGCGCTCTCGCGTGGCGCGCTGGAGGAGGCACTGGTGCTGCTGGAGGGGGTGCTGGAGCGGGAGCCCCGCCACCCCGCGGCGCTGTGGAACCGGGCCCTCGTCCTGCGCGAGCTGGGGTTGGATCTGCTGTCGGCCGAGGGTTTCCGCCAGGTGGCCGCCCTGGGCGAGCCGGGTTGGAGCGAGGAGGGACGCCAGCGCGCCGAGGCCGTGGAGCGCGCCACCCAGCAGCGCCAGCAGCGGTGGAAGGCGGCATGGGAGGCGTGCAAGGCACTCGCCGCCCAGGGCACGTCCCTGCCCGAGGGCACCGTGCGCGAGGCCCCGGGGCTGGTGCGCAAGTACCTGTACCTGTCGGTCTGGTCCGCGCCCACCGCCGAGCGCGTGCGTGCCCTGCTGCCGGTGGCCCGCGAGCTGGACTCCACCCATGGAGGCCAGGTGCTGGAGCGCTACGTGGAGCGCACCGCGCGGCGTGACTTCCGCACCCGGGGGCCCCTGGCCACGACCTTCTCCCAGGTGCTGGCCGGCAAGGCCCTGGAGCCCGCCGCCGCCGAGCGCTTCCTGCGCGAGCTCAAGGCCGCGGGCGAGCTGGACATCCTCCTGGGCGCGCTGCCCCTGCTCAACCGGCTGCCCGCACGGCTCGACGCGTACGCCGCCGCGGCCCGCTCGGTGGGGGACCCCTGGTTCGACTCCAGCACGGAGCTGCAGCGGGCCCAGGCACAGGTGGCGGCCAGCCGCCTGGCCCAGGCGGAGCAGATCCTCCTCGAGGCACTGCCCGCCTGCGAGCGCCTGCGGCTCGGCTCGCGCTGCGGTGAGCTGGAGGGCTTGCTCACCTATCTCTACCGGGTGCAGCACCGGCTGGTGGAGGCACGCGAGCACGCACTGCGAGGCCTGGAGCGTGCCCGGCGGCTGAATGACGCGGACCAGGAGACGCGCTTCATCCAGGATCTGGGCAGCATCGAGTACTTCCGGGACGCCTCGGCCCTGGCGCGCGCGTGGCTGCAGGAGTCCGCGCTCCGCCAGCCGGACTACTGCCGCACCCAGGTGTACGTGGCGGAGACACTCGCCCAGCTCCGGCTGGCGGAGATGCGGCCCGCCCAGGCGCGCGCCGAGCTGGAGCGGGTGCCCTCCTGTGGAGCCCCGCGCTCCATTCTCAGCGCGTACACACTGATGGAGCTGGCGCGGCGGGAGCCGCGGCCGGGCGATGCGCAGAAGGTGGCGCAGTGGCTGGCGGAGCTGCGGGCACAACCCGGGCAGCGTCCCGGGCAGCTCCTGGTGGTGGACCACGTGGAGGGGCGGCTGCGGCTGCTGCAGGACCGGGCCCAGGGCCAGCGCCTGTTGCGCGAGGTGGTGGCCGCCGCCGGACGCCTGCCACGCGAGGACACCACCGCGCTCAAGGCGCGTGCGGACAGCTACTCGGCCCTCATCCTCGACGCGGGCCAGTCGGGTGAGTACGCCGAGGCCCTGGCGCTCTTCGCCGAGGAGTCCCAGGGGCCGGCCCCCGAGCACTGCACCCTGGGCGTGGAGCTCTCCGAGGGGCGCACGCTGGTGGTGGCGCGCGACGCGGACGGGCGGCCCGTGGGCGCGTACGAGGCCAGCCGCCCCTCCTCCGAGCTGGACCTGGGCCGGCTGGTGCCCGAGCCCGTGCTGCGGGCCCTGCGCCCCTGCGCCTCCGTGTCCGTGTACGCCCGCTACCCGCTGCATGGCCGCGAGGGCCTGTTGCCCGCGGACTTCGCCTGGAGCTACCGCCGGGGTCCCCGCCCGGCCTCTTCGCCTCCCTCGGGCACGCCCCGCTCGCTGGTGGTGAGCGATGTGGCCGCCCCGGCCTCCCTGGGGCTGCCCCGCCTGGCGGCCTGGACCCTGTCCCAGCCGGCCCCGGGCCGGGTGGACCTTCTCGGTGCCGAGGCCACGCCCTCCCGGGTGCTGGCGGAGATGGCGCGCGCGGATGAGATTGATCTGCACGCCCACGGCCTGGTGAACCTGGGCCTCTCGGATGCATCCCTGGTGGTGCTCGCCCCCGAGGCGGATGGCCACTACGCCTTGACGGCCGGAGATGTGCGCCGCCACCGCCTGGAGCGTGCGCCGGTGGTGCTGCTGGCCTCCTGCCGCGCGGCCCGCACCGCCCCCTACTACCACGAGCCCTGGAGCCTCCCGGTCGCCTTCCTCGAGGCCGGCGCCCGCGCCGTCATCGCCTCGCCCGCGGACATCCCCGATGACGAGGCCGGCCCCTTCTTCGACGCCGTGCGCGCCCGCATCCGCGCCGGTGAGTCCCCCGCCGTTGCCGTACGCAACGAGCGCTCGCGCCTGCTCTCCAGCAATCCCCAGAGCTGGGTGCGCACGGTTGTCACCTTCGAGTAATCACTTGCTGTCCGGGCAGGACGCTCACCCCTGGCTCACCCGGTCCGGCAGCTCGTTGCCCGCCACGTCCTCACCCGGAATGACGGCGCGCAGCAGTCCACCAATGCGCTCCACCGCCACCTCCAGTCCGGACACGGGCTCGCCGCGCTCGAGGCCCTCGGTCACCGCCTCCACCACGGACTCCCAGAAGCCGGGCATGGCCGCGCCGCGCACGCCCCGGCCCGCGAACACGGCCACCTTGCGCTCCTCCACCGCCACATAGAGGATCACCCCGGTGTCCGAGGCCGTCTGGCGCACGAGCTTCTCGAAGAGCGCCATGGCCCGAGCCAGCGCGTTGCCCCCCACGCACCGGCGCTCCACGTGCACGAGGACCTCGCCCCGGTTGCCCTGCTCCGCCCGGCGGATGGCCTCGACGAGACGCGCCTCCTCCTCGGGCGTCAACACCCGCTTCACCCGCTGCCACGGCCATCGCATCCCCGGAGGATAGACCATCCCTCGCCCACCGGCCCAACACCCCTCCCCGGGTTCCTCCGAGCCCTCAAGGGGTGGCAGAGTGCGCACGTCCGAGAGGAATGCCATGAAGCCAGCGTCCCCCGTGCTCGTCCTCGTCCGCCATGGAGACACCGCCTGGAGCCGCAGCGGCCAGCACACCGGCCGCACGGACATCCCGCTGCTCGAGGAAGGCCGCCGCATGGCCACGGAGCTGCGCGAGCCGCTGCGCGCCTGGGACTTCGCCGCCGTGTGGACCAGCCCCCTGAGCCGCGCCAGCGAGACGTGCGCGCTCGCCGGGTACGGGGACGTGGCGCAGCTGCGCTCGGACCTGATGGAGTGGGACTACGGCACCTTCGAGGGCAAGAGCAAGGCGGAGATCCGCGCCACCAGCCCGAACTGGATGCTGTGGACGGATGGCGTGCCCTGCGGCGAGTCCGCGCGGGACGTGGGTGCACGCGCGGACCGCATCATCGCCGAGGCCCGCTCCGTGGACGGCAACGTGCTCCTCTTCGCCCATGGCCACCTGCTGCGCGTGCTCACCGCGCGCTGGCTCGGGCTCCCACCGACGGAAGGCCGCCTCTTCACGCTGAACACCGCCTCCATCAGCGTGCTCGGCCTGGACGGCGATGGGGACCAGCAGGTCCTCCAGCTCTGGAACGACACCACCCACCTGCGCGGTTGAGCGCCGGCACTCCGAGCCCCACCCATGACCCCGCCTGAGCCCGTCAGGAGCGGTGGCCAGACGCGCACCGCCGCTCCTTGGGGCCCCCAATTTTGACTTTGATTCTCAGTTTCGCTATCGACCTGACCCATTCGACGGAAGCACGCGAAAGGGCCACACATGAAGAAGCTGGGTTGGATGGCATGGGTTGCTGGGGCGCTGACCACCGCGGGTTGTGCGACGGATCCGCTGGAGGAGTCGCGAGCCCGGCCGGTGGTGGAGCGCTACGCGACGCTGGTGCATGAGAACTACACGGACGTGGTGACGAAGGCGAAGGAGCTGCGGACGGCGGTGGATGTCTTCGTGGCGGACCCCACCGAGGCGAAGCTGACGGCGGCGCGCAACGCGTGGCTGGCGGCGCGTCCCGCCTACGGCCAGAGCGAGGCCTTCCGCTTCTACGGCGGCCCCATCGACGACGAGGACACGGGCCCCGAGGGTCTCATCAACGCCTGGCCGCTGGACGAGGCGTATATCGACTCGGTGAAGGGCGCGCCGGAGGCCGGCATCATCAACGCCACCCTCGAGTTCCCCACGCTCACCGAGGAGCTGCTCACCTCCCTCAACGAGCGCGATGGTGAGACGAACATCGCCACCGGCTACCACGCCATCGAGTTCCTGCTGTGGGGTCAGGACGAGAGCGAGACGGGCCCGGGCAACCGGCCGGCCTCGGACTTCGCGACGGCGCCCAACGCCGAGCGCCGCCGCGAGTACCTGAAGCTCGCGACGGACCTGCTGGTGAAGGACCTGGAGTCGGTGCAGGCGCAGTGGGCGCCGGGCGCGAACAACTACGGGAAGACGTTCAGCGCGCAGGAGCCGGAGGAGGCGGTGCTGCGGATCCTCACCGGCCTGGGCAGCCTGAGCGGCGCCGAGCTGTCCGGCGAGCGGATGACGGTGGCCTACGACAACAGGGACCAGGAGGACGAGCACTCCTGCTTCAGCGACAACACGAAGGCGGACCTGTACGCCAACGCGCTCGGCATCCAGAACGTGTACCTGGGGCGCTACGGCACCCAGGACGGCAAGGGCCTGGACGAGCTGGTGGCCGCGGTGGACTCGAAGCTGGACGAGGAGATGAAGCAGCGCCTGCAGGCCAGCCTCGACGCCATCCAGGCAATCCCCGGCCCGTTCGACCAGGCGATCGACAATACTGAGGGCCGGCAGAAGGTGAAGGCGGCCATCGAAGCGCTGGAGGCGCAGACGGAGACGCTCGTCGACGTGGCCACCGCGCTGGGCATCACGCTCAACCTGGAGTGAGAACGAATCATGCGGCGCACGATCAGTCTGTTGCTCCTCCTCGCCTGCGCCTGCGGTGAGGAAGGGCCAGAGCCGGGCGAGGAGCTGTCCGGCGGTGCCACCACCGTCCACGACACCACGCGCAACGCCTTCACGCTGGCGGCGCGCAACCTCCAGGGCGATCGGCGCGATGCCTTCTTCACCGGCAACGCGCTCTTCAATCGCAACTGGGTGACGGCCCCCGCTTCCACCACGGGCCTGGACGGACTGGGTCCCACCTTCAACGCGCCCTCGTGCGCCGCATGTCACTTCAAGGACGGGCGCGGCAAGCCCCCGACCGAGCCGGACGAGAAGCCGCTGTCGCTGCTCTTCCGGTTGAGCATCCCCGGGCAGGACGCCCATGGCGAGCCGCTCGGGGACCCCACCTACGGTGGACAGCTCCAGCCGCAGGCCATCCTCGGCGTGCCCGGGGAGGGCGAGGTGGCCATCACGCACGCGTTGCGCGAGGGCCAGTACGCGGACGGAACGGCGTACTCATTGGAGGAGCCCCACTACACGCTCACGAACCTGGCCTTCGGCCCCGTGCACCCGGAGCTGATGATGAGCCCACGGGTCGCGCCGGTCATGGTGGGGCTCGGCCTGCTGGAGGCCATTCCGGACGCGGCGCTGGAGGCGCTCGCGGATCCGGAGGACAAGGACGGCGATGGCATCTCCGGCCGCATCAACCACGTCTGGGACGTGGAGCACGGCGAGCCGCGCATGGGCCGCTTCGGCTGGAAGGCCAACCAGCCCTCCCTGCGCCAGCAGAACGCGGGCGCCTTCCGGGGGGACGTCGGCATCACCTCGGACCTGTTCCCGGAGGAGGACTGCCCTGCCCCACAGACGGCGTGCCAGGACGCGCTCTCGGGAGGAGAGCCCGAGCTGGAGGCCGAGAAGCTGGAGCAGGTGACGTTCTATACACAGATGCTGGCCGTGCCCGCGCGCCGGGACGTGGACGAGCCCGAGGTGCTGCGTGGGCGGCGGCTCTTCCGGGAGCTCGACTGCGCGAAGTGCCACGTGCCGCGCCATGAGACGGGCACGGTGGAGGACGCGCCGGAGCTGTCGAAGCAGGTCATCTTCCCGTACACGGACCTGCTGCTGCACGACATGGGGCCGGAGCTGGCGGATGGCCGCCCGGACTTCGAGGCCACGGGGAGCGAGTGGCGCACGCCGCCGCTGTGGGGGATCGGGCTGGTGGAGACGGTCAACCGCCACACGCGATTCCTGCATGATGGCCGGGCCCGCTCGCTGGAGGAGGCCATTCTCTGGCACGGTGGGGAGGCCGAGCGCTCGCGGGAGCGCTTCCGCAACCTGACCGTGAACGATCGTACCGCGCTGCTGCGCTTCCTGGAGTCGCTGTGAGCCCCGTCCTTCGACGTCTGATTGCCCCCACCCTGCTGCTGTGCCTCGCCGTGGTGAGCTGCGGCGATTCCCAGGGCACCGCCCTGCGCTCGGCCTTCCTGAAGGAGCTGGCCGGGGACGTGGCCCTCCCCGCGTACCGGGACTTCGACACGCGCGCCGAGGCGCTGGCCGGAGCCCTCGCGGCGCTGGAGGCCACGCCCACGGAGACCACGCTCACGCAGGCGAAATCCGCCTGGAGGGAGGCGCGTGCGGCATGGCTGCGGCAGGAGGCCTTCCGCTTCGGTCCGGCGGAGGAGCAGCACACGTCGGCCGCGGTGAACCAGGTGCCGTCCACCACGGGCATCGACAGCCTGCTGGCGGGGAACGCGGAGTTCACGGAGGCGTTCGTCGCGGAGCAGGGAGCGAACCGCAAGGGACTGCTCGCCATCGAGTACCTGCTCTTCGACGCGTCGGCCACGGAGGAAGGGAGCGCGGGGGCGCGGCGCCGGGCGTACCTGAAGGCGCTTGGGGCCGAGGTGCACAAGTTCGCCACGGAGGCGCGCACCGCCTGGGAGCCCGAGCAGGGCAACTACGTCGATCAATTGAGCAAGGCGGGCAACGACGGAAGCCCCTACACCACGCAGAAGGATGCGGTGGACACGGCGGTCAACCGGCTCATCGCCTGCGTGGAGGTGATGGAGCTGAAGCTGTCGAAGCCGCTCGGCTTCGAGACGGGAGGCACGGTGCGCCCCGAACTGGAGGAGGCACGGCGCAGCGACAACTCGTTGACGGACCTGGGGAACGCGGTGCTCGGCATGGAGCGCGTCTGGCTGGGGGCGAACGGGAACGGAGGGCTCTCGAAGGTGATGGCCGCGAGCAACAAGCAGGCGGACGCGACGGTGCGAGGAGACCTGGCGGCGGTGCGCTCGGCGCTGGAGGCGATTCCGCCCCCGCTGCGCACGGCGCTGACCAACGACCGCGAGTCGGTGGAAGCGGCCCGGGCGGCCCTGTCGACGCTGCGAGCCACCCTGGCCTCCGAGGTCGTGTCCAACCTGGGCGTGACGCTCAAGTTCACCGACAACGATGGAGACTGAGCACACGCTGACTCCCCTCGCCCTCCGGGAGAGGGGCGGGGGTGAGGGTGCCACGGTCCCCAGGTTCCCCCTGCGAGCCCTCCACGAGCAGCTCACCGCCTCCGCTTTCGCCCCCGTGGACCCCGCCTCGCTGGTGGCGTACCGGGTCATCTTCGGGCTGCTGATGATGGCCGCCGTCGCGAGGTTCTTCGCGTACGGGTGGATCCACGAGCACTACCTCGCCCCCAAGGTGCTGTTCCCGTACGCGGGGCTGGAGTGGATCCGCCCGTGGCCGGGCGTGGGCATGTACATCCACTTCGCGCTGATGGGGCTGGGAGCGCTGGGCATCACGCTGGGAGTCGCGTACCGGGCGAGCGCACTCACGTTCCTGCTCACGTTCACGTACGCGCACCTCATCGACAAGACGTACTACCTCAACCACTACTACTTCATCTCGCTGGCGGGGCTGCTGCTGGTGGCGCTTCCGTTGGACATGAAGGGGCGGAGCCACGTGCCCGCGTGGTGGCTGTGGCTGCTGCGAGCGCAGGTGGGGCTCGTGTACTTCTTCGGCGGGGTGGCGAAGCTGAAGAGCGACTGGCTCATCCACGCGCAGCCGATGAAGATCTGGCTCGCGGCGAGCACGGACCTGCCGGTGCTCGGCCGGCTGTTCGAGCAACCGTGGGCGCCCCAGGCCTTCAGCATCGCCGGAGCGGTGTTCGACCTGTGCGTGGTGCCCGCGCTGCTGTGGAAGCGGACGCGGTGGCTGGCCTACGCGGCGGTGGTGGGCTTCCACATCATCACGCGGATGCTCTTCCCCATCGGCATGTTCCCGTGGCTGATGATGGCGGGAGCCCTGCTCTTCTTCCCACCGGACTGGCCCCGGCGGCTCGCGAGCTGGCCGCGGCGCGAGCCGGTGAAGGAACGCGAGCCCGAGTCCCCCGCGTTGCCCTCGAGGAACTCCTGGCTCGGACCCGCGCTGGCGGTGGCCTTCCTGGGAGTGCAGTTCCTCCTGCCGCTGCGGCATCTGCTCTACCCGGGCGACGTGATGTGGACGGAGGAGGGCTATCGCTTCTCGTGGAACGTGATGCTGATGGAGAAGGACGGGATGGCAGAGTTCCGCGTGAGCGAGCCCGCCACGGGGAAGCGGTGGGTGGTGTCCCCGAGCCAGCACCTCTCGCCCTACCAGGTGAAGATGATGGCCACGCAGCCGGACATGCTGCTGACGTTCGCGCACTACCTGGCGCGCCACTTCGCCGAGCAGGGACACCCGGGAGTGGAAGTGCGCGTGGACGCCTTCGCGAGCCTCAATGGACGGCCCCGCCAGCGGCTCGTGGACCCCACGGTGAACCTGGCCACGGTGGGACCGTGGGACAGCGTGCACGGCTGGGTGCTGCCCTTCCGCCAGGTGGCGCCCCCCTGAGAGGGCCATAACTGGGCCTCAGGCGGACGGGCTCAGATGTTGGAGCAGCTGCCGCGCATGGAGCGGCAACCCGGGATGCCGATGCCGTGCTCGACCATCCGGCAAATCGCATCGAAGCCGCGCAGACGGACCCGGAGCTTCAACCGGCGCCCGGCGCGTGCCGCGTGCTCGGACAGGTAGTCCTGGAGCGCGCTCCCCGAGGCCAGGCCGACGAAGTCATGCTCCAGCACCTCGGCGAAGCGCAGCTCCCGGCGGGCCGCCAGGGGATGCGCTCGCGCCGTGACGCTACAGCTTTCCGTCGAGGAAGTTGCGCACCAGCCGGGGACCCTCGGGCGTGAGGACGCTCTCCGGGTGGAACTGCACGCCCACCACCGGCCGCTCCCGGTGCCGCAGGCCCATGATGAGCCCATCCGGCGTCCACGCCGTCGGCTCCAGCTCCGCGGGTAGCGTCCCCGCGTCCACCACCAGCGAGTGGTAGCGCGCCGCCTGGAAGCCCGCCGGCATGCCCTCGAAGATGCTCCGGCCCTCGTGGCGGATGGAGGCCGTCTTGCCGTGCACCGGCTCGGGCGCCCGCACCACGTTGCCGCCGAACACGGCCCCGATGGACTGGTGGCCCAGGCACACGCCCAGCACCGGCACCTTCGCCCCGCGGATGGCCGCCATGCTCACCCCGGCCTCGTGCGGCGTGCACGGCCCCGGCGACACCACCAGGTGCGAGGCGCCCGAAGCCGCCACGCCCGCGGCGTCGATCTCATCGTTGCGCACCACCTTCACCTCGGCCCCCAGCGTGTACAGCAGTTGCACGAGGTTGAAGGTGAACGAGTCGTAGTTGTCGATGACGAGGATCACCGCACACCTCCCTCACGCGCCTGCTTCAGGGCCGTGGCGAGCACCCGTGCCTTGGCCTCCGTCTCGTCCGCTTCCTTCGAGGGCACCGAGTCCGCCACGAGTCCCGCGCCCGCCTCCCACAGCGTGCGGTCCCCGTCGATGTAGAAGGTGCGCAGGGCGATGGCCAGGTCCAGCGCGCCGCAGAAGGACAGGTAGCCCACCGCGCCCGCGTAGGGGCCACGGCGCGTGGGCTCCAGCTCGTCGATGATCTGCATCGCGCGGATCTTCGGAGCCCCGGACACCGTGCCCGCCGGGAAGGTGTACGCCAGCGCGTCGAGCGCGTCGTACTTCGCGTCGAGCCTGCCGCGCACCTGCGAGACGATGTGCATCACGTGGCTGTAGCGCTCGATGATCATCAGGTCCTCGACGCGCACCGAGCCCGGAGCCGCCACGCGGCCCACGTCGTTGCGGCCCAGGTCCACCAGCATCATGTGCTCGGCGCGCTCCTTCTCGTCGGCGAGCAGCTCCTTCTCCAGGGCCTGGTCCTCGGCCTCGGTGGCGCCGCGGCGCCGGGTGCCGGCGATGGGGCGCACGACGACATCTCCGTCACGCACCTGCACCAGCAGCTCCGGGGAGGCGCCCACCAGCGCGCGCGCCTCGCCCAGCTCGATGTGGAAGAGGTACGGCGAGGGGTTGATGCGGCGCAGCGCCCGGTACAGTGAGAGCGGCGGTGGCGCCCCACGGGCCTCGAAGCGGCGGGCGAGCACCACCTGCATACAGTCACCCGCGCGGATGTACTCCTTCACGCGCTCGACGGCGGCCTCGTAGCCGGGGCGGTCCCAGTTGACGGAGATCTCCGCCTCGCCGCGCATGGGCGGATGGGGAACATAGGCATCCACGGGCAGCGGGCGCAGCAGCCGCTCGGCGAGGGACTCGGCGCGGGCCTCGGCGTCGGCGAGCGCCTGGGCGACACTGCCATGACGGTTGGGCCGGGCGATGGCGGTGGCATGCAGCGTCTGGGTGCGCGAGTCGTGGGTGACGAACTCATCGCACAGCAGCCACTCGGAGTCGGGAAAGGAGGTGTCGCTGGAGTGCCGGTCCGGCACATGGCGCTCGAACCAGGACATGCAGTTGTAGCCGAGGTAGCCCACGAGGCCGCCGACGAACGGAGGCTCACCGGGGAGCTTGGCCACGGCGTGGTCGCGCCAGACGGAGCGGAGGACGTCGAGCGGAGCGCCCTCGAAACGCTGCTGCTGGTCGCCGCGCCAGAGGGTGCCGCCGGTGCGGTCGAGCCGGAGCCGGCCGGCGGGTGCGGTGCCGATGTGGCTGTAGCGGCCGAAGCGCTCGCCACCGTGGCAGGACTCGAGGATGAAACCTCGCGCGCCACCGAGCTTGAGGTAGGCGGACAGCGGGGTGTCGAGGTCGGCGGGGAGCACGACCGAGACGGGGACCGCCTCGCCCTTCTCCGCGCGTTGGCGGTAGGCCGCCTTGCGCTCCTGAGCGTTCATCACGTTCCTCTGTGTAGGCCCCCTCTCCCTCTGGGAGAGGGCTGGGGTGAGGGTGTTCCAGACGGTCACCCCATCACCGATGGATTGTCCCCGTTATTCCCGGGCGGGGAAAGGGCCACGGGAGTCCGATACCGTCCCACCGGCCTTGGCTTGACAAGACCGTCGCCTCGACCCCTACCCGAGCGAGCGTCTCACCCCTCGCGGCGGCCCTGGTTCCCGGTGCCGAACAACCACTCCAGGCCGCGCCACACGTTGTCGCGCCAGGCCGAGTAGTTATGACCCCCGTGGTACTCGCGGTACTCGGCGCGGTGCCCGGAGGCACGGAGCACGGGGAGCATGCGCTCATTGCCCTCGACGAGCGCCTCGAAGTGGCCGCAGTCCATCCACACATCGAGCGGCCGGGACGAAGCACCGCGAGCCAGGTCGAACACCACGAAGTCACGGTTCCACACGCTGAAGGCGCCCGACTGCGAGAGCACACGGCCAAAGACGTGCGGGGCACGCAGCCCCGTGTACAGGGAGATCAATCCCCCCAGCGACGAGCCGAGGACCCCATGGACACCGGGCTCGCGCGTCTCATCCAGGAGGTTCAGCTCACCGCGGGCGAGCGGCAGGACCTTGTCGAGCAGGAAGACCACGGTGGCCTCGCTGCACGTGTACTCGACGGTGCGAGCGGGGCCACCGTTGGCCACCATGGCCAGCGCGATGGGACGGATGCGGCCCTGGGCGACGAGGTTGTCCACGATGGAGGGAAGCTTCGAGCGGCGCAGGTAGTCCGGCCCGTCGAACACCACGACCAACGGGCAGGGCTCGGAGGTGGGAGGCGCATAGAGGTGGACGGCGCGCTGGGAGCCCACACAGAACTCATGCGTCTCCACCAGGTGGCGGGTGACGGTGCCACGAGGCACGCCGCGCTGCCGCAGCGCGAGGGGCGTGGGCCGCGACTCGGGCATGTGGAAGTAGTGGTTGAAGTCCCCGAAGCCGTTGGAGGTGAGGCGCTCGTTGAGCGGATCCCTCACCCGCCGGCCCTTCGCGTCCTGGAACGCGTACTCCACATACGTGTCGCGCGGCAGCGTCAGCGTGTGCGTCCACAGCCCCGGAGCCACCTCCTTCAGGGGGATGGGCTCACCCGACCAGTCCAGGAAGTCCCCCGCCACGGACACGGGCTTGCGCCCGCGCCATACGAAGGTGGCCCTCTCTCCGTCGATGACGGGCGTGCCCTCCTCGCGGGCGCTCTGCTCGAGTGTCGTCATCTTCCACATGGGAGCGGACGGTAGCCGCCCCCGATGAGCCCTGCCAACCTCGCCGCTAGCGCGCGAGGGCAGCACGGGCCGGGCGGATGGCCACCAGCCCCAGCAGGCCAGCGAACAGCCAGCGGCCCCAGTGCGAGCGCTTCTCCACGGGGTGGTTGCGCGGGGCGTACTCATCGAAGAGCGACACCATGCCCTTGATGAAGTGGCGCATGTCGAGGGGACTGCGGCTGGAGAACCAGCGGTCATCGCGAACGCCGGGCTCATCCATCCACTGGGCGCCCGCGTTGCGCAGGTCGTCCTTGATACCGGGCCACGAGGCCAGCTTGCGTCCACTGGCCAGGCCCGCGGACACGAGCACCCAGGGGCCATGACACAACGTCGCGATGGGCCGGCCGTGGCGGTCGAACTCGCGGACGAAGTCGAGCACCTCCTCGCTCTGGCGGAGCTTGTCCGGGTTGACGAAGCCACCGGGGATGAGCAGCGCGTCGAAGTCCGTGGGACGGACCTTGTCCACCGTCTCGTCCACGCGGACCTTCTTGCCCGGCCACATCAGGTTCATGCCCCGGATGTGCCCCTTGTGCAGGGAGATGATGTCCACCTGGGCGCCGCGCTTGCGCAACGCCTTCACGGGGATGGTGAGCTCCACCTGCTCGAAACCATCCGCGGCCAGCACGCCCACCCGGATGCCCCTCAACGTCTTCCTCGCCATTGGCTGCGCCTCCCGATTTTCTTCCCGGGCAATCGTCGGCATCCCTCGCGCGCGCGGCATTCCCAGCTCCCTGGACTGGAGGGCGGCCAGGAGAGCGACCGGAAGGACTCACGGCCCCATGGCCTGCGTAGCTTCCCGGGGGGCGCCATGCCTGGCGAGGATCTGCCGGGCGAACTCCGTCGTGCAGACCGCCACCACGTCATCCAGGTCGCGGTTGAGTTGGATGACCTCGGCGGGCGAGACCTCGCCTGGTTGCTCCGCCCAGAGGCCCAGCAGCACGTCCCGGAGCACGGCGAGCTCCATCAGCACCTCCACGAGGTCGAAATCATCTCCGACGCGCTGGAAGGCATGAACCCGGGAGAGCATCTGGCTGCCGTGGACATCCGCCGCGTCACGGTCGCGCAGCCGCGCCACGAGCCAGTCGAGCAGGTCCGGAACGTGGTTCACCAGGCGTTCCTCGGAGAGGTGCCGCGCGTCACTGAGCGTGCGCACCATTTCCTTCCAGCGAGTGAGGACCTCTTGCCGATGACGCTCGATGAGTTGAGAGAGTCCCATGGTTGTTTGAATGTCGGTGTGCCCGGGCATGCCCACAAGGGCCCCTGTCCCATGGGACAAGTCATGAGTCCCCAGGCAGGATGCCGAGCATCCGGAAGGGAGCAACATGTCGAAGGCCTTCACGAAGGAAGACACGGGCGGAGAGGACGTACTGCTGCCTCCGAGGCCCCGCTCGACGACCGGCGAGAAGCGGTACATCACGCCCGAAGGCTACCGGGCCCTGCAGGAGGAGCTCGCGACGCTGACGGCGCTCCAGAGTAGTGCGCGCCCTCCGGACTGGGCACGCCGGACGCGGCAACTGGCCACCACCCTGGAGGAGGTCCAGGTGGTGGACTCGGAGCACCCCGACGAGGAGCACGTCTACTTCGGCGCGTGGGTGACGCTCGAGGACGAGGAGGGAGAGGAGACGGCGTACCGCATCGTCGGACCGGACGAGGCGGACGTGAAGGCAGGCCGTCTCAGTGTCGAGTCGCCCCTGGCGCGAGCCCTCCTCGGCAAGGAGCCGGGCGAATCCGTCCGGGTGGAGCGTCCCCGAGGCGCCATGGAATACACCATCACCAGCGTCTCCTACCGGCCGCCCACCTCCTGAGCCCCGCTGTTGTCAGGGACGAGGGCTTGCCCCGTCAGGCTTGGTGTCCGTATAACACCAACCACGCGAGGTCCCCTCTCATGAGCGACGCGCAGCGCAGGTTCACCTTCTTCTGGCGGAATCAGTCCCCGTTCTCGCAGTGGCACCCGTCGGAGTTCGTGGTGGAGGGTGTGCGCTTCACGTGCGCCGAGCAGTACATGATGCACGGCAAGGCGGTGCTCTTCGGGGACGCGGAGATGGCGGCGCGCATCCTGAAGGCGAAGACGCCCAAGGAGCACAAGGCGCTGGGGCGCAAGGTGCGTGGCTTCGACGGCGCGGTGTGGGATCGCGAGCGCGAGCGCATCGTCTACGAAGGCAGCCACGCCAAGTTCACGCAGAACGCGGAGCTGCTCGCGGCGCTGCTGGCCACGGTGGGAACGGAGCTGGTGGAGGCCAGCCCGACGGATCGCATCTGGGGCGTGGGTCTCTCGGAGGAGGACCCGCGCATCCAGGACCCCGCGACGTGGCGGGGTCAGAACCTGCTCGGGAAGGTGCTCACCCGTCTGCGCGAGGACCTGCGCGCAGCGGGCGTCAGGACTTGACCTGCTTCAGCATCCGCGAGGCGAGCCGATCGATGACTCCTGGCGCGAGCGCCTTGACGGCCAGCATCAGCTTCGCGGCCGGCACCATCACCAGCTCGCGCTCGCGGCGCTCCATGGCGCGCAGGATGAGCTCCGAGCAGGTGCGCGTGTCCATCATCCGGTTGCCCTTCTCCTCGGCGATGTCCGTGTGACCCGCCGAGCCGTCCGGGCCGAGTGCCCGCGAGCGGATGTTGGAGGTGACGAACCCCGGTGACACGACGAGCACGTCCACGCCGGTGCCGCTCAGCTCGATGCGCAGCGAGTCGAAGAACCCCTGCATGGCGTGCTTGGTGGCGGCATAGCCGCTGCGGGTGGGCGCGCCATTCTTGCCCGTCAGCGAGGAGATGGCGACGAGCAGGCCCTTCCGCGCCCTCAGGAACGGAAGCGCCGCGTGCGTGCAGTAGACCGCCCCCAGGTAGTTCACCCGCATGAGGCGCTCGAAGATGGAGAGGTCCGTCACATCCTCGAAACGGCCCCGCATCGCCATCCCGGCGTTGTTCACGAAGCAGTCGATGCCGCCGAACGCCTCCACGGCGCGCGCCACCAGGCGCCGGCAGGCCTCCGGATCACACACGTCCGTGGGGACCACCACCGCCCGGCCTCCCGCCTGCTCACACCGCTGCTTCACCCGCTCCAGCTCCGCCTCGCTCCGGGCCGCGAGCACCAGCTGCGCTCCGCGCTCCGCGAGTGCCACCGCCAGCTCCTCACCGATTCCCGAGGACGCCCCGGTGATGACTACCGTCTTTCCTTGCATGGGAGCATGGTCGCTCCACCCCCACCCCCCATGGCACCCGGAGCCCCTTCCATCTATTAGAAGAGGTGTGAGCTCCGCCAAGCGCCGCCGCATCCTCGACATCGTGGCCACCGACGCCACCTTCGAGCGCACCGACTACCGCGGGCGCGAGGTGTGGCTCGGAAAGTGCTTACACTGCAACACGTTCCTGACCATCAGCCTGGACGGCGAGCCCATCAGCCGCGCCACCATCGAGCACATCATCCCCCGGGTGCACGGCGGCACCGATGCGCTGGAGAACCTCGGCCTGGCCTGTGCCCGGTGCAACCAGGGCAAGGGCAGCCGGCATGATCGCCACTTTGATCGCGACCCCCGCGTCCGGCAGTTGGTGGACCGACTACTGGAGCGCCGCCGCGAGCGCTGGCGTGATCCGGAAGACGCGTGAGCGCCCTCGGATTCAAGCTCCCTTCCATCTCGTAGAAGAGAACATCATCCGGACAAGTTTCCAGCCGCGCCACAACGTGGCGGGTCGTGGTATCCCCCCGCCCGCGGACAGAGAAAGGTTGACACCCGGATAATGATGCTCGATGGTCGCGCGCCGCGTTGGGACGGGAACAGGAGGAGGGACCCCGCCCACCGCACATCTTCAGTCGGATGGGGTCGGGCGTGTCCGCATGTCTCCTGTCAGGGCAGGAGCCGTCGCAGCCACAGCAACGCCGTGCATGAGCTTCTTGTTCCAGTCTTCCTGTGCCACCTCCGGTCCGGCCGCACCGTCCTCCCGGTCGCGTCCTGCGGAGCTGCCCCCATTGACTAGCCCCCGGTCCTGGATATGAGCGGTCCTCTCTTCCCACGCTGGACGAACACGGTGTCGCGAGCCTCGGCCGCGGCGCTTCTTGCAATCCCCGCGATCGCGCTGGGCGGTCTGATGGCGTACGTGCGTTCCCCGTTCGTCACCAACCAGAACCGGCCCATCGAGCAGCCGATCGAGTTCGATCACCGGCACCACGCCGGTGACGAGCAGATCGACTGCCGCTACTGCCACTTCTCCGTGGAGAAGTCGCCGTCGGCGGGCATCCCCTCCACCACCGTGTGCATGTCGTGTCACGCGCAGGTGTGGAACAAGAGCCCGTACCTGACGCTGGTGCGGCAGGCGTACTTCACGGACCAGCCCATCCCCTGGGTGCGCGTCCACAACCTGCCCGACTTCGTCTACTTCAACCACGCCATCCACGTGGCGAAGGGTGTCGGTTGCGTCACCTGCCACGGCCGCGTGGACCAGATGGCCGCCATCGAGCAGTACCAGCCGCTCACCATGCAGTGGTGCCTGGACTGCCACCGCAACCCGAAGCCCAACCTGCGTCCGCAGGAGTTCATCACCAGCATGACCTGGCAGCCGCCCGAGAAGCACGAGGAGGCCGCCCAGCTCGCCGACTCGCTGGCTGAACAGTACGACGTTCACTCGCGCACGAGCTGCACCACATGCCACCGCTGAAGCCCAAGCTCGACGGAGCCCCCATGAAGGACACCCCTACTTCCTTCGCCCTGCCGGTCGTCTCCGACAAGGCCGAGGCCGCTCACGACCACGACCACAACGACGTCGTGGGTGAGGCGCTCGATCACGCCGCCGCGCACTCCGTGCAGTCCGAGGGCGCCTACGGGAAGACGTACTGGCGCAGCCTCGAGGAGAAGCTCGGCCAGCCCGAGTACCTCGAGGAGACCCGCCCCGAGTTCCCCGTGGGCGCGGACCTGGCACCCACCGGCGTGGCCCGCCGCGAGTTCATGCAGCTGCTGGGCGCCTCGCTGGCCCTGGCCGGCGCCACCGCCTGCTCCACCCGTCCGGTGGACGAGCGCATGATCCCCTACACCCGCACGCCTCCCGAGATGGTGCCGGGCAATCCCCTGCACTACGCCTCGGGCATGACGTTCGGGGGCCACACCTCCGGTCTGCTCATCACCGCGCGTGAGGGCCGCCCCATCAAGGTGGAGGGCAACCCGCAGCACCCCGTCAACCTGGGCGCCGCCGGTCCCTTCGAGCAGGCCTTCCTGCTCTCCCTGTACGATCCCCAGCGCGCCCGCGTGCTGCGCTACCGCAAGGAGCCGCGCTCGCTGCGCACCTTCGGTGAGGACATCGGCACGGTCATCGCCAGGGCGGCGCAGGAGAACGGTGGAGCGCGCGTGCGCTTCCTCACCGAGCCCAACGCGTCCCCGGTGCACGGCGATCTGCGCGCGCGCATCCAGTCGCGCCTGCCCAACGCGAAGTTCGTCACCTACACGTCCGTCACCCAGGATCCGGCCAACGAGGGCACCAACGCGGTGTTCGGCACGCCGGCCACCCCGGTGTACGACTTCACCAAGGCGAACGTCGTCGTCTCGCTCGACGCCGACTTCCTGGAGAGCCGTCCGGCCAACCTCGCCTACGCCCGTGCCTTCGCCCGCCGGCGTGACCCGGCCGAGGGCAGCCTCAACCGCCTCTACGTCGCCGAGCCGCGCTACAGCCTCACCGGCGGCATGGCGGACCACCGTCTGCGCGCGAAGTCCCAGGAAGTGCTCGCCATCGCCGCCGCCATCGCCTCGCGCGTGGGTGGAACGGCCGCGGGTCTGGGCGCCGCCGCCTCCGCGAAGGCCCAGCTGAACGCCGCCCACCAGAAGTGGGTGGACGCCGTCGCCGCCGACCTGCGCGGCGCCGCAGGCCGCAGCCTGGTGGTGGCCGGTGAGCGTCAGCCCGCCGCGGTGCACGCCCTGGCCGCCGCCATCAACGCGGCGCTCGACAACGTGGGCCAGACGGTCCGCTACGTGGCCCCGGTGGTCACCGAGAACACCCAGGCCTCCGGCCTCCGCCCGCTGGTGGAGGAGCTGAACAACGGTGGCGTGGACGTGCTCGTCATCACCTCCTGGAACCCCGTCTACAGCACCCCGGCGGACCTGGGGCTGCGCAAGGCGCTGAGCCCGGAGAACCCCAACCGCAACAAGGTCACCGTCGTCTACACCTCGCTCTTCGAGGACGAGACGAGCGCGTACGCCGACTGGTTCATCCCGGCCGCGCACGAGCTGGAGGCCTGGAGCGATGGCCGCTCCGCCGATGGCACGGTCACCGTCGTGCAGCCGCTCATCCAGCCGCTCTACAACGGCGTGCCCACCTCGGAGCTGCTCGCCCTCTTCCTGGGTGAGCCGTACCGCAGCAGCTACCAGATCCTCCGCGACTTCTGGCGCGGCCGCTCCGCGGCCCTCGCGGACTTCGAGACGGCCTGGGAGACGTGGGTGTCCGTGGGCATCGTGCCGGACACGGCCTCGCCCGCAGTCACCGCCGCGGCCAACCCGGACGCCGCCCGCGCCGTGGTGGAGGCCTACACCCCGCCCGCTTCCGGTGGCCTCGAGGTGAACTTCGTCACGGACTACAAGGTCTTCGACGGCCAGTTCGCCAACATGTCCTGGCTGCAGGAGCTGCCGGACCCCATCTCGAAGATCACCTGGGACAACGCGGCCTACGTCAGCCCGGCCACCGCCGAGGCGGAGAAGCTGCAGCCCGGTGACAAGGTCAAGCTCACCACGCGCACCGGCTCGCTTGAGGTTCCGGTGTGGATCATCCCCGGCATCGCCGACGGGGTGATCGTCCTCCCGCTGGGCTACGGCCGCACGGGTCTGTTCGAGACGGTGGCCAAGGAGGTGGGCTTCAACGCCAACCTCGTGCGCAGCGTGGACGCGCCCTGGTTCGAGGGTGGCGCCAGGCTGGAGAAGGTGAAGGCCACGCACAAGTTCGCCCTCACCCAGAGCCACTGGCGCACCGAGGGCCGCCCCATCGCCCTGGACATGCCGGTGGAGCAGTTCCGGCACGAGCAGGAGCTGGAGAAGAAGAACGCGAGCCCCTTGCTGTTCCGCGTTCGCGGCGACGTCGAGAAGGCCAACCTCATGCCGGATTTCAAGTATGAGGACTACAAGTGGGCGATGGCCATCGACCTGGCCCGCTGCACCGGCTGCGCCGCGTGCGTGGTGGCCTGCCAGTCGGAGAACAACATCCCCGT
Organism: Archangium violaceum Cb vi76; assembly: GCF_000733295.1. Taxonomy (GTDB): domain Bacteria; phylum Myxococcota; class Myxococcia; order Myxococcales; family Myxococcaceae; genus Archangium; species Archangium violaceum. Next base: position 71,999 of record NZ_JPMI01000275.1, on the reverse strand, counting down.
CGTGGGCAAGGAGCAGGTCTCCCGCAGCCGCGAGATGCAGTGGCTGCGCATCGACCGGTACTTCTCCGGCCAGGAGCTGCACGATCCGGAGATGGTCATGCAGCCCGTCGCCTGCGTGCACTGCGAGAAGGCGCCCTGCGAGTACGTGTGCCCGGTGAACGCCACCGTCCACTCGGACGAGGGCCTCAACGACATGGTGTACAACCGCTGCGTCGGCACGCGGTACTGCTCCAACAACTGCCCGTACAAGGTCCGCCGCTTCAACTACCTGCACTACACCGCGGACAAGACGCCCACGCAGAAGATGCAGATGAACCCGGACGTCACGGTGCGCAACCGCGGCGTCATGGAGAAGTGCACCTACTGCGTGCAGCGCATCGAGCGTGTCCGCATCAAGGCGCGCGTGGAGAAGCGGCCCATCTTCGAGAAGGAGCTGCAGACCGCCTGCCAGCAGACGTGCCCCACCGAGGCCATCGTGTTCGGCACCCTGAGCGATCCCAACGCCCAGGTGACGAAGCACCACAACGACGAGCGCGCCTACAAGCTGCTGAACGAGCTGGGCACCAAGCCTCGCACCGCCCACCTCATCCGTCTGCGCAATCCCAATCCCGCCCTCGCTGCCGCCAAGCCCGCCGGCGGCTCGCACGAAGGAGGCCACTGAGCCATGGCCGAGACCGCTGCTCATACCGCCGCTTCGCTCGATCCGCTCGAGCCGCGGCCCCTCGTCGCGCCGCACCACGACGACAAATCCCTCAACGACACACTGCTGGATCACGTGTGGGCCAAGCCCGGTAAGGGCTGGTTCATGCTGTTCGGCCTGGCGCTCGCCGCGCTCGGTCTGCTCGTCCTGGGTGTGACCGTCACCCTGGCCCGCGGCATCGGCATGTGGGGCAACAACCAGCCCAACGGCTGGGCCTTCGACATCGTCAACTTCGTCTGGTGGGTCGGTATCGGCCACGCCGGTACGCTCATCTCCGCCATCCTCCTGCTCTTCCAGCAGAAGTGGCGCACGAGCATCAACCGCTTCGCCGAGGCCATGACGCTCTTCGCCGTGTGCTGCGCGGGTCTCTTCCCGCTGCTGCACACGGGCCGTCCCTGGTTCGCCTTCTGGCTCTTCCCCTACCCCTCCACCCTCGGCGCCTGGCCGCAGTTCCGCTCGCCGCTGGTGTGGGACGTGTTCGCCATCTCCACGTACCTCACCGTGTCCGCCCTCTTCTGGTACGTGGGTCTCATCCCCGACCTGGCGGCCCTGCGTGACTCGTCCAAGGGCAAGCTGCAGCGCACCATCTACGGCCTGTTCGCACTCGGCTGGCGCGGCTCCGGCCGCCACTGGCACAACTACAAGATCGGCTACCTGCTGCTGGCCGGTATCTCCACCCCGCTCGTGGTCAGCGTGCACACGATCGTGTCCTTCGACTTCGCCACCTCGCTCATCCCCGGCTGGCACGCCACCATCTTCCCGCCCTACTTCGTGGCCGGCGCCGTGTTCAGCGGCTTCGCGATGGTCATCACCCTCATGGTGCCCGCCCGCAAGTACCTCAAGCTCCGGGACGTCATCACCGACCGCCACCTGGAGAACATGAACAAGGTGATCCTGGCGACGGGCCTCATCGTGTCCTACGGGTACCTGATGGAGCACTTCATCGCCTGGTACTCCGGCAGCGAGTTCGAGATCTGGACCTTCTACGTGAACCGCGCCCGCGGTCCGTACGCCGGGGTGTACTGGCTGATGATCGCCTGCAACGTCATCACCCCGAACATCTTCTGGTTCAAGAAGTGCCGGACCAGCATCCCCATCATGTGGGTGGCGTCCATCCTGGTGAACATCGGCATGTGGTGCGAGCGCTTCATCATCATCGTGACGTCGCTGACGCAGGACTTCCTGCCGTCCTCGTGGGACCTGTACAGCCCGACCTGGGTGGACTGGTCCATCTACGTCGGTACCCTGGGCCTCTTCAGCACGCTGTTCCTCCTGTTCCTCAAGTTCGTCCCCGCGGTCGCGGTGAGCGAGGTGAAGGAGCTCCAGCTGGAGCTCAAGCACGCCGCCCACCACGCCGCTCATGGCGCGGAGACTGGCGCCGCCGGGACCCTCACCCACGGAGCTCACTGAACCATGTCCGCCGAAACCAAGGTTCTGGATAGCTGGGTGCTCGCCGAGTTCGCCACTCCCGACGCCCTGGTGGATGCCACCCGGCAGATGCGGGAGAAGGGCTACCAAGGCATGGACACCTACTCGCCCTACCCGCTGCATGGTGGGTCCGAGGCGCTGGGCCTGCCGCCCTCGCGCGTCCCCTTCATCGCCCTGGGTGGCGCGCTGACGGGCATCGTCACCGCGCTCGCCTTCCAGACGTACATGAACACCATCGACTACCCGCTCAACATCGGTGGTCGTCCGACGTTCAGCCTTCCGGCCTGGGTGCCCATCACCTTCGAGCTGGCGGTGCTGCTCACCGCGTTCGGCATCTTCTTCGGTCTGCTGGGGCTCAGCCGCCTGCCCCAGCCGTACCACCCGGTCTTCGAGAGCGAGGAGTTCCGCAGCGCGTCCACGCACGGCTACTGGCTGAGCGTGCCCACCGCGGAGACCACCGTGAAGCCCGACGACATCAAGAACCAGCTCACGTCCCTGGGTGCCACCCATGTGACCGTGGTCACGGGAGAGAAGGAATGAAGTGGCTCATCCCCGCGGCCGGGCTCGCCCTGGCCGGCTGCAACGTCCCGTCCGAGTTCCTCCAGCGCATGGAGGCTCAGGCCAAGTACGAGTACTACGAGACGAGTGAGTTCTGGGCGGATGGCAGGGCCATGCGCGTCCCGCCCGAGGGCACCATCCCGCGCGAGCGCCCGGTGGGCAACCCCGGCATGAGCACGGGCCGTGTCAACGGCGCGCTCGTCTCCGGCATCCCGCTCGAGCTCAACCGCGAGGTGCTCGAGCTGGGCCAGAAGAAGTACAACATCGTCTGCTCGCAGTGCCACGGCCGGCTCGGTGACGGCAACAGCGTGGTGGCCGAGAACATGGCCCTGCGCCTGCCTCCGTCCCTGCTCGAGGTCGCCAACAAGCCGGACGGTCACTTCTATGTCGCCATCAACGAGGGCTACGGCGTGATGCCGTCCTTCTCGGGCGAGCTCGACACCAAGGAGCGCTGGGCCGTCGTGGCCTATGTCCGTGCGCTCCAGCGCGCCCGCAACAGCCAGGTGGGCGGCCAGCCCCTTCCGCAGGAGAACCGGTGATGATTGCCGTGGATCGTTTCAACGGCGGCTCCAAGACGATGACCCTGGCGGGTGCCGTGGGCATCGTCGGTCTGGTGCTGACCGCCGTGGGGTTCTTCACCGCGCCCCAGCCGACGATGTTCAGCTACCTGTTCGGCTTCACCTACTGGCTGGGCATCTCCGTGGCCGCCATCATCATGGTGGCCATCTTCCACACCGCCAAGGCCAAGTGGATCACCATCCTGCGCCGCACCATGGAGACCATGGGCTCCAGCGTGTTCGTGTTCGCGCTGCTGGTCATCCCCCTGTTGCTCGGAGCGAAGTACATCTTCCCCTGGGTGAACCACGGCACGGACTGGGTGTTCCCCGGCACCGACGGCGTGAAGTTCACCGAGGTGGAGCTGCACCACCTGCACCACAAGAGCCCCTACCTCAACCTGCCCTTCCTCTACGTCCGGCAGGCCATCTACTTCGCGGTGTGGATCTTCGTGTCCTGGCGGCTGCGCACCTGGAGCATGGAGCAGGACACCACGGGCGCCCTGGAGCTCACCGTCAAGCAGCGCCGCTTCTCCCCCGGCTCGCTCCCGTTCCTTGCGTTGACCATTACTTTTGCTGGTTTCGACTGGCTGATGACGCTCACGCCGCTCTGGCAGTCCACCATCTTCGGCGTCTATTACTTCGCCGGAAGCTTCCTGGCCGCCTTCTGCGTGCTGACGATCGCCACGGTGAACGCCCAGGGCAAGGACGAGTACGGGACCTTGGTGACGACGGCGCACTACCACAACCTGGGTAAGCTCCTGCTGGCCTTCACGGCCTTCTGGGCCTACATCGCCTTCTCCCAGTTCCTCCTCATCTGGGTCGCCAACATCCCGGAGGAGGCCGGCTGGTTCAAGCTGCGCATCGAGGGCGCGTGGAAGCCGCTGTCCATCTCGCTGTTCGTGATGGGCTTCGCGGTGCCCTTCTTCACCCTGCTGTCGCGCAACCTGAAGCTCAAGCCGCGGCTGCTCGCCGTGGTGGCCGTCTACCTGCTCATCATGCACGCGGTGGACCTGTACTGGCTCATCTGGCCGGCGTACTCGCCGCAGGGCCCCTCGTTCCACTGGACGCTCATCACCTCCTTCATCGGAGTGGGTGGACTGGCGGTGGCCGCGGCCATGTGGCAGGCCCGGGGCCGGTACACGCTGCCCGTGAAGGATCCCTACATCTCGGAGTCGCTGAGGTACGTGCAGCCATGAAGAAGACCGAGTCGGAGCTCGAGTCGCGCGTCATCCGTGGCGCGCATGGCGTGGCCGCCGAGGAAGACCACATCCTCACCGGGAAGGTCGTCCAGGTGGGCGTGGTGTCCCTCGTCATCTTCATCGTCGGTGGTATCTGGGCCTGGCGCCTGCAGGTGGCGACGACGCAGGAGTTCGTCCCCGAGGGCCCGGCGCCCATCCCCGCGCTCATCACACCGGACAAGGACGGAAAGACGGCGTACGAGATTGGCGTCGTGAACCAGCGCCTGTTCCAGCAGGACACGCATGCCGAGGAGAAGATCGCCTCCCAGCAGAAGGCGCTGGAGAGCGGCTGGGCGGACGAGCCCGGCGTGGTGGCCCGTCCCACCATCTCCGCGGCGATGGATCAGATCATCTCCGAACAGGCCGCCACCCGGCAGCAGCAGCAGGCCCCCACCCCCACGCCGCAGCCGGCGCCCCAGCAGCCGTAGTCTCGCGGTAGAAGAAGAAGCGCGATGTACACCCCCTCCTCTCCCCTCTCTGTCCGCGCCACGATGGCGGCCCTGCTCCTGGCGCTCTGCGCCGGGCAGCCGGCGTACGCCCTCCCAGGCGGTGGCAAGGTCCCCAAGAGCATTGTCGACGCCCAGTCGGATGCCCCGCCGCAGGTGCGCGGGGTGGACGTCGAGGAGCACCTCGGGGAGCTGGCTCCGCTGGAGGCCCAGTTCACCGACGCCACCGGCAAGGCGGTGCGCCTGCGGGACGTACTGCCGCGGACGCGGCCGGTGCTGCTCACGCTCGTGTATTACAACTGCCCCCTGCTCTGTAACCTCGTCATCAACGAGCAGATCCGCACCATGCGCGAGCTGGGGCTGGAGCTGGGCAAGGACTACGAAGCGGTCACGGTGAGTATCGACCCGAAGGACACCCCGGCGCAGAGCCACGAGCGGCGCCGGAAGCACCTTCAGTCCATGGGCCTGCCGGAGACGGCGCCCTGGCACTTCCTCACCGGGACCGAGGAGAACATCCACCAGCTCGCGAACACGGTGGGCTTCAAATACACCTACGACACGGGCACCCAGCAGTACGTGCACCCGGCCGTGCTGATGGTGCTCACCCCCGAGGGGTCCATCTCGCGCTACCTGTACGGCACGTCCTTCCCCGCGAAGGACATGAAGCTGGCCCTGCTGGAGGCGGCCGGTGGCCGCGTGGGCACCAGCTTCGACCGCATCGTCCTCACCTGCTTCAAGTATGACACCGCCACCCGGCGGTACGGCTTCTACATCTTTGGATTCCTCCGGATAGGCGCGCTCATGGTCTTTGGCGCGCTCGCTACCATGCTCGCCTACTACTGGAGGCGTGAGCTGAAGAAAGGCGCAGCAGCATGAACGAGTTGCTGAACAACATCCTGTTCCTCCCGGAGCAGGCGTCGACCTTCGCGGAGCGGGTAGACAACCTGCACTACTTCGTCGTCTCCGTGACGATGCTGAGCTCACTCGCGGTGGGCACGGCGGCGGTCTTCTTCTTCTTCCGCTACCGCAAGCGCAAGCCGAACCAGACGACGGAATACGTCGTCCCGTCGGTGAAGACGGAGTTCCTCTTCGTCTCGCTGCCGCTGTTCTTCTTCCTCACCTGGTTCGTCATCGGCTTCCGGGACTTCGTCTTCGTCTCCACTCCGCCCAAGGACGCCATGGACGTCTACGTCATGGGCAAGCAGTGGATGTGGAAGTTCTCCTACCCGGAGGGCCCCAACGGCGTGAACGTGCTGCACGTGCCGGCCAACCGCCCGGTGCGTCTGCTCATCACCTCGCGTGACGTGCTCCACTCCTTCTTCGTGCCGGCCTTCCGCATCAAGATGGATGCGGTTCCGGGCCGCTACACGCAGACCTGGTTCGAGGCCACCAAGCCCGGCACGTACCAGATCCTGTGCACCGAGTACTGCGGCCTGTCTCACTCCAAGATGCTGGGAGAGGTCGTCGTGCTCTCGCCCGAGGAGTGGGACGCGTGGGTGAAGGAGCAGCGCAAGGGCGCGCTGCAGAACCGCCAGGACGCGCTGGCGGACCTGAGCCTCGAGCCGCACCCGGCCCGCATGGCGGAGCAGGGCCAGAAGGTGGCCGCCGAGGTGGGCTGCTTCAAGTGCCACACCGTCAATGGCGAGCCGCACATCGGACCCACCTTCCTGGGCATGTACGGCCGCACCGAGACGCTGGACACCGGCCGCGACATCCGCGTGGACGAGGCGTGGATCACCCAGTCGATGATGGACCCGGGTGCCCACCTCGTGGCCGGCTACCCCAACGTCATGCCCACCTTCCAGGGCAAGCTGACGGGGCCCCAGACGGCGGCCATCGTCGAGTACATCAAGACCCTGCGCACCCCGGACATCCGCACCGGCGCTTCTCAAGGACCGACCTATGAGCCCATCCAGTAGCATCGCAGCCGAGCCGGGCGCCGTGCCCGCGCCGGATGAGCATCACGAGCATCACCCGAGCTACCTGGTCGACGGCACCACGGTGAAGTCGTGGCTGCTGACGCTCGACCACAAGCGCATCGGGGTCATGTACCTCATCTGGGTCCTGCTCTTCTTCCTCATCGGCGGCATCTACGCGCTGGTGGTCCGCCTGGAGTTGCTGACGCCGGGCCCGACCCTCATCGACGCGATGACGTACAACCGCGCCTTCACCATGCATGGCGTGGTGATGATCTTCCTGTTCATGATTCCGGCCATCCCGGGCGCCTTCGGCAACTTCATGCTGCCGCTGATGCTGGGCGCCAAGGACGTGGCCTTCCCGCGGCTGAACCTGCTGTCGCTCTACCTGCTGCTGACGGGCGCGGTCATCGCCATCTGGGGAATGATCAACGGCGGCATGGACACGGGCTGGACGTTCTACACCCCGTACAGCACGCACACGACGACGACGGTGGCGCCCATCCTCTTCGGCGCGTTCATCATCGGCTTCAGCTCCATCGCCACGGGCCTCAACTTCATCGTCACCACGCACACCATGCGGGCGCCGGGCATCACCTGGTGGAAGATGCCCCTGTTCGTGTGGGCCATGTACGCCACGGCGTGCATCCAGGTGCTGGCCACGCCGGTGCTCGGCCTGGTGCTCCTGCTGGTGGTGGGTGAGCACATCTTCCACTTCGGCATCTTCGACCCGGCCCAGGGCGGAGACCCGGTGCTCTTCCAGCACCTGTTCTGGTTCTACTCGCACCCCGCCGTGTACATCATGGTGCTGCCGGCCTTCGGCGTGATGTCCGAGGTGGTGGCCGCCTTCAGCCGCAAGAACATCTTCGGCTACCGCGCGGTGGCGTTCTCGTCGCTGGGCATCGCCTTCGTGGGCTTCTTCGCGTGGGGCCACCACATGTTCGTGTCCGGCCAGTCCACGTTCAACGCGGGCGTGTTCGCGGTGCTGACCATGCTGGTGGGCGTGTTCACCGCCATCAAGGTCTTCAACTGGGTGGGCACCGTGTACAAGGGCGCGGTCGACTTCAAGACGCCCTTCGCCTACTTCTGCGGCTTCCTCTACTTCACCGTGTTCGGCGGCATGACGGGCGTGGCCTTCGCCACGGCGTCGCTGGACGTGCCCTGGCACGACACCTACTTCGTGGTGGCGCACTTCCACTTCATCATGGTGGGCGCGACCATCATGGCCTTCATGGCGGCCATCCACTACTGGTTCCCGAAGATGTTCGGGAAGATGTACCACGAGGGGTGGGGCCTGGTGTCCGCGGCGCTCATCATCCTGGGCTTCAACGCCACGTTCATCCCGCAGTTCCTCCTGGGCAACGCGGGCATGCCGCGGCGCTACTACGAGTACCCGGAGCGCTTCGAGACGCTGAACGTGGCCTCCACGGCCGGCGCCTCGCTGCTGGCGTTCGGCTTCCTCATCAGCGCCATCTACCTGACGTACGCGCTGGTGTACGGCCGCCGCGCCGCCTCCAACCCGTGGCGCAGCCGCGGCTACGAGTGGATGACCGAGTCTCCGCCTCCGACGCACAACTTCGTGGGCCCGCAGCCCACGTACTCCGAGGAGCCCCACTTCTACGTGGAGCCCAAGAAGGCCGAGGTGCCCGATGCAGTCTAGTCCCGCCACCGCCGGCGCGGCCGGCGTGCCCTACCGGCCCCAGGTGGCCGCGCACTTCGCCTCGCTCGAGGTGCAGAACCACGCGGCCCGGCTCGGCATGTGGCTGTTCCTGGCCACGGAAATCCTGCTGTTCGCCGGCCTGTTCGTCATCTACGCGAACTACCGCTTCCTCTTCCCGGAGGCGTTCGCGCTGGCCAGCCGTGAGCTGAACCTCAACTTCGGCACCTTCAACACCCTGCTGCTCATCACCTCGTCGTTCACCGCCGCCATGGCGGTGCACTACGCCAAGGAGGCGCAGAACAAGAAGGTGGTGGGCATGTTCGTGCTCACCATCCTCATGGCCCTGGGCTTCCTCGTGGTGAAGTACTTCGAGTACGAGCACAAGTTCCACGAGCACCAGCTCCCCGGCCCCTACTACGCCTTCCCGGGCCTCACCCTGCCGGGCGCTTCCGCCTACTTCACCATCTACTTCCTCTCCACGGGCCTGCATGCCTTCCACGTCATCATCGGCATGATCGTGCTGGGGTGGGTGACCCTCAAGGCGATGAGGAACGAGTTCAGCCACCACAACTACACGGCGGTCGAGCTGGGCAGCATGTACTGGCACCTGGTGGACCTGGTGTGGATCTTCCTCTTCCCCATGCTGTACCTCATCTAAGGGAGCGCTCCTCTCATGTCCGCCATGGCCAATGAGTCGTTCAAGGAAGACCGGGAGATGCGCCAGGAGCACCACTCCGGACCCGGCAAGTACGTCGCGATCTGGATTGCCCTGATGGTGCTCACCGTCGTCACGGTGGTGACCGGCCGCATGCACTTCGAGACGGGTGCACTGGCGCTCGCGCTGGTGATCGCCTCGGTGAAGGGCGCCCTCGTGGCGCTGTACTTCATGCACCTGGCCGAGCACCAGGGCGCCAGCCGCATCGTGTTCGTCACCTCCATGCTGTTCGTGGTGCTGATGCTGCTCTTCACCCTCTTCGACATCGGCACCCGCTTCCGCCCCGCCCTGCCGTCCTCCTCCACGCCGCAGGAGTGGCCCGTGTCCACGCCCGGTCAGTCCGGCCGCTACGGTGGCGGGCTGCAGGCCCCGGGCACCAACCCGAAGTAGGCTCGTCCCCGGGATGTACCCCACGCGGCGCCGCGGCTTCTTGCCCGGCGCCGCGTTCCATTTGCGGGCGCCTTGTGCAACACCCTCACCCCGACCCTCTCCCAGAGGGAGAGGGAGTTGACGCATGCACCTGGTTGCCGCCACCGAAGAACAGATGCTTCAGCGCGACGCCCTCACGTACTCCGAGTGGGGCAAGCTCCTCTCCCCCGAGGCGTACGCCACCCGGGAGGAACGGCTGCGCGCCCACCCCTGGTCCCGCTCGGGCATGCGCACCTGGTTGTTGTGCGCCGGGGACGGCGGCGTGCTCGCCTCCTGTGAGACGTTCCGCACCAGCAGCTTCCTGCGCACCGATGGGGGCTCGTTCGCCCCGGGCGACAGCTTCGCCATCGCCAGCGTCTTCACCGAGGAGCGGCTGCGCGGCCACGGGTACGCCACCCGATTGATGGACCTGCTCGCCGCCGAGTTGGAGCGTCAGCCTCGCGCCCACGCCGCCCTCCTCTTCTCCGACGTGGGCCCCCGCATCTACGCGCGCTCGGGCTACCAGGCCCTGCCCGCCTGGGACTGGCACCTGTCCCCCATTCCCGGAGACCCCGCCGGGCCCGTGGACTCGCTCCTGCGCGAGGACGGGCTCGCCACGGCCCTCGGCCGCCTGCGCCACCCCGACGTGCCCTTCTTCTTCTGGCCCACGCCCGTCCAGCTCGACTGGCACCTGGAGCGCGGCCGCATCTACGCCAGGCACCTCGGCTGCTCCCTCCCCGCCTCCGCCGGCGCCACCGCGGGCGCTTCCACCATCCTCTGGGGACTCGTGGGCCGGAGCCCCGAGCTGACGGTGCTCATGCTCGATGCGCGCTCCACTTCCGAGGCCTGGGCCCTCCTGGAGGCCGCCCGGCGCGAGGCCTCCCGCTCCGGCCTCTCCCGCGTGGTCCTCTGGGAGGAGCCCTCCCATGCCCCCCTCCTCCCCCTCCTCAAGGGCGGAGGCACCACCCGCGTGGCCCGCGACGGCTCGCTGCCCATGGTGCGGCCCCTCCGCCCCGGAGTGCCCGTCAACCCCCTCCTCCCGGCCCCCCGTGGGCTCTGGGTGTGAGGAACCGCTAGGATGCGCCCATGGCCGAGCGCACCCGCATCATCGAGGGCAATTGGAACTGCACCTCCTGCGATACCCGGAACATCCTCGCGCGGCACCGCAGTTGCCCCAACTGCAACAACCCTCGCGAGGAGACGGGCCAGGAGTCCGAGTTCGACTTCGGTGAGGTGGATGACGCCACCGGCAAGTCGCTGCGCGAGGGCGTCACCGACGAGAAGGCCCTCTCCGCCGCCCATGCCGGGGCCGACTGGTTCTGCGACTACTGCTCCGCCTCCAACCGCGGCGACTCCCCCATCTGCCGCCACTGCCGCGCCGAGCGCTCCTCCACCTCGCGCGCCCTCTCCGAGGAGCACGAGGAGCCCATCGAGGCCCCCCGCGCCCGCCGCCCGCCCCCCGTGGCCCCTCCGGCGGCCCGGGGCTCCAGACGCAAGTGGCTCTACGTGGGGCTCGGCCTCCTCACCGTCATCGGCTCCTGCATGATCTGGGGCTCGCGCACCCACGGCGTCACCGGCCAGGTCACCACCACCGAGTGGACGCGCACCGTGCACCGCGAAACCTTCCAGCGCGTGTCCCGCGAGGGCTGGCGCAGCGACCTGAGCAGCCGCGCCTCCCGCATGCCGGTGAATGGCTCGGGCGAGGTGGCCGGCGTGGAGAACATCCGCAGCTGCTTCCCCCGCCAGCGCGGCACCCGCCAGGTGGCCGATGGCACCGAGCGCGTGTGCACCACCAAGACGCGCCGGGAGCAGTGCGGCACCACGGAGAAGTGCACCCGCCAGAAGATGGGCAACGGCTACATGAAGGAGACGTGCCGGGACGAGCCCAAGTACTGCAGCAAGTCCTACCAGGACTGCGACATGCGCACGCGCTACCGCTCCGAGCCCGTCTTCGACGTGAGCTGCACCTACGACACCTACGTCTGGCAGCCGGTGGACAAGAAGGTGGAGTCCGACCGCGACTGCGCCCCCCGCTGGCCCACGCTCGCCCAGGGCGCCCTGGACCGGCTGCGCCGCGAGGAGAAGTACGCCGTGCGCATCGGCTACGAGGACGGCGACTCCAAGGAGCACGTGCACGAGCCCAAGAGCGAGGCCGAGTTCCTCACCTGGAAGAAGGGCCAGTCCGTCCCCCTCGAGGTGAGCAACTTCGGCTCGGCCAACATCCTGGCCGGCGACGCCGTGCGCTGAGCGCCGCCCATGTCCATGGAATGCACCCGCTGTGGCGCCTGCTGCGTGGCGCCGGACATCGCCGCCCTCGACAAGCCCCTGGGTGTGCGCTGCCCCCACCTCACCGCCGACAACCTCTGCTCCGTGTATGACCGGCGCCCCGACGTCTGCCGCTCCTACCAGGCCGACGACGTCTGCCGCCTCATCGACGCCCCCACCCTCGAGGAGCGCGTGGGCAAGTACCTCGCCCTCTTCCAACTGACGGACGAGGCCCGGGCCATCCGCGAGCACGGCTGTTCCTCCATGCGCAAGGCCCGCCACGGGTGATATCCCCCCGCTCGTGTCCTTCCTGCCCACCGAGCCCTTCGCCCCCGCGCGCGGCCTCGCCTCGCCCCACGCGCAGACCATCTTCGCCACGCTCGTGCGTCCCACGCACACGCCTCCCCTGAAGCGCGAGCGCTGGGAGCTCCCCGACGGGGATTTCGTCGATCTCGACTCCTTCGACGGCCCCCAGGGCGCCCCCCACGTGGTGACACTCCACGGCCTGGAGGGCTCCTCGCGCTCCGGCTACATCGCCGCCATCCTCCGCGGCGCCGCCGAGCGCGGCTGGGGCGCCACCGCCATCAACTTCCGCTCCTGCAGCGGCGAGCCCAACCGCCTCGCCCGCTCCTACCACTCGGGCGACATCGGCGACGCGCTCTCCGTCATCAAACACCTGCGCGCGCGCCTCACCGGCCCGCTCTTCGCCGCGGGCTTCTCCCTGGGCGCCAACGTGCTGCTGCGGCTCATGGAGGAGACGGGCGACAACTCGCTCGTGGACGCCGCCGCCGCGGTGAGCACTCCCTTCGACCTGGGCGCCTGCGCCGACACGCTCGACGGGCCCGGCCCCTTCCAGCTCCTCTACCGCGAGCGCTTCCTGCGCACCCTCAAGAGCAAGGCGCGCGAGAAGCTCCGCCGCTTCCCCGGTGTCTTCGACGGCGCCGCCATGGAGCGCGCCCACACCATCCGCGGCTTCGACGACGCCGTCACCGCCCCGCTCCACGGCTTCCGCGACGCCAGCCACTACTACGCCGAGGCCTCCTCGGGTCCGCGCCTCCACGCCATCCGCCGCCCCACCCTGCTGCTGAGCGCCAAGGATGACCCGATGATTCCCCCCTCCACCCTCCCCAAGGACGTGGAGAGCAACCCCGTGCTGCACGCCGTCGTCACCGAGCGCGGCGGCCACGTGGGCTTCGTCGCCGGCGGCCCCCTCTCCCCCTCCTACTGGGGCGAGGCCCAGGTGCTGGCCTTCTTCTCCTCCCGCAATGCGAACACCCGGCCGGTGTGACCCGGCCGGGCTTCCACACAGGGCGACCCCTCGCCCTCCCCCACCTACCCCGCGACGGGCGGTCCATCCGCCCCCAACCCCCGCACCACCGCCCCGTCGCGAGGCCCCCCACGGTACCGCCCACCCCACCCCATCCAACCCCGTCCAGCAGCACCGCCCCGTCCTGCGCAGGGAGGCATGAGCACACGCCATGCCGACGCCCTCGCACGGACGCGCTCCTCGTGATTCCAGGGGTTTGGAGAACCGTCCCGTGTATGGGACGACGAAGGGGAATGCGGGAGCCGGAAAAAACTCCGTGGAGAGGGAAAATCCTTTCCCAACCGCACTACAACTCCGCCATGAGCCTTCCCCCCTGCGGCCTGTACCGCACCCGCCGCGCGCTCGGCACGCACATCCCCGCCGGCCGGCTCGTCTACTTCCACAACCACGGCGACCCGGGCCCCGGCCTCTACCTGCCCAGCGGCTGGGCAGCCAACCAGGCTCGCTGGCATGCGCGCGGCACCACGCTGCCGGACGCCTCCTGGGCCGAGCACCTCGAGCCCCTGCCTCCCGAGGGCCTCTACCGCGTCCTCGCGGCCTTCCCCTGCTGCGCCCAGCGCTGCCGCACCTTCGAGCCGGAGCAGCTCGTCCAGCTCGGCTACAACGGCGAGGCCCAGCCCCTGCTCTTCCTGCCCGAGTGGTCCGAGCAGGGCCTCGGCCTCCCCACCACCGGTACCCGCGTGGAGCGCGAGCACCTGGAGCGGCTCGCCCCGCTGAAGGTCGCCCACGGTGAGTCCGCCCCGCCCGCGGGAGACGGCCTGCTGCACTGATTCCAGCGCCCGGCGGCGCGCGGCTCAGGCCTCGCCGGTGGGAGGCCGCAACATCCGCAGCAGGTGCTGGGCGAGCAAGTCACGCGTGGCCCGCTGCAGCTCACTGAGCAGCAGGTGGAGTCCCTCGGCCGAGCCGTCCCGCACGTCGCGCACCCGCTCCTCGCTGCCGTCGAAGACGCGCAGGCGTCCGGGCACCAGGGTGATGAGCGGCTGACGCGGGTAGCGCCGCTTGAGCAGCCCCAGCAGCAGGGGGTGGTCCTCGTCCGGCCGCCGCGCGTCCACCACCACCAGGGCCGGCTCCTCGTCGGCGATGGAGTCCAGCGCCTCGTCCGCATCCGACATGGCGGCGACGGACAGGCCCGGCTCCGACAGGAGACGCGAGAGCAGCTCTCGGGAGGGACGGTGCGGGCTGAGGATGACGATGCGGCGCATGGAGATGGATGAAGGGTAGCGCCCTGGAAGGCCCGACGCAGGTGGGAGGAGGTCCGAGCCCTCGTTCCCCCGCCAGCACCCCACCTCGACGGTGGGAAGCCATGGGGTCCCCGAAAAGACTCCCGGCAATACCGGGAATGTAAGATTTCTGGCATTGTTGTCGACCGTCAGCCTGTGAAGCCCCTGTAAGATTCCTCTCCGAGCATCCTGCGGACCATGAGTGAGCCAACCTCGAAAGTCATGCTCTGGCGTTGGCTCGGAGATCGGGTTACTCCCGGTTGCTCACCCGTTCCCGACCTGATGGCCACCGAGCTCCACTTCGACTGCGGCACCCTGGTGGCGCCCACGCTGCCGGAAGACGACACCCTGCGTGCCGTGTTCCAGCGGGATACGCGCACCGGGGTGTACCGGGCGGCGGCGCGGCACTACCGGGAAGTGGTGCTGAGGCTGCGCGAGCTGGGTCTGCCCTACGAGGACCGGGCGAAGCGCTTCGAGCCGCTGGAGGTGGGGCTGGCCACGCCCATCGAGCCCTTCCCCCACCAGAAGGCGGCGCTGGAGGCCTGGAGCGGCGCGGGTGGGCGGGGGCTGGTGGAGCTGCCCACCGGCGCGGGCAAGACGTTGCTGGCGGTGCTGGCCATCGCCCGGGTGAAGCGGCCGACCCTGGTGGTCGTCCCCACGTTGGACTTGATGACGCAGTGGCAGGGCGTGCTGTCCAAGCACCTGGGCATGCCGGTGGGGATGCTGGGAGGCGGGGTGAGTGACCGGCAGCCGCTGACGGTGACGACGTACGACTCGGCGGCGATGCAGACGGAGTTCCACGGCAACCGCTTCGGCTTCCTCATCTGCGACGAGTGCCACCACCTGCCGGCGCCCAGCTACCGCTTCATCGCCGAGGGCTCGCTGGCGCCGTACCGGCTGGGCCTCACCGCCACGCTGGAGCGCACCGACGGCGGCGAGCGCGTGTGCGCGGAGCTGCTGGGGCCGCTGGTGCACCGCACGGACATCCGCGAGTTGCAGGGCCGCTACCTGGCCCCCTACGAGGTGCGCCGGGTGGAGGTGCCCCTCACGCCCGAGGAGCAGGCGCGGCATGACGAGGCACGTGCGCGCTACCTCGGCTTCATCCGCCAGCGGGGCATCCGCTTCGACGTGCCGGAGGGCTGGGCGCGCTTCCTCGCGGAGAGCCAGCGCACGGAGGAAGGGCGCGCGGCCTACCGGGGCTACCGCGAGCAGCGCCGCATCGCCCTCACCTCGAGCGCCAAGCAGGACGTACTGTGGCGCATCCTCCTGGAGCACCGCGAGGATCGCGTCATCGTCTTCACCGACGACAACGAGACGGTGTACACGCTGGCGCGGCGGCTGCTGTTGCCCGCGCTGACGCACCACACGCCGGTGCCCGAACGCAAGGCGCTGCTCGGCGCCTTCGCCAGTGGAGAGCTGCCGGTGCTGCTCACCTCGAGGGTCCTCAACGAGGGCGTGGACGTCCCGGAGGCGCGGGTGGGCGTGGTGCTCAGCGGCAGTGGCAGCGTGCGCGAGCACGTGCAACGGCTGGGAAGAATCCTGCGCCAGCGCCCGGGCAAGCGCGCGCTGCTGTACGAGGTGTGCTCGGCGCAGACGGCCGAGGCCTCCATCAGCGAGCGGCGGCGCCAGCACCGCGCCTACCAGGAAGAGGAGGGCGAGGCGTGCTGACGCGCGAGCTGCTCCTCTTCCGCGTGCGCGACGGGAAGCTGCGCCCCTCCTTCGTGAAGCGGGAGGACCTGGCGCTGCGGACCCTGGCCACGGAGCTCATCGCCGAGGTGGCGGCGGGAGCCGGACGTTCGCGCGACGACATCGAGGAGACGCTCGCGCTGCGGGCCGGTGCGCACACCCGTCCCAAGGTGGCGCGGGGGCTGGTGAAGCTGCTGGTGGACCGGATGCTCTTCGACGAGCCCTCGGAGGGCATCGCCGAGGCGCGCGCCACGGCCTTCCGCGAGGCGGCCCGGGTGCTGCGCTCACTGCCCTCGGACGCGACGGTGGAGGCCTACGAGGCCCGGCTGTCGGAGGCCTTCCCGCGCCCGCTGCCCGAGCTGCGCGAGGCCCTCTACGCCGACCTTCCAGGCCATCGCAGGTTGCGGGGCTGGGAGGCACTGACGTCCGCGGAGCTGCTGGATCGCTACAACCTGGCGCTGGCACAGGGCCCCCTCTTCGACGCGCGGCGGCTGACGCTGCGGGCGAAGGCACCGGAGCTGCTGCGGGTGCGCAAGGTGCTGCGCTGGCTGAAGTTCTGCCGGCTGGTGGCCGAGGTGCGGCGCGAGGGCGAGGACTGGGTGCTGGAGGTGGAGGGCCCCGGGGCCATGCTCGCGCTCCAGAAGAAGTACGGGCTGCAACTGGCGAGCTTCCTGTCCGTGGTGCCCGTGCTGGAGCGCTGGCAGCTCACCGCCTCCCTGGAGAGCCCCCGGCGGAGGGTGACGCTGGTGCTGGACGAGAAGGATCCGCTGGTGTCACCCCACGGCTCCGCGCTGGGCCACATCCCGCCCGAGGTGGCCACGCTGGCCGGGGGCTTCGACGACGCGGACTGGGAGCTGGACCTGCTGCCCCTGCCCCGCCACACGGGAGCAGCCGGGTTGTGCGTGCCGGATCTCACGTTCCGTCACAAACAGACGGGACGCGAGGTGGCACTGGAACTCTTCCACGCATGGCATGCGGGCCCGTTGTCGAGGAGAATGGAGGAGCTGCGCTCGCGTCCAGACGCGGGACTGCTGCTGGGGGTGGATCGGGCGCTGGCGAAGGATGCCCAGGAACGCGCGCTGTTGGAGGCACATCCACAAGTGGTGCTCTTCCATGGATTCCCATCGGCGAAGCGGCTGCGCGCGAGGCTCTCACCGTGAGACAGGCTCCCTCCCTACCCCAACTTCTGCCCCAGATGCGCGGCCACGAGGCTCAGCACCCGGAGCGAGTTGCGATCCAACTGGCGGGCGCGCCGCAGCAGACGGCGCAGCTCCGCGGGCTCACTCGCCTCGGGAGAGGGAGCCGGAGGCGTCCAGGGCAGGGGATTCTCGTTGGTGAGACCCAGGGCCTCGTCCGCGGACAGGCCGAGCACGGCGCACAGCTTGCGAAAAGTGGGAACGCTCGGAAGCATGTTGCCTCGCTCCAGCCGCCCGTACACCTCCGTGGCGATACCTATGCGCTCCGCCACGTCTTCCTGTGTGAGGTTGAGGCGCTGCCGGGCTGCGCGCGCGCTCTCTCCCAACCTGGTTGCGAGCTTTTTTGCCATTGTCCCGGGACCCGAGTGGTTCACCGGTGGCAATATGACTCGGGAGGTTGGTTTCCCAGGACGACTGGGGTAGTATCTACGTCCGAGGACCCGTCACGTTACATACCGGGTCCTGGAGGTCCCGGATGACCGTGGACACCCTGCCCTCCTACCTCTTCGTCGACGAGGATCCGCTCCAGCTCTCCGCGCTGCGCCGGCTCCTGCGGGACATGCCGGGCACCAAGCGCATGGCGACCAGCGGTGAAGAGGCGCTGCGGATGGCGGAAGAAGAACCGCCCTCGGTCGTCATCGCCGCGTACATCCTCCCGGGCATGGACGGGCTGTCCTTGCTGGCCGCCTTGAGGGCCCGCACGCCCCACCTGCGCTGCGGCCTGCATACCACCCAGCTGCCCTCGCGGGACATCATCCCGCCCCACGTCACCGTGCTGCTCAAGCCCTGCCCTCCGGAGCGGCTGCGCGCCTTCCTGATGTCCGGCACCGCCACTCCGAAGTGAACCCGGAAGCGAGCCCGGGCGGGCGCGTCAGGAGCCCTTCTGCGCGTCCATCTTCTTGCGCAGGCTCAGCGGACGCATGTCCGTCCACACCTGCTTGATGTGCTCGAGGCACTCGGCCTTGGTGCCCGACTTGCCGGCGTCCTTCCAGCCGGGGGCGTTCTCCCGGTCGGCCGGCCAGATGGAGTACTGCTCCTCGTGGTTGACCACGACCTTGTACTGCTGGGTGTCCTCGGTATCGCTCATGGCCTCAATTTCACCCGGCGGCCCCCGGGGGGTCAATGTGCGTCTGAGCGACCGGGAAGGGGTACCCCCCGCCAACCTCAAAGGTTGGGCCGGAAGCGCGGAGGGCCGCGAAAACCTGGGACCTACCAGGTCGGAAACGGGCAGAAAACCAAGATGCACCTGGCAGGTCTTGTCGGGGGCTCACCGGACACCGCGCGCGAGCGCCCGCGCGTACGCGAGTGACGTCCGTGTGAAGCGAGCCCCGGCGAGCCCGCTCACGTACTGGCGCACCATGGCCCGCGTGGCTCCCACGTAGAAGAGCGCGCGGCGCGTGCGCTCCAGCTCACGCTCCGTGCGCCCCGGCTTCGTCTCCAGCCACGACATGTCGTCCAGCGCGTCCACACCACAGAAGAACACCACCGGGCTCTCGTGCCCCTTGCACGAGAAGGCCGTCGTCACCCGGATGTAGTCCACCTTCCCCACGCTGAAGCCGGACACGTCCTGGCCACTCCGCCCGCCGAAGGCCACCGCCTTCAAGCCCTCGCGCTCCAGCGCCTCGGCCAGCCGCGCGGGCCGCACCGGCGCCACCACCAGCACGTCCGAGGGCTGCACGCCCTCCTCCTGGCTCAGCCGCTTCACCTCGCGCACCAGCCAGGCCTCCTCCGCCTGCGCCGAGTCGAAGACCTTCACCACCGGCAGCACGCCCTCGCGCTCGGTGGCTTGCAGCCGGTACAGCCCATCCACTCCCGGTACCGGCTCCTCCAGCAGGCCCTGCTCGCGCAGCTCGTGGGCGCGCATGAACTCGCGCATGCCGGGGTTGGCCACCCGGTGCAGGCCGAGGGGATCCAACACCACGTTGAAGGCCAGCTCGGACACCTGGCGCGTGGAGCGGAAGGCCTCGTGCAGCACACGCACCCGGCCGGTGAAGTCGAGGTCCGGCAGCTCCTTGCGCAGGGCCTCCACGGAGCTGTTGCCGTACACGTTCTGCGAGTCGTCCGCGAAGAGCAGGAAGGCCTTGAGCGGAGGCCCCTCGCCACGCGAGAGCGGACGGGCCAGCGAGTACAGGTGCGCGAGCTCCGGGGCGCTCAGGTCCTGCGCCTCGTCCACGAAGACGGCGTCGAAGCTCTCCGGCGCGAAGGAGCCCGTGCCCGTCATGTGCATGAGCGTCACCCGCTGTGTCATCAGCGGCGCCCGCTTGCCGAGCCGCTGCCGCATCGCCGCCACCAGCAGCCGCGAGAGCAACGGCGTCAGCGCCTTGTTGAAGAAGGACACCAACACCCGCGCGTCCGGGTGCTCGGCGAGGTAGCGCGCCACCCACTGCGCCAGCACGTACGTCTTCCCACTGCCCGCCACCCCGCGCACCAGGTGGTGCCCCTCGTCGAAGCGGCGCTCGAAGAGGGCCACCTGCTCCTGGGTGAAGAGCGGCCCCATGCCCCGCAGTGAGTCGATCTCCTGCCCCAGCCCCTCGGGCCGCTTCGCCACCCGCGCGCGCACGCCCGGCATCACCAGCAGGGGTTGCAGCGAGAAGCGCGGCTCCAGGCTGGGAGCCACGGGTGTCAGCAGCTCCAGCAACTGCGAGGGGATGGCCGCCTCGGACTCGGCGCGCGAGGAGAGGACGAAGAGGTACTCACGGGCGCGGCTGGCCGCCACGTTGAGCATGGGGGTGAGCTCGCTCGGCGGGAAGGGGCGCCCGGCGGCCACGGTGTCCACCACGACGACGTCGTACTCGGTGCCCTGCTGCCGGTGGATGGTGGAAGCCTGGAAGCGCGACTCGCTCCACCCCTTCTGCTGCGCCAGCGCCCGCAGCAGCGCCGCCTGCGCCCGGTACGGCGTCACCGCCAGCACCTTGAGCCCCGCCTTCAGCGCGGGCGCGGCCAGGGCCACCAGCAGCTCCGCCGAGAAGGGCCTCCGGTAGCCCCGGCCCGACTCGCCCCGCTCGTGACAGACGCGGCGCGCGTCCCGCGTGGCCTCGTCCAGCACCACCCAGCACGCTCGCGCCGCCGGGTACACGTCCACCGTCTTCGGCTGCCGGGTGCGCGGGCCCTCACCGTCCTCCAGCATCCCCGCGTAGCTGAAGTGGCTCACCACCGAGCCGATTTGAGGGTGCATGCGGTGCTGCGTCCGCAACAGCAGCACGTGCGAGGACTCCACCGCCGCCTTCGCGTCCTCCAGGTGCGACAGCGGCGAGCCGCGCATCCACGTCTGCACCGGCCGCTCCACGCCCTCCAGCGCGCGGCTCACCGGGCCGATCTGCTTCGGGTCCCCTCCCAGCAACACCTTGCGCGCCATCGGCGCCAGCAGCCCCACCGCGGCGCGCGACACCATGCCCGCCTCGTCCACCACCAGCCGGTCGAAACGCTCGGCGCCCTCCAGCTCGGACACGAGCCGCAGCGCCCGGTGCACGGTGAGCACCATGAGGGTGGCGTGCCCCTCGCGAGCGACGAAGAGCGTCTCGTCCGTGAGGCCGTCGCGCACCTTGCGCAGCTCCGCCTTCACGGTGGCCAGCCGCGAGGGAGGCGCCCCCTCGAGGTACTCGCGGCGCACGCGCTCCTCCATGTACTCGATGCGCGCCGCCTGCTTCTGGTAACGCGAGTCCTGGAGGACGGCGGGAAAGGCGTTCGTCAACTCCGGGCCCACGCCGATGCCACCCCGGAAGATGCGGCACGTGGTGTCCGGCGCGTGCAGGGCCCCGGCCTTGGACAGCATGCGCGCCACCCGCAGCGCGAGCGTGTCCGCGGCACGGTTGGTGGGCGCCACCGCGAGGATGCGCTCCTTGGGGTTGCGTTGAATGGCCTGCGCGAGCAGCCGCGCCACCGTCTCCGTCTTGCCCGTGCCCGGAGGCCCCCAGAGGAGCGCCCACGGCTTCTCCCAGAGGTCCTCGGGCCCGGGCGAGGGACCGGCGCCATCGTCGGGGATGGTGCCGCGGACCCGGTCCAGCGCCTCGCGCACCCGGGGCCCGCGCGAGTCGTAGGCCCGCGAGGCCGCCAGGAGCGCCTCGGAGAAGTCATAGGGCTGGAAGGCCCAGCGCTCGGCGGAGAGCACCTCGGGAGGGATGTGGCTCAACGAGCGCGTGGAGAGGAAGACGCGCCCGTTCGTGGGGTCCACGTGGACGATCTCCCCCACGAATTTGCGCTCGTCCGGGAGGAAGCCGATGAGCTGTCCCCCACCCCAGCTCGCGTCCGCGGCGGGCTGGGGGGTGAGGCCGAGCATCGACTCGTCCTCCAGCCGCACGTCCTCGGCGCCCTTGAGCATCACCCAGCGGTACAGGGAGCGCTCGCTCTCCAATGCCACCAACAGGTCCTCCGGCAGCACCGAGCGCACGATGAGATCGGCGGGCTCGGGGGTGGGAGCCGGGGACTGCGGAGCCTGGGAAGCAGGCTTCCGGGCATGACGTGCCTGGGCTGACTCGTTCGTCATTCGGAAGGCCGGAGCGCGAGCCCCATGGTGCCCTGAGGACGCCCGAAGGAAAAGCGCACGCGAAACGACCACGCCGCCCGGGAGTCCAGTAATGTGGACGGTCCGCGCCCCCCACCATGAAGCTCTTCGCCCTCAGTGATCTCCATGTGCGCTACGAGCACAACCGCAAGGCGCTCGAATCGCTCGCCCCCCACCCCGAGGATTGGATCATCGTCGCCGGAGACGTGGGCGAGACGCTGGAGCACATGGAGTTCGCCTGGCGCACGCTGACGGCGCGCTTCCAGAAGGTGGTGTGGGTACCCGGCAACCACGAGCTGTGGACCATGACGCGCGAGCAGCCGGCCCTCCGAGGCGAGGCGCGTTACCAGCAGTTGGTGGAGCATTGCCGCTCGCACGGCGTGCTGACACCCGAGGACCCGTATCCTCGCTGGCCAGGCGAGGGGCCGCACCGGGTGCTGGTGCCGATGTTCCTGCTCTACGACTACTCGTTCCGCCCGGACCACGTGGCCGAGAAGGACGCGGTGGCCTGGGCGATGGAGCACCACATCCTGTGCACCGACGAGGCCGTGCTGCACCCGGACCCGTATCCGAGCCGGTCCGCCTGGTGCGCGGCGCGCGTGGAGCAGACACTCGCCCGGCTGGAGCAACTGCCGGCGGACTGCTCCACCATCCTCATCAACCACTTCCCGCTGCGCTACGAGCACGTGCGGCTGCCGCGCATCCCCCGCTTCTCCATCTGGTGCGGCACGAAGAAGACGGAGGATTGGCACCTGCGCTTCCGCGCGGAGGTCGTCGTCTCCGGCCACCTGCACATGCCCGCCACGCTGTGGCGCGACGGGGTGCGCTTCGAGGAGGCCTCGCTCGGCTATCCCCAGCAGTGGAGTTGGCGCGGTGACATCTCTCGCTGCCTGCGCGAGGTGTTGCCCGGGCACACCCCATAGTGGCACCTGCCTCTCTCCGCTCAAGGGGATGCCATGAGCGCCCCGAATCAACGCCTTCTCCGATGGCACTCCAGGAACATGCCCGGAAGGCCCTCGAAGCATTCATGGGAGCACCATTGCCTGAAAAGTCGCCCGAGTGAGGTGCAGCGGACTCCGTTCCGCGCTCTCACTCGGCCATGATGCGCACCACCCTCAACGGACCGAACATGCGCCCTACCCGATTGCTCCTCGCGTTCCTCGCCCTCCTCGGCACCGCCTGTGCCACGACCTCCGCGGAGCGCCCCGCCTCCACGCCGAGCTCCACCGCCGTCGCGGAGCAGCGCGCCTTCCTCTGGGAGGTGACGCGCCCGGGCGCTCCGGACAAGCGGCTCTACCTCACCGGCTCGGTCCACCTGGGCCGGCCCGGCCAGTTCGTCTTCCCGCCTT
This sequence comes from Archangium violaceum Cb vi76, assembly GCF_000733295.1. Taxonomy (GTDB): domain Bacteria; phylum Myxococcota; class Myxococcia; order Myxococcales; family Myxococcaceae; genus Archangium; species Archangium violaceum. The sequence goes on along the minus strand of NZ_JPMI01000275.1, from coordinate 48,829 downwards.
CGCTGGAGGCCGCGCTCGCGCGCTCCCAGGCGCTGGTGGTGGAGCTGGACCCGGACAAGGCCGACCCGGGGAAGACCCAGCAGCTGATGCTGAGCCTGGGCACCTTCACTCCTCCCGATGCGCTGAGCGCGCACCTGAGCGCCGAGACGAAGGCACTCCTGCCCGAGACGCTCCAGAAGGCGGGACTCCCTCCGGTCGCCGCCGAGCGCATGCGGCCCTGGCTGCTGTCCCTCACGCTCTCCCTCCTGGAGATGCAGAAGGCGGGTTACTCGGAGACGGGCGGTATCGACCGGATGCTGCTGACGAAGGCGCAAGGCACCCAGCGCATCGTGGAGCTGGAGACGATCGAGGAGCAGCTGCGCATGCTCGCCGGCCTTCCTGAAGCCGTGCAGGACCTCATGCTGCGCGAGCAGCTCCAGCAGTCCGGGGAGACGGCGGTGCACATGGCGAGCATCGCCACCGCCTGGGAGGGCGGCAACCCCGACGCCCTGGCCAAGGTCCTCTTCGAGCGGGTGGACGACCCCACCATGCGGCCCTTCTACGAGGCCCTCTTCTTCACCCGCAACCGGCGGATGGCGGACCAGCTCGCCGCGATGCTCGAGCAGCCGGAGACGCACTTCGCGGTGGTGGGCGCGGGACACCTCGTCGGAGAGGAAGGCATCCTCGCCCTCCTCTCCCGGAAGGGCTTCCACGTCCGTCAGCTGCCCCGCGAGCCCTGAGCCCGCCAAACACGGTAAAGTCTGGATTCGCCTTGCCGCCCCGGCTGCAAGAGAATGAGGCCTCCCATGCCTCACTCCGACCCACCAGGCCACGCGGCGCCGCTCGGCACACAGCTGCTCGCGGAACACTTCCGGGCGGACGTCGCCGCCCGCGAAGCGGCGGTGACCCGGTTCATCAGCCTGATCGCCAGCCTCTTCATCATCTCCACGCTCTCGCTGGGCGCCCGCATCGGCTGGCCCCGGGCCCTGTCCGTCGCGGGCCTGTGTGCCTTCTTCGCCCTCTACTACGGGTGGCAGACCCGGATGCTGCGGCGCGGCTGGTTCCATCCCGCGCTCCACTGGATCAACGTCGGCCTGGAGACCTCCACCGGCGCGTACCTCTTCGTCTGCGACATCGCCTTCGGGACCGTCGAGCAGGCGCTGACCAACCCCATGGCCGTCCTCTGGAGCGCGACCATCGTGCTCGCGGCCCTGCGGGGCAACCGCCACCTGGCCCTCTTCGCCGGTGGCGTGGTGGCCGCCGAGACGGTGCTCCTCTACGCCCTGCTGGCCTGGCCCCGGCTGGCCGAGCCCATCCCCCTGATGTTCACCCCGCCGCTCATCGCGCTGCGGGCCACCTACTACTTCATCACCGGTTGGCTGGCGGCCATGGTGGCCAGCTTCCTCACGCACCGCGCCGAGGAGGCCCTGCAAGCCATCCGGGAGAAGGATCTGCTGGGCAAGTACTTCCTCCACGAGCGGCTGGGAGTGGGAGGCATGGCCGAGGTCTTCCGCGCCACCTACAGCCCGGAAGGCGGCTTCGAGAAGGTGGTGGCCGTCAAGCGCATCCTCCCCGCCTATGCCGAGGACGAGGACTTCGTCACCCTCTTCCGCCGGGAGGCGGAGCTGGGCTCGCTGCTGTGCCACCCCAACATCGTCCAGGTGCTCGACGTGGGCCGGTTCGGGGACACCTACTTCATGGCCATGGAGTACATTGAGGGCCTGTCCCTGCGCGAGCTGCTCAAGAGCCACGGGCCCCTGCCTCCCGAGGTGGTGGCGTACCTCGGGGCCGAGCTCGGCGAGGCGCTCGACTACGTGCACCGGCGCACCTCGAGCGAGGGCATCCCGCTGAACCTGGTCCACCGGGACGTGAATCCCCCCAACATCCTCCTGTCGCGAATCGGCGAGGTGAAGCTGGGAGACTTCGGGGTGGCCCGGGCGGCCATCCACGTCCGGCTCACCGAGGCGGACCGGGTGCGCGGCAAGCTGGGGTACCTCGCCCCCGAGCAGGCAAGGGGCCAGCCCTTCGACGGCAGAGCGGACCTCTTCGCGCTCGGCCTCACGCTGCATGAGGCACTCACGGGACGGCGCGTCTTCCAGGGGGAAGATGCCTCCGACATGGTGCGTGGCGAGCCACCGCCCTTCCTCGTGCGGCCCTCGGTCCACCGCCCGGACGTCCCCGCCGAGCTGGATGCCGCCATCATGGGCCTGCTCCAGTGGCGGATGATGGAGCGCACGCCCCGAGGCCATCAGCTGCGCGAGCAGCTCTGTGCCATGACGGGAGCGCTCGCGCCCCATCCGCATGGGCAGCGGGAGCTGGCCCGCATCGTCCAGGAAGCGCTCGCGCACAAGGGAGGCCGCGCACCGGCGCGGAGCTCGGAGCAGGTGACCCGGCTGGAGCCCACCCCGCTCCGCACCCGAGAGGAGGAGCCCACGGCGGTCCTGCCGGGGGGAAGCGTGCTCGCCAACGGGCCCATGGCGGCCGTGGCCAGGGAGGAGACCCGGGAGGATTGAGCCGGGTCGCATGGCCCTGGGGGGGCGGTCCTGGTACGCTCGAGGCGAGACGCGCGCCTTCGCGCCCCGGTGACGCAGTGCCCCAGTCCAAGGAATCCATCGAGGAGTTGCTGTATCTGGTGCTCGACCTCACCGACAGCCTCGTCTTCGAGTTCGACGCGGGCGGCCACTTCCTCTCGGCGTGGACCCAGAACGACGCGCTGCTGGTGCTGCCCCGGGAGGCCTTCAAGGGACGCCACATCTCCGAGGCGATGGACCCCCAGACCGCCGCGCTGACCCTGGAGAGCATCCAGCGTGTGCTGGCCCGGGGGGAGCCCGAGCGCTTCGAGTACTCGGTGGAGGTGGCGGGCGGACGCCGGTGGTTCTGCGCGGATGCGATGCTGGTGCCAGACCGTCCGGGCGTGGCCTTCCTGGTCCGCGACATCACCCGGCAGAAGACGCTCGAGCTGAGCCTGCTCCAGGCGGACCGGCTGGCGGCCCTCGGGACGTTGGCCGCGGGCGTGGCGCACGAGGTGAACAACCCCCTGGGCTACATCTCCTCCAACCTCCACTTCATCGAGGAAGGGCTGGCCGAGGTGCGGCAGGCGCTTGCCGGCAAACCCGAGTTCGCCCCGCTGGCGGGCCGGCTGGAGGAGTGCGTGGAGGCCATCGAGGAGGCGAGGCAGGGCACCACGCGCATCCGCAATGTGGTGGGCGACCTGAAGATATTCGCGCGGGGCGAGGACTCGGGCCCGGAGAAGGAACAGGCGGATGTCCGGCGGGCGCTGGAGATGTCCATCAACATGGCCATGCCGGAGCTCAAGCACCGGGCCCGCATGCTGTGGCACGTGGAGGAGGTGCCACCGGTGCGCGGCAGCGAGTCGCGCCTGGGGCAGGTGTTCCTCAACCTGCTGCTCAACGCGGCCCAGGCCATCCCCGAGGGCGCCCCCAAGGAGAACACCGTGGAGGCGCTCGTGCGCGCCGAGGGCGGCAAGGTGCTCATCGAGATTCGCGACACCGGCCAGGGCATCACGCCGGAGAACCTGAAGCGCATCTTCGAGCCGTTCTTCACCACCCGGCCCGCGGGCGTGGGAACGGGCCTGGGGCTGGCCATCTGCCACAGCATCGTCATCTCGATGGGGGGCGAGCTCACCGTGGAGAGCACCGTGGGAAAGGGCACCTGTTTCCGCGTGCTGTTGCCCACCATCTGAAGGCGCGTCACCCGGCCCCACTCAGGCGAGGCGCAGGTCCACGACGATGTTGCCGCGCGTGGCGTTGGAGTACGGGCACACCTCGTGGGCGGCGCGCAACAGCGCCTCGGCCTGCTCGCGCGGCAGCTCGGGGATGGAGGCGAGGAGCTCCACGGCCAGGCCGAAGCCCTTGCCCACGGGCCCGATGGTCACGTTCGCCGTGATGGAGACCGGCCCCGTGGTGATCTTCTGCGCGCGGGCCACGTGCCCGAGGGCGCTGCCGAAGCACGCCGCGTAGCCACCCGCGAAGAGCTGCTCGGGGTTGGTTCCGGCGCCGCTGCCACCGAGCGCGCGCGGCGGCACCACCGCGACATCCAGGTGGCCATCGTCGCTCTTCACCCGGCCGTCACGCCCCGCCGTAGCGGTGGCCGTCGCGGTGTAGAGGCGCTTCTCGAGAATCGTGGGGCTGGTGCTCATGTGCTTCTCCTTGAGGTGCCGACGTCATTGGGTCGCGGGGATTTGAATAGGTCACAATCAAATTGTGCGCAATATATTTGTCCCGAGAAAGAGGCCGGGGCGGGCCCGGCCCCGTCTCATCCGTTGGGAAGGAGCCTCAGCTCGCGCGGGCGAGCAGGTCGCGGGCCTCGGCGGTGATCTCGTACGAGCGCAGGCGCGCGGCGTGGTCGAAGATCTGGGACGTCACCATGAGCTCGTCGGCGCCGGTGCGGGCGATGAAGTCCGCCAGTCCCCGGCGCACGCTCTCGGGAGAGCCCACGACGGAGCAGGACAGCGCCTGTTCGAGGCCCGCCCGCTCCATGGGGTGCAGCCCCTCCTCGAAGTGGTCGACCGGAGGCAGCAGGGGACCCGGCTGGCCACGACGCAGATTGAGGAAGGCCTGCTGGATGGAGGACATCAACCGGCGGCCCTCCTCGTCGGTATCGGCCGCGAAGACGTTGAGGCCCAGCATGACGTGGGGACGCTCGAGCTGCGCCGAGGGACGGAAGCGGCTGCGGTAGACGTCGATGGCCTGCATCATGTGGCCCGGCGCGAAGTGCGAGGCGAAGGCGTACGGGAGACCCAACGCCGCGGCGAGCTGCGCGCCGAAGAGGCTGGAGCCGAGGATCCAGATGGGGACGTTCAAGCCGGCGCCGGGTACGGCCCGGACCCGCTGGCCGGGCTCGGCGGGACGGAAGTAGTTCATCAGCTCGACGACATCCTGGGGGAAGGAGTCGACGTCGCCGGCCAGGGTCCGCCGGAGCGCGTGGGAGGTAACGGTGTCGGTGCCTGGAGCGCGGCCCAGACCCAGCTCGATGCGTCCGGGATAGAGCGACTCCAGCGTGCCGAACTGCTCGGCGATCACCAGCGGCGCATGGTTCGGCAACATGATGCCTCCGGCGCCGACGCGGATCGTCGAGGTGCCACCGGCCACGTAGCCGATGACGACCGAGGTCGCGGCGCTCGCCACGCCGGCCATGTTGTGGTGCTCGGCCAGCCAGTAGCGGCGATAACCCAGCCGCTCGGCATGCCGGGCGAGCTCGAGCGTGTTGCGCAGCGCCCGGGCGGCGTCGCCCCCTTCGACGATGGGCGAGAGATCGAGGACGGAGAGAGGGACGGTTACCGGCATGGGAGTGTCCCTCGTATGGAGACCAGGGGAGCGGGAAGAAAGACGCGCGATTCCATTGCACCCCATATAATGGCGCACTACGAGAAGCGCATCAGGTCCGAGAGGCAGCATGGCTGAGAAGAAAAAGGGCGGGGCCGCACGCGCGGAAGAGTTGGCGGAGCTCTGCCGGCTGGACAATCAACTCTGCTTCGCCGTGTATTCGGCGAGCAATCTGATCACCCGCCTGTACCGGCCGCTGCTGGAGCCGCTGGGAATCACCTATCCGCAGTACCTGGTGCTGCTGGTGCTCTGGGAGCACTCGACGCGCACGGTGGGTGAGCTGGGCGAGGCGTTGGGGCTCGACTCCGGCACGCTCACGCCGCTGCTCAAGCGGCTGGAGGCCAATGGCATCGTGGCCCGCAAGCGCGCCCCCGAGGACGAGCGCCGGGTCCTGGTCGAGCTCACGCCCGCCGGGCAGAAGCTGCGCACCCGCGCGGCGTCCGTTCCCATCGAGATGATCTGCAAGCTCCGGCTTCCGCCCGAGCAAGCGGTGGAGCTGCGGGACGCCCTCAAGCGGCTCACCCGGGACCTGCGGGCACTGCCGGAAGGAAACGAAGGATGAACAGGGTGTTGGGTCTGGTGTTCTTCTCCTTGCTGCTCACGGCGCTCGCGTTCCTCGTGCTGCGCGGCCTGTGGCCCGCCCTGCGCACCCGCCGCGGGTCCGGCGTGTTCTGGGCCACCGCCGCGCTCGTACACCTGGCCTTCCTGGGCGGTTGGGCCGCACGGACGGGCCCCGGAGTGCCAGGCACGGTGACACGAGGGGCACTCACGGCGTGGTCCGTGGCGGCGCTGGTGTCCCTGGTGGTGGGAGGCCTGCTGCGGCTGGCCGGAGTGGCACACGCGCGGCTGCGCCCCACTCCCGCTCCGGCACTGGCCGCTCCCGGCCGGCGCGAGTTCATGCATGGCCTCGCGTTGCCGGCGGTGGCGGCCACCCTGGGCACCAGCGGCACCGTGGCGGGGATGAGCGGCTTCGAGGTGCGGCACGAGGAGGTGCGGCTGCCCGGGTTGCCCCCGGCGCTCGACGGTTTCCGCATCGGCCAGCTCACCGACGTGCACGTGGGCGAGTTCATCGACGTGGAGCACGTGCGCGGCGCGGTCCAGGCCCTGGACGCGGCCGGGGTGGACCTGCAGGTGATGACGGGCGACCTCATCGACGACCTGACCCAGCTGGACGCGACCCTGGAGGCCCTGCAGGCCTGTAAGGCGCCCCACGGGATGCTCGCCATCCTGGGCAACCACGAGAAGTGGCGCGGGCTGCACGAGGTGCTCGCGGGCTACGAGCGTGCCGCGCCCCGGGGCCGCCTGCGGCTGCTGGTGGACCAGAATGAAGTCCTCGTGCACCGCGGGCAGCCCCTGCGCGTGGTGGGCGTGGACTACCCCATGGGCGAGCGTGGCCGGCACCGGCTGCCCCGCGAGCAACGGCTGGAGAAGATGCGCGCCTCGGCCGAGCGGGCCTGGGCGGGCGTGGGCCCGGACGAGACGGTGCTCTGCCTCACCCACCACCCGGACTTCTTCCCGCTGGCCGCCGAGCGCGGCGCGCGGCTGACGCTGGCCGGCCACACCCACGGAGGACAGGTGGGCTTCTGGCGCATCCCGCTCTTCAGCTTCGCCTTCGAGCACATGCTCGGCCGCTACCGCCGGGGCACTTCACACCTGTACGTCTCCAGCGGGACGGGGCACTGGTTCCCCTTCCGCATGGGCATCCCCGCGGAGGTGACGGTGCTCACCCTGCGTGCGGCATAGCGGCGAGCGCGTTACCTCTGGAGCCATCATGAAGAGCCCCATCATCGAGATCCGTCCGCTGGGCTTCCCCTGGGTGACCGCGGATCCCTTCCTGTTCTGCGTACACCACGACGACGCGTACCCCGCCGGCAACGAGCACCTCGGGCCCCAGGCCTCGCTCACGGGCCGCAACATCGGCCAGGACTTCGACGGCAAGGACGGCTGGAACATGTACCACGGTGAGGTCGTCCCCGGCTTCCCGGGGCACCCCCACCGGGGCTTCGAGACGGTGACGATGGTGCGCAAGGGCCTCATCGACCACTCGGACTCGCTGGGCGCCGCGGCACGCTTCGGCCACGGCGACGTGCAGTGGCTGACCGCGGGCGCGGGCGTCGTGCACTCGGAGATGTTCCCGCTCGTGGACGCGAGCCGCCCCAACCCCACCGAGCTGTTCCAGATCTGGCTCAACCTGCCCGCCGAGGACAAGCTCGCGCCGCCGCACTTCGCGATGCTCTGGAGCCAGGACATCCCCCACGTGTCCTTCACGGACGAGGCCGGCCGCCGCACCGAGGTCACCGTGGCCGCGGGGCAGTTGGAGGGCCGCCGCGCACCAGCGCCGCCGCCCCGCTCGTGGGCCTCGCGCCCCGACACGGACGTGGCCATCTGGACCCTTCGCCTGGAGGCCGGTGCGGTGTGGACGCTGCCGCCCGCCGCGAACCCGCGCGCCGTCCGCACGCTCTACTTCTTCGAGGGCGGCGCGCTCAAGGTGGCGGACCAGGACATCCGCGCGCACCAGGCCATCGTGGTCCGGAGCGACGCGGCGGTGCGCCTCGAGGCCGTGGGCAGCGCGTGCGAGGTGCTGATGCTGCAGGGGCGCCCCATCGGGCAGCCGGTGGTGCAGTACGGCCCGTTCGTGATGAACAGCCGCGCGGAGATTCAACAGGCCTTCACCGACTACCAGCGCACGGGCTTCGGTGGCTGGCCATGGCGGTCCAACGACCCGGTCCACCCGCGTGAAGAGGGGCGCTTCGCCCGCCACGCGGACGGCCGAATCGAGCGGCCCTCGCGCTGAATCCACGAAGTGCACCCGGGGCTTGAATAAACGGACCCCGCTGACGTCGGGGTTTCGTCCCTTGCATCCCGGGTGCCCTCCATGCTCCTCACGCTCCTCGGCATCACCCTGCTCGCCAGCACGCCAGCGATTCCTCCCGTCACGTGCCAGTACGTCAACGACAAGACGGCCTGTGGCTACTCCTGTCAGAGGAGCACCGACGACGTGCGCTGCGCCAGCACCCCGTATGGGACGTGCGGCATGTTCAATGGCGAGGTGTACTGCTTCGACCCGACGCTCGCGGCCATCCACCACCCGCCCGACGAGGGCCTGCGCCCCGAGTGCAAGGCGCTCGGCAACGAGGTGGCCTGTGGCTTCAACTGCCTCGTGGCGCAGGGGAAGATCGCCTGTGCGCGGACGCCCTATGGCGTGTGCCGGGAGCACTTCGGCGAGCTGAAGTGCTGGGACCCGCTGGAGACCACCATCCACGAGCTGGGCGCGAAGACGCCACTGCCTGGCTGCCTCACGGCCTCGACGGCCATCGCGTGCGGCTATGACTGCAAGAGCAACCGCACGGAGGTGAAGTGCGCGGCGACTCCTCGCGGCCGGTGCGAGAAGAACGACTTCCGGCTCGAGTGCTTCGATCCACCCTCCCTCCTGGAGTGCGCGCACACCCAGCCGCCCGACCCCGCCGAGGTGCGCAAGCCGAAGTACAAGCGTCGCGAGGAGAAGCCGGAGGAGAGCGGGCAGACCTCACGCGGAGTGTCATCACCTGGACGCGCGCCAGCGCCCCTCCTTCCCCTGCGCTCGCTCACGGTCTGAGAAAGGCCGCTCCACACACAGCCAGCGTCCAGCGGTGAGCTCCTAGCGGCGCGAGGAGAAGCCGGAGGAGGGCGACAAGGCGGCGCGCGGGCCTGTCCCGGGCCGCGGCACTCCGGATGACCAGGCCTGATGGCGGCCCACCGTCCATGCGCGGCAAGCAGGGCAGCGGGCGCGTGCCCGCCCATTGGGTGGCTCGCCTTCGGTCGGCTCCCGGGCGGCATGGCAGAGGCGCGGGCCTTGTTGCCCCCCTCTTTTGCAGGTAGATGTCCGCCCTTCAGCACTGTCCAGTAGGACCCCCGTGGCTCGCCTCTCGCAAAAGACCTGGCTCCAGCTTCTCGCCTTCATGGGGGTGGGTGGAGTGCAACTCGTGGTGGATGCGGCGGTGTTCCACGTCCTCGTGCAATGGGGCGCCCCCACGGTGCCGGCGAATTTCACCGGTCGCCTGGTGGGAGCCTGTATGGGTTTCGCCCTCAATGCGACCCTGACGTTCCGCTCCGCCATGCGGGGAAGCATGAGCTGGCAGGCGTGGAAGCGATTCTGGGTGTTCTGGTTCGCCATGACGGTGCTCAGTTCGGTCCTGGTGCGCTCGGGCCAGGCCCTGCTGCCAGACGACCCGCGGGCGTCTGGATGGTTGACGGCGGTCAAGCTCGGCGTGGAAGCGACACTCGCGGCGCTCAGCTTCATCATTTCCCGGCAGTGGGTCTTCCAACATGTCCCTTGAATCGACCGCGCCTGGCGCGCGCCTTGCCCTCATCCACAATGCGGACACCTCCCTGGCCATGACCGGTGAGAGCGCCTCACAGGCGCGCATCGCCGTGGTGATTCCCTCCTACAAGGTGACGCGGCACATCCTCTCGGTGCTCGCGCGCATCGGCCCGGAGGTCTCGGCCATCTACGTGGTGGATGACTGCTGCCCGGAGCAGTCCGGAGCCCTGGTGGAGCAGGAGTGCGGGGATCCCCGGGTCAAGGTGCTGCGCAACCCGGTGAATCTGGGTGTGGGGGGAGCGGTGATGACCGGCTATCGCGCGGCCATCGCGGATGGCTGCGATTGCATCGTGAAGATCGATGGCGATGGGCAGATGAAGCCCGAGCTGTTGCCACGCTTCGTGGCCCCCATCCTCTCGGGGACGGCGGACTACACCAAGGGCAACCGCTTCTACCACATCGAGGACGTCGTCACGATGCCGCGGGTGCGGCTGTTCGGAAACGCGGTGCTCTCGTTCATGAACAAGATGTCGTCCGGCTACTGGCGCGTCTTCGATCCCACGAACGGCTACACCGCGATCAGCGCGCCGCTCGCGGCCTCACTGCCCTACGAGAAGATCAGCAACCGCTACTTCTTCGAGTCGGACATGCTGTTCCGGGTGGGGTTGATGCAAGCCGTGGTCGAGGATGTCCCGATGCGGGCGGTCTACGGCGATGAGCAATCCAACCTGAGAATCACCCGGATCCTTCCCCAGTTCCTCAAGGGCCATCTGCGCAACCTGATGAAGCGCATTGGTTATGAGTACTTCCTGAGGGACTTCTCCGTTGCCTCCATCGAGCTCGTGTTGGGATGCGCGTTGGTTCTCTTCGCGCTCATCTTCGGCACGACCGAGTGGTGGAAGTCGGTGACGAGGCAGATCCCCGCCAGCAGCGGCACGGTGATGTTGGCGGCACTGCCCCTCATCCTGGGCGTGCAGTTCCTGCTCTCGTTCCTCGCCTATGACATCCGGGCGCGAGGCCAGACCGTCATCTCCAAGCGCCTGCCCAAGACCCCAGACACACGATGAGCACCGGCCTCTTCGTGCCACGGGAGCGCGGCATGCGCCTGGCTGCTCCGCCGCCCCCTACCCGTCAGGGCACATTGCCCCACATCCGCTCGGGCTCGGGTGTGACGTCGAGCGCCTGGCAGTAGAAGCACAGCTCGTCGACGTCCTGTTCGATGAGCGCCGACAGCGTGGTGCCGCCACCGTGTCCCGAGTCCCGAAGCGGCAGCAGGAAATAGGGTCCGCCTCCCGTGCCTTCCGCCTGGAGCCTGGCGACCATCTTGAGCGGATCATGCGGCGGCGCGGTCCGGTCATTCAACGCCGATACGAAGGTCATCACGGGGTAACGGCGATCGGCTCGGACGTTGTGATAGGGCGAGTACCCGGCGAGATACGGGCCCTCCAGGGGATGCTCGGGCGAGCCGTATTCGACGGTCGCCGAGCTCAGGAAGCCGAACCTCGGAAAGCGCAGCATGTCGAGGGTGGGCGCGCGGCAGAAGACGGCGCCGAAGGCCTCGGGCGCTTGCAGGGCGGTGACGGCGACGAGCAGCCCCCCGTTGCTGTTGCCGCGCGAGGCGAGCCGGGAGGGCGTCGTGTAGCCCGCCGAGACGAGCCAGCGCGCCGCCGCGATGTAGTCGTCGAAGGCGTTCTGCCGCCGCGTCTTGATGGCCGCCTCGTGCCAGGCACGGCCGTATTCGCCACCACCGCGCACGTTGGCGAAGGCGAGCACCCCACCCAGCTTCAGCCACGCGGCATGGAGGGCCGTGAAGCGCGGCTCCACCGAGATGTTGAAGCCCCCGTAGCCACTCAGACGCACGGGCTGGCGCCCGTCGCGCGGTAGGTCCTTACGGTGGATGATGAACATCGACACCCGCGTCCCGTCGAGCGACTCGTACCAGACCTGGTCCGTCACATACTCGGACGCATCGAGCCCGACGTCGGGGACGTGGTACGGCACCAGGCGGTCCGCCGCGTAGTCGTACCGATAGACCGAGGGTGCCTGCACGTACGACGTGAAGTGCACCCACACCTCGTCGCCGCTCCAGGCGCCGCGGATGCCGCTGACGATGCCTTCCCCCTCGTTGCGATTCACCGAGCCCAGGGCTGGCAGCACGAGGTCGCGGAGCCAGGTGCCGTCCTCGGCGTGGATGCGCACGCGATGCGACGCCGCCCGCGAGTAGACGGCGTAGAGCCGGCCGCCGACGCCAGCGACCGTCTGCAGTGTGTCCGGGCCCTCGGGGATGAGCGTCCGCCACTCCGCCGGTGCCGACAGCGGTGCGACGCAGAGACGGCCGCGTGGCGCATCGAGGTCGGTGTGGACGAGCAACGAGTCGCCGATCACCTGCACCTGGTTGAGCGAGCGCATGGAGGGAGCCACCGGCACGAGCGCGTCATCGGCGAGGCGCAGGAGGTAGACGACGTTGGCGTGCACGTAGTCCCACTTGGAGAGCACGGCGAAACGGCGGCACTCGCTGACCTTGACGGAGCACCAGTACTCCTTCACCCGGTCATCGCCGAAGACTCGGCGGGCCGGAGTGCCCGACCCGAGCCGGTGCTCGTAGATGGCGTTCCAATGCGCCTCGTCGCCCGGGGGCACCTCGCCCGGTTCGGGACACGCCGCATAGAAGAACCCGGAGGAGTCGGGCCGCCAGGCCAGGGACGAGTGGCTCGTCCCACGAGGCCGGTCGGGAAGCAGCCGCCCCGTCTCGACGTCGAGCACGTGGATGACGGCGTCATGGGTGCTGCCCACGGCCTTGCCGAACGCGACCAGGGCCCCGTCGGGTGACGGCACGGCGAACACCAGGGCCTCGTTGCCCGCCCACGTGTTGGGGTCGAGCACCGTCTCGAGCGGCGCGCCCTCACGGCGCCGGAGCAGGAGCTTGAGCTTGTCGTCGCTGGCATCCGCCCGCCAGAGGAACTCGCGTCCGTGCGGTCCGGCGGGAATCGGCGGCGAGAGCCGGGCATGGCGTGCGGAGCGAGCGACCGATTCCCGCAGCGCCTCGCGCCCCGGCACCGCGCGCAACACGGAGTGTGTGACGGCTTCCTGCGCGGCGATCCACGCCTGGGTCTCCGGAGCGTCGAGCCGCTCCAGCCAGGCGTAGGGGTCATCGAACCGCCTGCCGTGCAGCGTGTAACCACTCTCCGGATCGCGTCGCGTCGTGGGAAAGTCCAGGGCCCGATCCAGGTTCCTCATCCGGAAATCCTCCACCAGCGCATCTCCTGCGGGCAGGCGACATCGGGCTGCGTCTCCGCCAGCCACTCCAGCAGGCGTAGCAGGCGATGGGCCACGCGAGAACACCCCCATGGGGCACACGGCGGACCTGGCCGCCCTGGCTTGGAGGAGAGCGGCAGGGAGTTGTGGGTCGCGGCTTCTCGAGGCTCGCGTGGGTAACCACCTGCTTGGGGAAGCACTTTATCCTCCGTCACGGCCAGTTCTCTGGCGTGGAATGATGGAATGCCCGTGCACCTCCGCTTCGCCCCTCCATCCAGCATCCCGAGACTCCTCGTCACCCCCGCGCCCGCGGTCATGGTCGGCGTCTATGTGATGCTCCGGCACGGCGTGTCACCCGCGGTCATCGGGCTCCAGGTCGCGGCCGCGCTCCTCGCGGCGTGGGGCGGCGCGCGGGTTGCCCGCCTCCCGCGGGACAAGGTGCTTGCGTGGGCCCCCGCACTTGCCTTGGGCGGGCTCCTCTGCGGCTTCTTGACGCTCGTGTCTCCCGGCCTGGAGGGCGTTCATCGATGGTGGGTGTTGGGGCCCCTCCGGCTGCATGCGTCGTCGCTCCTCGCCCCCCTCGTTCTTCTTGGGTCCGCGGTCCTGTTCGATGCCGGGAGGCCCCTCGCCGCGGCAGGCGCTGTCCTCTTGATGCAGGCGCTTCACCTCGTTCAGCCGGATGCGGCCCAGGCAACCGCATTGGGAGCCGCCTCGCTGGTGCTCATCACCCTCTCCCCCGGAGGACCCCTGCCGCGCTGGAGTCTCGGCTCGGTGGTGCTGCTGTCCACCGCGCTCGCCTGGGGGCGCCCGGACCCGCTGCTCCCCGTGCCGCACGTCGAGGGCATCGTTCGGCTCGCGGCCGAGGCGGGCCTGCTCTGGGGCATCGCGGCCCTCGCGTCGCTGGCGGTCATCCCGCTGGGATTGGCCCTCGTGGGTGTGAGCAGGTGGAGTCGCGCCTCCCCGATGGAGCGGCGGGTGACCGCCAGCCTCGCGATGTACCTCGGGATTCAGGCGCTCACCCCCGCTTTCGGTCATTTCCCCGTGCCTGTCCTCGGCTTCGGCGTCTCTCCCCTCCTCGGCACCTGGCTGTCGCTGGGTATCGTGGGCGTACTGGGGCCACGGAAGGAGGAGCAGGATTGAAGAGAACCCGTGCCTGCGGGCGGGCGAAGGGACGTCTCGTTGAGCAGGCCGCGTGGGCAGTTCCAGGTGCTCCAGAATAGTGCGCACCCCACCGGGTGCCGGCAGATACACCAGCACCCGGCACATGCCTCCACAGCGGCCTCAAACGACCTCGCGCAAATGCATGCGCGAGGCCAGGGCCTGACCAGGAGCCTCCTCCAGGCAGGGGAATTCGCCGCGCGGGCCTGCGAGAACGCGGAGAAGCGGCACTGCGCCCTGCTGCCGGAATTCCCCTTCGAGTGAGGTGAACCTACAGGGGCCTCACGGAGGGCCGTGGTTCTGGACGCGCGAGTTCAGTTCCACCGCGGTGGCGTAGATCTGCGCCCAGGCCTTGAACTTGATGCGGTTGCCCAGACCCTTCTGGTCATTGGCGTAGTGGAAGAGATCCTCGCGGAAGAGGGCATCGGCGGCCTTGCGCGCCTCGGGCCCGAGCGGCGTGCCCTTCTTCGCGTAGTAGCGGAGCAGGTCGTAGCCGTAGTCGTGCGTCTTGGCCGCGGGGTCGAACTCCTTGTCCGGGCCAATCTTCCCCGGAGCGGAGGCCGAGCCGTGCGGGTCCTGCATCCGCTGGCCGTGCTTCGTCTGGATGGCGAAGGGCTTGTAGCCCATGACCTGCTCGAAATCGGCGGGGGGCGGGCGGGCACCGGTGAGGTACTCGCGCATCAGCGTGCCGTGGTTGCCCGCGGGGGCGGCTCCCACCTTCGCCGTGCGCTGCAGCGCGCTGGCCGCGCCGGTGAACGTGTCCTGCGAGACGGGACGCGTCTGCGCCTGGGCCACCGCCTGGGACGGCGCCTCGGCGGACGTTTCCGGAGTGGAGTTGACCGGGCGGCGGGGCGAGACTGGGGAATTGCGGACGAGCATGGGAACCTTCGGGGGAACGCTTCCTCTCGATTTATCGGAGTTTGCCGTCCGGAAGTTGCGGACCCGTGATTGACGCGCCGCGTGGTGCGAGGAGAGCTCGGTGGGAATGGACCTGTATCGCGACGGAATGGCCCGGCTGGAAGCGGGAGACGTGGAAGAGGGGCGCCGGCTGCTGGAGGAGGCGCTGCACAAGACCCCCGGAGACGTGAAGGTGATGCACGGGCTGGCGCTCGCGTTGGAGCTGGCCGGAGAGCGAACCCGGGCGGTGGAGCTGCTGGAGTTCGCGCATGCCCGGGCGCCGTACGAGCCGGAACCGGCCTGCGAGCTGGCCATGTCACTGCTGGAGCGGGGCGAGGACGCACGGGCGGAGCAGGTGCTGGCCCCCGTGCTGGCCGCGCATCCCGGCCACCCCCGCGCGAACCTCTACCAGGCCATGGCCCTGGCCAAGACGGACCCGGCCCGCGCGCGCGCCCACGTGGCGAAGGTGCTGGAGGACGCGGACCCGGAGCTGCGCCGGGAGGCGGAGGCGCTGGACCGCGTGCTGACGGAGCACGCGCCCGCCACCTGACCGGACCGGATTGGCGCCGTTCGGCGTCGGATGCATACCACCCGAGAACCTGGAGAAGAATGATGAGTCGCCGAGCCACCCACGAGGTCCCACGCCTCTCCGTGAATGTGACGTCGCGGCAGTTCATCGAAGACAAGTTCCGCTACTACCGTTGGATGCACGAAGAGGCGCCCGTCTGTCAGGGGCGGCTCAGCGTCCTGCGCGTGTTCTTCCTGGCCGGTTACGACGACTGCGTCAGTGCGCTCAGGGACCCTCGCCTCGTGCGCAACCGGACGACCGCGACAGGAGGCGGGCGGCTCCCACTCCCTCTGCCCAAGGGGCTCACGCCGATGATCTCGAGCATGATCACGAATGACGACCCCGTGCACCGCCGGCAACGGACCCTGGTCGCCAAGGCGTTCACCCCCAGGGCCCTGGGCAAGCTGTCCGAGCGCATCGAGAGCTTGACCCACGAGCTGCTCGACGAGGCCGAGCGACAGAACACCGTGGATCTCCTTCAGGCCTACAGCCTCCCGATTCCGGTGACCGTGATCCGCGAGATGCTGGGCCTCGACGAGGCGGACATGCCGAAGTTCAGGTCGGGGCTGCGCGCGCTTTCGGAGGGGTTCAATGGATGGGCGATCCTTCGCACGCTGCTCTTCGACATGCCCCGGACAGTCTCCCTCGTCGAGGAGCTCATCGAGCGCAAGCGCTCGGACCCGCGAGACGACATCCTCACCGGGCTGATTCAAGCGGAGGCGGATGGCGAGAAGCTTTCCCGCGAAGAGCTGGTCAGCATGGCCATCCTGCTGATCGTCGCGGGTTATGAGACCACGGTGCATCTCATCACCAACGCCGTGCTGACCCTGCTGCAGCACTCCGAGCAGCTCGAGGCGCTGAAGGCCGACACGACCCTCCTCGACCCGGCTGTAGAGGAGCTCCTGCGGTACGCGGGGCCGGTTCATGGCACGAAGCCCAACTACGCGGTGGAGGACATCGAGATACGCGGGGTCCGCATCCCGAAGGGCGCCCCCGTGATTCCGATTCTGGGCGCCGCGAACCGGGACCCCGCGGTGTTCGCCCACCCCGAGGTCTTCGACATCCGGCGGCCGCCCAAGAAGCAACTGGGGTTCGGACATGGGCCCCATCACTGCCTGGGTGCCGCACTCGCCCGGCTGGAGACACGGGTCGCGCTCAAGACCCTGTTCGAGCGCTTTCCCAACATGCGCCTGGCCGTCCCCGCCGGGGAGCTCAAGCTCCAGAGCCTCCCCCTGTGGCACCGGTACGAGCGTCTACCTGTCGTTCTGCGGCCCTGAGGACGGCGCCCCATCCAGAGTGCGCGCCGCGCGCCGGAGCGCCTGGGGAGGCTGGCCGAACACACGCAAGAAGGCCCGGCGCATGCGCTCGGGGTCCGAGAAGCCCACGGCCCGCGCCACCTGCTCGATGGGCTCGGCGCTGGTCTCGATGCGCACCCGGGCCGCCTCGGCGCGCAGCTGCTCGATCGCCTTGGCCGGTGTCTGTCCCGTCTCCGCGAGGAACGCCCGCCCGAATTGACGGGGACTCAGACACGCCACCCGGGCGAGCCGCTCGACATTCAAGGGCTCATGCAGGTGCTCGCGGGCGAAGCTCAGCGCCAGGCGGATGCGGTCCGAGGGCGGCTCCAGGTCGAGCAGCGTGGAGAACTGGGACTGGCCCCCGGGCCGGCGATGGTAGACGACGAGATCCCTCGCCGCGGTGCGCGATACCTCCAAGCCCAGGTCCTCCTCGAGCAGCGCGAGCGAGAGATCGATGCCCGAGCTGACCCCCGCCGCCGTCCAGATGGGGCCGTCCTGGATGAAGATGCGCTCGGCGTCGACGTGGACGCGGGGAAAGCGCCGTTGCAGCCCGGCGGCGGTGCGCCAGTGCGTGGTCGCGCGCCGGCCATCGAGCAGGCCCGCGGCGGCCAGCAGGAAGGCGCCCGTGCAGATGCTCGCGACGCGCCGGCAGGAGCACCGCGAGGCCCTCAGGAAGTCCAGCAGCGCGGGAGAGCCCATGGCCTCCTGGGTCCCGGGTCCGCCCGCGACCACGAGCGTGTCCAGCGGCGGCGCCTCGTCCATCCGCCGCGCCAGCATCTGGACGCCCGCGGAGCTCTCGACGAGGCCGCCGTGCTCGGACAACAGCCACATCCGATAGGGCGCCGGTCCGTGGATGGACGGCACCTCGAAGACGGACATGGGACCGGTCAGGTCCAGCAGTTGGAACGCGGGGAAGATGAGGAACCCGATGTCGCGGACCATGGCGGAAAACGAGGGAACTACGTCCTTTCCGCCACGAGTCTGAAGGCGGAGAGTGCCACCGTCAAACCCAGACACGGAGCCACACCATGGCCACATCACTCGTCATTGTCTTTCCGCTCTACGCGGGCGTGTCGTACCTCGACTTCATGGGACCGCAGGCGGTGTTCTCGCTGCTCCCCGGTGTGAAGCAGATCTTCGCCACGGTGGGAGGGCAGCCCGTCACCGAGGGCGCATTGCGGCTCGACCCCCTGGCGCGGCTGGAGGACCTGGAGCGGTGTGACGTGCTGTGTGTGCCGGGAGGCCCCGCGTCGCGTCCGATGCAGGATCCGGTCTTCATGGCGGCGATCCAGCGCCTGGCGGCCACGGCCCGCTTCGTCACGTCCGTGTGCACGGGCTCGCTGATCCTGGCGGCGGCCGGGCTGCTGGAGGGCAAGCGCGCGGCGTGCCACTGGGGCTTCCGCGACCAGTTGTCGCTCTTCGGGGCCATTCCGGACGCGGGCCGTGTGGTGCGCGATGGCCGGCTGGTGACGGGCGGAGGCGTCACGGCGGGCATCGACTTCGGACTGACGCTCGCGGCGGAGCTGGCGGGCCCCATCGTCGCCCAGGCCATCCAGCTCGTGCTCGAGTACGCGCCGGAGCCCCCCTTCAACGCCGGACGGCCCGAGGCGGTCTCGAAGGCCGTCCTGGCGCAGGTCTCCACCCTCACGACGGACGGGGGAATGGACCTGGCCGAGGAGGAGACCACGGTGCGGCGCCTGGGCGCGGACTACCGCGCACGCGGCGCCGCTTGAAGCATCTAGTGGCGAGCCCCCACCGCTTGCTGCTCGGACGATGATCAAAATCCACCGTGATGCGGCAACAAGGTTTCGCGGAACGCGAAGACTGTGGTGCACTGCCGCGCCGTCGCGCTCCTTCGTCATGAGGAGCCCACCTCGGAGACGCCGTGCAGGTCATGTACTCAGTCCTGGATGGCGCGGTCCAGAAGCTGCCCCTGCCCCGGCCCGACTCGGATGTGCTACCAGGAATTCCATGGGGCACATTCGACGAGCTCCTGACACCCGCGTTCTGGCGCGGACAGGCCTGGCAGCACGAGAAGCTCGGCAGCTATCGCGACTTGCGCCTGGGCCGGACGCTGTCAGAGGAAGTGGCGGCCTGCATGCTGGGTGGCTTTGGCATGAAGGCCGAGCTCGGTCTCGCCGCGTTCGCGCGGCTGCGGGACCAGGGGCTCCTGGTGGGAACGCCCACGGCCGCGGCTCTCGAGCTCGCGCTGAGCAGGCCTTTCGTCATCCATGGCCGGACCTACGGCTACCGGTTCCCCCGGCAGAAGGCGCGCTACCTGTCGGCGTGTCTCGCCCAGCTCGCGGAGCTGGAGCTGCATGACAGCGATACGGTGCTGAGGGACCGTCTGGCGGAACTCCCCGGCATCGGGCTGAAGACCGCATCGTGGATCGTCCGCAACTACAGGGGCTCCAGCGAGGTCGCCATCATCGACGTGCACATCCTCCGAGCGGGACGGCATATCGGCCTCTTCGCCCAGGACCAGGAGCCGCAGCGCCACTATCGCGAGCTCGAGACGGCGTTCCTCTCGTTCGCCGCCGCGCTCGAGGTGCCAGCCGCGATGCTCGACGGGCTGATGTGGGACTACATGCGTCGTCTTCCGGCAAACGTCCTGGTGTCCACATCGACGCGAACGCTCAAGGGGAACGTCCCATCAAAGCAGCGCCCGTCGCGAGAGCATCCACGGGAAGTCCTAGGGCCCGCACAATCTCATGTCCGAGGATACCGAGCGGACAGAAGGCCAGACGGAAGGCTGTCGCGGTGAGAAACAGCGTCTGCGTCAGGGCTCCCGCGTCGCGCCACAAGAGGGAGGCCGCCGTTTCGTACACCGCCGCGACCCGTGACGCATGACCGATGAGGACGAGCGCGGTCCCCTGGGCTTCGGGAAGCAGGTCGCCGTAGGCGCGAATGAATCGCCTGAGCGCTTCCGGGTCGGAGACGGTCAGGAGTTCGAGCTGGTGTGAAAATGAGTCGTAGCGCATGACGCGCTGGCTCCCTCGCCAGTCCACGAGGACGAGCTCGATGGGATGGAGCGCACCCGCCGAGGGGCTGGGCCTTCGCGACCGCATGAGGACATCCCCCTCACGCAGGGCGCGTGGGCGTGTCGCGAACGCGAGCGCGTTGACGATTTCACGGAGCGGTGCCCGCCGCATGACTCGAATCGAGCGCCGTGCCTCCAGGACGTCGGCGAATGCCTGGGGGATGGGCGGCACCACCGGTGGACAGCCGACACGGGACCGGACGGGCCAACCGAGAGGAACCGGCGTTCCGGCGTTCCGTCTCGGTCGTGGCTCCTCATCAATAGGGGTCGACACCGAGCTCCGCCAGGGTCTGATAGTGTTTCTGACACCCCCGGCACTGGCCACAGGCATGGATACCCACGTGGCAGGAGTGTGCCCAGGCGAGCACCTCCATGGGGATGCTCGAGGTGCGGATCAGCTCGGCGGAGGTCAGGGAGATTGCCGGTGCTTCCAGCCGGAGTCCGCCCTCTTGCAGGCGCAGCAACGCGTCCAGGGTCGTGACGAAGTCCGGCCGACCATCCGCATGAAGTCCATCGGTCTTCAGGGTTCCGATGAGCAGACGCTGGACGCCATGGGCCACGGCCTTCATGGCCGCGAGCGTGACGAGCATTTGATTCCGGAAGGGCCACCACTCCGTCACAGGAGCCAGGGACAGGGGCTCGGCTCCAGCCATGTCTCCGCTGCCCAGGGCGCTGAGGTCGGCCTTCACGGTCAGGTGCTCGATTCCCATGGCCTCGGCGGCCGACGCCGCGGCGCGGAGCTCCGCCAGGGCGGGACGCTGGCCGTAGTCCACGGTGATGGCCAGCTCTGGCCGTCGCCACCAGGCGATGGCGATCGAGTCCATTCCACCGGAGAGAAGCAGCGCCGTCTTCATGTCCGCCACGCCGTGTGGTGCAGAGCCGTCACGAAGTCATCGAAGAGGCGGCAGCCGGAGCCCTGCACCATCTTCAAGTCCTCCTCCGTGACAGTCTGGGCGAGCGCATAGACGGGCTTGCCACGGGCACGCGCGTAGCCGACTTCGAACAGGGTGCCGCTGTCCGTGCCATCGAGGATGGCGAACACCGCGTCGCAGGCGTCGAGCGCGGCGAGGTCGGCGGGCGCCACCTGGTCCGCCGGGCCGGCTCCCACGTCGTGAACGGGGGAGAAGACGTCGAGGCCCAGCTCACCCAGGCCGCGCCGGGCCTCGTCGACCAACCAGCGCTGGCCGAGCGTGAAGAAGGGAGCCGCGAGGTAGACCTTCCCGCCAGCGGCCACGGTCTGGGGACGGGAAGCCTGGAGCAGTACGGGCGGCAGCGGAACGGGGAGCGCCATCGACTCGACGTATGCGGCGACGGCGCGGGAGGCGAGCTCGGCGGCATGGACCGCGGTGTCTCCGTGAGCGCCCCAGTAGGCGGCGAAGATGGCCGCGAAGACATCCCCAGAGCCAACCGTCCAGACCCGGTCCGTCCAGTAGGCGGAGACGTGGGAAACGCCGCTCGCTTCCACGATATAGGCGCCTTTCGCTCCGGACTTGACCACCACGACCTCGGCACCGCGTTTCAACAAGGACCGCGCCGCCGCAATGGGGTCGGTGCCGCCTCCCAGCGCGAGCGTCTCTCCCTGGTTCGCGACAATCGCCAGGTGCTTCGCGGTACTGCCATTGGCGTTGAACGGTTCCGGACGAAAAGCGGATTGTGGGTCATAGACACAGCGCTCGGCCTCGACCCGGGCACTGCCCTCCAACATTCCGAAGCGCAAGACGACTGGCGCGGACACCGGAATGGGAGGATTGGGCGAAATCATCACCGGAGCTGGCCGGATGAGGGGCACCGACAGGCTGTGGATGTACTCGAACGAGACCACCTGCTCGGTGTGGACGGGGTCGAAGGTGAAGCCGTACTGGTTGGCGTACTGCGAGAAGCGGGTGGCGACGTCCGGTCGGGCATAGCCGCGCAGGGTGATGGAGCCGACGTGGCCGGAGAGCGCCGCGGCGGCACGCCCCGCCGACCCGTAGAGTTGGTCCCAGTCAGGCCAGATGCACCGCTCGTGATAGACACCTCCTGCAATGGTGATGGCTGTCATTTCGGCTGCACCCGGACCTGGCACACGGCTCCCCGAACGCTGAGGACCTCCGCCGAATACCCGACGTTGGCTTGGGTGATGCACTGGATGAACTGCAGCAACGAGGGTGACGTGATGGCGCCCGCGACCGCACCCGCCGTCGTCCTGGCGACCAGCCGTCGGGGAGGGCCGAGCTCGAACACGACTTCCAGAACATCCCCGGCCCGGAGCCCTGAGATGACCGTGCGGTTGGCAGAGTTGAGGGTGGTCGTTTCCTGGATGTTGCATGCGTCGGGGATTCCGCCGCCTCCACCACCTCCTCCGTCTCCCTCCTTGGGCTTCGTGATCGGCTTTGGTTCAGACCACGACGGGCCTCCACCACTTCCCCCTGACATGCACTCCTCCTCGCGCAGGGCACGAAGGCGACTGTTCGCGACTCAGGACCGGACCGGGCTCGCGAGCGCCTCGTGCGCTCATCTCTCTCGCAATGATTAAGCGTCCTCGGCTGGGGCGGCCATACCACCCAGGTGGTAGGTTCTGAGCCTGCCCCGATTTCGTGGCGCTCCCGCGCCAACTGGTGGGGTGGGCCGCTCGGGCCGGCGCACAGCCCGCGCCTCAAACAGGGCCCTCATTCCGCCTATAGTCTATGTCCAGTCCTTGGCCAGTTTCCCAGGACTCACACTGCGGGTAGCCTGGAGACCGAGGGTGCATCAGCCGATTGGCGACTGAAAGGGGAAATGATGGGCCGCTATTCCTACGCGTCGACGCGAAAGAGAGAGGCAAAGGAACAAGAGCGACAGGGTCAACTGCGCCTTGCGCGCGAATCCGCGGAGGAGAGCAAGGCGCGGATCGAGGAACTGAAGTCAGCGCACAAGGCCTGTAGCGCTCCTATCGATTGGCGAGCGCTCGCGGCCAGCCTGCCTCCTGCGCCGGTGACCCTCACCCACTGGGCGGAACGCTCAGCCGACCGCCGAACCCGTCTACTCACCCTTTTTGAGGTCCCCTCGGCACAATTGCCGAACATGGTGTCTGCCGTGGCGGAGGATTCAGACCGGTTCCATTCCGCACAACAAGCATTCCAGGAGGAAGCACTGGAGCAGGCCGATTCCTTCGCATTGGCGCAAGGGATCCTTCAGGGGGACTCTAAAAGTTACCGGCGCGTCCTACGGGAGATTTCCTATAACTCCATGGCACCTCCTGGCGGAATCGCAGTGGATTTCGAAATCCACTCGCCCCATCTGGTGGAGGCAAGGATTACGGCTCAGGGTTCGGCCATTCTACCTCCTGAGGTTCAAACATTGACCTCGACCGGCAAGCTGTCGACGAAGGCCATGCCCCGCATCCAATTCGTCGAACTCTACCAGGACTACGTGTGCTCATTGGTCTTGCGAGTGGCGCGTGAGGTTCATGCGCTCCTGCCGGTGAAGGCAGTCCTCATTACCGCGTATTCGGCTGACGGTCTCCCGGCGCTTTCCCCCGTACTCTCCACGATCATTCACCGAAAGCAGATGGAGCGTCTACCCTTCGACACCCTCGATCCATCGGACGCGTTGGACGGACTGCAAACTCGAACGAATTTCAAAGCCTCTCGCCGCACCGGCGCATTCCAACCCATCGTCGCCTTCTCTCCATCAGACGTTCTCTTCACCGAACCCGCCAGTTCGCTTCAGTCGATCATCGAAACCGCGAATCGGCTCTTTGAGGAACTCGAGTAGACACCTTTGGGGAGGCTCATCATGGAAATCCTATTTGGATTGATATTCGTTGCATGCGGGTTCGGGTTCATCCCGGTCGCGATTTGGGCGTTCGTGCTGCGCACGCGGTGGCAAAAGACCCAGCGGTCACTATCGGAAGTCGAACAGGAACTCACGAAGGTCCGGGCCGATTCCCTCGCCGAACGGGAGCGTCTCAAGCGGGAGGTCAGCAAAAGACTCGATGACGTGGACGCGGAGTTGTCGCGCGAGCGGGAAAACGCGCAAGCCGAAGCAGAGAAGGTACGCGCCCATTTTGAAAATGAATTCAGAAAGGCGATGGCGACCTTCGAACCACTGTTGAGATTCCAAGGGCTCGCGAACGCGGAAGAGGAAACCAAACGAGCTCTCGACGAGGCGCTCAAACTAGCAAGTACGCTCAAACAGCAAGCGGAGACCTTTTCCGCATCATCCAGAGCCCGAAGCGACATCGAACTTCGTGAGGCAAGCAACAAACTCAAGGAACTGCGGTCAGAAGCGGACTCCATCCTTGGCAAGGCAACCCAAGATGCGCGAAGGATCCTGGACGAAGCTCACAAGAGCGCCGAGCGGATTGCGGGAAATGCATACATTGCCCTGCGAGAGAAGGATACGCTGGAGCAGGCCATTCGCGCGATCCGCAACGTGATCGACGGCTATGGAGACAAGTACGTCGTTCCGACGCGAAGCCTTCTCGATGAACTGGCTTCGGACTTTGGTCATCTGGAGGCAGGAGTCAAGTTGAAGTCGGCCCGGGAGCAGTCCCAGCGAATGGTAGAGGAAGGCCACGCCGCGGAGTGTGACTATGCGGAAGCCAAACGGAAGGAGACCGCGATCCGATTCGTCATAGACGCGTTCAATGGCCGCGTGGATGGAATTCTTTCAAGAACCAGGAGCGACAATTATGGGACGCTCGAGCAGGAGATTCGGGACGCATTCGCCTTGGTCAACCTGAACGGAGAGGCCTTCCGAAATGCACGGATCCTGGATGCGTATCTGGCGGCAAGGCTGGACGAGCTGAGATGGGCAGTAACTGCTCAGGAACTACGCCTTCGTGAGAGGGAGGAGCAGCGCCGGATCCAGGAACAGATTCGTGAAGAAGAGAAGGCGCGGCGCGAAGCGGAGCGCGTCATGAAGGAGGCGCAAAAGGAGGAAGAGGTCTTGGCCAAGGCACTGGAGAAGGCACGTGCCGAGGCCGAGTCTGCGTCAGCTGAAGAGCGTGCTCGCTTTCAGCAGAAGGTCGACGAGTTGAACCAACGCCTGGCGGAGGCAGAAGCCAAGAACCTCAGAGCGAAGTCGATGGCCGAGCAGACACGTTCCGGTAACGTGTATGTCATCTCAAACGTGGGGTCCTTTGGGGATGGGATCTTGAAGATCGGGATGACCCGCCGCCTCGATCCGATGGATCGCATCTACGAATTGGGTGATGCGTCCGTTCCATTCGAGTTCGACGTGCATGCGATGATCACGACCGACGACGCCCCCGGCCTGGAGCGCGAACTTCACAAGCATTTCGAAGATCGAAGGATCAATCGTGTCAACCTCAGGAAGGAGTTCTTCCGGGTTTCTGTCCTCGAACTGCGGGAGCTCGTGGCGGCCAAAGGACTCGAGGCAGCATTCACGATGGCGGCAGAGGCGCGTGAGTACCGGGAATCATTGGCGATAGCTCAACGCGGCGCGGAGAGAACTGTTGGCGCACCTACCGCTGAGCTCAGTTGAGCTGAGGAAAGGAAAGGCAGCGGCGGAACCAGGCAGCGAGCTTCACGAGGGGCGTTGCGGCGCGCGGCTGCCGCAGCACATGGACCTGCTCGCTGGGGACCACGACCTGGCCGTGCGTACCGCAGGCGCACAGCGCCCGAGCCAGCCCCAACCGAGTCATCCCAGGAGCCGCCGGAGGTGAACCCTCGCCGCTTGCTGCTGGTTTGCTGCTGGCCTCCTGGTCCCGGAAAGACGAAGGGCGCGGACCCGAGGATTTCTCCAAGGATTCCGCGCCCTTCTGATGGTCGGGGAGACAGGATTTGAACCCGTGGACGAGGGGGCCCCTCAACCCGCGACGGCACACGCCTTTTGAGGAATCGCGAGTGAATCCAGGCACTTCGAGTCTACGGACCAGTCCCTGGTTGTCCCACCTGTCTCCCGAAGTCCCCTCCAGCCCTGGAGACATGTTGGAGACGGAAACAGAGGCGCACCCGAGTGCTCCCTCGCTTGAGGTCGCTGCTGCGGCGTGAACTCGACGAACCCTCTCTGCGGCACCCGCCGGGAGCACTCAATTCTACCTATGCGACCGGGTCCTCCAGGGCGGGCTCGGGGAGGGTCCGGTACGCGCGGAGCGTCTGCAGTCCCCGCCGCCGCGCAAGCCTGACGAGGGCGATACCTTCCACGAAGATGTGAGCCTCCGTCCGGTGGAAGTAGGGGTCGAAAAGCCCGGACTTCCGCTCTGCCTCAATCGCCTTGCAGCGTTGCTCGATGATGGCCTTGAGCGCTGCGTTGAAGGCCTCGGCTTCGCCCGTCACGAGGGCACGGGCGGCGTTGAAACGCTCCGACTCGCCTCCATCCAGGGAGCGTTCGAAGGCCTGCATCACCCCCTCCAGGTCCCCAGTGCCGCTCGCCAAGCAGGAGAGCGCCATGTGGTAGTGGAAGTGCTCCTCGGGCTCCATCCGACGCATCCATTCCCCTGGCAGTAGGGGAAGCATGCGCTCCACCAGATCGTTGGCCTGGGCCGCCACGGCGTCGAAGAAAGGGGCGGCCTTGCTTCGCGCCAGGTAGTACGTGTCCCGCTCGGAGCAGTCGCTCCGCCGCTCCAGCAAGTCCAGGTAGATGGCCGCGCTCTGGTGCAGGGCCTGGAAGAAGACTCGCGAGTCCATGTTGGCCAGCAGCTCGCTGCATCCGACCTGCCGGATGAATGCGGCAGCCTCCAGCGCGAGCTTCGCATCCGGCCGTTCCGCCAGCGCCTCCAGCCGCTTCGCCGCGAGAAATCCGAGATTGCCCTGGAGGGTCTCTGTCTGACGCAGTCCCATGGGTGGCTCCGAAGTGTTCAGCTCACGTCCGCGCCGAGCGGCAGCACGGCCAGTCCGGTGAGCCCCGCCTTCTGGATGGCCTCCACCAAGTCGGAGCGGATGATGATGAACCGCGTGTACTCGGCGAGTCGGAAGAGCTTGGCGTCTGGGGGGATCTGGTCCTCGCGCAGGTGGATGCTCCGGATGCCGTAGATCTTCCCGGGCTTGTTCGGGTAGGTCTTGTACTTGGACTTCGCCAAATCGAAGCAGGCAACGCTGCTCAGTAGGTTGACGACGAAGTACCGCTCCTTCACCACCCGGCCCTGCTTGTCGTGGAGGATGAAGGGGAGGTACTCGGCGGCATTCTCCCCCACGCCGTGGGCCATGAGCACTTCCCGAGCGTTCGCGGAGACCTCAAGCACCGCGTCCGAGTTGTCGATGAAATCGGTCAGCATGTCCCCGGATCGTGGGTGGACAGAGAGCACCGTGGAGGGGGGAAACAGGTTTCCCACCGGAGTGGCATCGGTCAGCCTGTAATAGTGCTTGACCTGATCCGGAAGATCATGGACTTGGATGGCGCGCTCGTCCCGACTATTGGACACCGTGAAGTAGCTGTATGCCATGGCTCACCACTTTACTGCGCTGAGCTTACGCCCGGCAGTCATCCCCTTGACCTTCTCGAAGAGGGTCTCGGAGATTTCGTCGAATTCGAGCTGAACCTCCTCCGGCTCCGGATGTTCCTTGCCGCCCTCAATAGCTCCGTCGATCTTGGAGCGAATGGCCTTGAGTTTCTGCATCAGCGAGTCCTGGTATTCCGTGTGAGAGGGGATGCCCCAGGGACAGTGCGCGGGCAGCCCCACCACCTCGGCGACGATTTCCTGCTGCGGCAGCAGCATCATGTTCAGGCGCTTGTGGATGTTCCAGCGCGACATCAGGACGATCTTGATGACCTGCTCGGAGCGCGCCGTCTCGCCGCCGGCCTTGCCGACGATGCACTCCTCCACCGCGCCAATGGGAATGAGGTGGTGGTAGTTGTGGTCATACGGGTACCAAGCGCCGTGTCCGCCTCGCTTCTCGTCCTGCCGGGGCAGGAAGTTGGGCTGGTCCTTCTTGAGTGGGTTGCTGGGCCCAGGAACGGGGCAGACGTTGATCTTCCAGCCGTCCTCCCTCTTGAGCCAGTAGAAGGCCGTCTTGGCGAGATTGATGTACTTCTCGATGTTGAAGCCCTCGGACTTGCGCACGCCTTCCGCGATGACACGCGCCCCGGCTGCATTGACGTTCCGCAGTGCAGCATCCGTGATGTATTCGCCTTCCTTCACGTAGCCCAGTGTCTCGGCCTTGGAGCGGAAGTCCCCCGAGTACAGCGCGTAGCGGTCACCAACTTCATCCGCCGAGGCGTAGAACCCATTGAGCGGATAGTTGCAGGGATTCTTGTCCCAATCCCCGTCCTCGATGTGGTGCCGCCAGATGCAGCCGTAGCCGTCTGTGTTGGACTTATGATTGTTGGAGGGGCCGTCCCAGGTGGTGTGGTCGTCCTTGGGCCCGGTCTTCTGCTTCTTCTTTTTCGGCGTCTCTTCGGCCGGGACGGCCTTGCCCTTCTTGGCGGGAGTCCCCTTGCGCTTCCTAGGGTTCGGCTGCTGCGGCTTCGGGTTGTTGTCCATCGGCCCGTTCCCTTCAGGACTCAAGTGTTGGTGTTGCCGTCGGCCCGGCGGACGAGCGCCGAGGCCACCGCACCCGAATCGGCCTGGGACCACACAAGAGCGGTGTCCCCGCTGGCTGGATTCCGGAGGAAGGTCCGGCAGGCCAACGCCAGGTGGATCGCTCCGCTGGCGGCCCCAGTATCGCCCAGGGAGGTGGCCGGCCAGGACTGGCGCACTCCCTGGAAGGGGGGATGTTGAGCGAAGCGCACCAGAGCCGTTCCCCACTGGCGCGCCCTCCACTCCTCGCCATTGAGATCCCCGTAGGTGGTATGGACGCGGGATACCTGGGCGACCGTGGCTTCGATTGCACGGGCCAACAGGAGTCCCGGTGGCTCGTCCCGGATTTCCCGTGGAGGATTCAGGACCTCCACGGCGGTGATGAGACCGGCGGGAACGGCTTGGCGCCGCCGTGCTTCCGTCTCTGTCTCGAGCAGAAGCGCAGCTGCGGCCTCTCCCGGCATCAGCCCCACGGGCCGCTCGGGCGTCTTCAGCCTCCGGTGAAAGGCTAGCCACCGCAGCTCGTCCTCGCCCACGAGGCTGTCCACTCCCAGCACGAGGGCGCGGCGAACATGCCCGTGGGCGAGGGCTTCGGCGGCCTCGGCTACCGCGCTCAGGACGGACGTGTGTCCCCGTGGCACGAGCCGCTGGTGGTCCGGGGAAATGGCAAGCCCCACTCGGCGGACCAGTTCGGCGCACAGGCGCGCATCGAGAAGCCGCTGGAGTGCTTCCCTGTCCGCATCCTCCGCGATCCGAGGCGGGGAGGTGCCCACCCACAACGCGGTGTCCCGCCAGAAGCGGGGGTCCGAGGCATCCAGCCGCCCATAGGTGAGTAGGTCACGGAGCGCAAGCGAGGCCAGGTGGATCTGGAGCCCAAGCCCCGAGAAGCCATCTGTCACCCCCACCAGAGGGTGTCCCGTGACGGCATCGACGGCGAGGTCCTCGCTGGAAGCCACCTGGAAATCGAGCGGGGCTGGCCGGGTGATGCCCGCCCTCAGTGAAGCACAGGCCGACACGACGTCGTATCCGACGGTGCTGACCATTCCCAGCCCGGTGATGGCGAGACGCACGGGAGCCATGGCGGTCCGCAGGATACTACACGGAGCCTTGTAGTTATAGGCGGAAGCAGTGAGGGCCCCGGTGGCGCGGACTGCTATACAACTGCGGGAGAGCCACGCAATGGGGGGCAAGTCCAGCTCTCGGCAACGGCCTTCGTGGAGTTCATCAAAAGCGCCCGTGCTTCGGCATAAGAACCTTGGCGGTCATCCCCGCTGACGTCCTGGCTGGTAGGCCAGGGTGTCCTCATCCAATCAACCCGAGGAGGAACGCAGATGCAACACATCAGCCTCTCGGCTGAGCTGGGGGAAATTCGTTACGCCATCAAGGGCGCCCACTGGATCGCGGACAGCGTCGCCATGGGCGCGGTGCCCGACCCGGAGCGGACGCACAGCGCGCCCGTCATCATCAGCGCCATCCTGACTGGCGTGCTGCTCGCCGGATGGTCCCCGAAAAAATCGAGCTCCACCCCATACCCGGGGGGGTCCTCGATGAAGACGGGGGCCTTGGGAATTGGACCCGAGACAAGGGAACCACTGTCCCCCTGGGGTGGGGGGCCTCTCCCGGATTCGATAGCCCTAGCAATTGGCGAGGAGGGCGAAGTTGGCCGGGAAGGGCCAGCAAAACGAACCTGGGGCCGTCAACTACGGCTGTTGCAACCGGGCTTCTACTTCACGAGGCGCAGCTTCACCCTCAACGCATGGGCCTCGGGCGTGTTCTCCGTCTTCGTGTTCGCCAGCTCGGCGCGGAGCTGGTGGAAGATGGCGAGCTGGCGCTGCATGGTGCCCTCCAACGTCCGGCGGGCCCTCTCCAGCTTGCGCAGGTCCGCGTCCTCCAACAGCAGCACCTCGGCGGCGAGTCGTTCACGGACTGGCCCGAGGGCGGCTTCTTCTTCGGCCAGCTTCATGGTGAGGGCGCCCTTCACCACCTTGGCCATGTTGCCCAGGTTCTCGTAGCTGGCCGCGTCGAGCTGTTCCGTCTCCCCGTTCTCCTGGGCCGCATTGAGCGCGAAGGCCGGCTGGTGACGGGCGGAGGCGTCACGGCGGGCATCGACTTCGGACTGACGCTCGCGGCGGAGCTGGCGGGCCCCGTCGTCGCCCAGGCCATCCAGCTCGTGCTCGAATACGCGCCAGAGCCCCCCTTCAACGCCGGGCGGCCCGAAGCCGTCTCGGAGGCCGTGTTGGCCCGGGTCTCCACCCTCGCGGCGGCCGGGGGAATGGACCTGGCCGAGGAGGAGACCACGGTGCGGCGCCTGGGCGCGGACTATCGCGCACGCGGAGCCTCTTGAGCGGGGGCAAGAGCCTCGCGGCGGGTCCTGGCCCCAGGAGATTGTCGGCGAATCAACCAGGAGTCCGGCTCACCTTCCCCATCATCCGATCGGAATGGGTGAGGGCGGGCCGCCAATGAAACCCGTCGGCGTCGCCAGGAAGAGCAAGAAGAGCACGGACGGCACTCCGAACAGGAGGAGCGCCATGGCCAGCCCGGCTCGCCGTCGCGTTGGCGAGGTCAGGAGTGAGCACAGATGAACGGCACATCTCCGTGCTGGAACCGAAGGGCCGCGGAGATGGCCCTTGAGCGGAGGGCACTGGCGCCTCAACGAAGCGCCGGAGTCCAGGTATTGACCTCGACTTCCTTTCTTCTTGTGCTGACACTTCATTTCCTCCTCGGGGCAGATGAGCAGGGGAAGTAAGAAGGCTCGGAAAAATAAATGTTCCAATTGAGTCGGATCCCAACTCGGAGTGGCAATTGCTTTCGAAATACTCTTTCTTCCGAGCCTCCTAAGCCTGCCCCGGTTTTGTGGACACACCTCATAAGTCGACTACACGGGAGGTAGTGTTCATGGAGCGAAGGAAGAGGCGGAGTTTCACCCCGGAGTTCAGGGCCGATGCAGTCAAACTGGTGCGCGAGGACGGCAAGAGCCTGCCCCAGGTGGCCAAGGAGCTGGACCTGACCGAGTCAGCCCTGCGCAACTGGGTGCGAGAGGCCAACGGTGACAAGGGCAAGGAGCCAGCGGGCGTGCTCTCCACGGCCGAGCGGGAGGAGTTGGTGCGGCTGCGCAAGGAGAACAAGTCCTCACCCCAGAGATGCTGTGTGACAACAGCGAGCAATGCGCCTGAGCCATGGACGAACTGTTAGCACTGCTCGATCGCTACGCTCCCGGCTACGACGGTCGAATCGAGGGCTACCCGGACGTGCTCCTGGACGAGTTGGAGGAGGTCTTCAGCCGTCCGCTCCCGGAAGTCTATCGGAACTTCGCCCGGTGCATGGGGACGCATGGAGGGCCGCTTCTGGCCCCAGTGCGCTCCTTCGATCCCATCCTCGATGTCGCCGAGCTCTACCGGCTCGCGCCGAAGGGAGAACTGCCGCCAAGGCGGTTTCTCTTCATCTTCGGAGACCCCAATCCCCTGGCCCCCCATCATTACTGGCTCGATCTGGAGTCCCCTTCCGAGGAAGGAGACTGTCAGGTGGTACGAATGCCCTTCGGTGCAGACGCATGGAAGACGAAGTTGCACAGGGAGGCCCTCGGCTTACGGGAGCTGCTCTTCCTCTGGGCCATGGAGCACGTCCACCTGCCAACCCTCCCTCATCAAACCAGTTATCTGCGCCGAGAGGGACACACGACGCCCAGTGCCGAGGAGCTCGCGCGACTCCTCGAGCAGATGGGCTTCGTACGACTCCCCTATCCCCGATACAGCATGCTCTTCGAGCGAGAGGGGGCAGCGGCACGGCTGTATCGGCCTCCGGACAGCCCTCATTTCAATCTTCGCGTGGGCATGCACCGCCCCGAGGAGCTGAAGCGCTTCCAGATGCTCCTCGAGGACAACACGGACCTGGGAAAGTCCCCGTTCTAATCGAGGGCCCGGCCATCACCTCGGAGGAGTACGGCCACCTCGACGTGGAGGACATGCGCAAGGGCCTCGATCAGCTCGACTTCACGGTGCCCGAGCCGACCACCCTGGCCGAGTAATCCCAAGGGCCACCGGAGGAGAGCCCTCTGGGGCGTGGCCACCGAACGAAGCTCGAAAGAAGGGGACCTCCCGGGCGCGGTTTCGAGCAACTGGTCCGACAGTCGGACCAGTTCGCGCCAAGCGCGGTCGGAAGGTCTCGCAGGCAGCGCCCTTCAGCGACCTGGCTGAAGGGGATTGGAGCGTGGCCCGGTAGAGCTCACCCCGGTCATGAAGATGTCCCGAGGAAGGTCATCATCTCGCGCAGCACTTCGTCGTGGTGGGTGAGCCAGAGGTAGTGCCGCGCGTGCTCGAGCTTGACGCCCTTCCAGTTCGGCATGCTCAGCACCCTCTCCATTTCGGCGTCCCGCTCGAGCTTCCTGGGGACCAGGGTCCTCAACGTCTCCTGCTGGGGAGGGGTCATCTGGGGGAAGCCGGGGATGTCCTCCGCCCGCTGGGGCCGGGGCGGAGGCTCGCCCGCGGAGAAGAAGAGCACGGGCGCGCGCACGGCCGCGAAGTCCACCTTCAAGAACCCCTTCATCACCCGCTCCTCCGCGTGCGGCCACTCGTGGTCGCGCAGGTAGCGCCCGGTGTTCGGATCGAACTCGCTCGTCTCGTCGATCTCGTGTTCGGGCAACGCCCCTCCGACGTGGCGCGCGGCCGCGGCGGCGACGGCGGCACGCGAGGCCACGTCCTCGGGAGCAGGCTCGCTCGGAGGCGGCATGGGCAGGACCGTCAGGAGCTCCGCCAGCAGGTCGCCGTCGGTCCGCACGTCCAGGTAGACCACCTTCTCCACGCGCTCCGGGTGATGGGTCGCCACCCAGGTGAGCTCTGGCCCGGCGGCGGAGTGGCCCACGAACGACGCCTTCGCGAGCCCCAGCCCATCCAGCACCCGGACGACGTCCTCGCCCAGGGTGGCGGTGTCGTAGCCCTGCTCGGGCCAGCTCGACGAGCCGAATCCCCGGCGCGTGACGGAGTAGACGTGATGCGCCGCGGTGAATTCCGGCGCGAAGGTGTCGAAGACGTGGCCCGTGTCGCCGAGACCCGGCAGGAAGACGAGTGCGGGCCCTCGGCCGCCGAAGTCGAGAACCTCGAGCTCGACGTTCTCGGCCACCTTCACCCGCTTCACCTCATGCAACGCGCTGGAGCCGGCCGAAGCCGGGACCGGGACGGACGCCGTCGTCGCACAGGCCACCAGCGACAAACAGCAGAGGAGGAAGAGTGTTCGCATGGACCGACTCAACTACGGAAACGCGGCAACCACCATTCCGGGACCCTGGACACGCCGGAAGGGATGCGCGCTCGGTCCCCCCCATGTGCCGAGGGTGAGCGGGCGTTGCCGCCACCCTCCGGGCGCCCTACCGTGTGAGACCGAGGAGGCACCCCACCGCGTCGGGGCGCTCCGCCCGCATGCCTCGAGAGCCCCCCGTCGTCCTGCCCGTTTCCCTGCCCCTGCTCGGGCACGCCAACCCCTGGGCGCTCCTGCTCGCCAGGGAGGAGGGCTATTCACTCTCCACCGCCTCGCTCCTGTCCGAGCGCTACGCCTTCAAGAGCGATGAGAAGCCCTTCGTGCGCAAGCTGCTGCGCCGCAAGCGCAACCCATGGGTCTTCCGCTGCGATCAGCGCCGCTTCGCGGGGGACTTCGTGGTTCTCGCCCACCAAGTCATTGCACCAGGAGCGCTCGTCGAATCCGAGCGTCCCCGTGTCCGCCGAGAACAGGCTCCCTCCGCTTGCTGCTGGTTTGCCGCTGGCCTCCTGGCCCCGGAAAGACGAAGGGCGCGGACCCGAGGATTTCTCCAAGGATTCCGCGCCCTTCTGATGGTCGGGGAGACAGGATTTGAACCTGCGACCCCTTGGTCCCGAACCAAGTGCTCTACCAGGCTGAGCCACTCCCCGATACCGCTCTGCGCCTCGACGGAACTGCTCTCGGGCCGTCGAAGTGGGCGGGGATGTACAAGACCCGCCCGGCCTAGTCAACGTCCTTGGATCAGCTTTTCATTCCTGAAACCCGTCAGGGGTTTCCCAGGACTCGTGGGGCCCCCGGGACCCGGCCTCCCCGCTCGTAACCCGTCCATTTTCCTGGGGGATGCATCGGGAACACCGCTTGCTTGACCCTCCCCCGTACAGCGAAGGCACCCCGGGGTCCCATGCTTCCTCCAGTCGTCCTGATCTCCGATGACGAGCCGCTCGTTGTATCCGCCCTCACCCGCGAGGCCCGCCGCTCCGGCCTCGCCTCGGTGGCGGATACCACCTCCCACCATGTGCTCTCGTTGGCCCGGCGACACCGCCCCGCGGTCATCATCCTGGACATCCATCAGCACCAGGACGGCCGCGACCTGCTCGCTCAGCTCAAGCAGGACCCCGAGACGCGCGACTGCAAGGTCGTCATCCTCAGTGGCGTGGAGGACCAGTTCACCCGCCACGTGTGCTTCGAGCTCGGCGCCGAGGCCTACGAGGTGAAGCCCTTCGACCACACCTTCATGACCCGGGTGGCGCGGATGGCTGGCCTCGACAACACGGCCCACTGAGCCCGAGGCGCTCCCTCAGGGCCGCAGCGAGCGGATGGCCGCGGCCTGGTCCTTCGAGCCGAACACGTACGAGCCCGCCACCAGCACCGTGGCCCCGGCGTCCACCACCCGCCGGGCCGTCTCGGCGTTGATGCCCCCATCCACCTCGATGTCCGTGGACAACCCTCGCGCATCCATCATCGCGCGCAGCCGGCGCACCTTGTCCACCGTGGACGCGATGAAGCTCTGGCCCCCGAAGCCGGGGTTCACGCTCATCAGCAGCACCATGTCCACGTCTCCCAGCACCTCCTCCACCGCCGACAGCGGCGTGGCCGGGTTGAGCACCACCGCCGGCTTCGCTCCCGCGTGGCGGATCTGCTGAATCACCCGGTGCAGGTGCGTGCACGCCTCCACGTGCACCGTGAGGATGTCCGCCCCCGCCTTCGCGAAGGCGTCGACGTACTTCTCGGGCTCGACGATCATCAGGTGCACGTCGAGCGGCCGGGTGGCCGCCTTCTTGATGGCCTCCACCACCACCGGGCCGATGGTGATGTTGGGCACGAAACGCCCATCCATCACGTCCACGTGGATCCAATCCGCCCCGGCGGCTTCCACCGCGCGCACCTCCTCGGCGAGGCGGCCGAAGTCGGAGGACAGGAGCGAGGGGGACACGAGAACGCGGCGGGTCATGGGGCGCTACATAGCCACTTCCGCTCCCGGGTGGTACCCGCTTGGGGGGCGAGCGAGCAGGGGGAGGGGCGGTCCACGTATTTCCCGTGCTAAGAAGATGACTCCCAGGCCGTGCGCCGCCGCCCTTTGGAGTCCTATTCCGGTGCTTCCACAGACCCCGCCCGATCCTCCAGACCTCACCCGGCGCCTCAAGAAGCTCACGTCCATCCTGGACGTCACCAAGGCCATGAGTGCCGAGCGCGACCTGGACCTGCTGCTGCCCCTCATCCTCTACGAGGCCAGCAAGGTGGTGGAGGCGGACCGGTGCTCGCTCTTCGTGCTGGACCGCGAGCG
Source organism: Archangium violaceum Cb vi76 (assembly GCF_000733295.1). GTDB lineage: Bacteria > Myxococcota > Myxococcia > Myxococcales > Myxococcaceae > Archangium > Archangium violaceum. The sequence goes on along the minus strand of NZ_JPMI01000275.1, from coordinate 13,018 downwards.
CAACGAGCTGTGGAGCAAGGTGGCCCAGGGCTCCAAGAATGAAATCCGTCTGCCCGTGGGCAGCGGCATCGCCGGCCAGGTGGCCCAGACGGGAGAAATCATCAACCTCCCGGATGCCTACGCCGACGAGCGCTTCAACCGCTCCTTCGACACCCTCAGCGGCTACCGCACCCAGAGCGTGCTCTGCGTACCCATGCGCGACGCCAACGGTGAAGTCACCGGCGTCATCCAGTCGCTCAACAAGCTCAGCGGGCGCCCCTTCGACTCCGAGGACGAGGAGCTGCTGCTCGCCCTGGGCGCCCAGGCCGCCGGAGCCATCGAGAACGCACTGCTCCACGAGGAGATCAACCGCCTCTTCGAGGGCTTCGTCTCCGCCTCCGTGGTGGCCATCGAATCGCGGGATCCCACCACCGCCGGTCACTCGGGCCGCGTGGCCGACCTCACCGTCACCATGGCCCGCGCGCTCGAGCACGTGCACACCGGGCCCTATGCCCACACGCGCTTCACCGCCACCGAGCTCCAGGAGGTCCGCTACGCCTCGCTGCTGCACGACTTCGGCAAGGTGGGCGTGCGCGAGCCCGTGCTCGTCAAGGCCGAGAAGCTCTACCCCCATGAGATGGAGGGGCTGCGCTCCCGCTTCCAGCTGGCCCGCAAGGACCTGCAACTGCAGAGCTACCGCCGCCGGCTCGCCGCCGTGAAGTTGCGCGGCGTGCAGAACATGGCGGAGATCGACGCCGAGGAGGATGAGCGGCTCCTCGAGGACCTCAAGCACCTGGACGAGGTGCTCGAGTTCGTCCTCACCTGCAACCGGCCCACGGTGCTCGCCCAGGGCAACTTCGAGCGGCTCCACGAGCTGCGCCACCTGCACTTCGAGGACTCCTTCGGAAAGGAGCAGCCCCTGCTGCTCGACCGGGAGATCCACTCGCTCTCCATCGCCAAGGGCACCCTCTCCGAGGAGGAGCGCCGGGAGATCGAGAGCCACGTGGAGCACACCTACCGCTTCCTGTCGCAGATTCCCTGGACGCGCACCCTGCGCCGCGTGCCGGAGATCGCCTACGCGCACCACGAGAAGCTCGATGGCACCGGTTATCCGCGCGCCATCCCCGAGCCCACCATCCCCGTGCAGTCCCGGATGATGTCCATCGCGGACATCTACGACGCCCTCACCGCCAGCGACCGGCCCTACAAGAAGGCCGTTCCTCATCAGCTCGCGCTCGACATCCTCAAGCGCGAGGTGCAGAGCGGACAGCTCGATAACGAGCTGTTCCGCATCTTCGTCGAGGCCGAGGTCCCCAAGCGCGCCCTCAAGGACTTCCGCGGGTAGGCGCGCGGTAGACCCTCACCCCGACCCTCTCCCAGAGGGAGAGGGACTGACTCCAGTGTTCACCGTGCAAGTCCCCTCTCCCCTTGGGAGAGGGATAGGGTGAGGGTCTTCCCTCCGTGGACCCGCTCAGCTACCAATGGTGTGCAGCCGCAGGCTGTTGATCTTGCCCGGCTGGCCCACCGGCGCGCCGTACACGATCACCACGCGGTCACCCTTCTGCGCCAGGCCCCGCGCCACCAACTCCTCCTCCACGCGGCGCACCATCGCCTCCGTCTCCTGGATGGGCTCCAGCACCCGCGGCACCACGCCCCACAGGAGCGCCAGCCGGCGGCGCACTTCCTGGTTCGGGCTGAACGCCACGATCGGCACCGGCGGCCGGTAGTGCGCCAGCAACCGCGCCGTCACGCCCGACAGCGTGAACGCCGCGATCAGCGACGCCCCCGCCTGCCTCGCCGCGTAACACGCACTCGCGGCAATCACGTCCGGGAAGTGCGTCGGCAACCCCACCGGCGACTCCGTCGGCGCGTTCAGCCCCTGCGCCCGCATCGTCGACTCGGCCGCCAGCACGATGCGATCCATCATCTCCACCGACTCGCGCGGGAACTTGCCGCTCGCCGTCTCGCCCGACAGCATCACCGCGTCCGCCCCGTCGAACACCGCGTTGGCCACGTCGCTGGCCTCCGCTCGCGTGGGCCGCGGGTTGTCGATCATCGAGTTGAGCATCTGCGTCGCCACGATGACCGGCAGGCCCCTCATGTTGCACCGGCGCACGATGTCCTTCTGCACCGAGGGCACCTCCTCGGGCGGAATCTCCACGCCGAGGTCACCTCGCGCCACCATCACGCCGTCCGTCTTGTCCAGGATGGCGTCCAGCCGGGCAATCGCCTCCGGCTTCTCCAGCTTCGCGATGATGGGCACCGACCGTCCCACCTCCGCCATCGCCGAGCGCGCCATGTCGATGTCCGCCGGATGCCGCACGAACGACAGCGCCAGGAAGTCCACTCCCGCCTTGATGCCGAACACCAGGTCCTCCCGGTCCTTCGGCGTCAGCGCGTCCGCGCGCACCGCCACTCCCGGCAGGTTGATGCCCTTGTTGTTCTTCAGCGTGCCGCCATGAATCACCTTCGTGCGGATCAACTGCTTCTTGTCCGTCTCGAGGACCCGCAGCTCCAGCAAGCCGTCATCCAGCAGGATGCGGTCTCCCGGATTCACGTCCGCCGCCAGGAACGGATACGTCGTGGACACGATCTCATCCGTGCCCTTCACCGACTCGTCCGTGGTGATGTGGAACTCGCCACCTTCCTTCAGCTCCGTGCTGCCGGTGATGAAGCGGCCGGTGCGGATCTTGGGGCCCTGGAGATCTCCCAGGATACCCACCGCCTTGCGGACCTTCAGCGAGGCCGCCCGGAGTTTGGCGATGTTCTCGGCGTGGTTCTCGTGGCTGCCGTGAGAGAAGTTGAGCCGGGCCACGTCCATCCCAGCTTCAATCAGGGCCTCGAGCATTTCCTGACTCTGAGAGGCCGGACCAAGGGTGCAGACAATCTTCGCGCGTCGCATGGGCAAAAGAGGATTGGGTCGGGCGACGCGCAGGGTCAAGCAGCGTCCGCACGCGCCCTTCGATTGGTAAATTGGTAAAGCAGCGAGCAGGGAACCGCGTCTCAGCCTCGCAGCAGCAGGTTGAGGTTCTCCCGCTCCCAACGCAGTGCGGCGGAGTAGAGCGGGAAGGCTTTCTCCCGCTCACGGAAGGCCCGAGGGTGATGCACCCGGCGGCCCGTCCCGTTCGAGCTGGGGAAGAGCTGGTGGAGCATCTCGTGGAAGATGATGAATTCCACGAAGTACGAGGGCACCTCGGGGCGATCCAACCCGGGGTGGATGCGGATCTCCCGTGTCTGATGGTCGTAGACGCCCAGACGGATGGACTTGCGCCGCCGCCGGGGAGGCATGCGGCCCCAGCCAATGCGCGCCTGGATGCTCCCGTGGAAGTAGACGCGGTTGAGCTGATCGAAGAGCACCTGCAAGTCGAAGCAGCGGCCCCGGGGCTCCAGGTCCGCCTCGGCCGCGTGGCGCTCCTGACGGATGCGCGGCTGCTGACCCCGGATGTAGTCGTCCAGCACGCCGCCCGCCAGGCGGTTGCCCCGGCCCGCGTAGTCCGCCACCGCGCGCACCACCGGCTCCGGCGCGTCCAGGAACATGTGGTGCAGCCGCAGTTGCAGCGCGTTGGCGCTGCGCCGGAAGGACACCATGGTGGAGCGGTTGTCCGTCACCGCCAGCCGCACCGGCATCCGCAAGTCCGCCGACAGCCGGAAGGCCAGCGCCTCGGCCCGGGCCCACAGCTCCTCACGGGTGGACGCGCCGAGGTTGGGCTGCGGGCCGCGCAGCGCGTTCTCCCGGTGGAAGTTCTCCGCGACCGGCACCTCCTCCTCGTGGAGGGCGGTGGCCAGACGGTTGGAGGACTCCACCGCGCGGGTGCGCGTGGGCAGGGAAGTGCCCCCCTCACGAATGGGAGCGCGCGGGAAGAGGTGCATCTGATGGTGGGGCGGAAGCGACGACACGCGGACGGCATCGTACCCAGTGGCCTCCCGGACTCAAGGCCGGCGCAAGCCGCTCGCCTGCCCAGCGTCGCCCCGTCAACCCCGCCCATGTGCCCTCGTCTCCTCCGCCAGTTGCTCTCCGAGCGACTCCACCGACTCCCGTGTCGTACCGAAGGCCGTCAGCACGTCCTCCATCCGCTCGGCCTCCTCCACTCCCAGGCAGGCTCCCCCGCCCGCTCTTGCCTCGGCCAGGTCACCGTAGCGGCTCATCTGCACGCTCCAGCTTCCGTCCGGCCAGCGCTCGAAGGGATAGAGCCGGCAGAACGGGCGCATACCGGGCCCGTCGGGGTGCCCATCGGGGACTTCACGCTCATGGGACGGGCGGCGCCTCGCCTCCGCGCGTCTTCAACAACCGCTCCAGGCGCTCCTGCTCCAGGCGCACCACCAACGTCTTCTCCCGCGTGTACTGCACCCGGCCCGGCGCTCCACCCTTCACCTTCTTCACGAACTTCACCGGCACCCAGCTCACCTCCCCCCGAGGCTCACCCTTCGCCCCCGAGTGGTGCAGCGCCAGGTGCGCCGCGTCCAATAGCACCTCCTGCGCCACCTCCACCCCTTTCTCCAACGGCACCACCACGTGGCTGCCCGGCAGCCCCCTCGCGTGCAGCCACAGGTGGTACGGCCTCGCCACCTTGAAGGTGAGCGTGTCGTTGTCCTCGCCTCCCTTCCCCACCCAGATGCGCTGGCCTCCGTGCCCCACGTACTCCTTGAAGGGCCTCGCCTCCGGTGGGCCCGCCTCGGCCGCCGTCAGCTGCAGCACCTCCGCCTGCGCCAGCAACGAGGCCTCGTCCAGCGCCTCGAGCTGCTTCAGCGCCGCCTCCGCGTGCGCCACCTCGCGCGCCAGCTCCGCCTCGCGCTGCCGCGCATGCTCCACGCCCCTCAGCAACCGCCGGTACTGGTGGAAGTTCCAGTCCGCCTCCTCCTTCGGCGTCCGCTTCGGGTCCAGCTTCACCTTCACCTCCTCCATCCCCGACTCGGTGTACGCCGTGAGCGTCACCTCGGTGGCGCCCCGCTTCAGGCGGTAGAGGTTCTGGGTGAGCAGCTCGCCCAGTTGCCGGTGCTTCTCGGCCTCGGGCCCCCGCGCCGCCTCCGCGCGCACCTTCTCCAGCGTACGTCCGGAGCGCTTGAGCCTCGCCCGGTACGGCAACGCCAGCCTCCGGCGGATGGACTCGGCCCGGCTCGTCTTGTCCTTCGGGCCGATCAACCGCTCGGCTGCTTCCGCGTACACCAGGAAGTCGCCCGGGAAGGGCAGCAGGCGCGATGTGGCCGCCCGGGCCTTGGCGAGGGCGTCCGCGGGCAGCGGCTCCGGCGGCGTCCACTGCGCGCCCGGGTGTAGCGAGCGCCGCTGCGCCAGGCCCTCGCCGGAGAGCATCAGCACCCGGCCGGGCTCCGTCAGCAGCATCAGCCCTCCCGGCGAGCCCAGTTCCAGCACCAGCCGGCGCCGCGTGTCCTCGCTCTGGAAGTCGAGCGTCACCACCCGCTCCGCCTCCCGCCACGCGGCCCCCGCCAGCTTGAAACCCACCAGCTCCTGCCGCAGCCAGCGCTGGAAGGGCGCCGGCTCTCCCGGCGTGGGGAAGCGATCCTCCGCCACCGAGAGGCGCGAGAGCTCGCCTTCCGCGCACAGGCACAAGAGGACGGAGCGCCCGGGCACGCGCAGCTCCAGGTAGGCCAGGCGCGGCAGCGGACACCACGCCTTCTGCACCACCGCGCCCGCCAACTGCGCGGACACCTCCGCCACCACCTGCTCCAACTCCGAGGATCGCAGTGACACCCCAGTCCTCCTGACGGAAAAAACAAGAACGGCCCGGCGGAAGTCCGCCGAGCCGTTCAAACTGCGCGAAGTCACTGGCCTACGTCTACCCCTCGGACGGGGCGGCCTCGGGGGCCTTCGCCGCGGTCTTGCGGCGGGTGCTCTTGCGGGCCGGGGCCTTCTTCGCCGCGCCCTTCTTCGCCGCCGCCTTCTTCGCGGTGCGCGGAGCAGCGGTCTTGCGGGTGGTCTTCTTCGCGGCGGCCTTCTTCGCCGGCGCCTTCTTCGCGGTCTTCTTCTTCGCGGCCATCTAAACCCTCCGTTGGTTCAACTCCACCTCCACTCATCCGAGTGGGGCCTGCACTCGCAGAAGGAGTGCTTGTGATGAATGGTAGAGATGCCTTGCCAGTGTGTCAACGCATGGTGATGTAGTGCAACGCGTGGCGCGCCGATTTTTCGGCATCGCGCGCGTTCGAAACCCCCGAATCGGCCACCACCCCCACCTGCTCCGACCTCGCGCGAGCCGATTTCTCGGCCTCCGCCGCGTTTCGCTCCGCTCCGAGGGAAAACGGCGTCTCCGCGAGCCCGCGCGAGCACGCGACGACGCACGCAACGCGGGCCGCGAGCGCACCCGCAACCGGTGCCAGCGCGCACGCTCGCACGGAGTGCTCACGAGATGACCTTCCGCAGTGCGCACGCACGAAAACGCGGGCGCTACAGGCGTGTCGCAGGGGTGAGGAAGAGGAGCACTCAGCCGAGCGCGGCCCGGTAATCGACGTCCTGCTCGCCCTCGGAGGCACTCGGGTCGGCGTGGGCGGAGACGAAGAAGCGCCTCACCGCGTCCCGCACCGCCTCGAGCGTGTCGAGCTGGTTCACCTCGGAGCGGAAGAGCGCGGCGCCGTGCAGGCCGTGGCCGTACCAGGCCAGGTGCTTGCGGAAGGAGCGCACCGCGGCGAGCTCCTCGCCCACGAACTCGAGGTGGGCGGCCAGGTGGCGCAGCACCAGCTCAGAGCGCTCCTGCGGCGTGGGCGGCGGGCCCCCGAGCAGCTCGCGGAAGATCCACGGGTTGCCCAGCGCGCCGCGGCCAATCATCACGAAGTCGCAGCCCGTCGTCTCCAGCATCCGGCGGGCGTCCTCCGGCGTCTTCACGTCCCCGTTGCCGATGATGGGCCTGTCCGGGAAGTGACGCTTGAGGTCCGCGATGACGCTCCAGTCCGCCTTGCCCGAGTAGCCCTGGGCGCGCGTGCGCGGGTGGATGGCGAGCGCGGCGCACCCGGCCTCGAAGAGCTTGCCGGCCACCTGGAGGTAGTTGCGGGTGTGCTCGTCCCAGCCCGAGCGGATTTTACAGGTGACGGGCAGGCCGGTGGCCGCGTGGATTTCGCGCACCAGGGCGGCGCCCCGGTCCGGCTCGCACAGCAGGGCGCTGCCGGCGCCGTTCTTCGTCACCTTCTTCACCGGGCAGCCCATGTTGATGTCGATCATCTGCGCCCCGTACTGCTTGCCGATGACGGCGGCGCGGGCCATGGACTCCGGCTCGCCCCCGAAAATCTGGAGGCTGTAGGGCCGCTCCACCTCGGCGTCGTACCGGAGGTACTTCAGGGTGCGCTGGTTGGTGCGCATGAGCCCCTGGGAGCTCACCAGCTCGGTGGGGCAGAGAGCGGCCCCCATCCCGAAGGCGATGACGCGGAAGGGCTTCTCGCTCACCCCCGCCATGGGCGCGAGGATGAAGGGGTTGGGGAGCGTGTAGGGACCAATCCGCAGCATGCGGCGGGGGAACCTAGCGAATCAGGGAGATTGTTCCAGGGTCCAGGCGTTGGCCTGCACGGCTGGCCTCCTTTGGTTAAGGTCAGGCCCCATGTTGCGCTTCCGGCTCGGGGCCATCCCCGTCGAGGTCCACCTCTCGCACCTGCTCTTCTCGTCCCTGTTGGGCGTCCTCATGGTGCTGACGGTGCGGGAGAGTCCGGCGGCGCCGCACCTGGACTTCTGGCCCTACCACCAGCTCGTCCAGGAGCCCGGGAGCCCCGAGGCCCTCCAGGCGGCCGTGCTCGTCGTCCTCTCGTGGATGCTCATCGTCTTCGTGTCGGCCCTCGGCCACGAGGCGGGCCACGCCCTCATGCTCCGGGCCTTCGGCTACCGGCCGAGCATCTCGCTGCTCTGGCTGGGGGGCACCACCCGGCCCAACTCCCCCACCCCCATCCCCTGGCACCAACGGACGATGATCGCCGCCGCGGGGCCCCTCTCCGGGTTGATGCTGGCCCTGGCGGCCCTGGGGCTCCAACGCTTCGGACTGCCGGAAGACGCGCTGTCCGCGCGCGCGCTCATCACCTGGTTCTGCGTGGCCAACATCTTCTGGGCCCTCTTCAACCTCCTCCCCGTCCCCACGTTGGATGGGGGCACCATCGTGAGCGCCGTGGCCACCCGCTTCTTCGGACAGGCGGGCTTCCTCGGCGCGCAGTTGCTGGCGCTCGTGCTGTGCCTGGCCGTGGTGGCCTTCGCCTTCGCGATGGAGCGGCCCATGCCCCTGCTCGCCGTCCTCTTCGGCATGTACGGGCTGCACGCGCTGCGGCTGGTGCTGGCCGTGTTGCGCGGCGACATGAAGGTGTCCTCGGGCGTGGTGCCCCCGCCGCTCCAGTTGGAGTTGCAGCGGGCCCAGGCGGCCCTCGCCCAGGGACGGCTGGACGAGGCGCGCCAGCACGGCCTCTCCCTCCTCGACTCGGAGGAGTGCACCCCGGACCTCGCCTCGCGCGCCCACCACCTGCTCGGCTGGGCCGCCCTCAAGAATGGCCAGGGCCGCGCGGCGCTCGACCACTTCTCCCAGGTGCGGCGCCGGCCCGTGGAGACCCAGGCCCTCGCCGCGGCCTTCTCGCTCATCGGCGACGAGCTCCGGGCGCTCGCCCTGTGGGAGATGGCCTGGCACGAGACGCACGACCGCACCGTGATGCACGAGTACGCCGGCTCCCTCATCCGCTCGGAGCGCGTGCCGAAGGCGCTGCGGCTCCCCGGGGTGGACCTCGAGGCCGCCTTCCTGTGCGCCCAGCGTCCCCTCTTCATCCGCGGCGCCTACTCGGAGGCGGCGGCCCTCTGCGAGGCGGGACTCGCCCACGTCCGCTCCTCACGGCTCGCCTATGACGCGGCGTGCGCCCATGCCCGCGCGCGTCACCTGAATGACGCAATGCGCATGCTGCGACGCGCCACGGAGCTGGGCTTCCACGATGGCTCCTACGCGGACTCCGACGAGGACCTCGCTCCGCTGCATGGCCACCCGGACTTCGAGCACTGGCTGGCGGGCCTGCGGAAATCTGCGTCCGCCTGACAGAGCCATGACACGGGGGGGTGTTGATGCGGGATGAGACTGAGCACCTTGCCGCTCGGTCTGATTCCAGCCGAGGCACCCTTGACTGCTCAAGCCGCCACTCCCGCCCAGGAAGAGAAGATCAACTGGCTCTCGTCCATTCCCTTCGTGGGCGTGCACCTGATGTGCCTCTTCGTGTTCTACACGGGGGCGAAGCCGGTGGACGTCGCGGTGTGTGTGGGCCTCTACATCTTCCGGATGTGGGGCATCACCGCCGGCTACCACCGCTACTTCAGCCACCGCGCCTACAAGGCCGGCCGCGGCTTCCAGTTCTTCCTCGCGCTGGCGGGGACCCTCGCGACGCAGAAGGGTGTTCTCTGGTGGGCGGCCCACCACCGGCACCACCACCGGTACTCGGACCAGGAGCAGGACATCCACTCGCCCCTGCAGAAGGGCTTCTGGTGGAGCCACGCCGGGTGGATCCTCTGCGACAAGTACAACGAGACGCGTTACGACAGCATCAAGGACTTCGCGCGCTTCCCGGAGCTGGTGTGGCTCAACCGCCTCTTCGTGGTGCCGCCCGTGCTGCTGGCCGTGGCCCTCTACTTCATCGGCGGCTTCTCCATGCTGGTGTGGGGCTTCTTCGTGAGCACCACCCTGCTCTACCACGGCACCTTCACCATCAACTCGCTCAGCCACGTGTTCGGCAAGCGCCGCTACAAGACGACGGACACCAGCAAGAACAACTGGTTGCTGGCCCTCGTCACCCTGGGCGAGGGGTGGCACAACAACCACCACTTCCACCAGAACACCGCCAACCAGGGCTGGTTCTGGTGGGAGGTGGACCTCAGCTACTACTCCCTCAAGGCGCTCTCCTGGGTGGGCCTGGTGAGTGACCTGCGGCTGCCGTCCGAGCAGACGAAGTACTCGTACCTGAAGTACTCGGCCGAGGACCGGGCGGCACTCAACCCGCCGAGCCGCTGGTTCGCCCCCCTGGCCGCCCAGCGCAAGGCCGCCGAGGAGAAGATGAAGGCCGCCGAGGAGAAGGTGCGCGAGGCCCTGGCCAACGCGGCCGACAGCCTGCCCTCCTCCGCGCCCACGCCCCAGGCGCTGCTCAAGCGCCAGTAGGGCGAGCAGGGAAGCACCCCCGGAAGGCTCCGGGCTGGGGTAGGGTTTCCACCCCGCCCCGCCCGTGACACCTCCTTCGTTGAAACCAGGAACCGCCCCCGCGCGTACCGCTGACGCACCGACGCCCACCCCGGCCGCCGGTGAGTCGGACGAGGTACTCATGACGCGCTTCTGTCAGGGCGATTCCCGGGCCTTCGATGCCCTCTTCCAGCGCTACGCGAGGCCCATCCACGGCTACCTGGCGCGGTTGACGGGCAGCCCCGCCGCGGCGGAGGACCTGTCCCAGCAGACCTTCCTGTCCATGGTCCGGGGGCGCGGCCGCTTCCAGGAGGGCGCGCGGGTGAAGCCGTGGCTGTACGCCATCGCCACCAACGCGGCGCGTGACTGGCAGCGGCGCAAACGCCCCGAGGACCTGACGGACGAGGGCGAGCTGCCCACCAGCGTGGCCGTGGAGGAGCCGGGCCCCCGGGACGCGGGGCTCGAGCGCGCGGTGCAGCGGGCCCTGGAGCAACTTCCCGAGGGCCAGCGCATCCCCATCGTCCTGCACCGCTTCGAGGGCATGGGCTTCGCGGAGATCGCCGAGTCGATGGGGCTGACGGAGTCGGCCGTGAAGGTGCGGGCGCACCGGGGCTATGCGCGGCTGCGCGAGCTGCTGGCCACCCTGCGAGAGGAAACGAACGGATGAGTCCCGAGTGCTCGCGCGTGCTGGACGCCCTGGGCCAGCCCCTTCCGCCGGAGCTGGCCGCGCATGTGGCCTCGTGCGCGGAGTGCCGCGCGCTGGTGGAGGGCTTCGACGCGCTGGAGCCCGTGGAGGCCCCGGCCATGAAGGTGGCGGTGCCGGCCCGGGCCCTGGAGGAGCTCGCGGCCCACCCGACGCCCACGCCCTGGTGGCGCGAGGTGCTGATGCTGATGGGCGCGTACGTGGGCCTGACGGCGCTCGGCGCGCTGGCGCTCACGCCGCTGGGGCTGATGCTGAACTCGGCGCCGCCCGGGGTGGTGGCGGGGCTGGCCCTGCTCGTGCTGCTGGCCATGGTGGGCGGAGCGGTGGTGGCGCTGGCCCCCATGCGGCGGATGGCCTGGGGACTCGTGGGCACGTGCACGGCCGTGGTGGCGCTGTCCGTGGTGCTGGGAGGCTCGGGGCTGGCCGTGAAGGGCTTCCTCGCGGGCGCCATCGGCTGCATGCGGACACACATGCTCCTGTCCGCGCTGCCCCTGCTGTCCGCGCTGGTGATGCTGCGGCGCTCGGCGTACCACCCGGCGCGAGCCGTGGCCGCGGGGCTCTCCGCGGGCGCCGTGGGCCTGCTGCTGCTCCATGTGCACTGCCCGGATGGGAGCGCCGCGCACCTCGCGGCCTCGCACGTGGGCCCCTGGCTGCTGCTCGGCGGACTCGCCCTCCTGGTGCGCTCCCGCCTGCCCACGGACAATCACACTCCGTGAAAACCGCGCCCTCTCTACTCGCACCTCGAGTCTCATCGTTGAATCATCAAGCGCCTTGAATTTTCCGGCGCGGCGGTGGGTACTATGTGCTCCAAATGAAGGACGAGCCTCCGCCCATCACCCGCACCTCGCTTCGCGAGGCCTCGCGGCGCTTCATCCATGCCTGCCTGCAAGCCTCCAATCGAATCCACCTGCCGGGTCCGTCGGTGCTGCCGGTGGCGGGGGCCATCGTGGGCCTCTACAGCGGACTGGCCGCGGGCATCTTCGTCAACCTGATTGGCCTGGTGAGTGGCATCACCTTCAGCAGCGCGTGGCTCGGCGAGGCCCTGCGCCGGCCCGGCTCGCGCACGTTGGTGTCGGCGTGGGAGACGTTGCGCACCACGAACTGGCACCTGGAGCTCGCCATCATCGGCCTGCCGCTGGCGCTCGGGGCGCTGCTGCTGGTGCGGATCATCGAGCCCGGTGGGCCCCGTGACGAGGTGAAACGCCGGCTGCGCCTGCTGGCCCTGCTGGTACTGGGCGCGCTCGCCCTCTACTACCCGCTGGTGGCGCTCACCGCGCTCAACCGCGTCTTCGGCCAGGCCCACGAGGTGACGGAGATCCTCCCGCACCTGCCCTGGTGGGTCTTCCTGCTGGCGCCGCCGCTGGGTGGGCTCGTGGTGGGGCGGCTGCTGCGCGACTACCCCAACACCCATGGCCACGGCGTGCCCGAGGTGGTGCGCGCGGTGAAGGGCAACCAGGAGCTGCCCGGACAGTTCGGCCTGCTCAAGCTGGTGGCCAGCGCCATCACCATCGGCAGCGGAGGCTCGGCCGGGCGCGAGGGTCCCATCGTCTACGGAGGCGCCGCCTTCGCCTCCACCGTGGGCCGCACGCTGGGCTTCTCCCGCCGCGAGCTGGCCATCCTGCTGGCCTGCGGCGCCGGGGCCGGCATCTCCGCCTCCTTCAACGCCCCCATCGCCGGCGCCGTCTTCGCGATGGAGATCATCCTGCGCGAGTTCGAGCTGCGCGTCTTCTCGCCCATCATCCTCGCCAGCGTGGCGGGCTCGCTGGTGAGCCGTGGCACCATGGACGCGGCGCCCATGCTCCACCGGCTCGACTACCAGTTGGTGAGCAGCTTCGAGGTCGTCTTCTACGGGGTGCTGGGGCTCATCTGCGGGCTGCTCGCGTACGCCTTCGTGCGGCTGATGCACCACGCGGAGGACTTCTTCGCCGGGCGGATGAAGGGCGAGCGGCTGTCGGTGTGGTTCGGCCAGCGCTCCCTGCCGCTGCGCGCGGCGTGCGGCGGGTTGTGCGCGGGCCTGCTCGCCCTCCTCAGCCCCACCGTGTGGGGCAGCGGGCATGCGTACATCAACCTGGCGGCCATCGGGCAGCTCAGCTTCGTCTTCCTCGTCATCGCGTGCGTGGCGAAGCTGGTGGCCACCGCGCTCACGCTGGGCTCGGGGGGCTCGGGAGGCACGTTCTTCCCCTCGGCGGTGATTGGGGCCATGGCCGGCGGCGCC
>NZ_JPMI01000274.1 GCF_000733295.1 Archangium violaceum Cb vi76 | reverse complement strand
CCCCCTCATGGACCAGGTGCTCACCACCGAGAGCGGCACCCTGCCCGTGCTCGATGGGAACGGGCAGCTCTACGGCATCGTCCAGGTGGACCAGTTCCGCGACATCTGGCGCGACGAGGAGCTGCACCCCATGCTCGTCGCCAGCGACCTGGCCCGCAAGGTGCCCCTGCTCACCCCCGACACGAACCTGGCCCACGCGCTCGTCCTGATGGACCAGGAGGACGTGGACGCGCTGCCCGTCCAGGCGACGGAGGAGGGCCAGCGGTGTGGACTGCTGACACGCTCCCTGGTGCGCCGGTTCCTCTCCTCGCACCACGCCCGCGAGCACGCCCGGGGTGAGCACCTGGTCGCGCCCACCGAGGCGCATAACTGACTGGCAATCCTGGCGGCCCCAGGCGCCCCCGCCTCAGGGGGCATCGGGCACTGGCACCCGCGGCAGCTCCAGCGTGAAGGTGGCGCCCTGGCCAGGAGTGCTCTCGGCGGAGATGGTGCCCCCCATACCTGCTGCGTCACGTACAGCCCCAGCCCCAGCCCGCCGTCGTGCCGCTCCGACACGCCCCGCTCGAACGGCGGGGCAGCACGTCCGGCTCGATGCCGATGCCCTCGTCCCTCACCACCAGCCGGGCCCACCCACCGCTGTCCGCGACACGGATGGACACGGGATGGCCTCCCCCGTCCTTGAGGGCGTTGGTGAGCGCCCCCAGGGTGCGCCCGCATCTGGCCGAGGTAACGGGCCGCATCGTCGAGCTGCGCGGCGGGGGTTGACGCGGTGCTCATCGTGTACGTCCTGGCCCACACGAAGACAGGCGTGCTGCACTTGGGAGGCCCCCTGGAGCGCCACCGTGCCATGGGCGAGGCTGCCCGGAGGAGCGTGAGCAGGGCGCCTGACGAGCGCTGGAGCAGCGGGTGCCACACAGGTCCCCCTGCTGATGATGGCTCGACGTGTCCGCCCGGAACTGACGTGTCACCCTCCCAGAATGACGTGTCAGCGCTTTGAGTTGACACGCCAAGGCGCGAAGCGAGGCCGGCCCGCGCCCTTGGCCTAGAGGATGGCTTGCCGCGAGCGGGCTGGCACCCCACATGCAATGCCGCTTCACTGAAGTCAGCATCACGATGGACAGCAACTGGTGGGCCCCACCTCGCACCTTCACGAAGCAGCCCTCCGCTCCTTGAGCGCGTCGACGAGTGGGAACAGAAGTGAGCGATTGATTGCGCCTGGCATCGCTTCAGGCGCACGCAACTACATCCGAGAAAGAGGTTGGACACATGGCTGACTGGCAGTTTCACATGAGGAGCTTCGATCAGAGCACTGGAACCTGGTTTGGTGTCGCGCACGCCGGCTGCGGCGAGGTCGGACACCGCCACTGTGGTGTTCCGGGATGCTGGAACTGCACGGTGCACAACAACCCCACGGGGGGACAGGCCTCGGAGTACTCTCCCTCTGACTGGGTCATCAATTTCGGAGCCTGGTTCAATCTGATCGTCGATGGCATC
>NZ_JPMI01000273.1 GCF_000733295.1 Archangium violaceum Cb vi76 | reverse complement strand
ATCTAGCGGATGAGCCTCGACAAGGTCATTGGCTCGTACATCGCCGGCATGGCACTGCCCGTGTCGGCGATGTCTGGCTCCACTTTGTCCTCTCGCCAGATGGAGGACCTCTCGGGCCTCCCGAGGCACGAGAACATCATCCTGGGCCAGATCTCAAGCGAGCACGATAAAGGACTGAGCGAAGTACGCGCCGGAGCGTTCGACAAAGCCCTCAAATGGTTTGGGCGCGCTCATCACATCATGGAGACCGGACTCGAGACGGAGGAATCTCGACTGGTTGGGACTTCATTCCACCTCGCCGCTGTAGCCTACCTGGACTTTCATCTTGCCAGGTATCAAGAGGCGGAACAGGGGCTCCACGAGGCGATGGTCGCCTGCAAGCGACTGGCGGAGGAGCACGGGCACCGCCATGCCGCGGCGCGGAGGGTGCATCTGGCGCGGAATCTCGTGCGTGTGTCGTGGATGCATGGCAAGCATGGCGACGCGGTGGCGATGGCCTATCAGCTCCTGACGTATTTGTGGGCTGACAAGACGGTCTGGCCGTTTGGTGCCGCCAGTGATGTCCGTGTCGAACTGAAGCCCAGCGAAGAAGAGGCGTTGTGGCTGTCCGACGAGCTCCTGTCGGAGCTCCCTGCCATGGTGGACTCCGCGCGGAAGAGGAAGCGTGGCTTTCCACCGGAGCCCATGGGTCTCGCGGCGGCCCTGGGACATTGTCCCGTGAGAGAGCGGGTACGTGCCACCTATGCGCTTTGCCAGTCCGCGACCGACCGGCGCGAGCACGAGCTCGACACGGCCTTGTCCACGTTCTTCGCCTTGGGCAGGGGCAGTTTCGTCTTGACGTGGCGCAAGGTCGAGTGGCTCTCCCGGCAATGTGGGGTGGCCTTGCCTTTGGTGGAGTGATTGGGCCACCCGCGCATGGACGTGGTCAGCACCCACACCGTGAAGGGCAGGGAGGGGAGGAGAGCCGGCACACTCAGCGAGGGGAGCTGGTCGAAGCCCTCCAGCCACCGCACCAGCGCGAACAGGCCCGAGAGCACGGCGAGCTGCGGGAACATCGCCCCCCGACAGGAATCCGGGCTGGCAGGCATGCCCATCGGGCAGGAGCGCGCGCGCCCTGGCCGGCAAGCCGGGCGCCGCCCGGGCCCATGAGCTGCGCCTGAAGAACGAGGGCTGGGGCTCGCGCCACGACTCCTCCGTCGGCTTCCTCCGTCGGCTGCCCCGGCCCGCGGTAGGAGCGGCCTCCCCCGCCTCAGGGGGCATCGGGTGCCGGCAACCGCGGCAGCTCCACCGTGAAGGTGGCGCCCTGGCCGGGAGTGCTCTCGGCGGAGATGGTGCCCCCCATGGCCTGGAGCACCTGCTGCGTCACGTACAGCCCCAGCCCCAGCCCGCCGTAGTGCCGCTCCGACACGCCCCGCTCGAACTTGTGGAAGATGCGGGGCAACGCGTCCGGCTCGATGCCGATGCCCTCGTCCCTCACCACCAGCCGGGCCCGCTCGCCCATGTCCTCGACACGGATGGACACGGGATGGCCTCCCCCATACTTGAGGGCGTTGGAGAGCAGGTTGGACACCACCTGCTCCAGCCGCAGCCGGTCCCACTGCCCCACCACCGGCCCGTCCGTCACCAACCGCAGGGGGCTCTCGCTCCGCTCCGACTCCTCCTGGAAGCGCGCCGACACCTCCCGCGTCAGCTCGGACAGATCCACGGCCTCCCGCTCGAGGCGCAGCCGCCCCGCGCTCAGGTGCGACACGTCCAGCAGGCCGTCCACCAGCTCCGACAACCGCTTCACCTGGCGGCGGCTCACCTCCAGGTGCCCGAGCAGGCGCTGGGCCAGGGAGGGCTCGCACCGGGCCTCTATCTCCCGCCAGAGCACCCGCAGCTTGAGCACCAGGGGCGTCAGCGGCGTCTTCAGCTCGTGGCTGGCGATGGAGAGGAACTCGTCGCGCAGCC
The DNA here is from genome assembly GCF_000733295.1 of Archangium violaceum Cb vi76. Taxonomy (GTDB): domain Bacteria; phylum Myxococcota; class Myxococcia; order Myxococcales; family Myxococcaceae; genus Archangium; species Archangium violaceum. Next base: position 48,918 of record NZ_JPMI01000273.1, on the reverse strand, counting down.
GGACCGCGCGCTGCGCGTCCCGGTAGAGCCGGGCGTTGTCCACCGAGAGCGCGGCGCGCCGGGCCAGGTCCTCCGCGGCCTCGAGCTCCACCGCCCCGTAGTGCCGGCCGGAACGCGCGGTGGTGATGAAGGTGAGCGCCCCCAGGGTGCGCCCGCGGGCCAGCAGGGGCACGGACATGAGGGAGATGGGACCGGTGGCGGCGATCGTCCGGGCGTGCTCCTCGTCGTGCACAGGGGAGGAGAATCGCTCGGGAGGCATCTCCGGCAGCAGCACGGGCCGGCCCTCGAGGATCGCCTTCGTGGGAGGGTGCTCGGAGTTTCCGTTCGGCCGGGCCGGAGAGCGGCGCAGTTGCTCGGCCAGGGCCCCATCGGCCGGGTCCGCCGACGACACCTCCACCCGGCGCACCGAGCCGTCCTCCTCCAACAGGTCCACCAGGCACCAGTCCGCCAGCGTGGGCACGGCCAGCCGCGCCAGGGTGGAAAGCGTCGTGCCGTAGTCCAGCGTGGAGGCCAGCGCCGTGCCCGCCTCCGCCAGGAAACGCTGGAGCTCCTCGCGCTGGCGCCGCTCGGTGATGTCGATGACCGAGCCGATATAGCCGAGGAACGCCCCGCCCGGCCCGAAGCGGGGAGCCGCCGAGTCGATGGCCCAGCGGTACTCCCCATCCGTGCGGCGCAGCCGGTAATCCAGCCGGAAGGGCGCGCGCCGCGCATTGGCCTCCACGAAGATGGCTCTACTCGGCGCGGCGTCCTCGGGATGGACGGCGTCCAGCCACCCGAAGCCCAGCCCCGTCTCCTCCGTCTGGCCGGTGAACGCGTACCACTGCCGGTTGAGGTAGGTGCACCTGCCGTCCGGAGCCGTCACCCACATCATCACCGGCGCGTGGTCCGCCATGTTGCGAAAGCGCGCCTCGCTCTCCTGGAGCGCCCGCTCGGCGGCCTTGCGTTCACCAATGTCCATGAGCGTCACCAGCACCCGGTCCGCCCGCCCCACCACCGCGTCCCAGCTGAAGGTGAGGAGCACCTCCAGGCGCCGCCCGTCCAGCGTCCGCACCACCGTCTCCGACTGCAGGAAGGGACGGCCCTCGGCCAGCGTCACCAGCTGCTCGACGAACACCTTCAGCGTGTCCGGCAGGAAGATGCGCTCCAGCGAGCCGAGCATCTCCTCGTGGCTGGAGGCACCGAACATCCGCAGCGTGGCGTCGTTGACGCCCAGCACGCGCACCCGCCGCACCGCCTCCAGGATGAAGTCCGGGTGGGCCAAGCACCAGGCACGCACGTCCCGCACACCCTGGTGCCGCAGCTCGAGCAGCAGCTCCTGCACCCCCGAGAAGTCCTCTTCCCAGATGGAAACGCCTACCCGCTGGACGATGTGGCGGGCATGTGCCGCGCGCTCCTCCAGCTCGGCGAGCCGCCGCAGCAGGGCTGCCCGGTCGTCATCGGAACGAGCGCCCCGGCGTCCCTCGGTGGTCTTCCTGGGTGCCTTGGGCATGGGTCTCCGGCTCGCCCCGCCGCGTGGTTCCAATCGCGCGGGCGCATGCTAGGCGCAACCCGTGAGGGGGCGCGGGAATTCACCAGGAACTGTGACGACAGGAACATTCCCGGGACGCGGCTCAGCCCAGGCCGAGTGCCTGCTCCACCTGGACCGCGCGGTGCGCGTACGTGTGCTCGGCCAGGACCCGGCGGCGCGCCGCCTGCCCCAGGTCCCTCACACCGTCGTCGGTGAGACACAGCACCGCCTCGGCGACCTCCAGGCCGTCCTGCGCCACCAGACACTCGCGCCCCGGCTCCAGGAAGAGCTCGATGCCCTCCCAGGCGTCCGTGATCAAACAGGCACCCACGCTCGCGGCCTCGAAGAGACGCGGCGCTGGCGAGAAACCGAAACGCGCCATGCCATCCCGGCTGATGTCGAGCACCGAGCGCGCCGAGCAGCGCAACGCGTTGTGCTCCCGGAGCGGCACGGGGCCCACGTACCGCACGTTGACGGGCCGCGGCCGCTCGCCCCACCCCTCACCGCCCAGCAGGAAACGCTTGTCGGGCAGGAGATCCGCGGCACGCAGGAAGAAGGACTCCACGCGCCGCTCCAGGTCCGGCTGCCGGTCGTCCAGCAGCGCCAGGTCACAGTCGAACCGGTGCTCGGCCCCCACCGGCGGGTGCGCGTCTGGATCCACCGCGCCGTAGATGGGGACACACTCGCGCGCGCCGAGGTCGCGGTAGGCCAGCACCACCGGGTCTCCCCCGCCCAGCGTGAAGACGCGGTCATAACGCGGCACCAGCGCCCGGAAGGGGTCCTCCGGGTTTCCCGCCATGCGCTCCAGGGAAACGGGAGCGTCCAGATCCCAATACACCACCTGGGTGCGGCCGGACCGGAGCTCCAGCACGCGGGCGTCCAGCCACTCGTCGAGGAAGCCCACGTGGCTGGCCTTCACCACCACGTCCGCCTCCCGGGCCTCCTCCAGACAGCGCTCGAGCCCGGCGGTGCCCTCCACCGAGTACACCACCACCGTCGCCCAATCCGGAGCCACCTTCAGGTCCCGGTGGCGCTGACGCTCGGGGAGCGCCGGCTCGTAGAACGTCACCTGGTGGCCCCGGGCGTGGAGCGCCTTGAGCAGGCCGCGGTAGTACATGACGGCCCCGTTCCACCGGGCGGAGACGAGACTCGCGCCGAAGAAGGCGATCCGAAGTCCGTGGCTGCGCATGCGACATCCTTTCCCGCTCGAACCGGCCCCCCAGTCCGGTATCGACGCCCATCCAACAGCCGCCGCTCAGGTGGCACGCGCCAGCTGGGGCTGGACGGTGGACACGCCCCCGGACGCACGGTCCAGGTCGGCATAGACAGCAAGGTAGGCATCCGCCATGCGATCCGGGGAGAACTCCAGTGCACGCGTCCGTGCAAGGGTGGACATCCGGCTGCACAGCACGGGCTCCGACACCAGCCGGCGCAGGGCGCGCGCGAGCATGTCCGTGTCCTCCGGTGGAACGAAGACGGCCGCGTCCTCCCACATCTCGCGAAGGGAGGGGATGTCTCCCAACACCAGCGCACACCCGGCGAGCGCGGCCTCCAGCACCGGCAGGCCCGAGGGCTCGTAGCGCGCGGGGAGCACGTAGATGGAGGCCCGGCCCATGTAGCCGGCGAGCTCCGCCTGCGGCAGCCGCCCCAACGCGCGCACATAACGGGCACGCACCTCACCGCCATGGGGGTGCAGGCAGTCGCCAGCCACGAGCACGGGCCAGTCCAGCCGGGGCGCCACCGTCTCCAGCACCTCCAGGTTGCGCGCCTCGTCCCACAGCCGGCCCGTGGCGAGGATGAAGGGCTCGCGCACGGGGCCCGGCGGGAAGTCCTCGTGGCGGCGTGAATGGGGGATGACGCCGGAGGAGCGCAACGGCCCGTAGTGCCGCGACAGGGAGGCCAGCAACTCGGAGGTAGGCGCCACCACATGGCCCGCGGCGCGCAGCCCCCGCGTCACCTCCCAGCGGTAGCGCACGTCCCGCTCCAGCGCTGGCTCGCTCTTCACCGCCTCCCACCACGACAGGGGACACGCGTGGGCCACCACCAGCGGACGGTGCCTCCAAGGCAGCGCGGCGTGGCAGTAGCCGTTGAGGTGCACCGCGTCCGGCTGGAAGCGGGACTCCAGCTCCATCAACCACTCCCCCGCCGCCGCCACGTCGTCCCAGGCGTCCTCGGGGCCCTCCAGCCGCCAGGTGCTCTGCTCGACGGTGAGCCCCGGCACGCTCCGCACCTGGGCCCACTGCAGCGCGGTGAGCGGCACGCCCTGCACGGCCAGCGTCACCTCCACCCCCCGGCGGCCCAGCGCCCGGCTCAGCTCCAGCGCGTACGTCCACACGCGGCCCCCGGTGCTCGCCGTCATGAGCACACGGCGCACCTTCCCGGACACGCTCGAGCGTGCGGAAACGGTGGCGGGCAGCGAGGAAAGTTCGCGCATGGTCATAAGCGGTAACACACCCGGGGCCCCGAGCCAGACGGGGGGGCCTCCTGGAGCCCCGGCTGCTGAACGGATCAACGCCCCGGATGCTCGTGGGTCAACGTCTCCGCCGTGCGAAACCGGACAGGGTGCTCCAGCGGTCTGAAAACGTTCTTGTCACACCCCGGTACAACGCAGGGAGCCCGGGCACCGCACCCGGCTCAGTGGGTGAGGACCTCCAGGGCGCGCCGGTAGTAGGCCTCGCGCTGCGCGAGCCCGTTGAAGCCGCCATTGATGCGGCGGGTGATCTCCCGGAAGTCGCCCACGTCCGCGAGCGCGTTGAGTCCCCGGCTCGTCCAGAACCAGGCCGCGACGCGGAAGCCCACGTCGACATCGGCGGCCCGCTGGGGGTTGCCCTCCAGATCGATGCCCAGGGCACGGCCCGCGGCCCGGTAGTTGTTCCGGCCCGTGAGCTGGATGGGGCCGCGGCCCTTGTAGCGCATGCCATCGCCCGGCCTCGTGTTGCCCAGATCCCTACGGCCCTCGTACGCCTCACCGGTGGCGAGTTCCTCGAAGAAGCGCAGCTCGGCGCTCTCGTGGGCGAGCTGGGCGAGGAAGGCCGCCTGGCGCTGGGGGGTGAGGATGTCGGCCTCGACCATGGCCGCGTCGAGGTGAGGCAGGCACTCGCCGGCACGGCTGGCGAGCAACCGGGGCATGATCTCCCGGAGCTGCTTCTCGTTGAGCCGCACGGTGATGGGGACCTCGGGAGGCTCGCCCTCGACGTGGACACCGAGCGCGGTCCAGGTCCGCGTCCCGACGATGCCATCCACGACCAGGCCCCTGGACTGCTGGAAGGCCTTCACGGCGGCCTGGGTCCTCCGGCCGAAGATGCCATCCGCCACCCCCGCGTCGAAGCCGGCCGCCAGGAGCTTGCGTTGCAGCTCGGCGACCTCCGGGCCACGCGACTCCAGACGCAATTCGCGAGGCGTGGTGGAGGATTGAAGGGACGAGATGTCGAGCGAGGGGGGCATCGGAAAACCTCCGCGTGGAATGTCACTTTCACGATGGAGGGGGGCCCGCGGATTCGTGAGCAGCCCGCCGGTCGGACCAGCCACGCATCACCCGCCCTACCGGCGAGCAACAGAAGAAACGGTTGGACGTCCGACTGCGTGGCATGGATGGTCGCCGCGTGAAAACGACATCGGACTGGAGGCTCATGGCCATGAGCCTCGGCTCCCAGCTTGCGCGGGTGAAGCCATGACATACCGGCCCCTTCCATACGAGCTGTACGACACACAAGAAGCGGTTGGGAAACAATGGGTCGCACATCCATCTCCGGAGCACAGGCGACTCCTCGGATTGGCACGAGATGCGCTCCTCTTCGTCTACGCGACTGGCCAACCGTATCGCTTCGAGGACTTCCGCAGGGCTCTCGAAGCTCGCGGTCACCCGCCGCCCGGCACATTCGAAACACCTGGAAATGACTTCGCGAGTCTCGAGGAGCAGCTGAACAGCACGAGGAACTTCCTCACGGGGCGCCGCGACGAGGCCGATTCCACCCGAGACAAGGAGGTGCTCCAGGCCATCGTGGACACACTCCATTTCATCTCCTCGACCGGGCAGCACCGCGCATTCAATGAATATCTCGAGCATCTGGAAGCGGATGCACCTCCGTATGTCATTGCCTCGTTCGAGACGGAGAAGGCAGCGAAGGCATGGCTCGAGAATCAGCCCATTCCTCCCGATTCCGCCAGTGTGCTGATCGCAGACGCCTATCACTGGGTCGTCCATGACGAGCGGGTGGGCATCTTCCGTCTACCGCGCGTCCGCGACCTCGGGTACCACCTCGCCGATCTCAAGAAGAGACATCCACCCGCCGCCGTCGCGTCCTTCGCCACGCGCGAGGAAGCAGAGGCCTGGTGGAAGGCCCAACCCACGCCCGCCAGATGGGCCTGGGTGTCCATCGCGGCTGAGCCCTATCTCGCGGTGTATCACCCCAACATCCAACACCACGCCCTCTACCCCCTCTCCATGGCCGATGGTTACGAGGTGGAGGATGACGAGGTGGAGCCCGGCGAGCCGTAGGGACACGGCTCCAGGTCTCTCGCCTCCGGGGCGAACATCTCCGTGCATTCCGGCTTGACCTCGCAGGTTCGGCGGCAGGAAGTTCCCAGCCCATGCTGCCCACCCTCTGCGGTCACCTCGCCCTGCTCGCCGCCCTGTCCGCGGACCCGCCGACTCTCCCGCTTCCCCAGGTCACCTCCCCGCGACCCCGCCCCACACAGGAGGTGATTCCAGAGGTCACCTCCCCACCGGCCCCGCCGGGCCACGCCGCCCCAGGCACTCCCCCCACGTTCCGCTTCATCCCCCCGCTCGACCCGGCGGCCCTCTCGCGGCGCAACGGCGAGCCGGGTACACCCACCCTGACGGCCGAACCCGGGACCGCACGGCCCGAAGCCATGAACACCGGGTCGCCTCCGCTCCGGCCCGAGGACGCCCACGCCCACGAGGAGCCGGGGCTGCTCGCGCGGCTGGTGCTCTCGGGACGACTGCGCCGCGGCGGCGTCACCGTCGCGTGGTGGAAGGGCCCCGACGCGCCCTCCCCCGAGGATCCGATCTCCATCGACGAGAGAACCCTCTACCTCGCCGAGACGCTGGCCGTGGTGGCCATGACGCTGGAGTTGTCCCCGGCGGCCACGACGCCATGGGTGCCGGGCGAGGCCTGGCTGTTGGATGCACGCGGTGGCGTGGTGGGCCGCTTCCCGGTGTGGATGGAGGGGACACAGCTCAGCCCGGGGGAGAAGCGCACCGTGGTCTTCGAGGTGGAGCGTGTTCCCGGCGCACCGCCCCGGACGCTCCGGCTGGAGCTGCGGGAGCGGAACGGTGGGCCCACCGTGCGGGCCGGAGACGTGAATCTATGAACGGGGAGCGATTGGACATGAACGAGCCCATCCTGAACGTGGCATGGCTCGAGCCCGGCACGGTGGTGGCCGGCTGGCGCCTCGGAGAGAAGCTGGGGGTGGGAGGTTATGGGGCCGTCTACCGGGCGGAGTCGGTGACGCAGCCGGGCACCTTCTGCGCCATCAAGGTGTTCCTCAACCCCGCGGACGTGCGGGCTGGACGCGAGGCGGCCCTGCTCATGGACAAGGCGGTGCACCCCAACGTGGTGCGCTGCCTGGGCGTCGGCCGCTGGCCCCACCCGGCCCGGGGACACCTCTTCCTGGTGCTGGATCTCGTGCCCGGCCTGCCCCTGCACCTGTGGGTGGAGGAGCACAACCCCGACTTCGCGCGCGTGGCCTACGTGAGCGCGGAGGCCGCCCTGGCGTTGGGCACGCTGCACAAGCGGGGCGTCCTGCACCGCGACCTCAAGCCCGAGCACCTGCTCGTCCGGGAGACGGACACGCGCCCCGTGCTGGTGGACTTCGGCTCGGGCGACTACGAAGGGGCGGGGACGCTCACCGAGACGCCGCTGCCTCCGGGCACCACCCACCTGCGCAGCCCCGAGGCCGCGTGCTTCTGGCTGGCCCGGGAGGACAACCCCCGGGCGCGCTATGCCTACAGGCCGGCGGACGAGCTGTACGCGCTGGGGGTGTGCCTGTACCGGGCGCTCACGGGGCACTACCCCTTCCCTCCGGGGGACATGAAGTTCATGCAGTACCTGGACATCGCGCACCGGGAGCCGGTGGCGCCCATCGACGTCAACCCCCGGGTGCCACGCGCCTTCAGCGACGTCGTCATGAGGCTGATGGCCCGGCACCCCGAGGCGCGCTACCGCGATGGTGAGGAGACGCACGCGGCCCTGCTGGCGGCTGTCACCTTCGGAGGGCGCGAGTCCTGGGAGGCCAGCGTCTTCGAATGGGACGAGTCACCCACGGCGGAAGGGCCCGAGGGAGCGGTCACCTCCAAGCGGAGCATCCGCCGGCCGCCTCCGCCTCCCGTGCGGGAGCAGCCGCCACATTCTCCGCCCTCTCCGGAGCGGCCACCGCGCTGGCGGTTGGCCCCGCTCGCGGGACTCGCGGCCCTGGTGGGCCTCACGGCGGCAGTGCTCCTCTTCACTCAGCTCGTGACGAGGTGGGGCACGCCACCGGAAGCCCCACCTTCGTCCCCCCACCCCACCGCTCAGGTAGCCAGACACCACCCGCCCGCAGTGGTTCAGGAAGTGGCGCCCGGAACGGACGCACCGGACACTGCGCCCACCGCGGCCCCGCCCTCCCCGGCGGACGTCGCCCCCGCGGCCACTCCCCCAGTGCGACAAAAGGATGAAGCGTCGATGAAGAAGAAGAACGGACCTGGAAGCCCCCAGCCCGAGCAGCGGCCCTCCCCTCCCCAGACGGCCTCCTCCGATGCCTGGAAGCGAGCGCTGCTGATCTGCCTGGTCCAGGGCGGAACCGCCTGCGCGGGTGCCCAGCTCAAACCCCAGCGAGGCCCCTGCCCTCCCGAGGCCCTCGCCGCCATGAAGGCCCTGCGCATCGACATCCATGATGGACGGGAGGCCTGGCTCGATGTCACCAAGCCGCTTGCGCTCGGCGGGGACAACTACGCGGATGGCCCCGTCATCAGCAGTTTCGTCCGTGAGTTCGGTGGCATCCCGCGGGGCTCGATGCTCTACGGCCGGCTGTGGGTGACCGGCAACGGGACGGACAACGAAGGGCGCAAGCAGATCTTCGGCCGCTGGGACAAGGTGAAGCTGCCGGATGGACGGGAGATGCCCGTGTGCTTCAACCTCATGAACCGGGATGGCACCTATGAGTCCAGGGTGGGCCCCCCCGGCTACGCGCGGCTGCCGCGCACCGTTCCGCTGGTGGCCGTCGACCGCTTCGTCTTCGAGGATTGAAGCCCCGCGGTCCTCTCTTCAGGGCCCGGCGGGCTCCGCCACCTCGGAGCCGCCGTCCCGGCCCTCCCGCGCGCGCTGCCGCTCGAGCCACGCCTTGTACTCCGCCGACTCCATGAAGGCCCTGGCTTGCGGCCCCTCCTGGATGCGCACCCGCATCTGACGCCCTCCCGCTCCGCGCTCCATCTCCTCGAGAATGTGCACCGCGCCCGCGTGGTCCGCCTCCTCGATGGCCACGCTCAGCAACTCCACCCGGGGCTCCCACAACCCCGGGTCCTCCTCGAGCGCCTTCTGCAACAAGCGCTTCGCCCCCTCCAGATCGTCCTGCCCGTGCAGCATCCGGCCCCGCAGGTAATCCATGTAGGGGTCCGCCACCCTCCGGTCGAGCCGGTCGATCGCCGCCATCATCACCGCGCTCTCTCCACGCAGCATCGGGTTGTCCAACGCGAACAGGTCCAGCAGCGGCTCCTGGGGGAAGGCCTTCTCGAAGGCCAGCAGCCCCAGCGCGTACTCCGCCTCGTCCAGCGACGCGAGCACCTCCAGGCGCTTGAGCTGCACGAACTTCTCCCCGCGCACCCGCGGCGGAAGCCGGTCCATCTCCTCCACCGCCTCGCGGCCCTGGCCCGCTCCGAGCAGGCGCTCGATGCGCCGCCACCGCGGCAGCTGCTCCACCCATTGCCGCTCCACGCCGCGCAGCTTCTGGGTGAGACACTGCCCGCGTTCGGCCGCGGCCAGCAGGAACACCCGCCACATGGACTCGCTGATGCGCTCGCCCTCCAGGTAGGGGAAGAGGTCGACGATGACGGCCTCGTTCCGGGCGTTGCGGCCCAATTCCAGCTCGAGGTAGTTCAACCCCGAGCCGGACAGGATACGGAAGAGCGCGAAGGGCGTGCGCCCCCGCATGCGCACCTGGAGCAGCCGGGCATGAAGGCCCTGCCCTTTCGAGCCCAACAACCGGCGGCCCATGGGCCATCCGTCCGCGCGCACCTCGCCGGTCAGCGCCTCGAGGAAGGTGCTCGAGACCGGCAGGCCCCGCGTCACACGCTGGAGGAACTGCTCTCCATCGAGCCGCGCATCCAGGGTGGCCTCGTCTCCGGCGAGAAGCGCGGCCTCCACCTCCCGGGCCAGTGACAGGAAGGCCGGGTCCACGGGCGAGGACACGGCGGGGGGAGACGTGGGCACAGCGAGCAACAGCCAGAGCAGGGGGAGCATGCGCCCCGGTCTATCACAGATGATGACTCGCGAGGTAGCCCGGCCGACTTGACTCCCGCAGTCACGGGACCGCAGACTCCAACGGACGCAGGCGCCGGTCTCGCGTCCAGGACCACCCGCTCCAGCGCTGCCTTTCCTCCGACGTCTCCAGGGTTTGCGCATGGGCATGGCGTCAATCCCATGAAGTCTCGACGCGCGTTGCTCCTGATACGTCAGGTGTCCCGATGTCACCCGGACCACTGGGAGGGGATGATGCCGCGAAGGCTGCTGCTACTGGTTCCGCTGCTCGTGCTGGAAACGGGTTGTCCGCATGCCTGGGGGCGCGGAGGGCACCATCGACGAAGCCCTGGCCAAGGACATGAGGCAGTACCTGTCGAATCAGAACTGCACACTCGAGGAGGAGGAGGAGTGGGAGGAATGCGGCGAGGACTTCTGGAGCAGGCCGAGCAGCGAGCAGCGGTCGTGTCCGCTGGAGTGCCAGCCTCCCAGGTAGCAGCCATGGGGGTGGGTGGATGAACTGGCGCACGGTTCTCCCAGGCCTGCTCGGCCTGCTGCTGCCGCTGCCCTTGCTGGGACTGCTCTACCTGGCCATGTTCCACCAAGGCACCCAGCCCTCCCCTCCCGAGGGACACATCCTCGTGCCCATGCTTTCGCCGCAGGTGCGTCAGGGCCTGCGTACCTACGAGCAGGACTGCCGCACGGATGCGGACTGCGAGTCGCAGCTCCGCTGCTTCCACAACCTGCGGACGGGGCGCCAGTACTGCACCGACAGCACGTGCTGGGCAGACCAGGACTGTCCGGAGGACTTCGCCTGCCGGACCCTGAGGGCCAGCAACAAGGAGGACCTCATCCGCGTCTGCTCGCTGCAGGGCAGCCGCAAGGAGGGCGAGCTCTGCGAGGAGCATCCCGCCCTTCTCGTGGACGGGTGTGAGAAGGGCCTCATCTGCTCGGGATTCTGTGGCCGGCCCTGCCGTCTGCATGAGCCCTCCAGTTGTCCCGAGGGGTACGTCTGCAAGGAGGGGGACCACGCTCCCTCCTGCGTGCCTACCTGCGAGGGCCGCGCCTGCCCCGAGGGCCAACGGTGCGTCTCCCTGATGGGAGGGCATGGCTCCGTCTGCATGACGGTCCACGGCCAGGACTGCGAGCTGAATCCCTGTCCCCAGGGGATGTCCTGCACCCGGAGTACCTACCCGACGACCCCGGGCAAAATCTGGATGCAGTGTCTACGCCGATGTGGCCGGAGCACGCTGCCCTGCCCCGAGGACTCGGCCTGCTTCTTGTTCCAGTGCCGCAAGGCGTGCTCGCCAGAGGGACCACCGGTCTGTGAGCCGGGCTTCGCGTGTGGGAGCAACCCATCTGGCCAGCAGTGGGTGTGTCTGCCGAGCACACGGTCCGAGTAGCTCACCAGAGGTCATCGGAGAAGAGGCAGTGAAGAAGCCTCACCTTTCCAAACCCTGTGTTGCCAATCTGGAGATCCGGCACGGGCGTGAAGAGCACGTCGTTGGGCAGCCGGACGGAGCCGAACGACTCCTGGGCGAGTGCCTCCAGCTTCGCCTCGTACGGCTGGTACTCGGATGGAAGTGGAGGAAACCATTCCTGGGAGGCCGACCGTTCCTCGTCCAGGTCCACCTCCCGCGAGGCGTGGAGGAGGTGAACTGGCGCGAGAATGCTCGTGAGCACCACCACGGCCTTGTGCTCCCCCGCGGGCACCTGGGAGTCGGGCAGGTAGACCCGGACACGACGGCTCGGGTCATAGGGAAGACCCGGCAAATCCCACACCGTGCACTCGGGAAGCTGCTCGCGAATCCGCCGAAGGAAGCGCTGCCACGCCGTATCGTCTCTCTGGGCCGCCCGGCGCAAGGCATCCAACCTGAGGAACTCCTCACTCGTCCTGTGTCGCGGGTCGTCACCGTGGATTCCCACCGGGTAGTAGCGGTGCACGAGTTCGATGAGGGCTTCCACGGAAAAAGGTGCGTCCATGGGGCTCTGACTTTCAGTCCTCGGGGAAGGATCTGGGCTTGATTCCGAGTGTGGCGAATTTCGTCACCTTGACGCCTTTGATGGACTCGTTCAGGCGTCTCGACATTCCCAGCCGGAAGTGCTCGCAAGCAATGGCCGTGACGGTCTCATGTCCAAGCAAGACCACTCGAGCGGACTCGTCCGCGGCACCGGAGGCTCTCTGCTGTGCGACCGTATTCGAGATGGAGCGCTGCTTGTTGGCGAAGGGCACTCCGACCTCGACATCGCACCATGCATACAGCGGTCTGCGTTGAGAGGCCCGGGACAGGAGGATGTTCACCTGAGCCACCTTCCACCCACCCGGCCCTTTTCCTTCATGGGACACGATGTCGTGGAACTCAAATGCACTGGGCGGGATGTGCCCTCCGGAAAAGGTCGTGCACGCACCCAACGGGAGTGCGGCAAGTACCACGAGAATCCGCGTCCAGACGTTGCGACTCATGGTCCCCCCCCTCAAGCTCAGAGACTCTTCGACAGGCAGCAGGCCGATGACGCGAAACGGAGGGGCCGGAACCCGGGAGCTCCGGCACCCTCACCCCGTCCCTCTCCCGAGGGGAGAGGGGATGGGGGTACTGTGACTTCACGGGCGCTACTTCTTCGTGTCCGGGCCCTTGCCCGCGTCCGCGTCCTTGCCGGCTTCCTTCACCGCCGCGTCGGCATCCGCCTTCGGCTTGCGGATGGGACAGGACACGATCGCCCCGTTCGGATCGATGGCGTCCTTGCCGGACTCCACCTTGAGCACCTTGCGCTCCTCGCCAATCACGAACGTGTAGCGGTTCGCCAGCTTCAACACCGGCGTCTTCACGTCATAGAGGTTCGTCAGCTTCGCGTCCGGATCCGGGATGAACGGGAACTGCGCCTTCAACGACTCCTTGAACTTCGCCAACGTCTCCTTGTCATCGGTACTGACGGCCAGGACCTGGCCGTGGAGCTTCTCGACTTCCGCGTAACGGTCGCGGTACGCCGAGAGCTCGCGGGTTCAACCCCCTGTGAAGGCCTTGGGGAAGAAGGCCAGGATGACCGGGCCTTGCTTCACCATCTCCGACAACGTGTACGACTTGCCGGCGGTGTCCTCCACCGTGAAGTCCGGCGCGACGTCCCCTACCTGGGGGGAGGCTCCCGCGAGGAAGCCCGCTACGAGCGTGGGAATGAGCATGCCCCGAGTTAACGGCTTCGCCGTTTCCGGCGCAACCCGGGCGCCCTACTTCTCGCTCATCCGGGCCCACACCGCCGCGGCCGCCTCGCGCGCCTGCTCCGCCACCACCGAGGGGTTCACCGACAGGGGCCGGCGCGCCCACACCCGCCACACGCCGTCCACCATCACCGACTCGACATGGCGCGAGCCCAGGCCGAACACCACGTGCCAGGCCAGGTTCTCCGCCGTCAGCGGGGTGGCCGGCAGGTAGTCCATGATGAGCAGATCCGCCACCGCGCCCTCGCGCATCTGCCCCACCTGCAGCCCGAAGGCCTGCGAGGCCAGGCGCTGCCCGTTGGCCAGGTAGCGCAGCACGTCGATGGGCTGCCCCGCGTCGCGCGAGCGCAGCCACGCCGCCTGGGCCTCGGCGAACATGTCCGCGCTCACCCCGTCGGCGCCCAGCGTCGCCCGGTGGCCGAACTTCAGCGCCGGCGCGTAACCCACCTCGGCCTCCATGTTCGAGCGCGGCGTGTGCGCCAGCCACGCGCCCGTGGGCAGCAACTGCGCCAGCTCGGGCCACGCCAGGTGCCCCACGTGCGCCAGCAGCGCCTGCGGAGACAGCAGCCCGCCATCCACCAGCCGCATCACCGGCGAGGAGCCGTAGCGCTCCACCGAGAGCTTCTCATCCAGCGGATCCTCCGCCAGCGGCACGTGCAGCCCGGCGCCGGTGCTCTTCACGGCCTCGGCGATGCCCTCCAGGGCCTCCTTGCTCACGGTGAAGAGGGGGGCCGAGCCCACCTGTCCCCGGAGCCGCCCGCGCGCCTTGCGCGTGAAGGCCACCGTCTCCTCCAGGCCCTCCTCGCGCCCCAGCGCGCCGCGCCGGTCCGTCACCGCGTAGGCGAGCACCCCGCGCAGGCCCACCTCGTGCAGCCCACGCCCCACCCGCAGCAGCGAGCCCTGGACGGCCCGGGGCGAGGAGTGCAGATCGAACACGGAGGTGGTGCCACACTGGAGGGCCTCGAGGCCCCCGGCGGTCGCGGCCACCTGCACCGCGTCCAGGTCCAGCGCGTCCTCGTAGCGCCAGCGGACCTTCTCGAGCAGCTCCTCGTAGCCGTCCAGCTTGGGCCGGGGCATGCCGCGCCCGAGGCTGGCATAGAGGCGCTGGTGTGCGCTCACCAGGCCCGGGAAGACGAGCTTGCCCGAGAGCGTGAGAACCTCGTCATCCGGGGCGGCCGGCAGCTCGGGCCCACGGGCCACGATGCGCTCGCCCTCGATGCGCAGGTCCACCCGCTCGACACACGCGGGTTCGAGCTCGACGACGATGCCACCTTTCAGGAGCGTGCCCACCCGTCCCTCCGGTTGTCCGAGACCGTTACGTCAGCGCGCCCCGCCCCCGGACGCCGACCGGACGGTAGGTTAGCACTCCGCACGCGTCATGGGGCGCTACAGCGGGAAAAGAACCATCCACCCACGGAGGGCTCCCAACGCGCTGCGCAACAGGAAGGTCACCGCGAGCCTCCGCCAGACGTCCGGTGGAAGACCCGGACCCACCGGGGGCACCAGGAGATTCACCCCGGGTAGGGGGTACACCGCCCGCCAGGCACCACAGGTGGGCCCACGGCCCGGGTGGAGTACCGGGCACGGCCCTCCGCGTCACCTTCTATTGCAGACCGAGCTCGTGCTCCCAGTCGTACAGCTTCTCGAGCAGATCCGCCGTGCACGCACCGGACACACGCTCGAACGCGGAGGGTTCGAGTGCGGCGAGGCGCTCGCGCTGGAAGGAGGGGTCGGCCACGACAGCGCGGTGCTTCAGGTCGCGCGCATACGCAAGGGCACGAGGCATCTGCCGGAGGATGGCCTCGAGGCTGTCCTCCCGCGTCGCTCGCGCCATGCGCTCCGCGGCCGTCTTCAGGCGTGCGTACACCGGGGTTTCACCCACCGGGCACCACGCATCCATGGCCCAACCGCAAGAGGCCACCATCAGTTCCTCCAGGGTGAGCGCGGGCCCCAGGGTCTTGAAGAGGTAACGCACGGACTGGAGCGGCTCCCAGAAGCGCAGCACCGCCTGGAGGCGCAGTGCCGACAGTTCGGCACTCCGTGGAGCATCCTGCGCGGTCACGAAATACAGCGCGCCCCAGGCTGTCTCACGGAAGCAGGCCTCGTAGGCATCCCTCACGGGAAATGGGTCCTGCCATTCCGGAGCTTCGGACAAGGCGAGCATGACCTCCGACACCATGTACAACCGCCAGGCCGGTTGCTCGTGCTGAAAGTCGGCCACCCCGTGGGTCAACACGACTCCGCCAGGGGAGACCTCCAGCATCTGACGGGGGACGGGAAAGGAACCATCCTTCCGGAACTGCTCGCCGCACCGCAGCCCCTCCTTCTTCGTCTTCTGGTGGACCGCAGGATGGAGACCATGCAGGAAGGACGGCAGTTGCAGCGAAGCATGCTGTCCAGGTGCCATGACACGCCTCCTATCAGAGCGGGTCATCAATGAGGAAGAGACATGCCCGCGGCAGCGGGAACCTGCGCCGGAGGCGAGGTAGGCCCAGGCCGCGCTGGAAAGGGGATGACCTG
This sequence comes from Archangium violaceum Cb vi76, assembly GCF_000733295.1. Taxonomy (GTDB): domain Bacteria; phylum Myxococcota; class Myxococcia; order Myxococcales; family Myxococcaceae; genus Archangium; species Archangium violaceum. The sequence continues at coordinate 33,224 of NZ_JPMI01000273.1, read as the reverse complement.
TCCACCTCCCTGCGCAGGAGGCTGCTGGACGCCCGGACCTGAGCTCAACCGGCCGAAGATCGCTCCCGAGAAGAAAGCTGTCGCGGCATTGCCCACGACGTCGATGACGATGCCGACCGCTCCGCTGAAAGTGGTGAGCTGTTCTCGCCGGTTGAGCATGTCATCCACTGCTTGCCCTACCCACGCGCCATATTGCCGCATCTCCTGTTCGGTCAGCTCCACCCACTGCCCGGCCTCATAGGCTGCCGCCTGGGACTCGAAGCGTTGCTGACTGCGAGTCCACCGATACTGGACCACGCCTGGCTCGGTGGTCTGCCACTCCAACCGCCAGATGTATTGTCCCCGGGCGAAACGAATCAGGATCTCTCCGCTGAACTCCTTGCCACCCGTGAAGGGTCTGCCGACCCGTACCGCACGATTCAATGCGGTCAGGTAGAGTTGTGCCTCCTGGCGGCCCTCCTGAAGCCCCTGCGCATTCCAGGGTTTGATCTCGAAGAGGCTTCGGCTGGATACATCGGCGATGTCAGGGCGTAGACTGTGCTCGCCAGGGAGCAACCGAGACGTATCCCCGATCCTCGATTGTTCGAGGATGCTCTTGAGCGACTCGACGTTGTAATGAACCTGATTGCCTGGATGCTTCACGCTGTACATATAGACAATGAGCCGGTGCGCGGCGTTGCCGAGGAAGAACTCCCAGGGCATCAGTGAATCCGGATTCCGGCCGGGGACGTTGTAGCCCCGAACAGCAGGACCCGAGGACGGCTCGACCGGCGCCGGGCCATCGCTCATCGCCAGCAGGCACCGGGGTACCTCCGCATTCCATGCAGGTGGCCCACTCTGGCTGGAAGTCGTGGCGCAGCCGATGAGCATCCACGAAACCAGCAGTGCCACCCCACACCGCACGGGATGAGAGCTGGACAGACTCCAGATGACGGTATTCACGGACGTCTCCCGCTCCGCTCACACGGACAAGCACGGAGTCAGCAGGCAGTAGAGGACGGGGAGTGTGGGAAGGCCATGTCTTCCCAGGTGGGGTCATACCCTCTCCGACCTGGGGGCAGTCCTCTTCCAGCGGGACAACATCTCCGGCCCCCTGCGCGCCCGCCGGAGCGTTCACTGTCGGCCCGATGCACGGAGAAGGCGTAGCCGCGTGCTGCCAGCCGCGCACCGGAGCCTTAGTGCTGAGGGCGCCATGAATACTCGCCCTTCCCCGCTGAACATCCTCGGCGCCACCGCGCTGCTGTTCACGGCGGCCTGTTCCGGCCGCACCGCGGACCCCGAGCCCGAGCCCCCTCCCCAGGTCCCCGACTACGGCCCCCCGCCGCCCCCGCCCCCGCGCCGCTTGCCGAGCGCACCTCCTGCACCGGACTCACCGTGAGCCCAGGTACCTACGACTGGAGCATCACCCACGAGGGACGCACCCGCCTCTTCCGCATCCACATCCCCCAGAATTACGACGCGACCCGGCCCACACCCGCGGTGCTCTCCTTCCATGGCTATGGCTCCAACGAGCAGGAGCAGGAAGACCTGAGCCAGATGTCCGTGCAGGCCGAGCTCCGGGGCTTCATCGCGGTGTACCCCCGCGGGCTCAACCAGAACGACATCGCCGGTACCAACGACCCCCAGTCCGAGGACACGCGCAGTTGGAACGCGGGCGTCTGCTGCGGCCCGGCGCAGATGGCCACCCCGCGCGTGGACGACGTGGCCTTCGTGGACGCGATGCTCGCGTACCTCGACACGCGCGTCTGTCTGGACACCCAACGCATCTACGCCACCGGCCTGTCCAATGGCGGCTTCTTCTCCTACCGGCTCGCCTGCGAGCGCGCGGGGCAGATCGCCGCCATCGCCCCCGTGGCCGGCATGGCGGGCTTCGAGCCCTGCGAACCCGTGCGCCCCGTCTCCGTGATGCACTTCCACGGCACGGACGACCAGGCCATCCGCTACGAGGGCGGCACCATCCCCTTCCTCGGCGGACCCTACATCTCCGCGCAGGCCTCGGTGGCGCGCTGGGCCGCCTACAACGCCTGTCTCACCAGCGCCATCACCACGTACGACCAGGGCGACAGCACCTGCAGCACCCTCACCAACTGTGGCCAGGGCACCGCCGTCACGCTCTGCACCGTGCAGGGCGGTGGCCACACCTGGCCCGGGGGCCTCATTCCGCCCGAGGCCGGCCTCGGCTACACCACGCAGGACCTCGACGCCACCGAGCAGATGTGGCTCTTCTTCCAGGCCCACCCGCGCCCCTGACGGAAGGCCCGCGCTCCGGGCGATGGTGCCTGCGGCGGAAGGCATGGCCGCTCCCGGTGCCTTGCCCGGTCGAGGGGGAACCTCCAGCGTTGGACATGAACCGTCACACGCGGGAGGGCTGCATCATGTCCACCAAGGCCGAGTGGTACCGGAGTCCCTGGCTCCCCTGGCTCCCCTCCCTGCTGGTGCTCTGGGCCCTGGCGCCCGGCCTGGCGGGAGCCGCCGAGTTCCGCAGCGGCGACGTGGTGCGGGTGGGTCCCCAGGAGGTCATCGACGAGGACCTCTATGCCTTCGGCAGCGTCGTGGACATCCAGGGCACCGTCCGGGGCGACGTCATCGCCATGGGACGGCAGGTAGACATCTCCGGCACCGTCGAGGGGGACGTGATGTCCGCCGCCTCGAACACCCAGATCTCCAGTCCGGTGCGCGGCAGCCTCCGGGCCGCGAGCGGCGATCTCTCCGTGAGTGGGCCCGTGGGCGAGGACGCCATGCTCGCCGCCAACAACCTGCGGCTCACCCCCGAGTCCCGGGTGGGCAAGGATCTCTACCTCGCCTCGGGCGATGCGCGGCTCTACGCCCCCGTCCAGGGCGAGCTGCGGGCCGCGGCGAGGACACTCACGCTGGCGGCCCCGGTGGGCCAGGACGCGCACGCCGAGGTGGGCACGCTGCGGCTCACCGACGAGGCCCGCGTCGGCGGGAACCTGAGCTACCGCAGTGACCAGGACGCACAGCTCGCCTCGGGCGCCGTCGTGTCGGGCACGGTGGAGCATCTCGCCCCCCGGCACGACCAGGGAAGGAGCCCCGCCATGGGCCTCTACTTCTGGGTGCGCTCGCTCGTGGGGCTGTTCGCGCTGGGGCTGCTCTTCTCCCTGCTCGCACCCCGGTTCGCGCGCCGGGTGACGGCCATGCTGCGCCAGCGGCCCCTGCCGAGCCTGGGCTGGGGGGCCGCGCTCCTCGTGAGCGTCCCCTTCCTCGCCGCCCTCGTCTTCCTCGTGGGCATGCTGCTCGGCGGCTGGTGGATCGGCCTCTTCATCCTGGCCCTCTACGCCTTCGCCATCGCCCTGTCCTTCCCGGTGGTGGGCCTGTTCCTCGGCCGGTGGCTGCTCGAGCGCTTCCACAAGACGGGGGCCCACCTGGCCGTGGCGCTGCTGCTGGGGCTGGTGCTGCTGACGCTGGTGGGGCTCGTGCCCATCCTGGGCGGGCTCGTCGCCCTGGCCACCATCCTCTTCGGCCTGGGGGCGATGATGCTCAGCCTGCTGAGGGGCCGCGAGCCCACCGGGGCCACGGTGTGAGCGAGCCGGAGCGAGCCCTCATCATCAACGCCGATGACCTGGGGTACGACCCGGCCGTCACCCGGGGCATCCTCCGCGCCATGCACGAGGGCATCGTCTCCTCGGCCACGTTGATGGTGAACACGCCCTACTCCGAGGCCGCCGCCCACGAGGCCCGGGGCCTGCCCATCGGCCTGCACTTCAACCTCGCCCGGGGCCTCCCGGTGTGGGCGGCCTTCCCCGGCGAGCTCCTCCAGGGAGGCGTCTTCTCGGAGCCGCTCGCCCCGCGCCTGACGCCGGACGTGGTGGAGGCGGAGGCGCTCGCCCAGTTGGAGCGGCTGGACGTGCTGCTCGGCCAGCCGGCCACGCACGTGGACGTGCACGAGCAGCTGCACCAGCACCCCGGTGTCTTCGCGGGCCTGGTGCGTGCCGCGCGAGCGCTCCGGCTGCCAGTGCGCTCCACGAGCCCGCCCATGCGCCATGCGCTGCGGGCCCACGGCGTGCGCACCAATGACCATTTCCTCGGGGAGGTGGGGGCGGAGGCGTACTGGACGCTGGAGCGCCTGGAATGGCACCTCGCCACGCTGCCCGGGGAGGGCGTCACCGAGCTGATGTGCCACCCGGGATACAGGCCCGAGGCCGTGAGGAGCGGCTACGCCCGGCAACGAGAGGTGGAGCTGGCCACCTTCCTCCACCCGAGGGCGCACATGGCGCTCACGCGGCTGGGCGTGAGGCCCACCGACTTCCGCGTCCTCACGCGGCCCGGCCTCGCCCCCAGCCCCTGGCTGCACTCACCCCGGTGACAGGCCCCGCTCCGCCGGGACACCGTGTGCCCTGGCCGGACGCGCGGAGAGCAGGTGCGCGGAGGAGTCCTCCCCCTCGGCCCCGTAGCGCAGCAGCCCGAGCAACTGCTCGGTGGACAGCGCCGCCGCCCCATCCGCCTCGGACAGCAGGCTGTTGGCCAGATCCCGCTTCTCCTCGTGCAGCGCGAGGATGGCCTCCTCGATGGTGCCCTCGGAGATGAGGCGCGTCACCGTGACGGGCTTCGTCTGGCCGATGCGGTGCGCCCGGTCCGTGGCCTGATCCTCCACCGCCGGGTTCCACCACGGGTCCAGGTGCAGCACATGGTCCGCCGCGGTGAGGTTGAGGCCCGTGCCCCCCGCCTTGAGCGAGATGAGGAAGACGTCCCCCTCGCCCCGCTGGAAGGCCGCCACCCGCGTCTCCCGCTCGGCCGCGGGCGTCTGGCCGTCCAGGTACTGCATGGGTACACCCCGCGCCTCCAGCGCCTCGCGCACCAGCGCCAGGTGCTTGACGAACTGGCTGAAGACGAGCGCCCGCCCTCCCCCGGCGCGCACCGCCTCCACCACCTCCACCAGCCGCTCCAGCTTCGAGGACGGCAGCGGCGAGTCCCCATCCACCAGCCGCGGGTGACAGGCCGCCAGCCGCAGCCGGGTGAGCGCCGCCAGCACCTCGAAACGCTTCTTCGGGCCCTTCGCGTCCGCCAGCCGCGCCAGCGCCGCCAGCCGCGTGTCCTCGTACAGCCGCCGCTCACCCTCGGAGAGGGTGATGGGCACCACCGTCTCCACGCGGGCGGGCAGCTCGCGCGCCACCTCCGCCTTGGTGCGCCGCAACAGGAAGGGCCGCACCACCCGCGCCAGCGCCGCGCGTGCCTCCGGATTCTTCGTCCGCTCGATGGGCCCGGCGAAGCGCGTCCGGAAGGACTCGCGGCTGCCCAGCAGCCCCGGGAAGACGAGCCGGTACAGACTCCACAGCTCCGACAGCCGGTTCTCCACCGGCGTGCCCGAGAGGGCGATGCGCGCCTCGGCCTTCAGCGCCCTTACCGCCTTCGCCCGCGCCGTGTCCGGGTTCTTCACCGCCTGCGCCTCGTCCAGCACCAGCGTGGCGAAGGACACCTCGGAGAAGCGCTCGGCATCGCGCATCAGCAGCGTGTAGCTCACCACCACCACGTCACCCGCGCCCAGGCCGGAGAGCAGCTCCTCGCGCTCCGCCTCGCGGTAGCCGTGCATCTTCAGCGAGGGAGCGAAGCGCGCCGCCTCGCGCATCCAGTTGAAGCACACCGAGGTGGGCGCCACCACCAGCGCCGGGCCGGCCTCCGCGCGGTGCAACAGCAGCGCGAGCGTCTGCAGCGTCTTGCCCAGCCCCATGTCGTCCGCGAGGCACCCGCCCCCACCCCAGGCCGCCAGCCGCGCCATCCACACGAAGCCCTCGCGCTGGTAGTCGCGCAGCCGGGCCTTCAGGGCGTGGGGCACCGGCACCTTCATCTTCTGGGCCTCGCGGATGCGCCCGGCCAGGTGGCGCCAGTCCGGGGGAGCCTCCACCGTCGCGCCCGCTTCCGCCAGCCCGTCCAGCGTGGGCGCCGCCGCCGCGCTCACCTCCCACTTGCCGTGTGAGGGGTGCGCCAGGTCCGCCAGGGGCGCGAGTTGCTGGCGCAGTCTCTCGGTGAGCCGCATCCAGCGGCCCGGCGCCAGCGGCACGTAATGGTGCCCGCGCCGCATCGCATCCAGCAGCAGGGCCAGCTCCACGCGCTCCCCTTCCAGCTCCACGCCCCCCCGCACGCCGAACCAGTCGTGCTCCCGGAGCACCTCCACCCGCAGCCCCTGTGCATCCGGCGAGCGCACCACGCTCCACGGCCGCTCCTCCCACTCCACGCGCAGGGAGGGGCCCGTCAGGGGCTCCAGCCGCTCCAGCAAGCCGAGCGCCGCCTCCGGGCCCTCCAGGGTGAAGTAGCCACGCGTCTCCACCGGCAGGCCCAGCCGCTCCAGCAACGCGGACGCCTCGGCGCGCTCGGCCTCCAGGTTCCTCCGTGCCCTCACCCGCTCCGTGCCCCGCAGGCCCCGGACGACGTCCGCGCCCTCGCCCGGCACCAGCGGCGGAGCCTCGGGCAGGGGCCGGACGAGCAACGAGCCCTCCAACGTCTCCCCTCCCGTGGGCCGCAGGCGCAGCAACAGCCCGGGCACGGCGGGGACCTCGCGCGCCTCCAGCGCCGGGGGCAGGGACACGGGCACGGCCGACTCCACCCCGCCGAGCCGGTGCAGCAACTCCGCGCGCGACGAGGCGGGCAGATGTCCCCCGTACTCCACCAGCGGCGTCAGCACCGCCAGGGCCTCGGGCGAGGCGGACACCATCGTCACCCGCGGAAACTCCCGCTCCACGTACAGCCAGGGCAGCGGCGCCCGCCCCGCCATCAACCCCTGGAGGATGCGCATGGGCACCGGCTCTCCACCGAAGGTGGGGCGTACCCGGAGCCCCTCCCGCGCGTCCTCGCCCTCCTCGATGGAGAAACCCAGCGACGCGGAGCGCACCCTCAGCGGTGTCTCCGGATTCGCCTCGAACACCAGCCGGGGGTGGTGCTCGAGCAGCTTCAGCGCCTGGACGAGCAACCGCCGGCGATCCGCGGGCTCGTGCAGCATCCGCGCCGAGAGGCGGCACAGCTCGAAGGCCTCCACCTCCTCGGGGGAAGCGAGCGCGGCCCGGGCCTCGGCCTCGTCACGCAGGGCCACCTGCGCTCCCTTGGACAGCCCGCCCCGCTTCAACGGCCGGTGGAGGTAGGGCCGCAGCCGGGGCTCGCCCTCGGCGAAACCCTCCAGGCGGAAGCTGACCTGGGCGGGGGTGGAAGCGGACTCCTGGCGGGTACGGAGCCCGAGCCCCACCTTGTCCATGGCGGCCAGCAACCGCTGGCCGGGCACCACGAAGAGCCGCTCGGCGAGCCGTGTGTTCTCCTTCGCCCGCCGCGAGTCCCCGAGCGCGGCGAGCACCACGTCGATCGCGGTGAGGGCGTGAACGCAGCGCGCCGGCCCGCTGCGAGCACACGTCGAGCACGTGAGGGCGCCCTCGTCCCCTTCGAGCAGCAAGGGCAGATCCACCCGCGCGCACTGGTGCTCGGAGTACTCGGGATGAGCATGCGTCCCGGAGCGCCCATACCCGGACTCGTGCACGTGCGCGACCGGGCGATTCTCCGGGAAGTGGAGCACACGCTCGTTGTCGGGCAGGAGGCGGGGAGCGGCGTGCTCCCGGACCCGGGCCCGCTCCCGCTGGAGCAGCGGCACGAGGGGCTCGAGCCGCGCATCCGTGGGAGGCGGAAACCCGCGGCGGGTGCGCTCCAGTTCCAGCCCCAGGCTCACCCGGTGGGCCTCGACGCGGGCCCGGAGCCACGCGGCGCGTTTGAAGAGCTCCCGCTCCTTCTCGGACCAGTCGTCGGGGAGCGGCCGTGAGCCGTCCAGGATGGAAGCGACCGGGTCATTCCCCAGGAGGTAGAACCTGTGGGAGAGGGCGAAGCCGCGGGGCAGGAGCGAGTCCAGTTCCAGGATGGGAACGACGCGCAGATGGGAGACGTGGTGCGCCTCCATCCAGGCCGTCACCTCCTCGGGACTGGAGGGCGGGGACTCCTCCTGCCCGGCGGAAGCCTCCTCGCCCTTCTCGGGACGAATGGCATCGAGCACGGCCACCCCGAGCGCCACCACGTGCTGACAGATGACGGCGGACCGGAAGCGGGAGCACGGGCAGTTGCCCAGCAGCCCCTGCTGGGTCGCGGAGACCGTCACCGGGAGAGGACCCCGGCCCCGGCCGCGAACCTCTCCGTGCAGCACGTCCGTCACGGCGAACCAGGTGAGCACCCCCCCGTGTCCGGCCAGGGTCGCGCCCTGGGAGTAGATGTCATCCCCCGCGAGCAACTGGAGCTGTTCCCGGGTGAGCCAGTGCCGCAGCCACTTGCCGGGCAGGGATGTGGACTTTTGTGGTAATGCCTTCGGCATGACCTCCAAGATAACGTCGGAAAACGCTCTTGTCCGCGTCCACGTTCACGGACTGGCGGCCGCCGGGCGACCGGCCAGGTAGGACCCGGAGCGCGAGCAACATCGGACGTGGACGAACAGCCTCGAGCACCCGATGGCACCCTGGACGCACCGACTCATGACCTTCTAGCGTCTGGCCCGCGCCACCTCATTTCCCGCATCCAAAGGACCCGTATGATCCGCCGCCTTGCGCTCCTGGGGCTATTGGGCCTCACCGCCTGTACCCTCTTCGACGACGATGAGCCCTCGACCCCCCCTTCCTCCGGCACGGTGCAAGGCGCCCTGACTCCGTTCCAGGGACAATCCGCCGGGGCGGCCATCACCCGGGCTCCGCTTCTGGAGGAGGCGGGTGCGCGAAACCTCTCGCGGGCCGTGGCCAGCGCCCTGGCCGCCAAGGGGGTGCTGCGCACCGGTTACCCCACGACCCCGCTCCCGGCGCGCGAGTCCGTCATCACGGGAGAGGTCATCGTCCGCTTCGACGAGGCGAACCTGCCCGTGGAGACGGTCCTCGCCCGGGTGCGGGCGGCGGGCTACCGCGCCGTGCACAAGGGCCACATCAGCGAGCACCTGCACGTCATCCGCTACGAGCCCACGGGCGTGCAGGCGCAGTCCGGCACCCAGGGGACGGCGTCCGTGCGCGCCCTGACGAGCGAGGAGCACACCTCGCTCGTCCAGAGGCTCTCGGCGGTGCCCGGGGTGCGCTACGCGGAGAGCAACCTGCGCGTGAAGGCCTTCTCCGTCCCGAATGATCCGCTCTACTCCCGCCAGTGGCACTACCCCAACATGAACCTGCCGGCCGCCTGGGACATCACCACCGGTCTGGACTCCATGGTGGTGGCGGTGGTGGACACCGGCATCGTCCGGCACCCGGACCTGGACGCCCGCGTCATCCCGGGCATGGACCTCATCTCGGACCCCGCCAACGCGGGGGATGGCAACGGCGTCGACAACGACCCGACGGACATGGGCAAGGACTCGCCCAACGGCGGCTCCTCGTTCCACGGCACGCACGTGGCCGGCACCATTGGCGCGCTGTCCAACAATGGGCTGGGCGTGGCCGGCGTCACCTGGAAGGGCAAGCTGCAGCCGGTGCGCGTGCTGGGCGCCTCGGGCGGCTCGCTGTCGGACATCGCCGCGGGGATGAACTGGGCCGCGGGTGGCTCGGTGCCCGGCGTGCCCGCCAACCCCACGCCCGCGCGTGTCATCAACCTGAGCCTGGGCGGCACCGGTACCGCGCCCCAGTCGGTCCAGGAGCTCGTCAACCAGGGCGTGGAGAGGGGCTCCATCTTCGTCATCGCCGCGGGCAACGAGAACCAGAACGCCACCAACACCTTCCCGTGCAACATGCAGAACGTCATCTGCGTGGGCTCGGTGCGCTTCAACGGCAAGCGCAGCAGCTTCTCCAACTACGGCGCTCCGGTGGACGTCATGGCCACGGGGGGCCAGACCAGTGAGGACCGCAACGGCGACAGCTACCCGGACGGGGTCCTCTCCACCCTGCCCGACGCCCGGAACCAGCCCGGCTATGACTGGTACAACGGCACGAGCATGGCGGCCCCCCACGTGGCGGGCATCGTGGCGCTGATGTTGGCGGTCAACCCCGCGCTCACCTCCGCCCAGGTGGAGGCCATCCTCAAGGAGACGGCCGACACCTCCAGCCAGTGCACCGAGGGCTGTGGCGCGGGCCTCGTCAACGCCCAGGCCGCCGTGCTGCGGGCCCAGGGCACCACCGGCCCGGAGGCGGCGCCCAGGCTCGGCGTGAGCACCACCCAGCTCTCCTTCGCGGGAAGCGGCTCCCAGCAACTCACCGTGCGCAACGTGGGCGGCGGCACGCTCCAGGCGAGCGTGGGTGTCACCGGCGCTCAGGCCTCCGCGGTGTCCGTCTCCAGCCGCACGCTGTCGATCGACGCCTACAAGTCCGTCCCGCTCACGGTGAACGTCAACCCGGGCTCGCTGCCCGACGGCAACTACGTGGCCCAGCTCTCCCTCCGGGCCACCACCGGCACGGGCTCCGCCGACGTGCTGGTGAAGTTCCGGGTGGGCGCCACGCAGGACAAGGACGCCGTCATCGCCTTCGCCTACAAGGATCTGTTCGGGGAGTGGAAGGTGGACGATGCGGGGGTGGCGCTGGTGCCAGCGAGCGGCGGCTACAGCTACTCCCTCGAGCTTCCTCCACGGACGTACTACGCGCTGGCCACCATCGACGATGACGAGGACAACGAGTTCTTCGAGGAGGGCGAGCGCGTGGGCTTCTGGCGCGACGCCACCGAGCTGGAGTCCATCGAGGTGGAGACGGAGCAACTGGTGAAGGACGTCAGCTTCACCCTGGTGCCCTACCGGTCCACGGAAGAGGAGCCGGCCTCGGTGGTGGGACAGCCCTGCACCAGCGATTCGCAGTGCGGCACGGCGGGCCTGTGCGTGACAGCCGCCTCGGGCTACCCCGGCGGATACTGTACGAAGGACTGCCTCGAGTCCGCCTGTCCGGCGGGCTCCAGGTGCTACTCCAACACCGACAGCACCCGTGCCTACTGTTTCGCGACATGCTCGGGCATGGGAAGCCAGGGCACCTGCCGGACGGGCTACTTCTGCTACGACGACGGCACCGGCGGCGGGGCCTGCGACATCCCGTGACGCCGTGACGCGGAAGGGGTGCCCGGCTTCATCCAGGGCCGGGCCCCCCGCGCGGGGACAGCGGGGACGGCGGACCAAACCATCGGAACAAAGTCCATTCAGGGGTGAGTGAGTCCGCCTTCCGGGCGCGCTCGTCACGAACTTGTCCAGTTGTTGGACAAGTCTGGCGAGACCGGGCCCGGAGGGGTCCCTCCTGCTTTCGAGCTGAGGACAGACCCCTGAACGGACTTACTTCGGCTGGCTTAGCCGTTCACCTTCTTCCACGAGGGACGGGTGCTGAGGCGCTGCCACCACGACTTCACGTGCGGACGCTCGGTGATGAGGGTGCCGTGGGGCGTGGCCGAGAGGTACTGCAGGTAGGGCATCCAGGAGATGTCCGCGAGGGAGAACCGGTCGCCCGCGAGGTAGGCCTGCGACATGAGCGCGCGGTCGACGACGTCGAGCGCCTTCGCCGTCCCGTCACGGCCCTTGTTCACCTTGTCCATGTCGGGCTTCCCACCGCCCATCATCGGCTTGAAGAACGTCTCCATGATGATGGCCATGCTGCTCGGGGAGAAATAGGACTGCTCGACGCTGAGCCACTGCTCCATGCGGCCCAGCGAGGGCAGATCGCTCGGGGTGAGCTTCTCGCCCGGCAGCTTCGCGTCGAGGTAGCGGATGATGGCGCGCGACTCGTACATGGTGAAGCCGTCATCCTCGAAGAAGGGGATGACACCGAAGGGGTGCCTGGCCACGTACTGGGGCGCCTTGTGCTCGCCCTTCGTCAAATCCACCATCACGAACTGGGCCTCGTGGCCCTTCTCCGCGAGCGTGGTGAGGACCTTGCGGGTACAGGTGCTGAACGGATGACCGTAGACCTTCATGAAAGTGCCTCCTGGGGAGTGAAGCGGCGCGAAGCTATAAGAAGGACCCGGGGGTTGCGCTAGCCTTCCGTGCCATGGATCGGAAGCGCACATTCGGGTGGCTCGCCGTCGTGCTGGTGCTCCTGGGAGGCCTGCTGCTCGTCCTCGGGGGACGGGGCGGACCGGACCCCCAGGCCACGCGGTCCCCAGGCGCCACGGCCCAGAAGCCCGCTCCCGCCACGACGGCAACGGAGACGGCACCGGAGCCGAAACCCACCCACACCACGGCGGCCCCGCCCACGCGCCTGGTGCCGGCCACGTATGCCGAGCGCTCGACGGAGCCACACGGGGCCTTCGAGGGCCGTGTCATCTCGGCCACCACGGGAGATGGCGTGGAGGGCGCGGAGCTGACCTTCGCGGGCCCGGGAGGCGCCACGTCCACGCGCACGGATGCGAGTGGACGGTTCCGCTTCGTGCCGTACTCGGGGGGCACGTGGCAGCTCGCGGTGGTGACGGCGCGGGGCTACCTGCCCTTCGGCCCCGAGTGGGGGCAGAGCCCCATCCGCTTCACGGCCGTGCCGGGCCAGCGCCTCTCGGACCTCGTGCTCGCCCTGACGCCCGAGGTGGAGCTGCTGGGGCGGGTGGAAGGCCCGGACGGGAAGCCGGTGGCGGGAGCACAGGTGCGGGTGCTCACCGGCCGGAGCGGGGAGTCGGTGCTCTTCCCGACGCCGGACCGTTACACGTCGGATGCGAGTGGGGAGTTCCGCTTCCACGGCCCCGAGGGCGCCATCGTGGAGGCCCGCCACCCGGCCCACGCCTCCGCCCAGGCCGAGGTGACAGCGGGGACCCTGCTGACGCGCCGGCTGGTGTTGAAGCTGGGCAGGCACGAGGGCTCCGGGGACGTCCCCCTGGACGAGTCGCTGGCGGGGCGGGTGGTGGACGCAAGTGGAACGGCCGTGGCGGGGGCGCTGGTGTCGGTGGAGTCCGCGGAGAGCGCATGGCCCAAGCAGTACGGAGACGCGCACGGCTACGAGCAGGTGACGGACGACGAGGGGCGCTTCACGATCGAAGGCGTGGCGCCGGGGCTCTATGACGTCACCGCGAGGTTGATGGGGCTGGCGCCGGGAGAGCTCCAGGACGTGACGGCGGGGAGGAAGGACCTGGTGCTGACGCTCGCGCGGGGAGCGAAGCTGGTGGGCACGGTGCGAGACGCGGCCACCGGCAAACCCATGCCCTCCTTCACCCTGGCCGTGTTCACGAAGCGGGGGCCCCTCCAGCGAATCCCCTTCGCGCAGCTCTCGTTCATCGACGCGCGGGGCCACTACGAGCTGGCCGGAGTGCCCACCGGGGGCTACGTGGTGCAGGTGGCCGCGTACGGCTACGCCCCGTCCGAGACCCACGTCGAGGTGCCACGAGGAGCCTCGGGGACGGTGACGGCGGACGTCTCGCTCGGGCGAGGGGCGAAGATGACGGGGCGGGTGGTGGAGGAGGGCACGAACCTGCCCCTGGAGCGCGCGCGCGTCTCCGTCGAGGGCATGGGCGCGGAGAGCGCGCTGTCGGTGCGCTACGACGCCCTCACGGACGCGGAGGGCCACTTCACGCTGGATGGACTGCCCTCGGGGCAGATGTCCCTGCACGTCTCCGCCGAGGGGCACCACAGCCGCATCATCTCGGGGATTCGCGTGGGCCCCGAGAGCACGGCCCCCCGGATCCTCGAGTTGAGGAAGACGGAGGAAGGCGAGGAGCCGCAGGTGGACATGGTGGGCATCGGCGCGGTGCTGGCGCCGCGAGAGGACGCGCTGGTGGTGGGCCAGGTATTCGAGGGAGGAGGCGCGTGGGAGGCGGGGCTCGCCACGGGGGACGCCATCGTGCGCATCAACGGACGCCCGGTGGTGGAGCTCGGCTTCCCGGACGCCATCCAGAGCATCCGAGGCGTCGAGGACAGCCTGCTGGTGCTCGGGGTGCGCAAGGCCCCGGCGCCGGGCACGGAGGGGAGCCCCGCTCCCATCGTGGACATCACCGTGAAGCGGCGACGCATCCGCAAGTAGGCCACACGAAAGGAGCGACATGCCATGACCAGCCTTCCGTCGATCGTGCTGGGTCTGGAGGAGCCACCCGAGGATCTCACGGTCGCGCGTGTCCCGCCCGGGAGGACGCTCACCGATGGAGTCCTACGGGCCGGAGCCGCCCGGGTGGACATCACGCCCGGCTTCCTCACGCCCACGGCGGGCTGGTCCCTGTCGGGGCACAGGATGCGAGCGATGTGGGGACGGCTCCACGCGCGCGTGCTCGTGCTGGATGATGGGCACGGCGAGCGGGTGGCGCTCATCGCGGCGGACCTGCACGCCGGCTCGCGCTACCTGGCGGAGCGGCTCGCGGAACGCACCGCGCCCCTGGGCCTGCACATTGGCCGGCTCTTCCTCGCGGGCACGCACACGCACGGCGGACCGGGCAACTTCTACGGCAGTCCGTTCTACGACTCCTTCGCGCAACCCAAGCCAGGGCTGGACGCGCGAGGTGTCGCGTACCTCGTGGAGCGGCTGGAGCGGGGCGTGCGCGAGGCCTGCGAGCGCCTGCGCCCGGCACGCGTCGGGCACGGCGTGTCCCGGCTCTGGGGGTACTCGCGCAACCGGAGCCTGAAGGCCGCCCGCGACAACGTCCCCGGGGTGGAGGACGCCGCGTTCCGCCGTGAAGCGGAGTCCCTGGGCTTCCCCGGGGGCACACCGTCCGCCGTCCCCTCGGGGCTCTCACTCGAGCAGGTGAGCGTGGATCCACGCGTGCAGGTGCTCTGGGCGGACGAGGCGCAGCCGCCCCACCGGCCCATTGGAGCCTTCGGCACGTTCGGGGTGCACTCGGCGATGCTGGCGCTGAACCACGCCCTGGGAAGCGCGGACCTCTTCGGGGTGGCCACCCACCATGCCGAGCACCTGATGCGAAGCGCGGAGCCGGGCACGGAGCCGATCCTCGGGCTCGCCGCGGGCACCGTGGGGGACTCGGACCCGACGCTGCCTGGCCTGTCGGTGGACGAGCTGAAACGGCAGCGCCACGGCCGGACGCGGAACCTGGAGCTGGCGGAGAAGGTGGGGCAGGAGCTGGGCCAGCGCCTCTTCGAGGCCTGTGGAGATGCACGTGCGCGGGCGGAGACGTCGGTGCGCCTCTCGGTCCACTTCGACGAGCCCACGATTCGCGACGCCACGCTGTCGGATGGCACGCGGCTGCCACATGAGGCCCAGGTGGGAGGCCCCACACTCGGTGGCTCGGAGCTGGGTGGAGGGGTTCCCCTGCTCTTCCGCGAGGGGATGCGGAACACGCTGGGCGACACCGATCCACAGTGGCCCAAGGAGCCACCGCTCCTGCTGGAGAGCATCCTCTCCGATCTCTTCAAGTACCAGCCTCCGGCCCTGCCGCTGCGGTTGCTGAAGGTGGGGAGCGTGTGGCTGATGGGGCTTCCAGGCGAACCCACGTCCTGGCTGGGTAACCGCCTGGACCGGGAGCTGCGGCAGATGGGGGCACGGGAGGTGATGGTGGCGGGCGTGTGCGGCGACTACGTGGGCTACCTCACCACGGGGGCCGAGTACGAGTGCCAGCACTACGAGGGCTCCAGCACGATCTGGGGAAGGAACACGGAGCGCTGGCTCGTCGAGCACAGCCGGGCCCTTGCGGGGAGCGCACCGGGCCGAGTCCCCTCGAACGAGGCACGCTTCCCGGTGAGATGGGGCAAGCACGAGGAGCTCTCGATCCCGAGGCCGCCCATGAAGGACGCCCTCCCCTTCTGGCCCCGGCGGCCCCGATTCGACGAACCGAGGCTGTTCCGGGGGCGCCTGCTGCTACGGGGAAGCTGGTTCGCCTGGGCGCCCCAGGAGGGCCGGGAGTTGGGGCGAGGGCCCTGGGTCCAAATCGAGGACGCAGCCACGGGAGAGGTGGTGCACAGCCGCGGGCTGCCCGTGGATGACCAGCATCAGCGCTTCCTGCTGGAGTTCACCGACGACGAGGACCACATCGATTGGCGCTGGTCGGTGATGCTCGAGGACTGGCGGCACCTGGTGGGGCGGAGGGTGCGCTTCCGCACACTGGGACCGCGAGGCGTCCGCGTGCAGCCGCCTCCGGGAGCACAGTGGCCCGAGCGCCAACTGGTGGCGGACCCACCGGAGGACTGAGAGACGTCCCGGTCACCCGAAGGCGCAGTCCTTGCCCTTCGTTGGCAGCGCGGAGGCCTCTCGGGTGAGGTACGTGTCGACGGCCTTCGCCGTCTCGCGTCCATCCGCGAGGGCCCAGACGATGAGGCTCGCCCCGCGGCTCGCATCTCCCGCGCAGAACACGCCGTCCACCGACGTGGCGAAGTGCGAGTCCACCTGCACGTTGCCGCGCGGCGTGAGCTTCGTGCCGAGCTGCTCGGCCAGCAGCCCCGTGTCCGGCCCCGTGAAGCCCATGGCCAGCACCAGCAGGTCCACCTCGTAGACCGTCTCGGAGCCGGGCACCTCCACCAGCCGGGGAGCGCCATTCGCTTCCCGCTGCACCTCCACCCGCACCGCGTGCAGTGCCCGCAGCTGCCCGTTCTCACCCACGAGCTGCTTCGTCATCAGCCCGAACTCGCGCGCCCCACCCTCCTCCTGGCTCGACGAGGTGCGGAAGATGAGCGGCCAGCGCGGCCACGGGTTGCCCTCGGCGCGCACCTTCGGCGGAGCCGGCATCAGCTCCACCTGCGTCACGCTCGCCGCGCCCTGGCGCAACGCCGTGCCCAGGCAGTCCGAGCCCGTGTCACCGCCACCCAGAATCAGCACCCGCCTGCCCGCCGCGTTCAACCGGGGCTCGAGCGTGGCCAGCCCCGACACCACCCGGTTCTGGTGCTCCAGGTAGTCCATGGCCTGCACCACGCCGGACAGCTCGCGCCCGGGCACCTCGAGCTCTCGCGCCTTCCTCGCGCCCATGGCCAGCACGACGGCGTCGTACTGCTCGCGCAGCGCGGCGTAGCCCGGCTCGCGGCCCACGTCCACGCCACAGCGGAACTCCACGCCCTCGGCCTCCAGCAGCTTCAGCCGCCGGTCCAGCACGGACTTCTCCAGCTTGAAGTCGGGAATCCCATAACGCAGCAGACCCCCGAGCCGGTCATCCCGCTCGAATACGGTGACGCTGTGGCCCGCCTGGTTGAGCTGTGCCGCCGCCGCCAGCCCCGCGGGCCCCGAGCCCACCACCGCCACGCGCTTGCCCGTGCGGCTCGCCGGAGGCCGGGCACGTACCCACCCCTCGGAGAAGGCCCGCTCGATGATCTCCTTCTCCATCTGCTCGATGGTGACGGCGTCCTGGTTGATGCCGAGGACGCACGCCGCCTCGCAGGGAGCCGGACACAACCGTCCGGTGAACTCGGGGAAGTTGTTGGTGGCGCTCAGGGCGAGGAAGGCCTCCTTCCACTTGCCCCGGTACACCGCGTCGTTGAAGTCCGGGATGGGATTGCCCAGCGGACAGCCCTGCTGACAGAAGGGCACGCCACAGTCCATGCACCGCCCCGCCTGCCGCTTCGCCTCCTCGGCGGACAGCGGCAGGACGAACTCACGCGAGTCTCCCACGCGCTCGGACTTCTCGCGCTTGGGGGCGTGCACGCGCTGCCACTCCATGAAGCCGGTCGTCTTTCCCATGGCTCAGCCCTCCCCTCCCACGACCTGGAGCCGTGGCAACGTGGCGGGAGGCGGCTTGCGAGCCGCCCGGCGCGCCTGGAGCACGCGCTTGTAGTCGGTGGGCATCACCTTCACGAACTGCGGCACCATGCGCTCCCAGTTGTCGAGCACCCGCTGCGCCAGCTTGCTGCCCGTGTGGTGCAGGTGCCGTTCGATCATCCCGTGGACGAGCCAGATTTCCGACTCGTCCACGAGCGACTCCAGCTCCACCATCTCCAGGTTGCAGCGCTCGCGGAAGGAGCGCTCGCGGTCGAGCACGAAGGCCATGCCGCCGCTCATGCCCGCGGCGAAGTTGCGCCCGGTGGGGCCGAGCACCACCACCGCGCCGCCCGTCATGTACTCGCAGCCGTGGTCGCCCACGCCCTCGACGACGGCCTGGGCGCCGCTGTTGCGCACCGCGAAGCGCTCGCCGGCGAGCCCGCGCAGGTACACCTCGCCGGCCGTGGCACCGTAGAGGACGGTGTTGCCCACCAGCACGTTCTCCTCGGGGGTGAAGCGGCTGTCCGAGGGCGGGTAGACGATGACGCGCCCGCCGGAGAGCCCCTTGCCGAGGTAGTCATTGGCATCGCCCTCCAGCTCCAGCGTCACGCCGCTGGCGAGGAAGGCCCCGAAGCTCTGTCCCGCCGAGCCCTTCAGCCGGATGCGCAACTGCCCGTCCGGGAGTCCGCGAGCCCCATGGCGCCGGGCCACCTCACCCGAGAGCATGGCGCCCACCGCGCGGTGCGTGTTGCTCACCGGGCGCACCAGCAACGTGGGAGCCCCGCCCTCCAGCGCCGCCTGGGCGTCCTTCAGGAGGTCATGGTCCAGGTGGTCGGACACGTCCTTGCTCCACGCCGAGTCGCACCGCCGGGGCTCCTCGGAGGGAGCGTGGGGGAGCGTGAGCAACCCGGAGAGGTCCACCCGCTTCACCTTCCAGTGGTCCGAGGCGGGCCGCTGGCGCAGCAGGTCCACGCGGCCCACCAGCTCGTCCAGCCGGCGGGCGCCGAGGGCCGCCATCTGCCGACGCAGGTCCTCGGCCACGAGGTAGAAGAAGTTCACCACGTGCTCGGGCTTGCCGTGGAAGCGCTCGCGCAGGCCCGCGTCCTGGGTGGCGATGCCCACCGAGCAGGTGTTGAGGTGGCACTTGCGCAGCATGATGCACCCGAGCGCGATGAGGCTCGCGGTGGCCATGCCGAACTCCTCGGCGCCGAGCAGCGTGGCGACGAGCACGTCCCGGGCGGTACGCAGGCCGCCGTCCACCTGGACGCGGATGCGCCCACGCAGACCGTTGTGCACCAGCACCTGCTGCGTCTCCGCGAGCCCCAGCTCCCACGGGAGGCCCGCGTGCTTGATGCTGGAGAGCGGCGAGGCGCCCGTCCCGCCCTCGTAGCCGGAGATGACCACACCGCCCGCGCCGGCCTTGGCCACGCCCGCAGCGATGGTGCCCACCCCCACCTCGCTCACCAGCTTCACGCTCACCCGCGCCGCCGGGTTCACCGACTGGAGGTCGTAGATGAGCTGTGCCAGGTCCTCGATGGAGTAGATGTCGTGGTGTGGCGGCGGGGAGATGAGCGTCACACCCGGCGTGGACCAACGAACCCGGGCAATGCGCTCATCCACCTTGTGGCCCGGGAGCTGTCCGCCCTCGCCGGGCTTGGCGCCCTGGGCCATCTTGATTTGGAGCTCGGCCGCGTTGACGAGGTACTCGGTGGTGACGCCGAAGCGGGCGCTGGCCACCTGCTTGATGGCGCTGCGCCGCAGGTCTCCGTTCTCGTCCCGGGAGTAGCGGCGAGCCTCCTCACCGCCCTCGCCGCTGTTGGAGCGCCCCCCCATCCGGTTCATCGCGATGGCCAGCGTCTCGTGGGCCTCGGCGCTGATGGAGCCGAAGGACATGGCGCCGGTGACGAAGCGCTTGACGATCTCCGACGCCGGCTCCACCTCCTCCAGGGGCACGGGGGTCTGCCTCTCGGCCGCCACCTCCAGGAGCCCGCGCAGGTTGCAGAAGGCACGCGACTCGTCGTCCGCCAGCTTCGAGTACTCGGCGAAGACGGCTGCGTCATTCGCGCGAGCCGCCTGTTGCAGCTTCGCGATGGTGGCGGGGTTCCACTTGTGCGTCTCGCCCCGGCGGCGCCACTGGTAATGGCCGCCCACGGGGAGCAGCTCCGCCTCGTGCTCGGCCGCCGGACCGAACCCGAGCCCATGCCGCTCGCGCACCTCGCGCCCCAGCTCGGGCAGGCCCACGCCCTCCACGCGCGAGGGCGTCCCGGTGAAGTGCCGCTCCACCAGGCTCCGCTGAAGGCCCACGGCCTCGAAGAGCTGCGCGCCGCGGTAGGACTGGAGCGTGGAGATGCCCATCTTGGACATCACCTTGAGCAGGCCCTCTTCAATGGCGTGGATGAAGTTCTCCTGGGCCTTCTCCTGGTCCACCGGCAGCTCGCCGGCGTCGGCCAGGGCGCGCAGCGTGTCCAG
This sequence comes from Archangium violaceum Cb vi76, assembly GCF_000733295.1. Lineage (GTDB taxonomy): Bacteria > Myxococcota > Myxococcia > Myxococcales > Myxococcaceae > Archangium > Archangium violaceum. The sequence continues at coordinate 13,299 of NZ_JPMI01000273.1, read as the reverse complement.
CGCGAGGTACGGGTTCACCGCCGAGACGCCGTAGCCGAAGAGGCAGGCGAAGTGGTGCACCTCGCGGGCCTCGGCCGTCTCCAGCACGAGGCCCGTGTACATGCGGATGCCGTCGCGCACGAGCCGCTGGTGCACGGCGGACACGGCCAGCAGCGCGGGGATGGCGGCATGGGCCGCGTCCACGTCCCGGTCGCTCAGCACGAGGATGTTGGCGCCCGCGTCCACCGCTTCCACGGCCGAGCTGCACAGCCGCTCCACGGCCGCATCCAGCGCGTCCTCTCCCCCGTTCACCGGGTACAGGAGGCTGAGCGGCTGCGTCTCGAAGATGCCCTCGTTGCGGATGGCGGCCAGCTTCGCCAGTTGCCCGTTGGTGAGGATGGGGCCCGGCAGCGACAGGCGGTGGCAGTGCTCCGGCGTCTCCTCGAAGGTGTTGCCCTCGGGGCCCAGCCCGGTGGCGAGCGTCATCACCAGCGACTCGCGGATGGGGTCGATGGGCGGGTTGGTCACCTGCGCGAAGAGCTGGTGGAAGTAGTTGAAGAGCGAGGGGGCCTGGTCACTGAGCACGGCCAGGGGCGTGTCGGTGCCCATGGAGCCCACGGGCTCCTTGCCGCCCTCGGCCATGGGCCGCAGCAGCAGGCGCACGTCCTCGTCCGTGTAGCCGAAGGCGCGCTGGAGCCGCCACAGCTCCTCGCCGCCCAGCCGCCGCGGCGCGGGCACGGTGGGCAGGTCATCGAAGGTGAAGACGTTGTGCTGCAACCACCGCCGGTAGGGCCAGCGGGTGGAGATGTCGCGTTTCACCTCCTCGTCCTCGAGGATGCGGCCCTCGAGCAGGTCCACCAGCAGCATGCGGCCGGGGGTGAGGCGGCCCTTGCGGCGCACCTGGGAGGCGGGCACGTCGAGCACGCCCGTCTCCGAGGCGAGGATGATGCGATCGTCCTCGGTGACGAGGTAGCGCGCGGGGCGCAGGCCGTTGCGGTCCAGCGTGGCGCCGATGAGCTGTCCATCGGTGAAGGCGATGGCGGCCGGCCCGTCCCACGGCTCCAGCAGGGAGCTGGAGTACTCGTAGAAGGCGCGCCGCTCGTCGCTCATGAGCGTGTGGCCCTCCCACGCCTCGGGGATCATCATCATCATGGCGTGGGGCAGCGGACGGCCGCCCAGGTACAGCAGCTCCACCATGTTGTCGAACTGGGCGGAGTCACTCTTCCCGGGGACGATGAGGGGGAAGAGCGGCGCCAGGCTGCCGCCGAACCTGGCCGACTGCAGCAGCTCGCGCCGGGCGTTCATCCAGTTGCGGTTGCCGTGGAGCGTGTTGATTTCGCCGTTGTGGGCGATGTAGCGGAACGGCTGCGCCAGCTCCCAGGTGGGGAAGGTGTTGGTGGAGAAGCGCGAGTGCACGAGGCCCAGGGCGCTCACGCACTCGGGGTGCTGCAGGTCCACGTAGAAGCGCGGGAGCTGCCGGGGCAGGAGCAGGCCCTTGTAGATGAGCGTCTCGGCCGAGAAGCTGGCCACGTGGAACTGGCCGTCCGGGTCCAGGGCGCGCTCGCGGATGCGGCGCTCGGCCAGCTTGCGGATGCGGAACAGCTTGCGCTCGAAGGCGCTGGGCACCACGCGGCGCCGGGCGACGAAGAGCTGGCGGAGGACGGGGGCGCTGTCGCGGGCCAGCCTCCCCAGGTGGGAGGAGTCCACGGGCACGTCCCGCCAGCCGAGCACGCGCTGGCCCTCGTCGGCGGTCACCTGCTCCAGGGCGGCCTCGCAGGCGATGCGCGCCTCCGCGTCCGAGGGGAGGAACACCATGGCCACGCCGTACTGGTGGCGCGGAGGCAACGCGAAGCCCAGCCGCTCACGCTCGAAGAGGCGATGGGGAAGCTGGATGAGGATGCCGGCGCCATCCCCCGTCTCGGGGTCCCTGCCGGCCGCGGCCCGGTGGCTCAGCCGATTGAGGAGCTCCAGCGCGTCCTCGACGATGCCGCGGGATTTCTCTCCCTGGATATGGGCCACGAAGCCGACTCCACAGGCATCGTGCTCGGTGTCCGGTTCGTACAACCCATAGCGGCCCGGGCCTCGCTGCGACATCAGCACTCCCTCTCGGCGGGTGAATTCTTCAACGCGGAGAGTCTAGTGCACTGCGTCAGCCCGTGTAAGCAGGCAAGAAAGATTCAGTGACGTCCGCAAGCGCCCGGAGCGCTCAGGGGAGCGGGGGCCCGGTGGGGGTCCTCACGGGAGCATGAGGGCTTCCAGGGGGACACGCTCCGGCTCCTCGGTACGCTCCCGCTCGCCGGCCAGCCCGAGCGTGGCGCGGACGGCGGTGAGCAGCTCCTGCTCCCGGTAGGGCCGCGAGCACTGGGAGTGCTCCGGGTGGGCCCAGGCGGGCCGCGAGGCCCCGGCCAGGACGATGGGGATGGGCCGGGCGCGCGGCAGCTCGGCGAAGGCGGACAGGAAGAGGCCCAACTGCGTGGGCGGGGCCCCCTCGGACAGCAGCACCAGGTCCACCGGCAGCGAGGCGGCGCGGCGCAGCGACTCCACGCCCCCGTGCGCGGTGAGCACCTCGAAGCCCTCGGCGCGCAGCACGCGCTCGGCGGTGAGCTCCTGCACCGGATCCTCGTCCAGCAGCAGCACCCGGCGAGGCAGACGGCGTACCTCGTTGGCGGACATGCGCGGCAGGCCCAGGGTGAAGGTGGAGCCATGGCCCTCGGCGCTGGACATGGACAGCGCGCCGTGGTGCAGCTGGGCGATGGAGTGGCTGATGAAGAGCCCCAGCCCCAGCCCGCCGAAGTGGCGGTGCGAGGAGTTGCCCGCCCGGTGGAAGCGCTGGAAGAGGCGCGACTGGTCCTGCGTGGGGATGCCGATGCCCCGGTCCTTCACGTGCAGACGGGCCTCACCGTGCAGCGCCTCCACCTCCACGCAGATGGGCTCGCCCTTGGGGCTGTACTTGTCCGCGTTCTCCAGCAGGTTGATGAGCACCTGCTCCAGCCGCTCCCGGTCCGCCTGCACCCAGAGGTGCTCGCGCGGCACCACCAGACTGAAGGGACGCTCCAGAGTGTGGCGGAACTGGTCCACCACTTCCGCCACCAGGTGGCCCAACTCCAGCGGCGCGAGCTGCAGGGACAATTGGCGCTCCTCCAGTCTCGAGACATCCAACAACTCGTTCACCAGCCGCTCCAGCCGCTCCACCTGCCGCTTGGACTTGGTGACGGCGGCGGGATCCACACGCTGGCCCTGGGCGAGGCAGCGCTCCAGGAAGCGCAGGTTGAGCTTGAGGGGCGTGAGCGGCGTCTTCAGCTCGTGCGAGGCGATGGACATGAACTCCTCGCGCACGCGCAGGGCCGCCTGGGCCTCGCGCAGCAGGCGGGCGTTCTCCACCGTCACCGCCACCTGCCCGGCGGCGGCGCTCCACAAATCCAGCTCCCGCAGGGAGAAGGAGGTGCCCTGCTCCTTGTAGAGGACGAGCAGCCCCAGCGCGCGCTTCTGGGACAGCAGCGGCACCGCGGCGAAGATGGAGCCCACCGCGTCCCCGTAGCCGCGCTGGACGCCAATCTGGGGCTGGCGGGTGATGAGGGCCGCCTCGAAGGAGTCGGCATGGTCCTCGAGGGCGTCCTCGGGGGAGTCGGCGCTGGCCAGGTCGGACACGGCCACCCGGCGCAGGGGCTGGCCCTCCTCGGACAGGTACACCTCGGCGCGGCGCACCTGGGCGCAGCGCACCACGGCCAGCACGGCGGCCTTGCAGACGCTGTCCACGTCCAGCGTCTCGCCCACCTCGCGGGCGATCTCCTGGAGGGCCTGGGCGAAGGCCACGTCGTCATCGGCGCCGGAGGGCTCGAAGAGCAGCCAGGCCCCGGGGTTGGCGCCCGGGCCCGAGGGCCGGGTCCGGATGCGCATCTGCTTGAGGCTGGAGGTGATGGCATGGCCCGAGTGGGAGCGGCCCTCGCGCAGGGCGCGCTCGAGGGCATCCCGGCCCCAGCCGCCCTCGAGAGCCGAGAGCACCGGGTCTCCCACCTGGAGGACCATGCCCGTCTTGGCGCCGAAGTCCGGCTCCAACCATTCCACTCGCAGATCCGGCCCGAGCCGCACCACGGCCTGGGGAACGCACGCGAGGATGTCCTGGAAATCGGAGGGCAGCATTCGGGGCGAGGATCTGAGTTACGCCCCTGCCACCGGAGACACAAGATGGGTCGGCCCCGGCTGCTCCCCCCTGGACAGAGGGGACGTTGGGGGGCGGACAGGAGGGGGGACCCGGCAGCCTGGGGAGCGTTCGCCGTACAGGGGCTGAAATCGGCTCAGTGTGTGTTAGACGACACCCCGCCATGCCTTCCCAACCGACCAAGGAACTGAAGACCTTTCCCAACCCCGCCCGGGATCGCGACTACGAGATCGCGTTCGACGTGCCGGAGTTCACGTGCCTCTGCCCGCTGACCGGGCAGCCGGACTTCGCGAAGTTCAAGATCCGCTACGTGCCGGACGAGCTGTGCGTGGAGCTGAAGAGCCTGAAGCTCTACATGTGGTCGTACCGGGACGAGGGGGCCTTCCACGAGAAGGTGACCAACACGATCGCCGACGACATCGTGCGCGCCATCAAGCCGAGGAAGCTGACGGTGGAGGGAGACTTCTTCGTGCGCGGCGGCATCGGGACGCTGGTGACGGTGACGCACGAGAAGAAGGGCCGGGGAGCGAAGGCGGCGAAGAAGAGCGCCCCCGCGCGCCGCAAGTAACCCCTACTGCTGTTCCCCGCCCATCTTCTGCTCCAGCTCCCGCGCCCGCTGGTCCGCATCGGACTCGATGCGGCTGGCGGCGCCGCGGACGTTGTCGAGCTGCCTCTTGGCCTGACTGGTTTCCCCTTCCGGCTCGGAATCACGCGGGGCGTGGCTGAGCGCGTAGTACGCGACGCCCGCGGTGACGGCGATGGCGAGGATGAAGGTGATCAGCTTGCCCATGACGAAGAACTCCCGGGGTGCGTGCGCTCACCGGAGGGTGAGCTGCCGCACGAGCCCCATCCAATACGAGTGGGAGAGGGCCAGTCCAGTGCCCAGGGCTCCCGCGGCGGCGACGAAGGCGAGCAGCCAGCGGACCCACGGCCTGGAGAGCAGCTTCGAGGCCGGGTCCTCGAAGCTGTCGGCGACGTCCAGCTCCTTCTGGGTGAGGTGGGCGAGCGCCTCGGTCTCGGTGAGCTTCTTGCGGTGGCGGAGGAAGCCGACGAGGAGCGCCTCGTAGGACATGCGCACGTGCTGGGCGAGGAACAGCTCCAGCTCGCGGCGCATGGCGGCGGCGTTGGCGAAGCGAGCCTCCGGCCGCACCTCGAGGGCGCGCTTCACGATGTCCGCCAGCGGCTTGGGGATGTGGGGCGCCACCTTGCTCAGCGGCGTGTACTCGCCGTCGCGGATGCGGGCGAAGACCTCGCCGGTGTTGCGGCCCAGGAAGGGGCGGGCCCCCGTGAGCGCCTCGTAGAGCAGCACCCCGAGCGCGAACAGGTCCGTGCGCCCGTCCACCGGCGCGCCCGTCACCTGCTCGGGGGACATGTACGAGGGGGTACCCACCGCCATGCCCTGCGCGGTGAGGGCCTCCAGGCCCACGTCCTTGGCCACGCCGAAGTCCATCAGCTTCACGTCGCCGGACTTGGAGAGCATCACGTTGGCCGGCTTGAGATCGCGGTGGATGATGCGGCGGAAGTGGGCGTGCTCCAGCGCCCCGGCGATGCGCGCGCCGATGGCGGCACCCACCTCGGGAGGCAGCGGCCCCTCCTTGATGAGCTCGTGCAGGGTGGGCCCGTCCACGAACTCCATCACCATGAAGAGGACGTCGTTCTTCTCCACCAGGTCGTACAGGGTGACGATGTTCTGGTGGCGGAAGGCGGCGAGCGCGAGCGCCTCGCGGCGGAAGCGCGACACGGCCTCCTTGTCACGCACCGGGTCCGCGAGCATCTCCTTGATGGCGACCTCGCGCTGCAACATCTCGTGAAGCCCCCGGTACACCTGGGCCATGCCTCCGCGCCCCAGCTCTCCGAGCACGCGGTAGGCGCCTATCTTCCGATGTCTGACGACGGGCTTCTCACTGGCTGGCACGCACGCGAGGCTAGCGATTTGCCCGCGAGGCGTCGACACGCCCGGAGTGCAGACAGCCATGCGGTAGAAATCCCTGTTCACGAGAGAGCAGAGCCACCCACATCACGCACCCGCTACGCTGCGCGCGCCATGAAGAAGACCCTCCTCCTCCTTCCCGCCGTATTCATGCTGCTGCCCGGCTGCATCCTCATCCGCGACACCCATCACGTGCACCGGACCAAGAAGTCCGAGATGAAGTCCCGCCCCGACTGCCACCCCAGCCAGTACTGGGATGGCGAGCAGTGCCGCCACAAGGGCAAGGGCAAGGGCGCGCGCAAGCACGACGACTGACGCATGGCCACACGGATGGACTCCCCGGCACGAGATACCCTCACCCCGACCCTCTCCCGGAGGGAGAGGGAGGGCGCATCCGGGGCGGAGCAGTCTGAACAGGGGTTGTCCGCGGAGACGCACGGGCAACGCATCACGCTGCTCGACGGGGGCGCCGAGGCCTACCCGCGCATGCTCGCGGCCATCGACTCGGCCACCCGGCGCGTCCACCTGGAGGTCTATGCCTTCGAGCACGAGGGCGTGGGCGCCCGCTTCGTCGAGGCCCTCATCGCCGCCGCCCGCCGGGGCGTGGAGGTGAAGGTCATCGTCGATGGCTGGGGCTCCATCGGCGGGAGCCGCGCGCTGGCGGACAGGCTGCGTCCGGCCGGCATCCAGGTGCGCGTCCACAACCCCCTCACCTCCGTGCTCCTGATGGGCCGCCTCTGGCGCAACCACCGCAAAATCCTGCTCGTGGATGACACGGTGGCCTTCCTCGGTGGCATCAACATCGGGGACCACTACGCCGCGGCGGAAGGCAGGCCGGGGTGGGCGGACCTGGCGCTGGAGCTGCGGGGCAGCATCTGCGCGCAGTTGGGGGCACGGCTCACCGCGGGAGCATCCGCGCTGGAGGCGGGCCCGGTGCGCATCCTCCTGTCCGGCTTCGGCGGCGGTGGGCGCCTGCGCGCGCGCTACCTGGAGGCGCTGAAGCAGGCCCGGCACGAGGTGGTGCTGGCCCACGCGTACTTCCTGCCGGACCGGGGCTTCGTGCGCGCCCTCACCCGCGCGGCGAAACGAGGCGTGGCTGTCCACCTGCTGCTGGCCGGCCGCAGCGACGTCCCCTTCGCCCGCGCGGCCACCATGCGCCTGTACCGCACCCTGCTGCGCGGAGGCGTGCACATCCACGAGTGGACGGAGACCACCCTGCACGCCAAGGCCGCGGTGGTGGACGACCACCGCCTGCTGGTGGGCAGCTTCAACCTGGATCCGCTCTCACTGGTGAACCTGGAGACGCTGGTGGAGGTGGAGGACGCGGGCGCGGCCGGGCAGGCCACCCGCTGGGTGCGGCAGCACCTGGGCCGGGCGAAGCCGGTGACCCTGGGGGACTGCGCGCGCTCGGGCCTCCAGCGCTGGCTGCTGGACGTGGTGGGGCTGGCGGTGGCGCGCTTCGCCGAGCACGTCGCCAGCTTCATCGGCTCGCGGCGCATGCGCCACCGGGGCTGACGCTCAGGCCCTGCCCGCCACACCGGAGACCCGGGCCACCGCGTCCAGCAACTGCTCCAGCCGGAAGGGCTTCTTCAGGAAGGCCTGCCAGTGGCGAGGCGCCGAGGCTCTCGGTGCGGTCTCGCTCATGAGGATGACGGGCACCCCGTCCAGGCCGGGCGTCTTGCGCATCTCCTCGAGCGCCTGCATGCCGGAGAGGATGGGCATCATCACGTCCATCACCACGACGTCCGGGCGGTGCACGCGCAGGCTCTGCAGGGCATCCCGGCCATTGCCGCAGACGGCCACCTCGTAGCCCTCGTCCCGCAGCACGTCCGCCACGACCTGCTGCACGTCGAACTCGTCCTCGACGACCAGGATGGTCCTCATCGTTCCCTCCCGCCGCCCCGGCCGCCCCGCCCGAGCATCTTCTTGAGCACCCCCGGCTTCTTCTTCCTGGGCTTCTCCGCCTTCGTCTTCTTCTTCCCCCCGTTGCGGATGCGCCCGTGGCCGCTGAGGATGGCCTCCGCGCTCTCGAAGGAGTCGGCCACGTCGATGCCCTCGCGGGAGATGCGGAACTCGCGCAGCGAGGTGTCGTAGCGGCTCTCGCGCATCTTCATGATGGAGAGCAGCCGGTAGATTTGCGAGCGCAGCTCCACATAGCGCAGCAGCAGGACGGACTCCACCACGTTGGCGAGCTCCGGGGTGGGCAGGTTCAGCTCGGGCTGGAAGAGCTCCAGCTCGTCCGTCATGACGGTGGTCACGTCCTGCATGCGCAGCTGGTTGGTGAGCGCCGAGAGGAAGCGGGGAACGCGGTCCGGGTACACCGCCGCCGCCCGGAAGCCCTCGGCCCCGTCGATGAACAGGCGCCGGCGCTCCTTCTTGTCCTCGGCCCGCAGCTTCTCCAGCAACTGCTCGGCCAGCGAGTCCATGAAGTGCTCCAGCGGGGGCTGCCAGACCAGCTCGATGCGGCCGTCCTTTACGTACCGATTCAGGGGCAGGCCCACGTCCTCGGCCTTCTCGATGAGGCGGGGGGGCGGCTCGTAGAACCCGAAGTAGGTGCCATGCTGACCCTGGCGGGCGCCCTCCACCAGGAAGCAGAGCCCCAACAGCGTCTTGCCCGTGCCCGGCGCGCCGATCAACGCGGTGGTGGAGCCCGAGGGCAGCCCCCCGTCCAGCATCTCGTCCAGCCGCTTCAGGCCGAAGCCCATGCGGATGCGCTGCTCGTGCGCCTGCTCGGGCGGTCTGGCGAACTGGATCTCCGTGCGCGGGTGGATGGCCAGGCCATCGCCGGTGATCTCCACCTCGTGGCGGCCCCGGAGGTAGTCGCTGCCACGGAACTTGTGCACCGTCAGCTCGCGCACCGCCCGCGGGCCCACGAGCTTGTCGGACAGCTCGATGACGCCGTCCACCACGGCGTTCTCCACGTGGGTGCGCTCGCGCACGTTGGAGACCAGCAGCGTGGTGCAGCCCAGCAGGTTGGTGAAGGCCTGCAGGCCGTGCACGAACTCCCGGTAGGCCTGGGGCGAGGTGGAGAACTGCTCCGCGCTCTCCATGCCGTCGATGACGAAGAAGGTCGCCTGGCGGTCACGCAGCGTGCGGCGGATGAGCTCCATCAGCCCGCTGAAGCCCCCCTCACGCACCTGCTGGTAGCCGCTGATGTAGTAGAGCCGCTCGGGGATGAACTCCGGCTTGAAGAAGCTCAGCGTGGAGAGGTGCGAGAGCATCTTCGCGTGCGACTCGATGAGCAACGTCATGTAGACGCAGCGCCCCTCCTGCTTCTGGATGTGGTTGCAACACAACTGGTTGGCGAGGATCGTCTTCCCGCTGCCCGGAGGCCCCATCAGGGCGTAGATGCCGCCGAGCTTGAGCCCTCCCTTGAGGATGAAGTCCAGCCTCGGAATGCCGCTCTGGATGCGGGGGTCCCGCGCCGCCTTGTCTGTGCCCTCTGTCTCGGACTCACTCATACCCCTCCTCTGCCGCCTCCGTGGGCAGGCGCAGCGTGAAGCAGGAGCCTCCGCCGTCGCGCGCCGTCAACTCCACCGAGCCCCCATGGGCACGGGCGATTTCCCGGACGATGTACAGGCCGAGCCCCAGGCTCACCACGCGGTGGCCCGAGGAGGAGCGCTCGAACGGTTTGAAGATGCGCTCGCGGTCTTCCGGGGCCACGCCGACGCCCCGGTCCGCCACCTGGAGCGACACCACGCCGCCGCGCAGCTCGGCCCGGACCGAGATGGGCCCGCCCGCGCCATATTTGATGGCGTTGGTGACGAGGTTGGTGAGCGCCTGCTCCACCCGCATCCGGTCCCAATGGACCTGGACCTGGGGACAATCCTCCAGGGTCAGCGCCGAACCCGCCTGCCGCGCCTGCTCGGTGAAGTGCTCGCACACCTCGCGAACGAGGGAGCCCAGCTCGAAGCGCTCACGCTCCAGGTCGAAGCGGTTGTTGCGGGCCCGGCTCACGTCGAGCAGGTTCTGCACCAGCACGCCCAACCGGCGCACCTGGCGCAAGGCGGGCTCGAGCCGCTCGGCCACCTGGGCGCCGGAGAAGCCCACGTCGCGGCGGGCGCCCCGCTGCAGCCGCTCCAGGACGAGCTGGATGGCGGTGAGGGGGGACTTGAGCTCGTGCGAGGCCACGGACAGGAAGGTGTCGCGCGCCCCGAGCGCCCGGAGGAGATCCTCCTCGGCCCGGCGCCACTGCGTCACGTCCTGGAAGGACACGGTCGCCACGGCCGGTGAGCGCGAGCGATCCAGGCGCGAGTGCACCACGAGGAACCTGTCGCCCTGGGGCGTCTTCCAGCGGAAGAGCGCGCCCTCCAGGGGCTCGCCCCGAGCGGCCCGCCGTACCGGGAACCGCTCGGGAGGCAGGGGCGCGCCCGTCTCGTCCAGGACGGAGCCAGGGGCGGGAGCCTCGAGGGAAAAGGGGAGTGCTCGTGCCGCCGCGTTGGCGGACAACACCTGGCCCGTCCCCTCCTCTACCCGCAGCACGGGCACGGCGAGGAAGTCGAGGATGCCCTCCTGTGCCGACTGCTCGGACACACCCGTCTCCATTTCATCCACCCGCACAGCACGAACGGATGGAGCCCGCGGCACCCGGTGTCGCATGATGTGACCGCAGTCCCGCAAGATGGGCACGGGGTCAAGGATGGCAACCGCGCCGGAGAAGCCCGCTCGTCCTCCAGCGTTGCCTGATGGACGAATGGGGCCACGAAACGGGCAGCCCTCTCAGGTGGCCGGCCGCCTGGAAACAACCGGCTCGAGCAGGCCCTTCGCGCGCAGCTCCTCCTGGACACGCCGGCCCAGGGCGAGGTGCTCGGGGTTGGAGGCGGTGAGGCGCTCTGGAGGGAGGAGGTCGGCTCAGAAGAGGCTCTTGAGTAGCCCAGCACCGTCCAGCAACGCACGCACGTGGTCGGCCAGGGCGGCGTGAGCCGGCTCGTGTCCGTTGAAGCGTTCCGGCGTGAGGATGACGAGAGAGCCCTGGTCCTCCACCGGCTCGACGCGCACGGGCTCGGGCAGGGGCGGCATCTCGCCCATGCGATGTGAGAAGTACATCAGCCAACCCGTGTAGGGCTGGCCCACGGGATGCTCTCGAACCCGCTGATAGGCGTCCGAGAAGACAACACCACAGTCAGGCTCCCAGGCCAGCACCATGGCGCGGAGGAGCCTGGCCAATACAGGCACGGTGAGCACTCGCTCCGAGCCCGGCTCCTCCCTGGGCAGGTCGAGCAAACAATTGTTCAAGGCTCCTACGGCGTCATCACCACAGGTGAACCTGACCGCGCCACCACGCTCATCCTCTTCATGCCCCGTCCAGGCTCCAAGCGTGAAGCCGACATTTCCGAGCCTGTATCCCCTCTTCTTGAAGAAGCGCGTGAATGTTTCGGCGGTGGGCTCGAACCGAAGCTGGAGCGCCTTCTTGCGCGAGTCCGCTTTTTCGAACCAGCGGGTGTAGATGGGATCGCACTCCGAGAGGAGGCGGAAGAAAGTCTCCGCCCGTCGGGCACACACCTCGGCGGACTCCACCCGGCATCCCCAATAGACAGCAGCGTCGTAGGTATCCATCGTCCGAGACATGCCCGAGGGTTACGGCGGCGTGTAGACCACGTCAATGCCCCTGATGCTTTCCTTCTGAAACAACCCCTTGAGGACATCCACCATCCTGGGTTCCGCGACATGCCAACGGATGGGAATGCCGTTGGCCACCCGGCTCTGCCGCCTGGCCTGGCTGACGAGCCTATCGGCCCCCTTGAAGTACTTCCTTGCCTTGAGGTCCGCATCGAAGTGCTTGTCGTAGCCCAGGCCCTTGGTCTCCTGCAGGAGGCGCTGGTCCAGGTCGAAACCATCGAAGTCGGCCTTCTCGCCGTTGTGCCACACCCGGTATACCCAGCCCGCCGGGGCCTTCGTCACCTTGTGCTGGAAGGCACGTGAGCGCGGTGACATCCGCTCGTTCTTGGGCACCCACTGCCCCGGTCCACCCACCGGTGGCACCCAGCCACCACCTTGGCCCGAACCCACCTTGGCCAGGTGCAGACCCCAGGCGACGCTCAGCCCCTGGCCCGCCACCGCCACGGCCCGCCCGGGCACCGCCACCAGCCCCAGCACCAGCTCGCCTCTCTTCGTCAGCGTCAGCAGCGGCACTGACAGCCGGCCCAGCTTCTCGCCCCACGTCACCGCCTTCACCGCTCCCGCCCCTGAGCTCCCCACCGACAGCAGCACGTTGGCCATCAGCCGTGACACCTCGCGCACCCGCTCACCCCGGGGCTTGTGGCGGAAGGCCTCCCAATACTCGGGGGCATTCTGCAAGAGCACGCGCACCGCTCCCGGAAGCCGCGTCAGGCCCTCCAGGCTCTCACCCGGATGGAAGACGAGTCGGCTCAACCCCTCCAGAGTGTCCCCCAGCGCCAGCCCCGCTCCCTCCAACGCCGGTACCACCACGCCGTCATCCGGCACGTAGGGGCCCAGGGGCTTCGCACCCCGAGGCACCTCCAGCCCCGTGTCCACCGGCCACAGCTGCCCCGCCTCCACCGCGTAGAAGGGGCCCACCTCGTAGCGGCCCGCGCGCAGCGTGCCGTCCTCGGCCAGCCGCACCTCGCCGGCCCGCTGCACCGCCTCGCCCGTCACCGCCCGCACCAGGTAGCCGTCCGGGCGCACCACCCGCAGCCGGTGGAAGCGGTCCATGCGCGCGTGCAACTCCCCACGCGTCACCGGCCCCGCGCCCGTAGCCACCTCCAGCAGCAGGTGCGCCGCCATGCGCTGACGGGGAAACTCCCCCAGCCCCGCCTCCGCCTCCAGCAGGTGGGCCAGCAGTTGCACTGCCTGCTGGGGCGACAGGGTGCTCCCATCTTCCGGCAACACCTCGGGGGACACGCCCACCTGCACCAGCAGGCCCTGGAAATGGTCCATGCTGAAGGGCACCGGCCAGGGGCTCCCGTCTCCCACGCCATCCCTCCAGCCCACGAGGCCCTCCACTCCGTCCTCCAGCGGCTCGTCCTCTTCTCGCACCGGGCGGCGTACCCGCGAGCCGGACTCGCCCCCGGGGGCGTCCGCCGTCAGGGCCGGGGCACCTGGCGCCTGCTCGTCGACGTCGTCCTCCGGGTCGTCTTCCTCGTCGAGCGCGGGGGCGTCCCCGGGTGGCATGGCCGTGCGGATGGAGTCGTCCACGGGCCCGGGTGGGCGCGCCGGGGTGAAGAAGGCTGGCGTCAGGCGGTGGGGGCGGGGGCTGGTGAACAGCCCCGGC
>NZ_JPMI01000272.1 GCF_000733295.1 Archangium violaceum Cb vi76 | reverse complement strand
GAGCCCCTCTATCTCTTCCTCGTCATGCCGCTGGTGCGCGGGCTGCCGCTGAGCGTGTGGACGCGCGTCAACAACCCCTGTGCCCTCGAGGTGGCGCAGCTGTTCGGCCAGGGGGCGCGACAGTTGTCGGTGGTGCACGAGGCCGGCGTGGTGCACCGCGACGTCAAGGGCGCCAACCTGCTGGTGTATGGAGAGGGCCGCGTGGTGCTGGTGGACTTCGGCGTGGCCACCTACCAGGACGCCCCTCCAGTGACAGGGCCCTTCCCCCCGGGCACCTGGCCCTACCTCGGCCCCCGGGTGTGGCGCGCCTGGCGCGGCCTGGAGGACTCGCGTGCCTGCCCGGGCGATGACGTGTGGGCACTCGGTGTGGAGCTCTACTTCACGCTCACGGGCAGGCTGCCCTTCCAGGGCCGCGAGGGCGAGCTGGTGCACGCCGTCCTGCACGAGGAGCCGCCGGTGCCGCACGAGCACAATCCCCGGGTGCCGCGGGCGCTGGGCGAGGTGTGCTGGCGCATGCTGCGCAAACATCCGGAGGAGGGATACGCGGACGCGCTCGCGGTGGACACGGCCATCGAGGAAGCACTGAAGCAGGCGGACGAGACGTGGCAGGTGCCGCTGTGCGAGGCATGGGGGCCGCACCACGCCACCACCGTGCTCGAACGCGGCATGGGGCGGGGGGCGGACGTGATGGCGATCCATGAGCGGCGGGCCGCCTACGCCCGGGTGCCGGTGCGCGGCAGGCCGCGTGCGCCCGACGAGGTGTCCACCCTGCTCTCGCCAGCGCAGCCAGGGCACGGGGAACACGCGGCGCCCCCCGTGTGCGCGGCGCCTTCGGAGCCATCCGTGCCGCTCACCGCGCCGGAGGTGATGCCCGAGGAAGTCGTGCTCCAGGAGACCTCGGCGGAGGCCGTGCCACTCGCAGAGCCGGAGGGAACTCGAGAGGCCGTGGTCCGGGTGGAAGCACCACCGGCTCCGCGGGCCCGGGAAACCATGCGGCCCGCCGCACGCACGCGCCGGGTGCTCCTGACCGCCGGCGCGGTGCTCGTGTTGGGCCTGGGGCTGTGGCTCGCCATGCGCCCTTCGCCCAATGCCTCCGTGCACACCACCCCACCGCTGGGGACACCCCGCGCCAACCTACCACCGGAGTTCTTTCCTATCGCCCAGAAGTGGGAAGGCAAGGAAATGGCTCCCCCGTGGAAGCAGCCAGAAGGTGACGGTGGCGCGGCGCCCCACGGGGCGGCAACCCCCGCGCCCGTCGCCCGTGCGACGCTGCCCCAAGAGACGCACGTGAAGACTCCAGCGAAAGCCAAAGCCCCCATCCTCTCGAAGCAGACGGGCACCTCGGCCACGAAGGTGGGCGCGGCCGTGCTCGGCTGCGCCCTGGCCAGCGGTTGTCCCAGCCCCGCCACCACGGCCCACGTGCTGCCCACGCCCCCACTGCCGCCTCCCGCCGAGTGTCCCCCTGGTGCCGCCCAGGCCATGCAGGAGCTGGCGCTCACTCAAGAGTCCGAGGGAATCGAGATTCACCCGTGGCAGGACGGGCTGATGACCGTGAGGCCAGGCCTGGTGACGGTGCGTCTCAATGGCCAGGACCACTGGGGCAAGCTGCCGCGCGACACCCTGTTCACCGGCCAGTTGCTCTTCGGCGAGCGGGTGCAGGCCCGCATCACCCAGGCGTATACCCCCGAGGGCAAGTCCTATCCGGTTTGCCTGGAGGTGAGGTCCGGGCCCCACTGGGGCTGGGAAAAGCAGAAGGGCAGTGGCCAGGACACCGCCGTCGTCATATCCGTGGGGTATCTCGAAATGGTGGAGCGCTTCGGCGAGGCATGGCGGTACGACAAGAAGCGGCGCTCCCGCTAACGAGAGGAACAAGAGGAGCCCACTTCCGAGGCCCTGTTAGGGTAGGCCACCCTGGAGGTCACCCCCATGTGTACGCTGCTCACCGCCCCCCTGCTGCTCGCGCTCCTCGTGTCCACCCCCGCCCCTGCCCGGCCCCTTCTGGAAGAGTGGGACACGTCGGGTGCACGCCACCTGGAGCTGACGGCGGAGAACGCCGGGGCGCAGCACCTGGTGCGCATCCGTCCCCACCAGTCCACGACGCTCGTGTTCGACACGCCACTGCGACCTGGTGGCGTGCAGGTGGCGGGCGGGCAGTGGGTGAAGGTGGCGGTGAATGAGGCCGAAGGCATGGTGATGCTGCTGCCCGCGGAGGCGCCGCCGCCGGACGGGCCGCTCACGGTGACGGTGCGCTTCGCGGACGGACAGGTGCCCGCTGGCGTCACCTTGCGGCTGACAGTGGACCCCCTCCGGGCCGAGCACCAGGTGCGGGTGTTCCGTCAGCCCCGCTCGGGTGAGTCGTTGCACCTGGAGTCCCGGCAGCAGCGCGAGCGGGCCGAGCGGTGCGAGGCCTCGTTGGCTCGGGAGCGTGCCCGTCCGGAGGGGCCACGTCCCGGAACCCTCGCGGACCTGCTGGGCGCAGGGCTGGTGGAGAAGGGCAAGGCCGTCGTGGCGCAAGACCTCCGTCCCTTCATCACCCAGCGACCCGGAGCGCCACTCTTTGTGTTGGAGGCCTGGAGCTACCGCGCCGAGAAACAGAACCAGGTGGCGGTGGAACTGAACGTGAAGAACACGAGTGCTCTGCCCTGGACGACGGAGGGCGCGGAACTGGTGAGCACGGACGGTGTCCGGCTGCGGGTGACGCGGGTGTGGCAATCCGGGCCCCTGTTTCCGGGAGGGCAGGAGCGGCTCGTGGTGGAGGCGGAGGCCCCGGTGGAGCAGTTCCAGGGCACCTTCCGCCTGCATCTGGTCGATGCGGGCGGAGCGCGCACGCTCACCGTGCGCGGCGTGACCTTCCCCTGATCGGCAACGCGCGTGGGCCGCGTCTCAGGGGGTGGGCCGCATGGAAACAACCGGCGCGAACAGCGGCGCGCCTTCACGTTGCCCTGCCAGGCAGATCCGTCGCTCATGGACCTGTCCAGGGTGACGCTCAAACTTCTTCGTCGGGCAGGAGAGTGAGCAGCAACTCGTCGTCAGGACCGAGTGGGCGCCAGCCGGCGGGCGGCGGCGAGGCCCACAGGGCCGCTCGAGCCTGCCTGACCCGAACCTTGTGCGTTTCTGGGGTGTCGGCGGTCCACGTGCCGAGCGCTATTGCAATCTCTCCACGGCTTGCGTCGTCCAGCACGGCCGGCCAGCCGGCAGGGAGGCTCTCCGCGAGTTCGCGCACGAGAACATCGCGCACGAAACGTGTGACCCGGTGGCTTCGCTCCGCCTCGGCAAGCAACCCTCTGAACACCTGCACTCCGGCGACGTCGTCCTTGCCAAGCTCCTCGGCCAGCAAATTCAGGGGGAGGGTGGGACGCGCCTCGGCGAAGGCGGTAAGCGAGTCGTAACCCCGCTCGCGCACCCGCACATACAGGCGGGCTACCCAGTTGCCTTCCCAGGCACGTCCGTGGCTCATCTTCCACTCCAAGAGGTGAAGTTCAGACTTCCTCGTCGGGCAGAAGGGTGCACAGCAACTCGTCGTCGGGCCCGAGGGGACGCCAGCCGGGCGGTGGTGGAGTGGCGAGGAGCGCGTCGCCAGCCCTCCTTACACGCTCCTCATGGGTTGTTGGAGAGTAGGCGGTCCACGTGCCGAGCGCCAAGGCAACCTCTCCATGGCTTGCGTCGTCCAGAACGGCCGGCCAGCCGTTGGGGAGACTCTCGGACAGTTCGCGCACAAGCACGTCGCGCACGAAGCACGTGACCTGCTTGCGCTGCTCGGCCTCAGCGAGTAACCCGGTCAACACCTGCACGGCGGCAACGTCATCCTTGCCCAATTCCTCGGCCAGCAAATACAAGGGGACGGCAGGGCGTGCCTCGGCGAAGGCGGTGAGCGAATCATAACCGCGCTCGCGGACCCGCTCATACAGGCGCGCCTTCACGTTGCCCTGCCAAGCACGTCCGTCGCTCATGGTCCTGTCCAGGGTGACGCTCAAACTTCTTCGTCGGGCAGGAGAGTGAGCAGCAACTCGTCGTCAGGACCGAGTGGGCGCCAGCCGGGTGGTGGCGGAGAAGCGCGAAGCGCTGCCTTGGCCCGCTCGACGTGCTGTTCATGAGTTTCTGGGGTGTAGGTCCCCCACCGGGCGAGTGCCACGGCAACCTTGAGACGGTTTTCGTCGTCAAGCACGGCCGGCCAACCGTCTGGGAGACGCTGAGACAGTTCGCGCACGAGTTGCCCGCGCACCAAACGTGTGACGCGACGGCTACGCTCCGCCTCAGCCACCAACCCGCTGAAGACCTGCACTGCTGCGATGTCATCAGGACCAAGCTCATCCGCTAGTTCCAACAGTGAGGCGGTGGGGCGAGCTTCGGCGAAGGCGGTGAGCGAATCATAACCACGCTGGCGCACCCGCTCATACAGGCGCGCTTTCACGTTGCCCTCCCAAGCACGTCCGTCGCTCATCTCCCACCGCAGCGGATGAAGTTCATAGGGATTCCGTACTCCTTCATGTACTCCGCGACGATCTCCAGGATCGTGTTCCGCGTCAATGTCCGGCCGGCTTCAACTTCGGCGTCGCGCAGCACCTTCATGATCATCCGGTTCCATTCACCGGGCCATTTGCGTCCCAGCTTCCAGTTTCCACCACCGTGAATTGCTTGGTGGTGTGCCTGCTGCAGCGTGACGCAGAACCAATCAATGCTCATCTTTCCGGTGAAGCCGCGCTTCTCGAACCACTCGCGGAACTCCTTGGGCATGACGTGGTGGCGCGGAGGCTCGGCCATGCCTGCCCCCGTTTTGCCCGTCACGCGCATGCCCCGCACCTCGGGGCTATCTCCCAGCGCCTCACGCACGCCCCGAGGCAGCTCGCCGTGCCCCCGCGCCATCATCACGTGGCCGGCCTGAATCCGCACGGCGGCGCTGACGGCGGGCAGGGAGAGGACGCCCGCGCGCACCAACTGGCGCATCATCTCCACCCACTCGGCGGTGACGACCATCCGCGTCCCCATCATCACCCCGTTGGGGCCCACCATGAGGCCCACGCCGAGCGTGACGGGCGCCGCCGCGCGCAGCGCGGGCAGTGTGAACTTCAGCGCCGACAGGAGGGTGAGCGCCTCCATGGACTCCTTCAACACCAGCGCCGCCTCGAGGACTTTCGCCCCCTTGTTCATTGCCTCGAGGAGCGCGGCGAGATCGCGCGTGAGGTGGCTCACCAGGGCAGGCATGTCCTGCGCCGCTGCCTCCACCTGCCCTGGCTCCTGCGACGAGAGCGCCGTCATGGCGGGCTCCAGCATCTTCCGCCAGCCGTCCATCCTCATGAAGAGCGCCTCCACGCTATTGAGGCGCCGGGAGAGTGCCGCGTCGGTGAGGTTGAGGAAGTCAACCCATACGGCCAGCAGCATGGAGCCCATCATGGCGGCCTCCAACCGTGGGCCGGCCAGGCGCAGCAGGGCGAGCTGCATGTCCGGGTCCTCCACCTGCGACGCCTCGGCGGCGAGCTCCGTGGCGGCGGCGAGCTCGGCGTCAATCCACCGCAGCTGAGCTTCGCCGTAGTCGACGTAGCGGACGAAGATGCCGTTGCCCACACCGGCGATGCCCAGGTCGCTGGCCTCGAGTCTGGAGAGCTCGCCGGAGAGGAGGCGCGAGGAGGCGGACACCTCGCGCAGGGCGCTGAGAGAGGCCAGGTGGGTGGCGAGGGCGCTCCGCCATACCGTTGCGTCGGAGCCGCCTGGGCCCGCCGCCGTCACCGCCTCCCGGGCGCCGCGGCGACGGTGCAGCCGCTCCGGTGCCTCGGGCTCAGGAGAGGGCGGCTGGGAGTCGCGGGCGAGTGGAGGCTGCTCGCCCGGCCCTCCGGCCATGGCAGGCCCCGTGGCCTCGCGCGGCGTGTCGTGCAGGCTCATCTGGCCAGGTGCAGGCCCCAGGCGCCGCTCAGCCTCTGGCCCGCCACCGCCACCGCCACGGCCCGCCCGAGCACCGCCACCAGCCGCAGCACCCGCTCGTCTCTCTTCGTCAGCGTCAGCAGCGTCCCCGGGCGGCACGGCCGTCGCCGCGGAGTCCACGGGCCCGGGCGGGCGCGCCTGGGTGGAGAAGAGCGGCGTCAGGCCGTGGGGACGAGCGCTGGAGAGCAGGCCCGGCGGAGGCGCGCCCGTGGCGCACCCGCCCAACATCAGCAGCGCCAGTGTCAGCGCCACGCAGTTGGAGAGCCTCTGCCCGGCGGGGGACGAGGGGGGTGAAGGCGGACGCATGAGGGGCCTCCGGTGGCAAACCGTTTCCGCCCGTCTCAGCCCGGGAGCGGGGACAGCAGGCCGGCCTTCTCCAGCCGCTCGCGGACGCGCCCGGCCAAGGCAACATGGGCCGGGTTCCCCAGGGAGAAGCGCTCCGGCGTGAGGACGATGAGCGTGCCCTGGGCCTCCATCGGCTCGGCACGCGCGGGCCTCGGCAGGGACGGCACCTTGCCCCGCCGGCCCGAGACATACGTGAGCCACCCGAGGCAGGTGCCTCCGTCCTCCATCTTCTTCTTCGCGCCCCGGTCTCCCTCCGGAATCACCGCGCATCCGTCCGGATCCCACGCCTGCACCATGGCGCGCACCACCTCCTTCAGCACGGCGACGGTGAGCACCCGGCTGGCGGCCGGCTCCTCCCGGGGCAGATGCAGCAGGCACCCGTTGGGATAGAACGGCTCGTTCGAGCCACAGGTGAAGCTCAGCATGCCGCCCCGTCCCTGCTGCTCCTGTCCCGTCCACGCCTCGAAGGTGAACACCTCCCTCGCCAGCCGGTACTTCCTGCGCTCGAAGAAACGCAAGAACGTCTCGGAGGTGGGCTCGAACGGCAGTTGGAGCGAGTGCCTGCGCGAGTAGGCGTACTCGAACCACCGCGCATAGGCGGGATCACACCGTCCCAACTGCCGGAAGAGCACCTCCACGCGCCGGGCACACGCCACGGCGGACTCCCTCCGTCCCGACCAATGTGCCCCCGCCTGGAAAAGTTCCATTGGCCATGACATACGCCATGGGTAACAAAGTGACCATCCCAGAATGAGATGCCCCCCCACCTTCCCGGTGGGGTCGGCTCAGCTCCCCGTCTGGGGAACCTGGCGCGAGGGCACGGGCGCGTCCGGGGCCGTCGCGTGACGCAGCGCATGGAGGGGCTTGGTGTCCGGCTGGTTGTTGCGCCGGGCCAGCTCCATCAGCAGCCCCTGGCTGCGCACCGCCGTCCCGTCCCGTCCCACCGGGACGTAGGTACCGTCCACCTGCAGCCTCCGCGCCTTCACGTTGTCCCGGAGCGCCACCC
Source organism: Archangium violaceum Cb vi76 (assembly GCF_000733295.1). Classification (GTDB taxonomy): domain Bacteria; phylum Myxococcota; class Myxococcia; order Myxococcales; family Myxococcaceae; genus Archangium; species Archangium violaceum. Next base: position 8,281 of record NZ_JPMI01000272.1, on the reverse strand, counting down.
CCAGCACCTCGTCCAGCAGCCGCTGGCGGATGGCCGGGTCCTCCACGGGGAACATCGTCTCGATGCGGCGCAGGAAGTTGCGCGGCATCCAGTCCGCGCTGCTCATCCACACCTCCGGGTTGCTCCCCGCCCCGAAGGCGAACACCCGGCTGTGCTCCAGGAAGCGGTCCACCACGCTCGTCACGCGGATGCGCTCGCTCACCCCGGGCACCCCGGGCCTCAGGCAGCAGATGCCCCGCACCAACAGCTCTATCTCCACCCCCGCCTGGCTCGCCGCGTAGAGGGCTCGGATGACGGTGGAGTCCACCAGCGAGTTCATCTTCGCCACGATGCGCGCGGGCTCGCCCCGCCGGGCCTTCTCCGCCTCGCGATGGATGAGCGCGAGCACCTTCTCCTGAAGGCCCATGGGCGCCACGGCCAGCCGCTTCCACTGAGGGGCCACCGCATAGCCCGTGAGCATGTTGAAGAGCGCGCTCACGTCGTCGGCGATCTCCTCCCGCGAGGTGAACAGGGACAGGTCCGTGTACAGGCGCGCGGTGTGGGGGTTGTAGTTGCCCGTGCCCAGGTGCACGTAGCGGCGGATGCCATTGCCCTCGCGGCGCACCACCAGCGCCACCTTGGCGTGCGTCTTCAGGCCAATCAGCCCGTAGACGACGTGCACCCCGCTCTCCTCCATCTTCCGCGCCCAGGCGATGTTGTTGGCCTCGTCCAGCCGGGCCTTGATCTCCACCAGCACCGCCACCTGCTTGCCGTTCTCCACCGCACGCGACAGCGCCCGGGCGATGGGGCTGTCCCCGCTGGTTCGGTACAGCGTCTGCTTGATGGCCAGCACGTCCGGGTCCTCGGCCGCCTCCTCCAGGAAGCGCACCACCGGATCGAAGGACTCGTAGGGGTGGTGCAGGAGGATGTCGCGCCCGGCGATGACGTCCAGGATGGACTCCACGTCGCGCAGCACCGGGGGCACCGTGGGCGTGAAGGACTCCACGCGCAGCTCCGGCCGCGCATCCAGCTCCGTGAGCGCCATCAGGTCCGAGGGCTGCAACGGAAACTGCTGCCGGTACACGTCCATGGGCCCCAGCTTCAGGGCCGCCATCAGCAGGGACTCCATCTGCGGGCTCGCCGAGACATCCAGCTCCAGGCGCACCGCGGCGCCCCGGTCCCTCCGGCGCAGCTCCTCCTGGAGGGTGGAGAGCAGATCCTCGCTCTCCTCCTCGTCCACGTTGAGGTCCCAGTTGCGCGTCACGCGGAAGGCGGCGGCGTGCTCCACGACGTAGCCGGGGAAGAGCTCGGCGGCGCACAGGGCGATGACCTCGCCCAGCAGCAGGAAGGCCAGACCCTTCTCGCCCGGCATGGGTACGAGCCGGCGCAGCACGCTCGGCACCTGCACCACGGCCAGCGAGGTGCCTTGGATGTTGCGCCGGCGCTTGGGGCCCTCGCGCCGCAGCAGCACCGCCACGTTGAGGGACTTGTTGCGCAGGTGGGGGAAGGGGTGGCCCGGGTCCACCGCGAGCGGGGTGAGCGCGGGGAAGACGAAGGTCGTGAAGTAGGTACGCGCGGCCACCTTCTGCTCGGCCGTCAGCTTGTCCCGCGTGAGGAGCGAGACCCCCGCCGCCAGCAGCCCCGGATGGAGCTCCTCGGCCCAGAGGCGCGAGGCCGCGTCCACCAGCGCGTGCACCCGCTCGCTGATGGCGCTGAGCTGCTCGGCGGGTAGCAGGCCGTCCGCCGCCGGCTCCGCCACACCGCTGGCCAGCTGCTGCTTCAGGCCCGCCACGCGGACCATGAAGAACTCGTCCAGGTTGGAGGCGGCGATGGCGAAGAACTTCAACCGCTCGTAGAGCGGCAGCTCCCGGGCCCGCGCGTCGTCCAGGACCCGCTCGTTGAAGGCGAGCCAGGACAGTTCGCGATTGATGAAGAGCTGCGGATCATTGAATTCCACGGGCCTGGAGTCTGGCAGGGAACGGGTGACGTCACGTCACGGCCCCGTGACGTCACGTCACGGACCTGTCAAGAAGCCCCGGTAAAAGGTGGGCCGCCCGACAGTGGAGGCCCTATCCTTCGAGCAGCAACCACCCCGAGCGCCCACCCCATGCCCACCTCTCCCCAACAGCCCGTGCTCGCCGCCATCGACGTGGGCACCAACGCCGTCCGCCTGGAGCTGGCCCGGCCGGACGCGGAAGGCTCGCTGGAGACGCTCCACCAGGAGAGAGATCCCATCCGCCCGGGAGAAGGTGTCTTCACCAGCGGGGAGATGCCCGAGGAGACGGCGAACCGGCTGCTGTCCACGCTGCGGCGCTACGCGGCGCTGTGCCGGCGGCACAAGGCCCGGGTGCGCGCGGTGGCCACCAGCGCCATGCGGGACGCGAAGAACCGCGAGGAGATCGTCCGGCGGGTGCGCGACGAGGCGGGGCTGAACCTGGAGGTGGTGAGCGGCAAGGAGGAGGCGCGCCTCATCTGCCTCGGAGTCCTGCATCGCAAGCCGCCGCACACGCGCTCGCTGCTGGTGGACATTGGCGGAGGTTCCACCGAGGTGGTGCTCGCCACGGGGGAGAAGCCGGATGAGCTGTGGAGCCTGGCGCTGGGCTCGGTGCGGCTGACGGAGATGTTCGACGCCGCCGGGAAGGTGACGCCCAAGCAGTTGCGGCTGATGCGCAGCTACGTGGAGGAGCAGATGCGCAAGGGCATGCCCGAGCGCCTGTCCAACCTGCCCCGGGTGGCCCTGGGCTCCTCGGGCACCATCAACGCGGTGGTGGGTTTCGCCGCGAGCGAGGGCACGGGGCACGTGTCCGTGCGCCAGCTCACGAGCGCCGTGGAGACCCTGGCGGAGATGACGCCCGAGCGGCGGCGCAAGCGCTTCGACCCGCGGCGCGCGGACATCATCGTGGCGGGCGCCACCGTGCTCGAGCGGGTGGCGAAGCACCTGGGCGTGGAGACCGTCACCGGCGTCAACCGGGGCCTGCGCGATGGGCTGCTGGTGGATCTGCTGTACCGGCAGGACGAGACGCGCGAGGACCACTCGCTGGCGGACGCGGCGGTGGCCATGGGACGGCGCCTCCTCTTCGACGAGAAGCACGCGCGGCAGGTGGCGGCGCTCGCCCTCACCCTCTTCGACGACCTGGCCGCGCTGCACCAGTTGCCGCTCTCGTGCCGGCCCTACCTGGAGACGGCCGCGCTGCTGCACGACGTGGGCAACGCCGTCAGCTACGAGCGCCACCACAAGCACACCTATTACCTCATCCACAACGGCGACATCCCCGGCCTCGCGGACCAGGAGCGCGAGCTGGTGGCCCGGGTGGCGCGCTACCACCAGCGCAGCCCGCCGGAGCTGAACCACTCGGGGATGGCGGGGCTGAGCACCACCGAGGCCCGGCTGGTGCGCAAGCTGGCCACGCTGCTGCGGGTGGCCAACGCCCTGGACAGCAGCCACCACCAACCGGTGAAGGAGCTGCGGGCCGTCAACGGCCGCGACGCCGTGTCCCTGCACTTCAAGTCGCGCCAGCCGGTGGACCTGGAGCTGTGGACGGTGGAGCGCGAGACGGCCCTCTTCCGCCGCGTCTTCGGCAAGCGGCTCGCCCTGCACGTCAGCCGCTAGCCCCGCCGCCCGCCCTCCAGGAGGGGAAGCGCCTCTGTCTGGCACCGGACGGGGCGCGTGCCCACCCCTAGCGGGGAGATTCCGACGCCAGCGCGCTCAGCGCCTGGAGCCCCGCGGGGGGAAGGAGCGGCAATGAAGGCAGTCGTCTTTCATGGCATTGGGGACATCCGGCTCGACGATGTCGCGGAGCCCGTCCTCCAGCAGGACACGGACGCCATCGTCAAGCTGACGGCGAGCGCCATCTGCGGCACGGACCTGCACTTCGTGCGAGGCACCATGCCGGGCATGAGGCCGGGCACCATCCTCGGGCACGAGGGCGTGGGCATCATCGAAGCGCTCGGCCCGGATGTGCGCAACCTGCGCGTGGGAGACCGGGTGGTGATTCCGTCCACCATCGCCTGCGGCACGTGCTCGTACTGCCGCTCGGGGTACTACGCGCAATGCGACGTGGCCAACCCCAACGGCAAGCGCGCGGGGACGGCCTTCTTCGGCGGGCCGGAGCTGAGCGGGCCCTTCCACGGGTTGCAGGCGGAGAAGGCGCGGGTGCCCTTCGCCAACGTGGGGCTGGTGAAGATTCCGGACGAGGTGACGGACGAGCAGGCCATCCTCCTGTCGGACATCTTCCCCACGGGGTACTACGGGGCGGACATCGCGGAGATCAGTCCCGGGGACACGGTGGCGGTGTTCGGCTGCGGCTCGGTGGGCCTGTTCGCCATCCTGAGCGCGAAGCTGATGGACGCGGGGCGCATCTTCGCCATCGACTGCCACGCGGACCGGCTGGAGGCGGCGCGCAGCCTGGGCGCCGAGGTCATCAACTTCGACGCGGAGAATCCGGTGGAGGCCATCCTCCGGCTGACGGGGGGCATCGGCGTGGACCGGGCCATCGACGCGGTGGGCGTGGACGCCATGCACGCGCACCACGGGCCGGCGGCGAAGGAGGCGCGCAAGGACAAGGCCGAGTTCAAGCGCGAGGTGAAGGAAGTGGCGCCGCACACCAACCCGGCGGGAGAGAACTGGGTGCCGGGCGACGCGCCGGCCCAGGCGGTGATGTGGGCGGTGGAGTCGCTGGCCAAGGCCGGTACGCTGGCCATCATCGGCGTGTACCCGCAGCAGATGCGCACGTTCCCGCTCGGCCAGGCGATGAACAAGAACCTGACCCTGAACATGGGCAACTGCAACCACCGCAAGTACATCCCCCACCTCATGGAGCTGGTGCGCACGGGAGCGGTGGACCCCACCGAAATCCTCTCGCACGTGCAGCCGCTGACGAGCGCCCTGGATGCCTACCGCTCCTTCGACGCTCGCAAGCCGGGCTGGATGAAGGTGGAGCTCGAGCCGTCCATGTTGACGTGAGCCGGTTTGCCTTCACGCGCGATGGCGCGCGGCCACGCGGTAGAGCCGGGTGAGGGAGTAGTCCAACAGCGCCTGGCGCGAGGCCATGTAGTGACGGGCTCGGACGAAGGGCAGCCACACCCGGCTGCCCACCCGCACCTGGGCTTCCTCCAGCTTCTGGCGCGGTATCCACCGCCCGCCCAGGTTGCGCACCAGCACCTCCCCCAGGTACGCGCCAATGGCGGGCACCGCGTACGCCTCGATGTTCTCCCGCAGGCGGCTCCTCGGGAAGTTCTCGCGCCAGAAGTAGAAGTCCACGTCCGTGAGGGACTCGGGCGTCTCGTCGAAGACGGAGGGCACCTTCGTGTGCAGCAGGGCCACGAGGTGCTCGGCGAGGGTGCCGTAGTGCTCCAGGGCGCGCGCCAGGTCATCCACGTCCGGGGGGAGGGCCGCGTCGGCGGGGCGCCACTCCTCGGGCTCGGGCGGCTGCCAGGCGTTGAGCCCGGAGATGGTGCGCTGGCGCTCGTAACTGGCGGTGCGGTCCACCACGCGCGTGAGGAGCGGGGCCACGTCCGGGTGGAAGCGGGGCTCCACGGGGGCGAGCGTGGCGCTGCGCTCGCGCAGGGTGCGCAGCACCGTCTCGAAGTCCAGGTCTGGCCGCAAGTGGGCGTGAGCGCGAGCCTGGGCCAGGCGCGCCTCGTCGCTGGCGAAGTCCGCGGCGGTGGGCCACGTCACCAGCAGCACGCAGCCATTGGGCAACTCCTCCACCCGCCAGGCCGGCGTGGACAGCACGCGCTCGCGGCCCACCGTTTCCACCAGCCTGGGACCGAAGACGTTGAGCCAGCCCACCTCGTACACCTTGTCGAAGCCGTCCCGGTACCAGGTCTCCTTGTCGCGGCCAAAGTCAGGAAAGCCCGTCAACGCCACGTCATCAGCGCTGTGGGCCAGGGCGTGGGAGACCGGGTACTGGCAGGCCCAGGCGCGTACCATCTCCACGAAGTGGCGGCAGCGCTCCGCGTCCGCGAAGAGGGAGAGCGGTTTGACATTGAGCCAGACATCCAGCGTGGGCGGCTCGGGGGGCAGCCAGAGTCCGAATGACATATCCAACGCGGGCCACTTCGTCCGGTAGAGACCGAAGCTCGTGCGAGCCCCACTGTGTTTTTCCTCCAACGCCTTCCAGATGGCGGCGTGGGCGTACTTGCGCCGCCTCTTGCCTTCAGCGACGTCCGGCATCCACCCGTCGGCATGCGCCTCGAGCGCGCGGAAGAAGGGCTCCAACTCGCTCTGCCTTGCCGCCCATGGATCAAAGGCACCTTCGAAAGAAAGCCACAGGCAGTCCTCGTCCTTCTCGCCGTGAAACTCCAGCACCTTCATTGCAACAGCACCTCCACTCCTGGAACCTGGCGCTCTGCTTCTCGCATGGCTGCCGCCAAATCTTTTGGCTTGTTGGGCTTGAGCTCGTTCCTCCCCTCATAGATGAGGCGGACCCGCTGGACGGACACCTCGCGGCCCTGGTGCAAACGAGATTGGAGAGAGTGCCGACGGATGTCCAGCACCCCTCCATACTTCTGGAGCGCTTCGCGCGCATCCTCCATCATCTGCGCCTTCAAGGCATCGTACTTCAACCCCGAGAGGTCGCGGCTCTTGAAGCTGAAGGTCTCGACACGAGGGGGCGCTCCGGCAGATCCCCCCTCCTCGATGACGAGCACATCCGCATAGCGCAGGCCGCTCTCCGGCTTCCAGACTCCCACGGAGCGCAGCACACGCGGCTGGAGGAAGGCCCCGAGAAAGTGGCGCTCGGCCCGGGGCCGCTTCGCGTCGGCCTCCAGCAACTCCACCATGAGACGCTCGAAGGCCATCCCCCGGGCGAACCTTGCCCACAACTGCTCGTAGTCCGCCCAGCGCAGGGGCCCCTTGGCCGCCTTGCCCTGCCGGAGCTCTCCCAGGCGCTTCTCGTAATAGGCGGTGTACTCGCCCCAACGCGGGTTGCCTTCGGCTCCGGGCGGCGGAGCATCCGGCGAAGGACGTTGCCGTTCCAGCGCCGCCACGTCCCGGGACAGACGCGCGCCCGGAGCCTCCGACTCCACCAGTGCCAGCCGCGCCTCCACCACCTCCCGGGAAAGGCCCGCCCCCTCGTCCACCAGGGCGGCCAGTCCCCCGGCGCGCTCCGCCGCACCTGCCTTGTGGCCGGCGCGTTCGGCGTCATCCGCCCCGGTGGCTACCTGCCTGGAGCCCTGCCGCGCTCCGCTTCCCGCCGGGGCGCCAGGAGCCCCGGGCCGAGCCCTGGACATGAGTGCTTGCGCCCGGGCCACATCTCCCCCGGCGTCGCGCAGCGCCAGCGCGGCGTCCACGCCTCCCACCGCCACGAATTCGCCTGCTTCCCGGCTCGTGCGGATGTCCCGGGCCAGTTCCCGCAGGCCCTCCACCCCCAGCCTGTCCTCCACCTGCCGCGCGAGCTCCCGCAGGCGCGATTCCACCGCCTGGGGCTCCAGCGTTGCCCGAGCCTGGGACAGGGCACGCAGGCCCTTGCCTCCAGCATACAGGGTGCCCAGCAGCAGGACGGGTGCCAGCTCGCGCGTGGCCTGCTCGTAGTGCCCCTGGGACAGGGAGTGCGCGCCCTGCCCCGTGCCCGCCACCAGGTAGTAGAAGCCCAGCGGCACTCCGAATGTCATGGAGTCGAAGGTGCCCAGCGCCACGCTGCCTGGCGAGAAGTGCCGCAGCGCCAGGGCGCGCTCCACTTCGCGGGCGGCGTGCTGGTAGGGCGGGGGCAGGTGCGCCCACCTCTGCGTCAATTCCAGGTAGCGCCCGCCGTCCACCAGGGAGCTGGTGGAGAGCGCGTCCCGGGCGGCACGGCCCAGGCCCCTCAGCACGTCCCCGGACTGCTCGCCCCGCTCCGGGTAGCGAGAAAGGGGCAGGCCGCGCGTCTCCAACTCCTGGCGCACGGCGGGCATGAGGGCCAGCGTCTGCCCCAACTGCTTGTCCCGGGCCAGCAGCCGCAGCAGCGCGTCCACCTCGTCGTCGTGGGCCGAGTGCAATACGAAGAGGGCGAACACCTCGGCGTGAAAGGGGCCATAGCGCTCGGAGGCACTCACCAGGAAGGCGGCGCGCTTGCGTTGCAGCACAGGGGAGGCGTCCTGTCGCACCGGCCCCAGGGCTCCCAGCCGCACCGCGCTCCACTCGTCCAGGGCCTCCACCAGCCGGGGCATGTCCACGCGCTGTTGCAGGGCGACGTACTCAGCGGGCGAGGTGCACGTGAGGAAGGGCGCCAGCAGCGCTTCGCCGCTGGAGGAGAAGTCAGGCCAGCCCGGGGGCACGGCCTGGCCGCCGCAGGTGGCGGAGCCCTGGGAGACAGTCCCCCCA
>NZ_JPMI01000271.1 GCF_000733295.1 Archangium violaceum Cb vi76 | reverse complement strand
GGGGGACGCGGCTCGAAGTAGGGGCCCAGTCTACCGACACACCTGAGCGGCCTACGTGTCGCGAGCGGTCATTCCCCCACCTCATGGAGCTGGTGCGCACGGGCGCGGTGGACCCCGACGAGCGCCCTGGATGCCTACCGCTCCTTCGACGCTCGCAAGCCGGGCTGGATGAAGGTGGAGCTCGAGCCCTCCATGCTGACGTGAGCCGGTTTGCCTTCACGGGCGGTGGCGCGCGGCCACGCGATAGAGCCATGTCAGGGAGTAATCCAGCAGCGCCTGGCATGAGCTCATGTAGTGACGGGCACGGACAAAGGGAAACCAGACACGGTTGCCCACGAGCACTTGAGCCTCATCGAGCCTCTGACGCGGTATCCACCGGCCTCCGAGGTTGCGCACCAGCACTTCCCCCAGGTAGGCGCCAATGGCGGGAACCGCGTGCGCATCGATGTTCTCCCGCAGGCGGCTCTTCGGGAAGTCCTCACGCCAGAAGTAGAAGTCCACGTCCGTGAGGGATTCGGGCGTTTCGTCGAACACGGAGGGCACCTGCTTGTGCAACAGAGCCACGAGGTGCTCGGCGAGATGGCCGTAGTGCTCCAGGGCGCGCTCGAGGCTGTCCACGTCCGGGACAAGAGCGGTGGAGGCTGGGCGCCACTCCTCGGGCTCGGGCGGCTGCCAGGCATTGAATTCGGCGATCTTTCGCTGGCGCTCGTGGCTGGCGGTGTAGTCCACCACGCGCGAGAGGAGCGGCGCCACGTCCGGCTGGAAGCGGGGCTCCACAGGCGCCAGTGTAGCGCTGCGCTCGCGTAGGGTGCGCAACACCGTATCAAAGCTCAAGTCCGGGCGAAGGTGGGCATGGGCGCGGGCTTGTGCCAGGCGCGCCTCGTCGCTGGCGAAGTCCGTGACGGTGGGCCACGTCACCAGCAGGACACAGCCATTGGGCAGCTCCTCCACCCGCCACGCCGGCGTGGACAGCATACGCTCGCGGCCCACCGTTTCCACCAGCCTGGGGCCGAAGACGTTGAGCCAGAACACCTCGTATACCTTGTCGAAACCGTCCCTGTACCAGGTCTCCTTGTCGCGACCAAAGTCAGGAAAGCCCGTCAAGGCTACGTCGTCGTTGCTGTGGGCGACTGCATGGGAGACAAGGTAGCGACTGGCCCAGGCACGAACCATCTCCACGAGATTGCGGCAACGCTCCGCTTCCTCGAAGAAGGAGAGCGGTTTTACCTCGAGCATGATGCGCAATTGGGGAGGAAGCGGCGGAAGCTCCAGCCTGGGCCACAGGTACAGCGAGGGCCACTCCGTTCGCCGGAGCACGATGGAGGTGCTGTTTTCGTCGCGCTTTTCTTCCAGGGCTTTCCAAATGGCGGCGCGGCCGTATTTGCGCCGCCGCTTGCCTTCCGCGACATCCGGCATCCAACCGTCGGCGTATTCCTCGAGCGCTTGGAAGAAGGGCTCCAGCTCGCTCTCCCATGCCGTCCGTGGCTCAAAAACACCTTCGAAGGAGAGCCAGAGGCTGTCCTGCGGCTTCGAATCGCGCACGCTCAACCGCTTCATTGGAACAGTACCTCCACGCCCTGAACCTTGCCCTCTGCATCTCGCATGGCTGCCTTCAACTTCGCTGAATCATGGGGCTTGAGTTTGCCCCCCTCGTAGATGAGGCGGACCCGCTGGACGGGAACCCTGCTGTCCCAGCCCAGAAGAGGCTGGAGGGAGTCCCGGCGGATGTCCAGCGTCCCGCCGTACTTCCGCTGGGCTTCCCTCGCGTCCTCAATCATCTGCGTCTTCAAGACGTCTGGCTCCAGCCCCGAGAGGTCGCGGCTCTTGAAGCTGAACGTCTCGACGCGAGGAGGGGCTCCGGCGGGGCTTCCCTCCTCGATGACGAGCACATCCGCATAGCGCAGGCCGCTCTCCGGCTTCCAGACTCCCACGGACCGCAGGATACGAGGCTGGATGAAGGCACCGAGGAAGCGGCGCTGGGCCCGAGGCAGCGCGGCGTCGGCCTCCAGCAACTCCACCATGAGACGCTCGAAGGCCAGCCCCCGGGTGAACCATCCCCACATCTGCTCGTAGTGCGCCCAGCGCAGGGGCCCCTGGGTGGCCTTGCCCTGCTGGATCTCTTGGACACGCCTCTCGTAGTAGGCGACGTACTCGCCCCAACGCGGGTTGCCCTCGGCTCCAGGCGGCGGAGCGTCGGGCGAGGGACGTTGGCGCTCCAGCGCCGCCAGTTCCCGGGACAGACGCGGGCCCGAGGCCTCCCACTCCATCAGCGCCAGCCGGGCCTCCACCACCTCCCGGGTAAGGCCTGCCCCCTCGTCCACCAGCGAGGCCAGGCTCCCGGAGCGCTCCATGGCACCGGTTTCCAGGGTGGCACGTGCGGCGTCATCCACCACGCGGGCCACCTGCCCGGAGCCCTTCTCCGCACCGCGCCTGGGCGCTGGAGCTCCCGTGGCCCCGGGCGCACCGGCCCCAGGGCTCCCAGTCGCACCGCGCTCCAGTCGTCCAGGGCCTCCACCACCCGGGGCATGTCCACGCGCTGTTGCAGGGCGACGTACTCAGCGGGCGAGGTGCTCGTGAGGAAGGGCGCCAGCAGCGCTTCGCCGCTGGAGGAGAAGTCGGGCCAGCCCGGGGGCACGGCCTGGCCGCCGCAGGTGGCGGAGCCCTGGGAGACAGTCCCCCCG